>CAJTOT010000009.1:60069-63338 GCA_910577935.1 uncultured Hungatella sp. | reverse complement strand
CCCCCGCCACGATCTTGCCGCTCTTGATCGCCGCGATGGCATCTTCCTCGCAGTCGAAGACTCTTGCCGGCCCCTCGTGCTTCAACATCTCCGGAACCACTGCCGACCGCTTCACCACACAGGAGTCGGGGGCCAGATTGCCTCTCAGCACGGCGATGCCGCCGGTCCGGGAATAGGGATTTTCCACGGTTCGGATAACCTGAGGATTCTTGTTGACGCAGCCTCTGATGTTCTCGCCCACGGTCTTTCCCGTGACCGTCATGCAGTCCAGGTTCAAAAGCCCCATCCTGGCGATCTCGTTCATCACCGCGTAGATTCCTCCGGCCTCATTCAAATCCTCCATATATGTAGGACCGGCGGGAGCCAGATGGCACAGGTTCGGCGTCTTCGCGCTGATCTCGTTGGCAATGTCCACATTGATCTCCACTCCCGCCTCGTGGGCGATGGCCGGCAGATGAAGCATGCTGTTGGTGCTGCACCCCAGGGCCATGTCCATGGTCAGGGCATTGCGGAATGCCGCTTCCGTCATAATGTCCCTGGGACAGATATTTTTCTCAAGCATATCCATAACCGCCATGCCGGCATGCTTGGCCAGGCTGATCCTCTCGGAGTACACCGCCGGTATGGTGCCGTTGCCTTTCAGGCCCATGCCCAGCACTTCTGTCAGGCAGTTCATGCTGTTGGCTGTGTACATGCCGGAGCAGGAACCGCAGGTGGGACACACCTTGCGCTCAAACTCTCTTACTTCTTCCTCTGTCATGGTGCCCGCCGCGTAGGAGCCTACAGCCTCGAACATGCTGGACAGACTTCTCTTTTCTCCCTTCACACGGCCGGCCAGCATGGGACCGCCGCTGACGAACACCGTGGGGATATTGAGACGGGCCGCAGCCATCAAAAGTCCCGGCACGTTTTTGTCACAGTTGGGGACCATGACCAGGGCGTCAAACTGATGGGCGATGGCCATGCACTCCGTGGAGTCGGCTATCAGATCCCTGGTCACCAGAGAGTACTTCATACCCTCATGGCCCATGGCGATCCCGTCACACACCGCGATGGCGGGAAACACTATGGGGGTTCCCCCTGCCATAGCCACACCCTGCTTCACCGCGTCCACAATCTTGTCCAGATTCATATGTCCCGGAACAATCTCATTATAAGAACTTACGATTCCCACAAGGGGCCTTGCCAGTTCTTCCTCTGTCAGGCCCAGCGCCCGGTAGAGAGACCTGGCCGGCGCCTGCTGCATTCCTGATTTCGCATTATCACTTCTCATCCTAATCTCCTCCTGTTCTGTTTTTCCGTGCCGTGGATGACATGCCCTGTCCGCCGGCAGCTTCATATCCCCGGGGACTGTTCCCGCCGCCCCCTCTCCCAAGCCTAAGAAGGTCTGACGGCCGCCGCGATGAGATCTCCCATCTGCGCGGTTCCCACTTTTTTGCATCCTTCCCGGTAAATGTCTCCTGTCCTGTATCCTTCAGTCAGCACCTCCTGCACAGCCGCTTCCACAGCTGCAGCCTCCTTGTCCATGTCAAAGGAGTACCTAAGCATCATGGCGGCGGACAGAATGGTGGCGATGGGGTTGGCCAGGTCCTTCCCCGCGATATCCGGCGCGGAGCCGTGGCTGGGCTCGTAAAGCCCGAACTTGCTTTCGTTGAGGCTGGCTGACGACAGCATACCGATGGAGCCTGTGATCATGCTGGCCTCGTCTGACAGGATATCTCCGAACATATTCTCTGTCAGAATCACGTCGAACTGTCCCGGATTCATCACCAGCTGCATGGCGCAGTTGTCCACCAGCATGTGGCTCAGCTCCACTTCCGGGTAGTCTCTTGCAACTTCTTCCACTACCCTTCTCCAGAGCCTGGAGGAATCCAGCACGTTGGCCTTGTCCACGCTGATAACCTTTTTCCTTCTCTTCATGGCGATGTCAAATGCCTTGACGGCGATGCGGCGGATCTCCTTCTCGTTGTAGGTCAGCGTATCCACGGCTGTCAGGACTCCGTCCACCTCTTCCGTGCGGCGCTCTCCGAAATACAGGCCTCCTGTCAGCTCCCTCATGATCACCATGTCAAACCCGTCGCCGATGATCTCCCTCTTGAGGGGACATGCTTCTGCCAGTTCTCTGTACAGATACGCGGGTCGGATGTTGGCAAACAGTTTCAAACCCTTGCGGATGGCCAAAAGCCCGGCCTCGGGCCTTAAGCCGGGGGCCACATCGTACCATCTGGAATTGCCCACGTCCCCGCCTACGGCTCCTAAAAGCACGGCATCGCTCTGTCTCGCCGTCTCCAGCGCCTCCTCCGTCAGAGGCACCCCGCAGGCGTCGATGGAACAGCCTCCCATGAGAATCTCCTTGTATTCAAACTTGTGGCCGTACACCTGGCCCACCTTGTCAAGAACCTTACACGCCTCCCTGACGATCTCCGGTCCGATTCCGTCTCCCGGTATCGTAACGATCTTACACTCCATGCCTTTCTTCTCTCCCTCTTCTTCTTTTTATGAAAATTCATCGCCGCAGGCGCTTTAAGTTCAGGTATGCCAAGTGCGCCCGCCATAACTTTCTTGTGTGGCGGCGCGTTCCCTGCCGGACCGCGACTGTTTCTCTCCATCATATCTCATTTGTCCTCAGATTTCAAGAATTCACAAAAAATTCTCTTAAACTAATTTGGAATTTTTGGTATAACCTGGAGTCATACGGCAGGCGGCTCTATGACACAAAAAAGGCCCGGACACAGCTGATTTTCCTTCAGCCGCGTCCGGGCCCGTCTCAGGCATTCACTGCCCTGCCGGTCTCCCCGGCGGTTTTTCACCGTCTCAGGGAACTACTGTCTGGCTCCCTGGTCGTCTACCTGAAATCCGTCCGGAGTGGTCTCTCCCGCGTACATGGCGCCGTAAACTCTCTGGCCCGCCACGGAATCCTCCATCTCTCCCGTCTCAGGGTTCTGCACCTTCACCGGCACAGGCTTCACCGGATTCAGATAATACCATTTGTCATTTACCAGCTGCCATCCTGTGGTCATGGCTCCGCTGGCGTCTGCGTAGAACCAATTGTCTCCGCTGAGAATCCAGCCCGTGTTCATCTTGCCGTTGTACTCCCGGAGATGATACCACACGCCGTTTAACTCAAGCCAGCCCTTCTTCATGGCTCCTGACTCTTTCAGATAGTACCACTCGCCTCCCGGCGCCTGATACCATCCGATATTCATATTGCTGTTCTGGTCTATGTGATACCACTCGCCCTTCACATAGATCCATGTATTTCTCGCGTA
>CAJTOT010000009.1:46141-59952 GCA_910577935.1 uncultured Hungatella sp. | reverse complement strand
TCCTCCGCCTCCGCCGCCGCTGCTCGGCCTGCGGTCAGGCACAGATGGCTCTGAACTGCTGTTCCCGTTCAGAATAAAACTGTTTTTTGTCTCCTGGTCGCCCAGGGCAATCTCTTTCTTTTGCCCGTCTCCGGCAATCTGCACTTCTTTGGTGTACAGCTTCACTTTCTGGTCTGCAGCCACGGTGATGGTTCCCAGCTTCTTGGATTCCTGCTTCTTGAGAACCGTCTCGTTTCCCGCCATGAACACGGTGAGGACCTTCGCCTCGGAATCATAGACAAAATCCTGGATTGTCACGCTCTCGTTTTTCGTGATGCTGCTGTCAAAATCAAAGCCGACCTCCAGATTCCCGTCTCCTCCTTCAGGCTCTATCTGAAACGCCACCTCAAGGGCAGATACTCCGCCTGCTATGTCGTTTCTGTCCAGAAGCTGAACCGTCACGTCGGCCTGGTTCTCCTTCTCTCCTTTCGTCCAGAACACGAAGGGAGAGGCCGGGGCTTCTTCTGCCCACGAGCACAGGCATGGAAGCGCCACGGCGGCAGCCGTGAGACATGCAGCCAAACCATATTTGATTCTTCCTATTCTCATTGCGTGCTTCCTCCTGTGCCTTTGTCTAACTTGATGGAAGGCAGCGACACGGGAACTTCCACAAACATGGTGGAACTTACCAGGCGCTCTCCTTCCTGGGTTTGGGCGTCATCCACGCGGTAAAGCTCTGCTCTCACTCTCTTGCCCCTGAGCTCATCGGCGTGTTCTGCCCCGATGTAGTATACCCAGAAGCCGTCGCTGACCTCTCCCAGCATGCCGTTTTCCGGATCGGGGGCAAATATGATCTCCTCGGCGTTGATGCTGCCGTCTTCGGCAGCGCCTCCCACAATCCTGCCGTTCTCATCCCACAGAAGCACTGTGTTGAATGCCGGATTGCCCTTGTAGGTGCCGGTGAATATGAGAGAGCCTTTGGGAATCACGGCTTCTCCCTCCACGTAATCCTCGCTGAGGATGCCGATGCCTCCTGCGCCTTCCAGAGACACGTCGTCCCCGGTTTCTCCGAGAAGGGACAGCTCGCTGACAGTCAGGTTCTTTCCTCCCTGTCCGGGGGCTGTCACTTTCACGTAGGAAGCGTCGTAGGTGTACAGGTTCCTGCCGTCTGTAAAGTGGATAGTCCTCACGGCGCCCTCCTGCCTGATGCCGTCGGCATGTGTCTTAACCTCTGTCCATTCCGTTCCTGTCTCGCTGACATAGACCTTGAGGTCACCTATGGGTGTTCCCTCCGAGGCGGTGTACTTAAGGCCAGTGACCGTCTCCACATCGTTGAGATGGATTATAATCTCCGGAACCGCGGCGCCCTCGGTGCTTCCTGTGAAGCTGGTCGCCGGATCGCTGTCGATCATCAGTTCCAGGTCAGGCTGATGCGGAGTCTCGGGATCATCCTCACCGGCTCCTTCCAGATCGCTGTTGGTCAGGTTGGTGGTGAGCTCCCACAGGCTGTTGTCCAGGGTTCCGTCGTGACATACCTTCACGGAGCCGATCTCCACCTTCTTCGTGGGGTTCAGCCACTGGTCGTAGCCGATGATCTCGTAGGTGAAGGTGTGGTTGTTGGTGGTTCCTATGACATCTGTAAAGGTGGCTTCTCCGCCGGACGCCTCCGCGTATCCCGCAGGCCTTCTCTCGATTCCGTCCTTGATCCTCTCATAGCGGTAGATCTCATAGATCCAGATGTCCCCGCCGGCTTCAGGCGCCGACATGTGCAGGGTGACTTCATTGCTGCCGTCCTGGTAATCGATGCTTCCTGTTATGTTGGTTTTCTGAGCCACATTCTGGTAAGCTCCCGCCTCGATTCTGGCAACCCGGTTCTCGTCGTTGGCGAACCAGATACCTCTGGTCTCCTCTTCAAACTGTTTGGCATAGGCGATGGTTCCCTCGTCGGGCTCCATGCCCCAGTGTTCGAAGAACGCCAGCAGATTCTTCCGGGCCGACGCCATGGCCAGGCGCATCAGCTTGTTGTCCGTGTCAGCCCCGTTTAAGCTGAGGCCTCCCGGAGCTTCGCTTATCTTCCTGGCGTAAGAGTCCGTCCTGGCGAAGAACAGATTCTCCATCTGCTCCTTGTTGGTGTCGTAAATCTTAAAATTGTAGCCGTTGTCGTATGCCAGGTGCAGCTGCCAGTACATGGCCAGCTGTACAAACACGTTGGAAGCCTTGCCTTTAGTTCCCGATGTCACCTTGTCGAACACTTTGTCGTAGGTAAAGCGAACAGAAGTATTATTATCCCGAGCCTGAGCCAGCAGGGAGAAATAGTTGTTGGTGGTCTCCGCCACCGCGTAAGCTCCCTCGTTGATCTCGTGGCCGATCTCGTGGGCAATGCCCCAGCCGAAATACTGGCCGTCTATCCACTTGCCGTTCTCGTCTCTCTCCACAGGCCTGCCGCTTACCATCCCGGCGATCTCCGGCCACTCGATACCGATATGCCTGCCGCCGGCGTACATAAACGCCCCTGCAAACATTCTCTGATAACGGATGTTGATGCGGCTTATAGGCACCCGGTTGTGGGCCGGGGCTGCCGGGTCCTCGCTGAGGCCTTTGTGCTGATAGAACAGATACATCATCTCGTCCATGGCCTTCATGGACTGTCCCAGCTTCCTGGCCTTCTCCTCTCTGTCTCCGGCTCCAAGGCCTTCCAGCACACGGTCCGTGCCCACAGACAGCATGGTGTATCTTGTGACAATGTCCGTGGCCTCATAGACGCAGTTTCTGGGGTCCCATTCATAATCTGTATGATTCTCCCGGTGAAGCTGCTCTGCCTTGCCGCTCATATCCTCCAGAGCGTCAACATAGGCCAGAAGCTTCTCCCTGCACTGCTCATCCGCCATGGGATCGTCTACGGTTCTCAGGGACACGTCGGACAGATCCAGAACCGGAATCCTGGTTCCGCCTACCACTCTCACCCCGTACTCCTCGGCTCCTGAGCCTCCGGTGTAGGCCACATACAGCTGGCCGCCTCTCTCCAGGTCCATGTTGTCCACGCTTCCCACAGTGAACTCGTTAGGTCCTGCCTTCAAAGCGCCCAGGGACTTGAACACCGCGTTGGAGCTGCCGTGGTACTGGGCTGCTATCAGCTGCATGCTGGTGTTGTCCCCCACGTTCAGTCTCGGACCTCCCGCGTAGACGGTGATGGTGTCTCCCGCTCTCACGGTGACTCCCAGAGGCTGATAGACATTCAGCCCTCCCCGGAAGGTAATGTGGGAATCGGCCCGTTCAGTGTCCTTGTTGTCCACAGCCATGATGTCATCCGCGCTGCTTCCCTCCTTCAGAACCCTCTCCGCGTTCACAAGCTCTGCCTCCAGGATCTCGGACTTGGGATGCAGCTCGCCGCTGACCTCGTCCTTGGTCTCCAGGCGTCTTCTGAGAGCGTCGATATCGCTCTGTGTCACGTCCTCCCGCAGGCTTACATGGTAATTGTCCGTGTACAGACCCAGGATATCGCTCTCCAGAGAATCATAGTAGTAGAACTTATATTCCGCCACGCTGAGACGGCGGGAGTAGCCTGTAGTCATGGCCAGCTGAACTCTCTTGGCCGTAAAGGGATGATCTGCCTGAACCATGTAGTATGTCTTGTTGTTGCTCTCTTTCTTGTACAATCTGGTCCTCACAGACTGTTTGTTGTTCTCGGCATCCCAGTAGTCGATCCTCACTCCCGCAAGAGCATATGCCTGGACCTCGTCTGGAATCAGAGCCACCGTATCCATCTCATACTCTTGATCCAGAGTCACTATGGGAGACTTGTTCTCACCAGGATAGTGGTAACCTGCATCCCAGTCGTCTCTCACCCAGCTGGTGGCATAGTCGCCGTCAACCACGTCAAACTCGTGTCCGTCGGCGCCGCCGTATGCCACAGACTCTATGTGAGCCGTGTGGCTCCCTGTCACAGGAGTGTTGATCAGCTTGTAGTTGGGTGTCACAGGCGGTTCGACGGAAACCGTAGTTCCCGTATAATGGATGGACGCCGGACCCTCTCCCAGAGGATTGGTTCCTGTGAGATAGAGTTCATATTTGGTCTGCTCCTCCAGCCCCTGCAGCTCATACCGGTTCTCAATAATTCCCGCTACGGACCGGAAATCCCCGTTCTTATCATCTGCCTTCCGATAATACAGAGTATAGCTGTCTGTATCCTTCATATCCTTCCAGCCGATAATGAGGCGCCTGTTCCCCCCTGTGACAGACAGGTTCTCCGGCGCCGGCGGAAGCTTCGTGGCTCTCGGGTTTGCCTCGGCTGTTGAGGAGGGACTTCTCCATGAACCGTTGACACTGTAGACCTCCACCTTGTACTTCTCGCCGTTGACCAGCTTTTCGTCTCCTAAGCTTGTGACCTGAATCGTGGGGGCAACCGTCTCCAGAATCTTTCCGGCCGTCTCTTCATTGCTCACCACCACCCTGTATCCGGTTACATTGGGCTGCTTCTTCCAGCTCACCGTGAAGGAGGCGTCCCCGTCCACAACCTTCAAAGGCTCGGGACCTGTCATCTTGACGGCCGGAATCCTGTCCTCCATGTTGTTTAAGAACTCCACCCTGGATATGTCCACAAGATTCGTGGACTGTAGAGTTGCGGTGACCTTGATGATGATCTTCTTCACCGGGACCTGACCCTTTAAGTCGATGACTATGGGAAGCCCCTGAAGCATGCCGTCTTCCTCTCCGGCTTTCCCGGCATCTGCATCCCCAGTCTCTGCCACAGCCGCTGCCGCGTTAAATACAGCCATGCGGGCCCTGCCCGGCTCCTGCACTTTTCCGTCAGAGATCAGGAAGGTCCTGACTTTTCCGTTCTCATCCACAACCTCTACTTCTCCGCTGCGGATGCTGCCGGCGGAGCCTGTAACCGGTTCGATGACAAAGCCGCCCATGGTCTTAGGCGCCGTAAACTCGGTTCCCAGAACCACCGGCATCTGGGCGCTGATAGACTCCTCGGACTTCACCGCCAGACGGGATATCTCCCCGGCCATCAGCTCTTTGAGACTTCCTTCTTCGAACGTGGCATTGCTGGGAGTGGCCTCTTTAATATCATCCGATGTCACCAGCACCGCCTTCACAGGCACTGCCTGCCGCTTTGCGGCATCAGTCTTGTAGTACTTGGCAAAACATGCCACATCCAGAAGGTCGATCTCTCCGTCTCCGTTGAGATCCGCTCTGCCGGAATTGGCGCTATGGGATTTGCTGCCATCCCCGGCCTTTCCTGCCACAAGGTCCAGGAGCATCTCCTTGTCCCCGTCGCCGATCTCGCCGTCCCCGTCCAGGTCGCCCATAGCCAGGACGCCGATCTTATCGGTCTGGGTTTTCTGCCCCTCATAGAAGGACTCGGGGAAATCATCCATAAGGCGGATCACCGTCAGGTCGCCCTGGATATCGATCTCCTTCTCATGCTCGTATGTAAGATAAGGACTTCCATCCATGTCCTTCGGCATCAGAAGCAGGTTGTACTTTCCGTTGGGGATATCTTTTATTACGAGCTCGGCCTCTGAGAACTCGCCGTCCTTCACAGCCGGAAGAGTGAATTCACCCTCTACGGACTTTCTCCCGTCCTCCCCGCCTGCAGGGTGAAGAGCCACATCCCACTCTGTATCCTTGCCCCGGGCTACTCCCTGAACCTGGATGCGCAGCCATCCGGTTCCTCTCCCGGTCTCCGACGCGGGGGAAGCTGTCTGGCTGACTTTTTCCCCTGTCGTCCCTGTCCAGACCTCCTGGCTCTGTCCGTTGGATGAGGAGGCCCTGGTTTCATTGTTTCCTGTCAAAAGGCTGTCCGTGCTGTTCCGGACGGCAGGCACTGCCGCGTTGGCGCTGATGCTCTGGGCCGGGCTGCCCAAAGCCAGAACTGCCGCCAGAAGTAGCGCTAACCTTTTCTTCATTGCACTTCCTCCTTAAATATGTGTAGTTCCCTAGATCTTTACCTTCGTCCAGACTCCGGACCGGAACCTCCATCTTGTAAGGATAAACCTGCACAGCTGGTCGCACACGATGCCCAGCCAGATGCCTATAAGACCCAGCCCTGCAGTGTAACACAGCCCATAAGAGCTGATGGTTCTGACAAATGTGACGCTGATGGTAGATGCCACTGTGGTAAACAGCACATCCCCCGCTCCCCTCAGGCATCCCATATAGATCACCTGGGATATCTGCAGCACCACGATGACAACGATGACTCTCATGATCTCCACGCCCATGGCGATAATGTGCGCCTCCTGAAAATACAGGCTGTACAAAAACCTGCCGCCAAGAAGATAACACACCGCCAGCACCAGAGAGATGGCTGCTCCCATCCTCTGGCAGGTCGCTCCGTAGACCTTGGCCATCTCCGGCTTCTCCTCTCCCAGACTCCGCCCGATGAGGGCCACTGCCGCCACCTGCATGCCGTCTCCGAAGGAGAAGGACAGACTCATCACGTTCATTCCCACCTGATGGGCCGCAAAGGCGTCGGTTCCCAGCTTCGCCGTCATAACTGCCACAGCCATAAAGCCCACCCTCAGAAGGATCTGCTCCAGGAAAATGCTGGAACCCATCCGGAAGATGTTTTTTAAGCTGGACAGGCGAAACCGGATTCTCCTCTCCCGCATGTAGGGGATGCTCACAAAGCTGTCCTTTGGTATGATGGAAGCGATGCTCATGCCGCAGGCCACCACGGTACCGAACACCGTGGCCAAAGCCGCGCCCCTGATTCCCATTGCAGGAAAACCGCAGTTGCCTCCGATGAGCAGGTAGTTGCCGATCATGTTCAGCACGTTGGCGGTCACGTTGGTCTTCATGGCGATCCTGGTGCTCCCCGCCCCGCGCTGGGCCGCGTTGATAACCAGAGACACGATGTTGAACATCATCCCGCCCATGATGATCTGAAAATAGATCACCGCCGCTTCATGAGTGTCCTCATTGGAGCCGCACAGACGGATGATCGGGTCAGCGAACACCACGCACGCCAGACTGACCACGATTCCCGCCAGGAGCACAAACGCCAAAGCCGCTACCAGAACCTGGTTGGCTCCGTCCCGGTCTGCCTGCCCCTTCCGGCGGGCCACGATAGCAGATACCGCCACGTTGGCTGCCACAAACATGGCCAGACCGATAAACTTGGGCTGGGTGGTGAGCCCCACGGCTGCCACCGCGTACGCCCCGATGGAACTGACCATCAGGGAATCGATCATGCCAGCCAACGCGACGAAAAAAGATTCCAATACAGCAGGCCATGCCATCTGAAACGTCTCTTGCATGATCCCTCTGGCCTGACCTGCTGATTTTGATTCCGTATCCATATTTGCCTTCCTTTCGTATATATGATGTTGGGGTCAAAAAGTTTTTTGCCCCCTGATGCCTGCGGATTGCTCCGCATTTCATACTCCCGCAATCCCAAGTCATGTTCTGTCAATTAATATTTCTCAGCCCCGCAAGCACCTCCCTCAGCTTCCTCACATCCCCGTCCCCAAAGCAGTACCCGTCCATCCCGCACTCCCCGGCGCCCTGGATGTTCATGGGCTGGTCGTCTACGAAGAAACACTCCTCCGGTTTCAGCCGGAACCGCCCGAACAGATGCCCATACATCTCCTTCTGGGGCTTCATGCACTTCACTTCCGCCGAGAACAGCACCCCGTCAAACAGCCGGATTCCCGGAATCACGTCCAGATAACAGTCCAGCATGCGCAGGGAGGCGTTGGAGCACAGATACAGCTTAAAGCCCTGCTCCTTCAGATCTCCCACCAGCTCCTCCATCCCCGGCACCGGCCACATACAGTGCTCGTGCCAGTGCTCCAGGCACATCCTGGCCGCCTCCCTGGCGTGACCCTCTGGCAGTCTCGCCTGCATCCTCCTCAGGGCCTCCTCCTGGGAGATCACCCCCATGTCCAGCATCAGCCACTCCGGCGACACGAACACGGAAGTGTTCACCGCCTCCATCTCCGCCTCATCCTGGGCAAACCGCCGGCTGGCCCTCCGGGAATCATAGAACACCAGCACATTTCCCATATCAAACACAAGATTCCTGACCATCTCTCTCCCTCCTCCTTCGCTGATTGTATAATACAGCCGCTATATGATACAAAAAGCCCTCCACCTTACTTTCTCGTAAAGTGAAGGGCAATGCTGAGTATCTCTTACTCCGGCTTCTCCACCTGCACGATGGCGCTCTTCTGCATAGGTATACGGCAGTTCTTGTTGTTTCCGAATTCCACGATCACCGTGTCGTCAGTCATATCGATGACAACGCCGTAAAACCCGCTGGAAGTCAGGATTGTATCACCTACGGCAACGCTGGACAGCAGCTCCGCCATCCTCTTCTTCTCTTTATTCTGGGGGCGGATAGCGAAAAAGTACATAAGCCCGATCAAGAACGCGGCGTACACTACCCAGAATCCTGCTCCGCCCATGGCGCTTGCAGTTATCATAAAAAGTCCTCCTTACCCGGTTTTTCACCGCCTCGCGCGTAAAATCCGGTCTTTCCGTTTAATTTTGTCCACTCGCCATGCTCTCCAGCTTCTGCTTCTTGTACCGGGCATAACGGTGTTCTTCGATTGCGTCGCGAATCTCTTCCATCATTGTATTATAAAACCAGAGATTATGCAAGACACATAATCGCATTCCCAGCATCTCTTTTGCCTTCAGGAGATGGCGGATATAGGCTCTGCTGTAAGAGCGGCAGGCCGGGCACCGGCACCCCTCTTCAATGGGGCGGGAATCCAGCTCGTACTTCTGGTTAAACAGATTCAGCTTTCCCCTGTTGGTGTATACATGGCCGTGGCGGCCGTTTCTCGACGGATAGACACAGTCGAAGAAATCCACTCCCCGGTCCACAGACTCCAGGATATTGGCGGGAGTCCCCACCCCCATGAGATAGGTAGGCTTATTTTCAGGCAGCCAGGGCACCGTCTCGTCGAGAATCCGGTACATTTCCTCATGGCTCTCCCCCACCGCCAGCCCTCCCAGGGCGTATCCGTCCAGCTCCATGGCCGATATCTCCTTGGCGTGGGAGATTCGGATATCCTCAAAGGTGCCTCCCTGGTTGATGGCGAACAAAAGCTGGTTTCTGTTGATGGTGTCCGGCAGAGCGTTGAGGCGCTCCATCTCGGCTTTGCACCGGCGAAGCCACCGGGTAGTCCTGTCCACAGAATTCTGCATGTATTCCCTGGTGGCAGGGTGGGGCGGGCACTCGTCGAATGCCATGGCGATGGTGGAGCCTAAGTTGGACTGAATCTCCATGCTCTCCTCAGGCCCCATGAATATCTTTCTCCCGTCGATGTGGGAGTTAAAATACACTCCCTCTTCCTTGATCTTGCGCATCCCCGCCAGGGAGAACACCTGGAATCCGCCGGAATCCGTGAGAATCGGCCTGTCCCAGTTCATAAACCGGTGAAGGCCGCCGAACTCACGGATCAGCTTATCCCCGGTGCGCACGTGAAGGTGGTAGGTGTTGGAGAGCTCCACCTGGGTGCCGATGGTCCTGAGATCATCGGTGGACACCGCCCCCTTGATGGCTCCCACGGTTCCCACATTCATGAACACCGGTGTCTGTATGGTTCCGTGAACGGTTACAACTTCGGCCCTTTTCGCCCGGCCGTCTTTGGCTTTGATTGTGTATTTCATATTTTATGACTCTGCTCCGGCGGATTTCTTTCTCATGGTCAGCACATACCACAGCGCCCCTGTAACACAGATGGAAGAATAACCTCCGAAGATAATGCCTGCCATGAGGGGCAGGGCAAACTCACGGATAGAGGAGACTCCCATGATGAACAGGACGAACACCATGATAAATGTGGTCAGTGACGTATTGATGCTCCTGGTAAATGTCTCGGTGATGCTGCGGTTCACCAGGGCTTCCAGGGACTCCTTGTGGCTCTTTGACTGCAGGTTCTCTCTGATGCGGTCGAAGATGACGATGGTGGCGTTGATGGAGTATCCTACAATCGTCAGCATGCACGCGATAAAAGTAGAACCCACAGACCACTTGGCCACCGCGTAGCAGGTGAGCACCACCAGCACATCATGAATCAAGGCCAGAACCGCGCTGGCAGCGAAGCGGATATCCTTAAACCGGAACCAGATATAGATCAGCATGCACACGGTAGCGATAATCACCGCCGAGACGGCGTCCCGCTTCATCTCCTGGCTCACGGCGCCGGAGATGCTCTCCGCCGTGATCAGGGCCTCATCCACACCGAACTGATCCACCATGGCCTGGTTCAGCGCCTCCCTCCGGTCCACGGTCAGAGTCTTTGTCTTGATGATGACCTCCGTGGTTCCCGCCACCTTCTGGGTCTGAACCTCCGAATCCCCGGTCACTTCCTCGATCACCGGCACCACCTTGGAGGAGATGTCCTCCAGACTCATATCCTCGTTAAATGTCACATTGGTGGAAGTTCCTCCCTTAAAGTCCAGCCCGTAATTCAAAGCTCCCTTTCCGGAGGCGGCTCCCAGCCCCATAAACACCCAGCCTGCCACGATAGCCGCGACAGAGGCGGTAAAAAATATCTTCTTTTTCCCCAGGAAATTCACCGGCTCCGAAGCCTTCTTCACGCCGTAAAATTTCGCATCCTGGAATCCTAAGCTGTACAGAGTATACAGGGCTGCCTTTGTCACAAACAGAGCCGTGAACATGGAGAGCACGATACCGATAGCCAGAGTGGAGGCAAATCCCTTCACTGTGCCGGAACCTCTCCAGAACAGCACCACCGCGGCGATGAGGGTGGTTATATTGCCGTCGACGATGGCGGACAGGGCCTTTGCGAAGCCTGTCTTGATGGCGGACCTCACGGTCTTGCCCACGCCGATCTCCTCCTTGATGCGGGTAAAGATAATCACGTTGGCGTCCACCGCCATGCCGATGGACAGGATGATGCCCGCGATGCCCGGCAGAGTCAGAGTCACCTCAAAGGCTGACAGAAGAATCAGCTCCAGTCCCACGTACAGACACAGCGCCAGCACGGAGGCCGCCCCCGGAATTCTGTAGGCAAAAATCATAAACAACGCCACCGCGGCGAAACCGATGAGAGCCGCCCTCAGGCTGGTGGAGATCGCCTCCTGCCCCAGCTTTGCCCCCACCACGTTGGAGCGGAGTTCCTCCAGCTCCAGAGACAGGGAGCCGATGCGGATAGTGGCCGCCAGGTTGTCTGCCTCTTCATAGGACTCCATGCCCTCGATATAGCACTCTCCGCCTGTGATCACCGAATTGACCCTGGGGTAGGACTTTATCTCGTTGTCATAGATAATATAAATGATCTTTCCCAGATTCTCCTCTGTGGCCTTGGCGAAAATCTCCGCCCCCTCCTGGGTGAAGGTCAGGTTCACCGTGTTCTCCCTGATGCCGTTTTTCTCGATAATCCCAGGCTTGGCGCTCGCCACCTGGTCTCCCGTGAGGATCACGTTCCCCGCCTCATCCATAAACAGCAGGGAGCCGGGCTTGCCCAGCTCCGCCAGGATAGCGTTGGCGTCATTCTCACCCGGAATATCGATGTTGATCCTGTTTCCGCCTTCCTGATACACCTCGGCCTCGGTGCTGTAGCCCTCAACTCTCTGCTGCAGCTTATAAACCGTGTCCGACATCTCCTCCGCCTCAGGGTCGTCCTTCAGCGCCTGATAGGTGATGCTCACGCCGCCTGCCAGGTCAAGTCCCAGTTTGATGTCATCCATGGTGTCATAGCCGAAATAGCCGAACACCCCTATGCAGGCCAGGATGACAAGCAGGCACAGGAAGCCTTTTCCCTTACTACTTTTCATGATGCTAATCTCCTTTGTTTATACTTTTAGTAACTGCCCCTTTCCTTCACCTGGACTTCCGGTGAAAGCCGGGCAGCGGTTCACTCATCCAGAGCCGCCTTGATCATGATGGAGCACTCGATCCGCTTCTTCTGCATCTCACAGCCGATATCGTAGGCATCGGTGATGGAGCCGTGGAAATTGTAGGAGTTGGCGGCGCATCCGCCGCTGCAGTAGAACCTGGCAAAGCAGCTTCGGCACTTCTCCTTGGCGTAGACATTGCACAGCTTGAACTCGTCTCTGACCTCCGTGTTGGTGATGCCCTCATCCACGTTGCCCAGCA
Source organism: uncultured Hungatella sp. (assembly GCA_910577935.1). GTDB lineage: Bacteria > Bacillota > Clostridia > Lachnospirales > Lachnospiraceae > UBA3402. The sequence continues at coordinate 47,888 of CAJTOT010000009.1, read as the reverse complement.
GGAACTGCTCCTGCCCCACAAACTGGTGGCACGGGTACAGATCCCCCCAGGGAGTCACCGCCAGATACTCCGTCCCCGAGCCGCATCCCGAAAGACGCTTGGCCACGCAGGGCCCCTGGCGCAGGTCTATCATAAAGTGGAAGAAATTAAAGCCTCTCCCTTCCTTTTTCCTCTTTATATACTCCACCGCCAGCTTGTCGTACTCTTCCAGAATCCGGGGCAGGTCCTCCTCCCTGATGGAGTAGGGCTCATCCGGGGAAGCCACCACCGGCTCCACGGACATCTGCTTAAAGCCCAGATCCGCGAAGTGGAGGACATCCCGGGAAAAATCCAGGTTGTTTCTGGTAAAGGTTCCCCTCACATAGTAGTTGGTCTGGTTCCTGCTCTCGGCGAACTTCTGGAACTTGGGGACGATCAGGTCGTAGCTGCCGGCTCCCTTTCTGAAGGGACGCATCCGGTCGTTGACCTCTTTCCGCCCGTCCAGGCTCAGAACCACATTGCTCATCTCCCGGTTGCAGAACTCCATGATCTCATCGTTCAGCAGAACTCCGTTGGTGGTCAGGGTAAACCGGAATTTTTTGCCGCGGCTCTCCTCCTGGGAGCGGCCGTACTCCACCAGCCGCTTTACCACCTGCCAGTTCATGAGAGGCTCCCCTCCGAAGAAATCCACCTCCAGGTTTCTTCTGCTCCCGGAGTTGTCCATGAGAAAGTCCAATGCCTTCTTTCCCACCTCGAAGCTCATGAGAGCCCGCCTTCCCCTGTACTCCCCCTCTCCCGCGAAGCAGTACCGGCAGGCTAAATTGCAGTCGTGGGCAATGTGGAGGCACAGCGCCTTCACCACCGTCTTCCGCTTTTTAAAATCCGCCACATACTCCCGGTAGACATCTTTGGCAAACAGCTCCTCCTTGTCAATCAGCTCCTGGATGTCGTCTAAAGCGTCCTGGATGTCCTGGATCCGGTAAGTCTCTTTGAGACAGGCCATGACCTGGTCCTTCAGCTCATCGGGGACAGGCTTGGGCTTCTCCATCTCCGGCAGCTTTCCGTCCAAGAAGGCCACGGCGTCATACACCACATCGTCCACCACATGGACAGCTCCGCTGTTCACATCCATGATGATATCATACCCATTATTCTTATACTGATGAATCACTGGTCCTTATCTCCTTCTATGGGGCAGGCAAAAGTTTTCATGTGAACTGTCACATAAATTACCCCTACAATCTGCGCGACCGTAGGGGTATCCTTTACCTGCCTTCTGTAATATACCGGCTTGATTAGCGCCCGCTGTTCTCACAGCTCTGGTTTCCTACTGTGCAGGAAGTCTTGCATGCAGACTGACAGGAGGTCTGGCACTCCCCGCAGCCGCCCTTCTTCATGGTATCCTTTAAAATGTTATTGCTTAAAGTCTTTACTTTCTTCATGATTATCCTCCATTCTTTCCGTTGCGCTTTCCTGATTATAGCATAAGTCCGACCTTCGCGCAACAACTTGTTGCTGACCTGTCCGCTCTCTGTCACTCTCTGTCATAAAACCCGCAGTCGCACCTGCCGTTTTCCTTTACCTTGTACAGGGCCTTGTCCGCCTGGCTGTACAGCTCCTCGGAAAATCCTCTGTCGGAAAATGCCACGCCCACGCTCAATGACACCTTGGGCAGCCCCTCCCCGGGGTTCTGAAGACACTGATTGATAGCGCTGATCTTATTGTAAATCACCTGCTGCAGTTTTCTGGAGCAATTTGTCATGATGAT
>CAJTOT010000009.1:40630-46107 GCA_910577935.1 uncultured Hungatella sp. | reverse complement strand
TCTTCCGCGCGGAATCCCTCCGTCAGCTGCTTTGCCACATTTTTAAGAATTCTGTCCCCCACCTCATGGCCGTACCCGTCGTTGACTGTCTTAAACTTGTCCACATCGATGATCAAAAACGCGATGGGGTCTGAGGACGCCTTCAAAAGCTCCCGCATCTGCTCGAACGCGCCCCTGTTGATCACCCCTGTCAGAGGGTCATGCTCCGCCTTGTGCCTCAAAAGCACCTCGTTGGCCGCGTTGACCTCATAAATATCGTTGTACGTCAGGGCCAGGTATTTGAACTCGTAAGAGCCGGTAATCTCCAGCCTCTTCTCCTCCTTGATACAGTTTATGTATATCTGCAGGGGCTTCACAATCAGCATGACCACAAGAATGAAATTGAGGGCATTGAGGGCAAACAGGATGATGATGCACACCCGCTGCCGGGCCATAATATTCTTAAGCGCCGCCGCGCTGTCCGACTGTTTGTCTCTGGTCCACGCGATGATGGAGTTCAGAAAATACTCTGTGTTGCTTATAATCAGCGCCTTGGCGTTCTGATACCCCAGATCGAACACCAGCGTTCTGCCTTTGTCCACCATCTCCTGGGCGCTGAGCTGCCGGTCTTTCTCCTGAAGCTCCATGCCCCGCACCTCCTCGGGAAGAGACGCCTCATCATATCCCTGGGCGCAGGAGATCAGCTTCATAGCATAGATCTCGGTCTGGGTCAGCTGGTTGGAATTGTCCAGCGCCTTCTGAAGATAGATGTACGCCTCCTGGCCTGCCTTGAATTCCTGCAGTTCCTCCAAGGCCCTCTCCCTGCGCCTGTTCACGTTCTTCTCTTCAAAATACGCTTCCATATAGGATGGCTCCATGGTGACTACGTACATGCGCACCTGTTCCGTGAGATAGTCGGAGCCTTCCTTTACAAGAACCGCGTCCTCCCCGCAGATGATATAATCTTCCGTAGCCTGGATCAGCTTTTCATACCTGAGGGAAACCTGGATGGTAGCGTAGACCAGCGTCAGATATAAAACCGCCGCCGCTATGATCATGGCACAGTTCAGGGTCTGTATCTTCACTCCCTTAATTTTCCCCGCTATTTCTTTATTCATTCTGCCGCACCTCCACAATCTTTGGAATCTTGTACATATCCTCACTCCCCTGGGAATATATTAAACCAAGAAAATTTCAAGGAGCATTTTATGGAATCTTCCACTCCCGGAGCCCTGCTTCATTCCCTGCTGTTTTCCTATATTCTCTCCGGTCTCCTGCTGGCCGCCACTTCTTTCGCGCTGTACAAATTCCACCTGAAAGAAAGCCAGGTGGCCGTTGCCGTCAACGGAATCTATCTTCTGTCATGCGCCCTGGCAGGCTTCCTTATGGGAAAGCGGCTGCAGAAGCGCAGATTTTTCTGCGGCTTTCTGGCCGGACTGTCCTATTTTCTGGTGCTTCTGGCAGCGTCCTTTGCCATCCACCAGGGAATCACCTCCGACACTCCCCGCCTTCTCACCACGCTGGCGTTCTGTGTGGGAAGCGGAATCATAGGAGGGGTCTCGAGCTAATAGGCAGAGCCGGCAGCGTCAGAGGAGGGAGAGGAGTCATCCTCCCTTTCCTTCTCCTGACTGTCCTCCGGCAAAATCATGCGTATCCGGTCGATCCTGTTTTTGTCCACGCTCTCCACGATAAAGCGTATCCCGCCGTCGCTGACCTCCTCGCCTTCATCAGGCAGATGGTCCAGAAGCCCGATCACCAGACCGCCGACAGAATCATAGTCCTCCGACTCAAGGTTCAGTCCCAGACGTTCGTTTAAGTCGTCAATCTTCATGGCTCCCGCCACCGAATACTCCCCCGGCCCTTTCTGCTGCACGCTCTTTATCTCGTCCTGGTCGTACTCGTCCCGGATCTCTCCCACGATCTCCTCCAGCATGTCCTCAAGGGTCACCAGGCCTGCCGTGGCCCCGTACTCGTCCAGGACAATTACAAGGTTGGAGAAGGTCTTCTGCATCTCCACCATCAGTTCCGCCGTCTTCTTGTACTCGTAGGTGTACATGGGCTGCCTTAAATAGTCCCGGATGCTGAACTCCTTGTGGTTCTCAATCAGAAGCAGGTCCTTTACATTGATAATCCCGATGACATTGTCCGTGGTCTCCTCGTACACCGGGATGCGGGTATATTGCTCTTTTCTGAAAATATCCAGCAGTTCATCATAAGTCGCGTCCACATTTACAAATACCATGTCGATCCGGGGAACCATAATGTCCTTTGCCAGAGAGTCCCCGAAATCAAACACGTTGGTAATCATCTTTTTCTCTTTTGTCTCAATGACCCCCTCCTCATGGCTCACCTCCACGATGGTCCGCAGCTCGTCCTCTGTGATCATATCCTGCTTCTTGTTGGGATCCACCTTTAAAAACATCAAAACTCCCAGAGACAGCTTGTTGACCACCACGATCACCGGGGTCAGAATCCACATCAGGGCATATATGACGCCGGCGCTCCTCAGCGCCATAGCCTCCGAAGATATGGTGGACAGCGTCTTTGGCGTAATCTCGCCGAACACCAAAATAAGTAAGGTCAGCAGACCGGTGGCCAGACCGATTGCTCTGTTTCCGAAAAGCTTTATGGTCAGTGTTGTCATCAGGGAAGAGGCCGTCAGATTGACGATATTGTTGCCGATGAGAATCGCGCTTAACATCTTCCCCTGCTGTTCGATGACTTTCGACAGGATAACTGCCTTTTCGACACCGGACTCGGCCAGGGTTCTGACGCGAATCTTGTTCACAGTGGTGAGCGCGGTTTCCGACGATGAGAAAAATGCCGACAATGCCAATAAGATAATTAATGTAAGCAACTGTATGACGTCACTCGAATCCAAAAAATATCACTCCTTATTTTTCCATATTTTAGGTGATATTGTACATGAAAATCAGGTTTTTGTCAAATAGCACCTGGGGGCATGAAAGCCCCCGGGTCAAAACCGGCTCACCTCTCCCTGACAGTCTCCATAATCTCGGCCGCGAGCATAACCGCCGCTCCCAGAAAGATGGCTATATCTCCCAGGTTGAACACAAGCTTTTTCAGTTTTTCAATCCGGACGCTGAAGTAGTCCACCACGTAGCCCCTCTTTATCCGGTCATAGAGATTGCTCAGGCCTCCGCCCAGCACAAGGGCGGTGCCCACTTTCTCCGCCGCATGGCCCTTTCTCGGGAAAAGCCACAGAAAAATCCCCGCCACCGCCGAGAGCACCACAAGGGGAATGAGCTTCACCAGCTCCGGCTTATCCTTAAGCGCCCCCATGGGAAGTCCTTCGTTGCGGCTCTGGTGCAGGGTTATAAAACCCCCGGCGCAGTCCAGCTCTTTTGGGAAATCTTTGGGATCGGCTCCTTCTATGGCAGATTTGACGGCAAGATCCACCAAAACAACGATCATAATTAACAATATCAATGCCATATTCTCGTCTCCTTCTTTTTTATTCATTGTACTATGATTATCTTTTTCCGTCCAGTGGGTTATCATTCATTTTCTGCATATAATGAAAGAAAAGATTGTTGGAACCTGAGTTATGAGTAAATGCGCTGCCAACGTGGCAAGTCAGGATTACGCTGATTTTATCTACCGGCACAGCTCGGCCACCCTGGAAGAACTGTCCCGGCTTTTGGGTACGGATTGCATCAGTTTTGTAAATGAATCCTATGTCGTCTACTATGTCCCTTTAGCAGAGGCCCTGCCCCTGGGCGTTCCCAATCGCTCTTACGAGTCGGTTCCCGCCCTGTTCGGCCTTATGGACACCACCAGCATGGAGGCCTCCGGCGTCCTGTCCACCTTCCGCCAGCCCGCTCTCGGGTCCAGCGGAGAGGGCGTCCTGGTGGGGCTCATCGACACCGGCATCGACTATCAGAATCCTCTGTTCTGCCATCCGGGCGGAACCACCCGCATTCTGGGGCTGTGGGACCAGACGGCTGATGACAGCGGATTCGAACTTCCCGGCAACCGGCCGTTTCTGTTTCCCTTCCTCTACGGAAAAGAATACCTGGAGGAGGATATCAACCGCGCCCTCTTTCACGACGACCCTCTTTCCATAGTCCCCTCAACGGACACCAACGGCCACGGCACCTTCATGGCGGGAATCGCGGCAGGCGGCATGTCCGTGTCCCCCGACTTTACCGGGGCGGCTCCCCGGTGCAGCTTGGGCATCGTGAAGCTGAAGCCGGCGAAACAATACCTGAGAGACTACTATATGATACCTGACGGGGCAGATGCCTACCAGAGCGACGACATCATGCTGGGAATCACCTATCTCACCCTGCTGGCCCGCCGCCACCGCATGCCTCTGGTGATCTGCCTGGGCCTTGGGACCAACTACGGAGGACACACCGGCGCCTCACCCGTAGGTGAAGTCCTCAACGGCCTCCGCTCTTTCCTGGGCGTCACCGCCGTCTGTCCCGCCGGCAACGAGGCGGGGCTGCGCCACCACTACCTCGGCCGCGCCGCCAGTCCCGCAGACGGCTCCGGGGATTTCGACGAGATCGAACTCAGGGTGGGTGATGAGGAAAAAGGATTTGTCATCGAGCTGTGGGCCGACTCCCCGGAAATCTACACCGTGGGCTTTGTATCCCCCACGGGAGAGGTGATACAGAGAGTTCCCCTGTCTCTCAGCAGCGAGACCACCGTGAGATTTTCCCTGGAATCCACCGCCATCGTCGTGTCCTACGCCACTGCCCTGGGAACCCAGAGCAGCTTTCTGGCCGCCCTCCGGTTCATCGATCCTCTTCCGGGCATATGGCGGATACGGGTGTACCCCACCATCGTGTTCTCCGGCGCGTACCACATGTGGCTTCCTGTCCAGGGGTTCGTCTCTCCCGACACCTATTTCCTTCAGGCAGACCCCTACACCACCATCGTGACTCCCGGCAACGCGGACTTTCCCATCACCGTCAGCGCCTACAATCATATGGACGGCAGCCTCTTTATCCACTCCAGCCGCGGCTACACCAGAGACGGCCGGGTCAAGCCGGACCTGGCTGCCCCCGGCGTGGACGTGTACGGCCCCGGCATATCCTCTGTCCCCGGAGAGTACCCTATGGTCCGGATGACCGGTTCTTCCGTGGCTGCCGCCCATGTGGCCGGAGCCGCCGCCAACATTTACTCCAGGCAGTACCCCGCCGGGTCATACCCTAATATCGGGGGAGATCTGGTAAAAACCTCCCTGACCCGGGGAGCAGGCAGAAATCCCAACTACACATACCCCAACCGGGAATGGGGATACGGCACTTTGAATCTCTACGACTCCTTTCTCTCCCTCAGAGAGTAGATACGTCTTCCACCGGAATCATGACCACTTCTTCCATATAATTCTCAGCCTGGGCCGTGGAACAGAACCTCTGGGCAGAATAGATGTCCCCCGCCACCGCGAACCCATGGCGGCGGCAGAGCTTCAGCGGTTCTTCCAGTATCAGTTCCACAGCCTTCTCCGGGCTTTCCAGATTTCGCTT
>CAJTOT010000009.1:38605-40423 GCA_910577935.1 uncultured Hungatella sp. | reverse complement strand
AGGGCCGCCTCGTACCGCTCTTCATTCCCCGCGAACTGTCCTTCGCACGCGTTCTCCACATAGTAAAAAGGTTCCGGCCGCAAGATACTCCACTCCCCGCCCTCCCTTCCTGCCTCTGCCTCCTCCCTCTCCTCCCCGCTGCCGGACAGCTGGTCCAGATAGCGGAGCATCTCCTGATAAAAGCGGTATTTCCCTGTGATGATTTCCCTCTTCTCCTCGAACAGCTGCCGCATATCCGCCGAAATCGTATGGTTCAGGATCTCCGATATCTCCTTGCTGGTAAATCCCATGTTCTGCAGGCGGATACACTGCACCACCAGCATCGCCTGATGAAATTCATAATACCTGTACCCCGACTCCGCCACCTCGGGCTTCAGCAGTCCGTACTTCTCGTGGTGCTTCAAAAACCCGGCACTTACCCCCAGGTTTTTCGCAAATTCTCCGATCTTATAATGTCTGCCCACCAAAAGCCCCCTTTTTCTGCCGACTCTTCGGTTTTTATAACGCCATATCTTTATTGATTTTACCATATTTTTAACTTCCCCACAATCACAGTAAGACCGGTTCTTCTCTGTTTTACCGCTTATTACAAATTATTCTCTGTATTTTTCCGCCTTTCTTGACTCGCCTCCTGGTTCGGGTTATATAATAATTCCAGTTTCATATATACATAACAGGAGGATAACCATATGTCTGAACAATTGACTCGCCGCAGTTTCTTAAAAGGCGTGGCCGGCGTTGTAGGCTGCGCCGCCGTGAGCTCTCTCTCAGCCTGCGCCGGCAGTGATGCTCCGTCCACCAGCGCCGCCGAGACCACCACTGCAGCAGCAGCCACCGCAGCCACTACTGCCGCGGCAGAGACCACTGCAGCTGCGGGAGGAAGCGGAAAGTATATTCCCGGCACCTACACCGGCGCTGCCGACGGAATTCACAGCACCATCACCGTCACCATGACTTTTGACGAGGAAAAAGTCACCGACGTGGTTCTCGACGTGTCCGGCGAGACGCCGGGATACGGGCAGGATGCCGGGGACGCCCTGAGAGAAGCGCTTCTGGCAGCCCAGAGCACGGACATCGACGGGGTGAGCGGTTCCACCATCACCTCCCACGCGGTCATCCAGGCAGCTGACAAATGTTTTGCCCAGGCAAGAGGAGAGGCTGTCATGGATATTGTCACTGTTGACAAGGGAAGTGAAGAGGACTGGCTGGGAACGGAGCCTGTCATTGACGACGCCTCTGTCGCCGAGACCTGGGACACGGATATCCTGATTGTGGGAGCAGGAAACGGAGGCATGTGCGCTGCCGCCTACGCTGCCCAGAACGGCTTAAACTTCCGCGTCATCGAGCAGAACCCTGTGGTCCAGGATACCCGCCACTGGTACGGAGCCGTGGACAGCTCCGAGGCCAAAAAAGCCGGCGTCACCATCAACCGCAAGAAGCTTCTGGCAGAGATCAGCCGCTATGCCTCCGGCAAATGTGACCAGAGAGTGGTGAGCACCTGGATCAATGAATCCGCGGCTATGCACGATTTCGTGTCCGGCATCCTGGAAAATGATCCGTATAACTACACCTGCGTCTTCACCGCCGGCGAGGAAGCCCGCTGGCCCGAGAGTGAGGACGGCCCGGACTATATGTTCCCGGAGCAGGAGCACACCTACCACGGCTCCGAGATTCCCCGCAACCAGGTATTCCAGCAGTACATAGAAGGATTGGGCTACAGCATTGACTTCAATACCAGCCTGGTAAAACTGGAAAAAGACGGAGACGGACGCGTCACAGGCGTCATCGCCCAGAAGAGTTCCGGAGAGTTTGTCCGGA
>CAJTOT010000009.1:0-38591 GCA_910577935.1 uncultured Hungatella sp. | reverse complement strand
GGCGTGCTGCTGGCCTGCGGCGGATATCCGGGGAATCCCTATATGATGGAAGCCCTGGACCCCCTGGGGACCAGCGTTACCACAGCCTGCAGCTACAGCCCCAGCGATCAGGGCATGGGCATCCGCGCCGCCATGTGGGCCGGTGCTTCCTTAGACAAAGAAGCCGCTCCTATGCTGTTTGACCGGGGACTGGTAGCTCCCGGCGTTGACGGTGGCTACGTGGACAGTCCTTCCGCATTCGGCGGCAAGGCATTTCCCGGAACCGTGAGACAGTACAATCCGGGCACGCAGCCGTTTTTGAAGGTAAACCGCAAAGGCCTGCGCTTCACCAACGAGTCCAGCCCCTACAACGACACCTCCTACGCCGCCGGCAACCAGCCCGGACGCGTGTACGCCCAAATCCATGACGCCAACTACTTTGAAGACATTCAGCGCTTCCACACCATCGGCTGCTCCGCCCAGGCCCGCAACGTGCCCGGTATGATGGAGGGGCAGATTGCCCGGTACGTGGAAGAGGGGCTGATCTTCCAGGCCGATACCCTGGAGGAGCTGGCTGACAAGCTGGGCTTTGACGCAGATGCCAAGACCAGCTTCCTCGCCACCGTGGAGCGCTACAACGAACTGTACGACAAACAGAGCGACGATGATTTCGGAAAGATGGCTCCCCGCTTAAGCGCTATCCGCCAGGCTCCTTTCTATGGCTGCTGGCTGGGCGCCTCCCTCCTCACCACGGAACAGGGCATCGCCATCAACGAGAACACCCAGGCCCTGGACGAAGAGCGCAATCCCATCCAGGGACTGTACATCACCGGCGATATGTCCGGCAGCTTCTTTGCCAACAACTATCCCTGCCTCATGCCGGGAATCGCCTGCGGGCGCACTCTCACATTCGCCATCAAAGCCATCAAGCAGATGGGCGGACTGGAATAAATCACCGGAATAAACAGCCAGGGGCTTTCTTTGGTGTTTACACACCTGCGGCACTGGTCTAACCTAAAATCAAACCGGTCCCGAAGGTGCGTATTCTCCAAATAGGGAGTGCTCACTCGCTCTCGCTCGCTGATGTCTCCAACCTGCCGTCCGTTCCTTATGGAACTTTCAGCAGGTATGACCATTATAAGGGTTTAGAGAGAGAATAGAATACCTGAAAATATGCAATTTGTCGAAAAAAAGGGGCTGTCGCACTAATTACTTAGTGCGACAGCCCCTTTCTTACAACATATATTTTTGGAAATCTTACTGATACCGGAGTTATTCCTCTTCTTCCTTTCTGAAAAGGGAGGCGTAAACTGCCAGCATGGCTCCGGATAAGAACAGCATCATTTTTGCCGCGCTCGTTCCCTGGCCGGTTTTGGGCAGGCCTGCCAGAGGCACATCGCCGTCATCAATCTGAGTCAGCTGGTTCTCAGCCGGCTCCGGGAGGGACGCCAGAGGAACTTCTCCCTCATTGAGCTGGATCGTTCCCGGACCGCCCGTTGTATCACCGGTTCTGCGGGAACCACCTGAACCTCCGCTTCCTCCGCTGTATCCTCCTGGCGTGGCGCCTGGGGTATTGGGGGTGTCAGGAATGTCAGGGATCTCCGGATTTTCTGGCTGGTTTGGATCGTCCGGCGTGTCGGGTGTCTCCGGTTTGTCCGGATCGCCGGGATCATCGGGATTCTCCGGCTTATTCGGGCCGTCGGGAGCATCAGGGTTCTCCGGCTTATTCGGATCGTCCGGGTCGTCGGGAGTCTCCGGCTTGTTCGGATCGTCTGGCGTGTCGGGAGTCTCCGGCTTGTTCGGATCATCCGGGTCGTCGGCCTCCCAGTAGGCATAGAGACTAAGTTCGTAGGTGGTTTCATCTACTCTCTTAGCTTCCTGCCACGGTGCCACGTCTCCCGGGCCGTATCCGGAACTCATCTCGTCATATCTCTCCACTCCCCAGCTGTCAAAACTATAACCCTTACGGGTAGGCTCCTCGTCTATAATGTGAAGCAGTGACTCTATAACACTTTCTATCTTTTCCTGTCGCTCCGCTTCTCTCTCCGCGTCGCTGGCCGTCGCCTTGACAGTGATCACGATTTCCTGTCTTTCTTTCCGCCACGGCTCCTCATCGCTCTCTCCGGAATAATTCTTGTAGTACAGGATTCTGTAAAGAATCTTTTCTTCTCTCTCTTCCGGTTTTTCTGGTTCTTCCGGGCGAACGGGCGGCTTTTCCGGTTCTGTATCTTTATTTTTGGTGAAATACAGCTTTAACTCCGGGGTGTTCTCATCCAAAACCACGGATTCAATATTTCGGGGATCATCCGCCTTATAAGTATAGCCGTCGATGAACTTGTCGCTGTCTTTCACAGTGACAGACTTGCCGACTTCACCTTTGCGGTCTTCCGGTTCCCGAATCTCTTCTTCTGTGTCAGCATCATACCATCCGACTTTGTATTCTGCTTCCTTCTTCTCCGGATCTACTGGCTTGTCAGGAGAGTCATTCTTTTTATAAATCAGAATAACAGTCTTATCGCTGTCCATTTCGCCGTTTAGTTGGTCGCTGTCGTCGGCAGGCTTGCTATACTCATATCCGTCGATCTTGCCTGGCTCTACAGTGTACTCTGCGCCTTCTTGTTTAATCTCGGAAGCAGACTTCAGCTCATTACCGTCTTCGTCGATACATTTTACCGTCAGAGTGTACTCTTTAGGGACAACTTGGTCCTTGGTGAAATACAGCCGCAGAACCGTACCGCTCTCAAACAAAGCAGCACTTAATATGTTTCCTGAATTTTCTGCGTCAAAGGTATATCCGTCTATTACTTTGTCTTCGTCTGTAACTGATGCTGTTTCTCCCACTGTGCCTGTACGGGTTTCAGGAGTCTTTAGTGGTTCTCCTTCAGTGTCATACCATTCTACCCTGTAATCTGCTGCAGTTGAAGTTTCTTTTTCCCACACGGCATACAAGGTTGTAGTGCCAGTTACATTAATAATATCTCCGCTATGGTAGTCAGGACTTGTTGCTGCAGAACTTGTATTCCAACCAAGAAATTTATAACCTTCACGGGAAGGCTGCTTATCAGAAATGGTAAAATCATAGCTTGATGCAGTACTTGTTGCTGTTTGAGTATCAGGCGCTCCACTTCCTCCATTAGCACTATATTTCAAAGTAAATGTTTGGTTGGCTTCAAAAAACAGAAACAGAGTCTCGTTTGCCTTATAAGGAGCTGACCCTGTGATATTGTAGTGGACACTTGCATAGTTATTATTTGGCGCCAAACCCTTTGTATAGCTGCTTGGAACTGTAGTATACTTACTCCAATTATACCCCTTATAGCCGCTGAAACCAGATTGATTCGCCAGCGTCCGCAGATTCGTACTGTGGTTATATCCAGAATGCCCCGTACTTTGCAGACATTTTACCGTCAATGTTTTAGAGTCCACGCGATTACCATTTACAACTTTTACCACCTCAACTGTGAATTTTTCACCACTAATCAGTGCCGCAAACGCAGGCACCTGCATCAAACTCATACACATAAGCAAGGAGAGCAGAAACGCAGTTCCCCGCTTGGCTAAGTCCTTCCATTTTTTCATAACACCATTCCTTTCTTTGCAAAATATATCATTTCGGATGCAAAGTATCCGGCGGCCGGGCTGGCATAGTATTGTCTCGTTTCCCCAACACCTTAGCCCCCTTAGCTTTGCGTCCCGCCATTTCTAACGGTTTGCTAATTATAATCAGCAGCCGGGCTGTCTTGGCGGGTTCCCTATGCCTCTCTCTTCCCTCGCTTTAGACCCCGCGCTTTGCGTCCCACCGTTTCCGGCGGTTTGCCTTTTATAATCAGCGGCCAGGCTGACTTAGCAGGTTTTCCATTTCAAAATACGCCTTAGTCCCTGTGGCTTTGCGTCCCGCTGTTTCCAACGGTTTGCCAGATTTCCACCGCCTCCTCTCCTTCCCCCCCGCAGACCGGCGATGTTCATGACTGCAGGGCTGCCCTCCACGGCGGACTGCTGTCCCCACGGTCTATCTGGCTCATGACTCTCCCTCCCTTCTTTTCATCTCTCTGCCTACTGATTGTCTATGCTGCCGGATTGCCTGCATTTAAAACTCCCGCCGCCGAACAGGCGGCATAGTTTCCTGCAAGGCCGGCCCCTTCCTGACACTTGACTCCCGGGTATTTGACTCACTAGTATTTGGCTCCCGGGCCCTGTCCCAGCTCCTTCTGGTCCTTTCCGCCCCTTTGTCTTCCATGGCGCTTCCCATCAGCTCCATCAGTTCTATGGCGCTCCGAAAGTGCCTCTTTTCGTTCTGTTCCGCCCATAAAACCTCCCCCTGCTTTTTCTTTCAAAAATACTATAGGCCAAAATCAAAGCTTGTAAAAACCTAAAGGCAGGAGGCGTGAGACGAGAAAAAATGATCGCGGGCCGAGATCTGCCGCATCCAGGTCAGGGAAATCCCCGTCAGCGCCACAGAAAAACAGGAAGGCAGCGTCTGTCGGGAAGAAAGCCCACAGGGATATCGCCTACCGGAACAAGGACATCGCCAGCAAAGTGTTCGCCTGGCAGCTTAAAGGAAAGAGCTTCCGGGTCTATAGGGTGGATATGGGAGAGATAAAAGCGGTTCTTCCCACCAACCTCCCGGCTGTAAAGGTCAACGAGAACCGCCTGGACAGCCTGTTCGCCCTGGGGGACGGGACAGCCGCGGTGATAGACTATGAGAGTGAATACAAAAAAGAGCAAGGTAAAGTACCTGAACTATCTGACAGGAATCGTAACCAGATATGAGAAAGAGCATGAGACCTGCCCTCATCTGAGGATGGCGGTGATTATCGACCACAAAACCGCTGACAAGATAACGTGCAACGGAGAAAAGATGGTTGACGTAATCCATCTTTTTTCTCTTTTTATAGAAAAAATCGGGGCGGGGTGCGGCTCATGTAAGCCGTTCCCCGCCCTGTTCAGAACTGTCTGTTTCCCGACAGCCCCCTTCTTTGCTTCCTATATTACCAGGGCCCATGCCCCAAAACATAGGTTCTGATATTTCTGATAAATCTGGCCCCATAAGAGGCAAGTATAATGCCGAGGGCGATCGCCCCGGCCTCCATCAAGACCTGCTTGGAGGAATTTCCGAATTCCATGTATTTTCCCTGGACCAGATAAGACATAGTATAGTACAGATCGCCGCCGGGAATCTCGGGAATCAGCATGGGCACCAGCATCAGTATAACCGGTGTCTTCAGGACTCTCGCCAGAATCTCGCTGAGTACCGCCACAAACAGGCTGGCAGCAAAAAGTCCCACAAACATACTGTGCCCGTTGGCAGTGCACAGCAGATACACTCCCCACCCTGCCCCGCTTCCCAGGGAGATCCACAGCAGCTTCCGGTCAAAGACGCCGAACAGTATGGCAAAGCCTATGGAACCGAGAATCCCCATAACTGTCTGGATTGCATAGAAGGTCATCCTCCACCTCCTGCCAGAAAAATCACGGCAAATCCCATGGCCACCGAGACGGCCTTCAGCAGCGCCTCGCTCATGTTCAGGAGTCCGCTGATGGTATCCCCGTTAATCATATCCCGCAGCGAGTTGGTCAGCTGGATTCCCGGAATCACCAGCATGATGTTGCCGATCATAATCTTATCCAGGTGGGCGCCGATACCAAGTCCCACCAGCAGAGATACCGCCATAGCCGTCACGGCGCTGCAGACCATAGCCTGAAGGATTCCGTTTAATTTCAAAAGTTCGCTTCCCCGCAGCGTCTCAAACAAAATCATCCCCGAAACGGCGGCGGCCAGACCGTCCCACCAGGTTCCCCCGAAAAATACGGAGAGGGAGAAAGAGATGAGCATGTACATCCCCAGCTTCAGCCTGTCAGGAATCCTTTTCATATTCTGTATATCTCTGATCTCAGCGCGGACCTCCTCCAGATCCAGAGTACTTTCACATATCCTTCTCGACAGGGCATTTACCAGCTCCACCCTTCTAAAATCCGTATCCCGCTCCTTGATCCGCCTGGTCTGGGTGATCGTTCTTCCGTCGGGGAGCATGGCGCTGGCTACGATGCTGGAGGTAATGGTAAACACGTCGGAACGCACAAATCCCCAGGCCCTGCACAGGCGGGATATGGTATCCTCCACACGGCTCACCTCCGCCCCGTGGGCGAGAAGAAGCTCGCCTATATCCATAACCGCAGACAGATAACAGCTGCTCTCATAATCCCCGCGGATATTATCTCCGCAGGTATTATCCCCGCAGACATCATTTTCACAGCCCTGGGAGGGTATTTTTTCTGTCACAGCGCTCATAAGCCAGTCACCCCCGCATCTCAATCCGGGGGCCGCCGCTTTTTTCCAGATACTCCCTGGTGATAACCACGGTTCCTATCCCCGGGTCCTTGGGGACCTCAAACATGATGTCCAGCATAAACTCTTCCATGACGGCCCGCAGAGCCCTGGCTCCCGTGTCCCGCTCCATGGCCTGGTCCGCGATCCACTCCAAAGCCTCCTCCTCAAACACCAGCTTCACCTCGTCCATGGCCAGCAGCTTTATGTACTGCTTGACGATGGCGTTTTTAGGCTGTCTGAGAATGTCCACCAGCATGGATCTGGTAAGCTTCTGGAAGGTGACCGCCACAGGCAGCCTTCCCAAAAACTCCGGAATCATGCCGAAAGCCCGCAGGTCCTTGTTGATGACGTGGCTGAGAATATTGGGGTCGTCGTCATAGCGGTCCTTAAGCTGGGCCTTAAAACCTATGGACGATGTCTTGTTCAGGCGCTCTTTTATGATATTCTCCAGGTCGGGAAAGGCGCCGCCGCAGATAAAGAGAATATTGTCCGTGTTCACCGTGGCCATAGGCGTCAGGGCATTCTTCTGGTTGGAACCCACAGGAACCTCCACCATGCTTCCCTCCAGAAGTTTCAAAAGCTCCTGCTGCACCGACTCGCCGCTGACATCTCTGGCGTTGGAATTGTTTTTCTTCGCGATCTTGTCGATCTCGTCGATAAATACGATCCCCCGCTCTGCCTTTGCCACATCGTTGTCCGCCTCCGCCAGAAGCTTGGAGATCACGCTCTCGATATCGTCCCCGATATACCCAGCCTCTGTCAGAGCCGTGGCGTCCGCGATGGCCAGAGGCACATCCAGAAGACGGGCGAGAGTCTTTACCAGGTAGGTTTTGCCGCTCCCCGTGGGGCCGATCATCAAAAGATTGGACTTCTCGATCTGGACATCTTCCTTGCCGGCCTCCGGATGGCTCTTGGAGAACACCCGCTTATAGTGGTTGTACACGGCCACGGAGATGGCCTTCTTTGCCTTCTCCTGACCTATGACATACTCGTCCAGGCTGCTCTTGATCTTATGGGGCGCCGGGATGTCCTTGATGTCAAATGCCGGCTCCGTCTCCTCTTTCCCTTTCTTCTTAATCCTCTTTTTTTCCGGTATGGCCGTGTCCGGTATCTTCATGTTCGCCAGGTCAGACAGATTTAAGTTCATAAACGGCATATTGGAAATCTGGGAAAAATCCAGCCCGCCCTTTGTGACAGCGTCAAATGACTTCTGCATACAGTCATGGCAGAGGCACATATTGCCCGGCATCTGCACCATAGGGCCGGCCTTGCTCTCCGGGCGGCGGCAGATGTAGCATATCTTCTCGTACTCATCTTCCGTATGCTGGTTCTGATTCGAATCTTTTTCTTCCAAAACAGGTTCTCCTTCTAAATGTCTCTTGTGATGGTTTTCCCCTCTGCGGTCCAGAGGAGCTGTACCTACTGATTATAATAAATTTCAGGCCCCGGTACAAGAACCGGGACCTGAAATTCAGAAAATTTTTATTGAACTTTATCTATTTCTCTGGGAACTTTCCTGAGATGTCCGGGTATCCTCCCCCAGAGTAGCCCTGCCTTCCAGGGTAATCTCAATGACTCTCTCCACATATTCGCCGTTCTCCAAGGACTGAACCGTCATGGTCACGGTCTCTCCCTCTTTATAATATTTCAGCATGTCCTGAAGGGCTGCCATGGTGCGGACTGTCTGATCGTCAAACTTGGTGATGATGTCCTTTTCCCTCAGATCCGTCTTGGAGGCGGCTCCGCCCTCGATGATTCCTGACACGAACACGCCGGAAGGCATTCCCAGCTGTCTCACCATGCTGTCTTCCACGGTAAAGCCCTGAATTCCCAGGTAGCCTTCTTTTCCTTCCTCCACCGCGTTGCTTCTGGTTCTCTTGGTCATCAGGGAATTGATAATGTCCTCCGCCTTGGAGATGGGGATGGCATAGCCGATTCCCTCCACCTCTGTGGAAGAATACTTGGCCACGTTGATTCCGATAACCTCCCCCTTCGTGTTCAGAAGGGCTCCGCCGCTGTTGCCCGGATTGATGGCCGCGTCTGTCTGGAGAAGGTTCCTCGTGGTTCCTCCCTCCGTGGTCACTTCACGGTCCAGGGCGCTCACCCAGCCCACTGTCACTGACTGGCCGTATCCCAGGGCATTGCCGATGGCGATGACGCTCTGTCCGGCCTTCAGCTCGTCTGAATTGCCCAGTTTGGCAACCGATATCTGTCCCAGGGTGTCTGCCGGAATATCTTTCAGAGGAACCGCGATAACCGCCAGGTCCGTCTCCGCATCCGTGCCCTTCACCGCTGCCTCCACCGATTCAGAATCTATAAATACCACCGAAAGCGTGTTGGCATTCTCCACCACATGGTTGTTGGTCACAACCAGCAGTTCCTCATCGTTCTGTCCCACGATGATGCCGGAGCCGCTGCTGGGCACCTCATAGGTCTGTCTGCCTCCGAACCAGGAATTGCTCTCGTAGAGCATGGTGTTGTTGATAGCCACGATGGATGGCATGGAGTTTTCTACTATGGAAGACACATCCATAGCCAGGGCGTTGCCCGCCTGGGCGCCTGCGCCGCTGTTCGCAGGTGTGTTCGGAACCGAAGCGTTGGACTCCTCCGGCACCGTCGCCTGGCTCACCTGGGGGTATGTCTCCTCCTTCATGGAATCCGCCAGCATATTGACTCCCACCATGGTTCCTCCGGATACTACGCCGAACAGAAGGGCCGCAGCCGTGAGCCCCGCCGCTTTGGACACCAGGCCTCTTTTCTTTTTGCCCCTGCCAGCAGTATTCCCGGACATCTGCCACGGCTGGCCGCCGGTCCGGCTGCTGTCCTGATTGCCGCCCTGGCTGGCGGCGGCTCCTGTCTGGCCGTAATACCCGCCGTTTGCTCCCGCAGTTCCCTGCCTGCCGTTCTCCTGCTGCCAGTATGGATTCCGGCTGTTGCCGTTCACCCCCGAAGCCTGACCATCCTGGCTGTAACCCCCTGACTGCGGCTGTCCCTGGTTCTGGCCGTAAGTCCCCGGCTGCGGCCCGCTCTGGTTCTGGCCGTAAGCCCCCGGCTGCGGCTGGCTTTGATTCTGGCCGTAAGTCCCCGGCTGCGGCTGGCTTTGATTCTGGCCGAAGGACTCCGGCTGCGGATGACCCTGGCTCTGAGCAAATCGCCCCTGCGCCTGACTGTCCTGATTATCTGTCTCCGGGACCGGCTGACTATGCCCCAGGCCTTCCGGTCTTGAGGGGTCTGCGATGTCCTTCATAACAAAATTCGGTACATGTTCCTCTGATCTATGGTTATCAGGATTCCCATTGCCGTCAAACCCTTGGTTTCTGTTCTCTTCGTACATATGATTATCCCCTTTCTTTTCAAATCTGTGATTTATTTTTGTTTATGACCATACTATATCAGCGGATTGTGACCAAAATGTGACAGAACTATAATAAAATTATGAAACGGCTGGGCAGACGCTTTACAGACGAAGAAAGCCGCCCCGTGTCTTCCTCACACAGAGCGGCTTTCCTGCCCCAATCTACAATCCAGGTCCCTGCGGCCCGACGCCCGGACCGCCTCCCTCCTCCGAAGTCTGTCCTTCTGAGGGCTGCGGGACCGACGGCTGGCTGCCCGACGACGGATGCGGGTTCGAGACCTGGCCGCCGGACGGCTGCAAGGCAGAGCCCGGACCGCCGGATTCCTCTGTCTCTCCTGCCGCCGAAGAGCCGGAAGGAGAAAGATTTCCCGCCGGAGTGGTTCCCGTCCCCGAGTTTCCTCCCGCTCCCGGGCCTTCGTTTCCTGTTCCGCCGCCCGGGCCTTCATTCCCTCCCGGAGTCATCCCGTTTCCCGTTGACGGCTGAGTGGCGCCGGGCTGGGTAGTTCCAGGCCGGGTGGTTCCCGGCTGAGTGGTTCCGGGATTGGTTCCTGCGCCGTGGCTTCCGGAACTCTCCGACGGCTCCGGAGAACCTCCGGGATTCTGTCCCGTCCCTCCCGGCCTTGAAGAATTCCCCGGTCCCTGAGTCCCGGTTCCTGACTGACTATTATTCTGGCCTCCCGGATACAGCGGGTCCTCCTCCGGCCAGTCGTCGATGGGAGCGTCTATCAGGTTCCCCTCCTCGTCCGTCTCGTTCGGATACAGAATCATGTTTCCATTCTCGTCTGTCACGGGCTCCTGGCTTTCCTCCGTCTCCTCGGCGCTGCTGGTCTCCTCGGTTGTCTGGACCTCAGTCGTTCTCTGAACCGTGGTCTCCGCGGGAACATAACTGTCCGTAGCCAGGGCGCTGCCTGTGGACGGCTTCCCTTCCCGGTGCATGCCGCTGTCGGCAGCGATCTTGCTGCTGATCTGTCTCACCTGCTCTGTGGGGCTGTAAACCTCATCCCCGAACAGGAACGTGTGGAGCTGGCTCACATTGGACTCCAGCGTCTGCGGAATGACGCAGTCGCCTTTTCCCGGCATATTGGCGTTGCCCTTGGCAAAGGGAAAGCCTGCCGTCTCGCCGATGTGATACTTGCCGATACTCAGAGCCAGGCCGGTGAGATCCGCGAAATCCAGGTTGGTGCTTATGCTTGGCAGCGTAGTCACCAGAATATTGTTGAGGGTGGCGTAGTCCGCCTGCTTTGCCTTGGCAAAGGCAAGCTCGATAATCTTCCTCTGCCTCTCCGTCCGGGCGTAGTCCGTATCCATAAGCCTCAGACGCCCGTAAGCCACGGCCTGCACCCCGTCCAGATGATGGAGTCCCGGAGACGAAAGCTGGTGGGAACCGATGTTGGTGGCCTTCACCGTCTCCGTGATAAACGCGTTGATATACTTGAATTCGGACCGGGTGATCTCCACGTCCACGCCGCCTAAGATATTAATTCCCTCCGCCACCGCCTTCCAGCTGAAGGTGACATAATCCGTGATATTCAGATCCAGGTTCTTGTTCAGGGCCTTCAGGGCCTGCTCCGGGCCTCCGTTCGTGTAGGCCGCGTTGATCTTTCTGTAAGAATTGCTGTCATTGACATTCAAGTAGGTGTCTCTGTACACCGACACCAGCTTGATCTCTCCTGTGTCCTGGTTGATGCAGCAGATCATATTGACATCCGCCTGGTTTCCCGCTCCCACGCTGGTGCTCCTGCTGTCCACGCCGAATACGGCGATCATCCAGTAGCCTTTCATCTTGGTCAGGTCATCCACGGAGAGCTCGCTGTTCTTCACGTCTTCTTTATTAAAATCTTCCCGCTGTATCATGTTGAGGCGGCGGGCAAAATACGCATATGAAAAAATCACGGTCAGCATCAGACATTCGGCCACGATCATGGCGATAATCCGCCTTGTCCGCTTCTTCTTTTTCGCTTTCTGGATCTTGGACTGGGCCAGGGCTTCTCTTGGGTTCTCTCCAATGCCTTTCGCCCCCGCCGTCCTCCTGTTCCTCTCAGCGCCTCCGAAACTGTCTCTCGGATCTGCCTCTCTCGCCGCGGCTGCCTCTCTCATGGCCATGCCTCCGCCCGGCGCGCTTCTCCCCTGAGCCCCCTGCATACCGGCTCCCGGCATTCTTCCCTGCCTGGTTAGTGACAGCTCTTCTTTCTGTCCGCCGCCCCTTGGCAGTCTTCCCGTCCCGGCGTTCAGGCGGCCTTCCGTCTGACGTTCCCCAAATCCTCTCGCCGTCTCTCCAGGCACACGGCCCGCCCCCGGTATTCTCCCCGGCTGGCGGCCTGCCCCTCCTGTCTCACCAGGTATCCGCCCGCCTCCGGCTTCCTCCGGCATTCGGCCCGGCTGACGGCCTGCCCCTCCGGCTCCCGCCGGTATTCGGCCTGTTCCCGCCATTCTTCCCGGCTGACGGCCTGCTCCTCCGGCCTCACCCGGTATCCGCCCGGTTTCGGATGCTCTTCCCGGCTGGCGGCCCGCTCCTCTGGCCTCTTCCGGTATCCGCCCGGTTCCAGGCCTCCGCCCCGGCTGGCGGTCCGCTCCGCCGGGAACAGCGCCCCCCCCGGCTCCCCGGCCCTCCGGTCGTCTGGAATCTTCGGGAGACCTGGCTCCCTCTCTTCTCACAGGCCTTCTCCTCTGCTCAAACTCATCATTATGCTCATAATTCATAGACGCAACCTCGTTTTCACCGTGCCCCCCTGTCAGTAGGCATTCTTATTGATAAATCCTCTGAAAAATGTAAGAAACAGGATTCTGAAATCCAGGCCCATGGTCCAGTTTTCAATATAATACAGATCATGCTCGATTCTCTTCGCTATAGAAGTATCTCCCCGGTATCCGTTGACCTGGGCCCACCCGGTCATCCCCGGACGGACCTGATGCTTGATCATATACCTGGGAATCTCTTCCTTGAACTTCTCCACAAAAAACGGCCTCTCCGGCCTGGGGCCCACCAGACTCATATCTCCCATAAGCACGTTAAAAAACTGGGGCATCTCGTCGATGCTGGTCTTGCGGATCACACGCCCCACAGGCGTCACCCTGGAATCCCCCGGCGTCGTCCACCGGCTCTTCTCCGCAGACGGCGGCTGCACTTCCATGGACCGGAACTTGTACATCTTAAAAGTTCGGTTGTGAAGTCCCACCCGCTCCTGGCAGTAGATCAGGGGCCCCGGAGAGGTGAGCTTGATAAGCAGGGCCGCCAAAAGCATAATCGGAGAGAACAGGATGATGCCCACGACGGAACCTGCGATATCCACCGCCCTCTTCATCACCTTGTTGGCTGTCTCGTTGAGAGGCACATGCCGGATGTTGATCACCGGAAGGCCCATAAGATCCTCCATGTAAGGCCTTGTGGGAATCACATTGTTGTAATCCGGTATAAACTTGGTGTGCACTCCGGACTTTTCACAGGAAGCCACAATGCATTCCAGCTTGGCGTACTCCCCGATTCCCAGGGTGATGGCGATCTCGTCGAGGGTGTTCAGCGCCAGAATCGAATCCAGCTGGGTGATGGTTCCCACCACCTTCACCCCCTTGTACTCCCTTCCCACAAAAGCAAAGTCGTCAAGAATTCCATAGACCTTATATCCCCACTCAGGGTTTGACCTTACCCGGTCGATGAACCCCTCCGCGGTCCTGCTGTATCCGATGAGAAGAATATGCTTCTGGTTGTAGCCTCTTCCCCGCATGGACCGCAGAATCTGCCGGATCAGATTGCGCTCGATAGTCTCCAGCACAAGGTTGATGCCGAAAAAGTAAAACACCATCCTGGTGGAATACTGCCTGAAAAAAGGGTTCTTCTTCAGCAGCAAAAGCAGCATGGAGATAATAAAAAGACCTGCCAGATTGGCCTTGCAGATATTGATAAACTCGTATCTGCGCTGCTGCACTCTCTTAGGCGTATACATATGGAAAAATGTATACAGCACCAGGTACAGCGGAACAAGGACAATGAGGACAGAAAAATAAAACTGGGGCGACAGAAGCCTGATCTCAGGGTTGTACATCCGGTTGCTCAAATACAGCACCAGCCAGCCGCAGGCATAGGACAAGATGACCACCAGCGCGTCCAGCACCACATGGAGAGTATTCAGCTTTTTCTGGTTAGCTTTTATCATGAATTTTCACCTTAGTATTAATGTTCTGCCATATTTCATCTATTATACATGAAAATGCCAGCGCAGACATTAAAATTCTCTTAAGATTACGTATACCTCCTAAAGCAGAATATAGTATATCTCAGCTTCCCCGAATATTCAACCTAAAATTTCTTTAAGATCTTCCCCATCTGCCGCCTGGAGAACTCGTAGATATAGAGAACCGTGCCCGCCATAAGCTCCCACTGGATCGCCAGATAGTTCCCCAAATTCTCCTTCCGGCAAGCCACTCTCCGGCAGGTTCCCACGGTGGCAAATCCCTCCTTAAGCCCCTCCGTGTACGCCTTTTCAAATCCCAGCTTCTTAAAAAATCCGTATTTCACCGCGATGCCCATGGCCAGGGGCAGGCCGTTGACCAGCAGCTGGGGCCACGGCATGTTCTTGTAGTTCAGATATATGCTGTTCCGGGCCGCCAGCTTCACCTTGAACTCATTGTACTTCGAGCCGCTGGTGGCGCTTCCCAGATGGTACACCACCGCCGTGGGACAATACAGATTGTGATACCCGAAAATCTTGGCGCGGTAACACACGTCGATGTCCTCCAGATACGCAAAATGCTTCTCGTCAAAATACCCCACGTTCTCAAACACGTTCCTCCGGTAGATGGCCGCCCCCGCGCAGGCGGAGAACACTTCCCTCGGGCGGTTGTACCTCCTGATACTCTGCCCCACCCCCCGCTGGTAGGCCCAGCCCAGCGCCGAATACATGTCTCCTGCGCTGTCCATCAGCTCCTTATTGTGGAACTGGATCATCTTGCTGCTGACGGCGAAGATTTTCTCCGAGCGGCTGACAGAGCGGATCAGCTCTCCCACAAAGTCCGGCTCCGCCTCCGTGTCATTGTTCAGAAGAATCACATAGGGTGTCTTCGACGCCCGAATCCCCGCGTTCACTGCTCCGGAGAATCCGGTGTTGGTCTTTAAAAAAATTCCGGAAACGCCCTGCTCCTTTATCCACTCTGCGCTGCCGTCGGTGGAGCCGTTGTCCACCACCAGCACGTCAAAGTCCCTGCACCTCTGCCGTTTCAGGGCCTCCAAACACGGCCCAAGAAAAGAAAGGCCGTTGTAGTTTGGTATGATCACCGTCGCCTTCGGCTTTCTGCCTTCTGTCATCATGGCTCCTCCTTTTTGTCCTGCCTCATCAGCTCCACAATCGCCGGGTCCAGCTTGTAGGGCTCCCCTATTCCCTCTTTCTTCAAATCCCGCAGGGCAAAGTTGGATTTGCGCAGAGTCAGGTTTGGATTGTAATAAGGGTCTCCGTCTCTGAGGATATCCGGCCATTTCTTCCCGAATTTTGCCACCTCCCGGTTGAACCTGGCCACCTTCTCCGGAGTGTCCTCCAGCCCCCGGGACTTGGATTCATAGTGGTACAAAAGGGCATAGGGGGCATAGACAACCAGTTTTCCCAGGCTGCGGACCTTCATGCAGTAATCAATGTCGTTGAAGGCCACCGCCAGGTCCTCACTGAAGCCTCCCGCCTGGTCAAACACCGTCCGCTTGCTCATCATGCAGGCAGCCGTCACCGCGCTGTAGTCCTGGGCGCACATGGCGCGGTGGAAATAGCTGTTTTCCGCCTTGTGGAGACCGATGAAGGTGTGCCCCGCGATTCCTCCGAACCCTACCACCACGCCGGCATGCTGGATGGTGTCGTCCTGATACAGAAGCCTGGCTCCCACGGCGCCCACGTCATCTCTCTGGCAGAAGCCCAGCATTTCCTCCACAAAATTCTCCGCGATAAGCTCTGTGTCGTTATTTAAAAACAGCAGATATTCTCCCCTGGCATGGCTGACCCCGAAGTTGTTGATGGCCGAGTAGTTAAACTCCTTCGTCCACCTGACCACCCGCACCTGGGGAAATTCCTCCCTGACAGACTTGTAGTAGTCAAAGGTCTCCTTCTTCGTGCTGTTGTTCTCCACCACCACGAACTCCAGGTTTTTGTAGGTTCCCTTCGTGAGCATAGTCCTGACGCACAAGTCCAGGTCCTGGCAGTGGTCTTTATTTGGAATGATCACCGATACCAGCGGCTCCCCCTGAATCTGGAAAATCGTGTGGTAAATGCCGTAGTCCACTCCCTTTTCCACCTTAAGCGCCGGAATTCCCGCTCGACGGTAGTGGTCCATAATGGCCCTGGCCCCCGCCTCAAAGGCGTAGAGCTTGCTCTCCGGGTTGCTGGCCGTGGAATCCTGGTGGCACCGCCAGTGATACAGGACCTTGGGGATATGATAAATCTCCGCCGCCGCCTCGGTGCACCGGAATATAAAATCGTAATCCTGGGCCCCGTCATACTCTTTTCTCAGTCCGCCCACCTTGTCCACCAGCTCCCGCTTTACCACAAACTGATGGCAGATATAATTGACGCTGGTGAGAAGATCCGGGTTAAAGTCCGGTTTAAAATGGGGGTCAAACAGAGCTCCCCCATCCATGTCCATCTTGTCCTCGTCCGAATAGACCACCTCCCGCTCCGGGTGGCCCTTTATGGCCCTGGCGCACTCGTAGAGGGCGTTCTCCGTCATGGCGTCGTCGTGGTCCGCAAGGACGATGTAGTCTCCCTTCGCCATGGCTATGGCCTCGTTGGTGTTCACCGAGATTCCCCCGTTATAGCCCAGCTTTTTGTACCGGAACCGGGAATCTCTGTCCATGTATTTCTTCACCACCCGGTACACGTCCTCCCCCTGAGGGCTCCCGTCCGCCATGCACAGCTCCCAGTTGGCGTAAGTCTGCGCCCTGACAGAGTCCAGCATCTCCTTAAGATACCTCTCCGGCGTCCGGTACAAGGGCATGACTATGGAAAACATGGGGCCGTCTGTCCACGCCTCTTTCCGCTGGCGCTCCAGCTCCCCGTCATCTGGTTTCGTGAGAGAGTACCACTCCCCGTAGTCATAGTCATTGTCGATCCCCTGGAGCTTGTGGAGCGATTTCACAAACAGGGCCCGCAGGCCGTTTTCCTTCCAGAAGTCCAGCGCCACATGGACCGTCTCCATGTTCATCAAGTCCTTAATCTTCTGCAGGCGCTTATGGGCAACGCTGGAGCGCTTCTCGATCAGCTTTTCATTATACTTGACACGGGCCGTCCTGCCGTCGCACCGGATCACCAGATAGTAGTCATTGCCCCTCCTGTAGGGAAACTGTATGTCAAAACCAAAATCCCTGTCATACACCTTTCCATAGTAAATCTGGCTCACATCGTCCCGCCTGGTGGATACATATTGGAACTTCAAAGGTTTGTGACGGCCGTTCTCCACACGAAACTCCGGCTGGGATTTCGGGGTCTTCCCTATAACCCAGCCATTGAGCTGGATGGAATTTTCCCGAATCCGCACTACATCGATATTATGTTTCATCGCTCTGCTCCTCTTCCCGGTCAAAATTAATGCGCTCCTCCTCGATAACCAGAGGGCGCTTCATCACTCTGGAGTTGATGGCGAGAATGTACTCTCCCACCATGCCGATAAAAAATATCTGAACCGACCCCAGGAAGCACATTCCTATAAGGAGAGGCGCCATGCCTGCCGCGAAACGATCCCAGTACATCAGCTTCATCACCAGATACACCACCGCCACCGCCATGCTGACACAGCAGCAGATGCCCCCGAACACGGTGGCCAGCCTGAGCCCTGCCTTTGTATAGGAAGTGACACTGAGCATGGCCGCGTCGTAGAGCCGGTAAAAATTGTTGCTGGTCTTTCCCGCCCGCCGCAGAGGCTGCTCATAGGGAATCTCCTTCCGTCGGAAGCCCAGCTCCGCCACGATGCCCCGCAAAAACGGCGTCGGATCGTCCAGATCACGCAGCACCTGGATAAATCTGCTGTCGTAGAGTCCGAACCCTGTAAACTGCTCGATCTGCTCCACATCAGAAAGTTTCTTGATCATCTTATAGTAACAGCCCCGGAGCCAGTACATCACCGGATTCTCCTTGCTGGACTTTTTGATTCCTATCACGATCCTGTATCCGTTTTCCCACTCCTTCACGTATTTGGGTATCATCTCCACAGGGTCCTGAAAATCCGCCGCCATGAGCACCGTACAGTCCCCTGTGCTCTGGAGCATGGCATAGTAGGGGGAGTTGAACTGCCCGAAATTCTTGGCGTTGAAGATTCCCTTGACCCCCCTGTCCCCGGCTGCCAGCCGGCGGATGATATCCCTGGTGCCGTCTTTGGAGTCATTGTCAATAAAAATAATCTCATATTTATAAGAAGGAAGATCCTCCCTGAACATAGCCCGCAGAGCATCCGCCAGAGCTTCCACATTTTCCTCTTCATTGTAGCAAGGCACTACGATGCTGATGGTCTTCATAGCATTTCCCTTTCGTTCATTGTCACCATGACCTTCACCAGGTCTCTGGGTTTATCTTTCATCAGATACAGGGCTTCTCCGATGCTGTCAAACCCTGCCAGCCGGTGAGTCACCAGACGCTCCGGATGAATCCTGCCGTACTGAGCCATCTTCATCATACGCTCAATCCGGACCCGGCCGCCTTCTGCCAGCTCTGTCCGTATAGTCTTTCCCGCCATCCCCCTGCCCCCGGAGAATTTGGGGAAGGGAAGATTTCCCGTCCCTCCGAAATAATTCACGTTGGACACCGTGCCGATGCCGTACCTGACCATATCCACCGCCTGGGCAAACACCTGGTCGCCGCCTCCGCAGACGATGACGCTGTCCGCTCCCTGGCCGCCTGTCCGCTCCATAACCTGCTCCACCACATCCCCGTTCCTGTAATCCAGCACCTCTGCGGCTCCCATCTCCAGGGCCAGGGCCGCGCACACGGGACGGCTGCCCACTGCCAGCACCCTGGCCGCCCCCAGAAGGGAGGCGCCTGCCACCGCCATGAGGCCGATGGGACCGATTCCTATCACCACCACCGTGTCACCGAAACGGATGTTGGCATTCTCCGCCCCTGTGAAGCCTGTGGTTACCACGTCCACGCACATAAGCGCCTGACGGACGGACACGCCCCGGGGAATCTTCGCCAGAGTGGGGTCTGCGTCGGGAATCAAGAAGCGCTCCGAGAACACTCCCGGCTGGCTTCTGCCCAGCTGATGGCCGGAAAACGGGGCCGACGCGTGTTTAAAATTGTGCTCCTGAATCCCCCTGGCCCTCCAGTCCGGGGTGATAGCGGGAACAGCCACCACCTCTCCGGGCTTAAAGTCCTCCACATACTCTCCCACCTCCAGCACTCTGGCCACGCACTCGTGGCCCAGAACCAGATTGGGCTTCTTTCTTGACCCTCCGCCGAACACCGTGTGGACATCGGAAGAGCAGGGGGCCATGGCCACCGGCTCCAGGATGGCCCCGTAGGGCGTCAGCTTCGGTTCCTCCACCTGGGCCCAGCCTATGACCCCAGGCTCCTTCAGTACAAATGCTTTCATGACAATTCCTCCACATGGTCGCTGCGCAGGGCCATGATCTTCACTCTGCCGCCGTAACGGCGGCGGATGACCTGGGCGATCTCCTGGGTGTACCCGGGCGCCGCGATCAATATCACATCCACCGGGTCCTTCTCATATTCCTCCGGCGCCACGATGGGCAGATGGGAGGCCGGGGCAAATCTGCCCTGCTTAAAGGGGGCGGAGTCCAGAATATATCTGGCGTATTCCTTAAGAGCCGTGGTGGCTGCCAGGGTAAATCCCTGGTGCCCCGCTCCCCACATGGCCAGAGTCCTGCCCTGTCCGGCCAGTTCCCTGCACAGCTTCTCTATTTCTTCGGGAATGTCCTTAAGGCTGGCCCTCAGGCCGCTGACGTCCACGGCCGGCAGCTTCCTTCCCAGCCCCGTGGCGCCTTCCTGCTCACGGCTCTCCGCCGCCGCTCCGCCCCTTTCCGCCTCATGGCTCTCCGCCGCCGCTCCTCCTCTTTCCGCCTCACGGCTCTCCGATGCCGCTCCGCCCCTTTCCGCCTCACGGCTCTCCGCCGCCGCTCCTCCTCTTTCCGCCTCACGGCTCTCCGATGCCGCTCCGCCGTCTGCCCGCCCTCCCTCCGGCATCCTTCTGACGATCACCGACAGGGTGTCCCGGTTCACCACTTCCTCCTCCAGGACCTGGAACCCATGGCTCTCCAGCAGATATCTCAAGGTGCCGAAGGTATAATAGGCGATGTGGTCCCGGATCAGTTCATAGTACCCGTCATGCGCCAGGATATACTCCAGGCTGGGAACCGTGATCAGCCCCATGCCCCCATCCGTCAGATTGTTCCTGATACAGTCGAGCATCACCCCCGGCTCCGGCTGGTGCTCCAGAAAATTAAAGGACAGGAACACATCGTAAGGCCCGTCATTTCCAAGAACCGTGTCCGCCGTCTCCGTGAACCCTTCCGTCACTGAAAGGCCCAGCCCCGCGGCCTTCTCCGCCAGCGCCTTCCTGTGCTCCACCCCGAAGGCCTTCACCGGGAATTTAGTGAGCATGTTCAGGAATTCCCCCTGCCCGCAGCCGACCTCCAGGAATTTTTTTCCCTCCAGGCCGTAGGTTTCTATGAGATGGCGGTATTGCCCGGTCCGCAGTTCTTCCATGGTGGTGGTATATCCCCCTGACCGGATCACGTCTCTGTAGTAGGCCACCGGCCTGCAGTCAAACTGCACCAGGCCGCACCCGGGGCACTGATAAAGCCTCAGGGTGATTCCCCTGTCCCGCTCCACCTCCCCGGCCCCCGGAATGTCCTGGGCCGAGGCAGGCATGTTCGCAAGCTCCATCAGCCGGGCCCCCTCAAGGCCTTGGCCGCACAGAATACAATTATGTCTCCGGGTTTCCTCATGTTTCATGTCAATCATACGATTTATCCCCTCTTCAAAAGATATCTCCGGTCTCCACCCGGTCTGTCTTTTAATTTTCCCGATGTCCGGAATCAGATTGGCAGGTCCTTCCGCGTTGGGAGGCAGTTTTCCGTAGGCGCGGCTTCCCTGTCTGCCGCACAGCTCATACATCTGCTCCACATAGCTTTTAAGCGCCATGGTGCTGTCCTCGTCCCCCGCCAGATTGTAGATCCCATCGTCCTCCGGCAGAAGGGCGGACAGCGCCAAGGCCAAAAGCCCTTTCACCAGGTCTTCTATATAAAGAAAATTCCACAGCTGGGTGCAGGCCCCCAGCTCCATCTCCCCGCCTGACAGAAACGTGTCCAGGCATGAATTCACCAGAGACCAAGGATGGTCTCCCGGCCCGTAGACGCTGAAGATACGGACATGGACATATTCCATCTCCCACTCTCCCTGCTGCCTCCACATGCCGCACAGGCTCCTTGCCCGGCGGCCGAATTCCACCTTGGCCTTCCCGTACTCCGACACAGGGCGGCATTCCATATCCTCCCTCGTGGCGGCGCTGCGGATACCGTACTCTGCCTGGGAACCGCTGAACACGAACCGGCGGCAGCCCAGACTCCTGGCTCCCCGGAGAGCCTTTATGCCGTCCTCCGCATTTTTCTGCTGTACAGCCGTCTTCCGGCGGTTGCCGCTTCCCGAGCCGTCCCACCCGAAATGAAAAAATATGTGGCACGGCTCCTGGATCTCATCTCTTATCCTGTCCAGCTCCCCCAGTTCCATCTCAATAATCTTCACCGGAAGACCGTCCAGAACCTTTCTGTTGGAGGAGCCGGGACGCGCTACCCCGTACACCCTGTATCCCCGGCGGACCATCTCCTTAATCAGAGCCGCCCCCAGAAAGCTGGTGGCCCCTGTGACCACCACGCAAAGCTGTCTTTCCTGTTCCATCTGCACACTCTCCCGTTCCCGGATTCTCTTTCCCGCCTGTCCCCGGTTCAGCTTTCCGCCGCGCCTGCTCTCTATGCGGCTGACATATTCCCGGTTCCCACTCTACTCCCTGATTCTCGGAATCAGCATGTTCCTGTCCAGCTCTTCCTCCGGCAGAAACGGGGACATATCCTCCAGAGGAGGGGACACCATGGTTCCGTCCGGCAGCCTCTTTGCCGCCGACTTAGGTTCAAAATTCTGGTCCGTAGTCACGAAAACCTCACAAATAGCCGGCCCCTTCTCCCCCAGAGTCCTCTCTATGGCCTCCCCCAGCTCCCTGTTGTTCCGGGCGTTGGCGTAGGGGTAGCCGTAGGCCCAGGCCAGCTTTTCCATGGACGGAAAACTCAAGTCACCGCTGTCGCCGCCGATTCCCACCAGAGGCTCCCCGAAGAAATTCTTCTGGGTCTGGCGTATGGAGTGATATCCGTTATTGTTGATCAAAAATATTTTTATGGGCAGCTGATGGTGGATGATGGTCTGCAGCTCCTGAAGATTCATCTGAATGCTCCCATCCCCGGTCAGGAGAATAATATCCTGGCTGTCGTCCGCCATACACGCGCCGATAGCCGCCGGAAGATCGTATCCCATGGATGCCACCGCCGAATTGCTGATAAAACGCTGCCCTTTCTTTATAATATAGGCATGTCCCCCCGCCACGCAGGCAGAACCGTTGCCCACCACCGTGATCTGGTTCTCCGACAGCCGAGAGCTTAACTCCTTCACCAGGGCATAGACATTGGCCGCCTTCGTGTCGTCCAGCTCCAGGTGCTTAGGCTGCACCACCGGGTAAGTCTCCTTCCACCTCCGGCAGGTCTCAACCCAGCTCATGCCCTCGAGCCCGGCGCCGCCGCCGAACACAGGGCTCTTCCCTTCCCTGTCAATCGCCCGCTCCAGCGCCTCCAGCAGATCCTTGGCATCTCCGTGAACCGCCATGTCCACATGGAGGCTGGGCTTTTTCAGTTCTTCCCCGTCAATATCGTTGACGATGGTGTACGCCTCCCTGGCCCATGTATGATAATTATACCCAACCTGCCGGATACTCAGGCGGCTTCCCACGGAAAATACCAGATCGCTGTTCTGAACGGCAAAATTCCCTGCCCTGTCCCCCATGCCGCCGGCCCGTCCCACATACAGGGGATAGTCATCACACATCAGGTCCTGGCTGTTCCACCCGGTAACCACCGGAATCCCCAGCTTCCTCACCACCCTCTCAAAGACAGGGTACGCCCCGGCGATGCGGATTCCGTTCCCCCCATTGAGAACCGGCCGGGAAGCGCGGCGGATCTTGTCAAGAATCTTTTCCGCAATCTCATCACTCACCTTCCCCGGAAGCCTCTGGCCTTCCGGCCCGGCCTCAAACGCCTCGGGGTCAAACCCCTCCAGCTGTTCCGGGTCGATGCAGGCCCCCTGCACGTTCAGGGGAATGTCAAGCCACGCCGGCCCCGGTCTTCCCGACTGAGCCACATATATGGCGCGCTCCAGACAGTACCGGATTCTCATGGGATCTGTCACCATCTCGCTGTACTTTGTCATGCAGCCCACAGCTTTCACAATGTCAAATTCCTGATCCCCCATGGCGCGTATGCCCACCCCCGACCATCTGGCGGTGGTGTCGTACCGCACCTGTCCCGACAAGACCAGCATGGGGATAGAGTCCAGCCACCCCCCCAGCACTCCGGTGACGGCGTTGGTTCCCCCCGGACCCGTGGTGACGCACAGAACGGCAAGGCGGTTGTGAATCCTGGCGTAGCACTCCGCCGCCATGGCGCAGGCCTGTTCATGGTGCTGATACAGACATTTCAGCTCCTTCTTGTGCCCCAGGGCATCGTTTAAATGCATGGCCCCGCCCCCTGTCACCGTGAACACCTGGGTAATCCCGCGGTCTGCCAGAACCTGGGCGATATAGTCAGAAACTTTTGTCTTCATAGATTCCACTGCTCCTTTTTTCATTTTTTGTCATATTGTAGGTATTTCCCGGCGCCAGCACACATGGTTTCCCTCATTTTCAGACATGTCAACAAGAAAATTCAAAAAAAATTTTCCGGGGATCTTGCCCCGCCGCCAGCCCCTGCCCAGGTGGATTTCATCAAAAAAGCCCGTGTTTTCAAGCATTTCCCCGAATTTTCTCCCTGCGCCGCATATTTTCATAAGTATACCACAAATGCCAGCAGTATAAAAGTCTTTTTAAATCCTCCCAGAACTGCCACCAACCTGCACTTTCCCGGGAGACCCCTATAGGTTATAATGCAGGAGTAATGCAAATGCGGATTTTCACCAACCTCAAAAAAGGAGAGAATCAATTTATGAAAAGACAAATCAAATGGACCGCAGCCCTTTCAACCGCAGCTATGATCACCGCTTTTGCCCCTGTCTTCGCAGCTCCCGCCATGGCAGCAGCAGCGTCAGGCTGGGTGGAGAGCGAAGGAACATGGATGTTCTACGACTCAGACGGCTACGCCCTCACCGATTCCTGGAAGAAGGCAGACGGCAATTGGTATTATTTAGATGAAGACGGACAGCTGAGTTTTGACCGCCAGATCGACGAGTACTATGTAGGGACAGACGGAAAGAGAGTCTACGACCAGTGGGTGAAGGTTGCCAACGAGGACAACTGGGATTCCGACGAGCCGGAGTTTTACTGGTACTATTACGGAAAAGACGGCAAGTCCCTGGTTTCCAGATTCAGAACCATTGACGATAAAGGATACTACTTCGACGCAGACGGCCGTATGGTCACCGGACTGGCGGAGATCGACGGCGCCACCTACTACTTCGGCGGGGAAGACGACGGAGTCATGAAAAAAGGCTGGGTTCAGCTGGAGAACGAAGATGACTACGATGAGGACGAGGCTTCCTGGCACTATTTCAACTCTGACGGAAAGATGGTTGAGAACGAAATCGACAAGAAGATCAGCGGCAGCTACTACACCTTTGTAGACGGCCGGATGCAGACAGGCTGGTTCAAGATGCCGGTTCAGGCCGGCAGCGAGGACGCTACTGAGTCCAACGCGGAAACTCAGGCAAAGGAGCAGGAACAGCAGACAAACGCAGCCGGATACCAGTACTATGACGAGGATGGCAAGCGCGCGTCCGGCTGGAGAACCATCGAGGGAATCGCCGGGGTCAGCGAGGAAGGAGAACTGTACAACTTCTATTTCAAAAACGGAGCGCCGTACTTTTCCCAGACCGGCATCCAGGTGTTCAGCGTAGGCTCTGCCAAGTACGGCTTTAACACGAGGGGAGAGATGCAGACAGGTCTTAAGTCCGTAACCTTAGAGGACGGCGCCACCGCCAACTTCTACTTCGGGACAGACGGCGTCATGAGAACAGGAAAACAGACCATCTTCAATGAAGATGAAGGCATCAACCAGACCTGGTTCTTCCACAATGAAGGCGTGCAGAAGGGACAGGGCTACCATGGAATCCGCGACAATGTGATCTACGAGAACGGTCTGCGCAGACAGGCCGAGGCCGAATCACGCTACGCTTCCGTTCAGTTTGAAGGCAAAAACTATCTGGTAAATGCTTCCGGAACCATCCAGAAAGCTTCCGCCTCCTCAAAGTCCAATTCCCGTCCGGATCTCGGCAACGGCTTCCGTGATTTCAAGGATGCCAATGAAACCGTCTGGACCGTTGACGCAAACGGCATTATCCAGTAACCCGGACACCAAAAGCAAACATTTCATCACCCATCCGTTCAAAAACTGCCCGATCAGGAATATTCGGGCAGTTTTTTTCATATATTCTGTTACAAATCCCCCGATTCTGCGTTTATATATAATCAGGCATTCCCTGAAGCATGCCACCATGTACTCTCGATCGCTATCTGTGCCTGATTACCAACAGAATCTCTTGTCAGCTGAACACATACATTTTGAGACGCTCATAATATCCATGACTATATTTCGATACATCCGGGGGAACAGCTGCATCGGCGGATAAAGGACAGATTTCGGAGAGTACATAATATACGTATGGAGGAATTTATTTATGAGAGAATTATCGGTTTTCTACTGCAGCAAATGCGGATACTACGGTTATTATCAACTTCCCAAAAACGCTGTCTGTCATAAATGCTCCTGCGCCATGGTTCGTCTGGATATGGCGCATCAGAATTTTGTGAATCTCAACTACGAGGAACGCGACCGCCTCCTGGCGGCTAAGATGATCGAATCGGCCCCTTCTCTGGCATGCCGTATCACTGCTCCCGAAAAACTGTACCGTCAGAGAAAGCTGGTAGGCGCCCTGACGCACCGGATACTGGAGTTGGAAAAAGAAGTAGACGAACTCAATGACACCATCGAATGGATGCACACGACCATATGGAACGCCGTGCGGCAAAGACAAGAATTGAAAGAGGAGATTCAGTACCTTAAGGATTCTGCCAATCCCGATCAGCCCACCTCGGCTGACAGCTGATATTTAAAGGGAAGTGGGGAACCTGCGGTTCCCCACTCTCGATCTACACGGCCTCTTTTCCACCTGAAACATAGCGGATAATCAAACGGTTCAATGTCACATTCATCTGTTCTACAATATTCTGCAGCGTGTCATTGTCGCTCTTCAGCCGGTCATTCTCTGACTTCAATTGGGAGATAATATTATCTGCTTCGCTCATCTCGTATCCTCCTCTTTTTTAGTAATGCCTTAACTATACCCTATTTCCAAATTTTTGAAAAGCACATTCAAACGCACGATTCGACAAATTTATCGACTTCAGGGAGCTGATTTTCTTCTGATTTTTTCGGATACTCCCCATTCTCACTATATATGCCCCTTCCCCCTGTTTCCACCCACTATCTATGGTTTTCTGTCCCTATGACAGCAGGCTGCCTCCTCTGTCGAAATTTGTCACACAAAAATTTCATCCGCGCAAAAAAAATACGCCCATTCTTTGAAATCAGTAAGAAACTTGTTCCAAAATCGTAAGATTTGACAGATGTTTTTCACTGGAAAACCCATATGCCATGTGTTATAATATAGCTGATTAAAAAGAGAAGGAGGTTGTGATGGCATGCACAGAAGAAAATTTACCGGAATCGCACTTTCCTTCCTGTTGATGCTTCTGTCCGCATCACCTGCCTGGGCAGGCACATGGACGGAACATGATGACGGCACATGGACCTATCTGAACGATGACGGTGAAAGCGTTGTCGGATGGATTGAGGATGGAGAAGATCAGTACTATCTTGACAAGGACGGCAACAAGATTACCGGGTGGTTCAAAGAAAAGGGATGCTGGTACTACTTTGACGAGGACGGCATCATGGCATCAGATACCTGGATTGACAATTATTATGTGAATTCAGAGGGTAAGTGGAAGGGTACGAGATGATCTTTTTACCAGAGGAGATATGGCAGAAGCCGTATCTCTTTTTTGGCGCTCTCCGGCAGGCGGAATCCCTGGTTAATCCTAAAACAAAAAGGTCTCACAGATCATATATCTTCATCTGTGAGACCTTTTTTAATTCCTGGATCTATGGTAATTATTCAAAGACCACACATCCCACAACTTTTTTCTCAAGGTCGCGGATCTTCTCCAACTCCAGCTCTACATGGCTGTACTTGGAACCGCCGCACTCTTCCACAAGAACCACCCCGTCGCACTCCGGAAGTTTCTTCAGGCTCTCCGCATCCTGGAGAGGATTGCCTCCGAAAGTCACTTCCACGCCCTCAAGCCTGCTGCCCAGTTTCCCGGCAACCTGATCAAGAAGCGCCTTGTCAGCGCAGCCCAGCACCATGAGAGAAGAAATCCCTTCAATATAGTTCTCGATATTCGCGCAGATCAAACCGTACTCATGCTCCTCGTCCTTCTTTCCGCAGCGGCCCTCCATCTGATTCAGCCAGTTGTCGATCTTTCCGGCCTTCTTGGCAGACGCGAGGGGAAGGGTGCCCAGTATCTTCACCTTAAAACGGTATTTCAGTTCCTTCGCGGAGTACACCTTGTCACTCATGACAAATGTCACACAGGCGACGAAGGCGACGGCAAACACTCCCAGAACACCTCCGATGACTCCGTACTTAATGCCGTCTTTCAGCGCGGCGGCCTTGGAGGTGGCAGGTTCTTCCGGCTCCTCCATGTCTTCCAGTTCCGTCTGCTTTGCCTCCAGACGGTCGTTCAGGCTTATAAGACGGTCATTCTCACTCTTCTGCTTGTCCGCCATAGACAGATCCACCAGAGAGCCCAGGCTGTTTCCAACCTCGGCAACCGTATGGTCACCGATGCTTCTCTGAATCTGAGGCTGGAACTTCTTCACCCCATCCACAAACTCCTTCAGCACCGCCTTGGCGCTGGCCTCGTCTTCATGTCTCACCTGAATCGTCAGCAGGTTGTTGCTCTTGACGGAGATGGTCACCAGCTCCTTCAGGAAACGGCTCTCCAGACCGGAGTCTTTCGCCACCTTGTCCATAAACTCGGCGTTGGTCAGCGCGGACTGATATGACTGAATCACGGTTCCCGTAAAATCAATATTCTGATATGTCATATCCGGCATAATCATATAATCGGTCTTAATAAAAAGCTCTGCCCTCGCCTCCCACACGTCATAGGGGCTCATGCTCATGAGAACGGATTTCTCCAGATACTCCTCCTGGTTGGTGATATCCTTCTCCAGGTTCTCAATCTCTCTCTGGCAGGTATCCAGTTTCTTGTTGTAGTTCCTAAGGTCCTCCGCGTACTTCTCCTGGGCCTCTTCCATGGCTTCCGTGTCACTTACCTTCCGGTAAGCGCTCACCGCCTTATAGCCTCCCAAAAGCGCGGCGAGAAGCACCGCGGCGAGAAGCATGGAGCGCCACTTGTGAAGCACGGAAAACAGTAACTCCTTCAGATCGATCTCCTGCTCGTATTCATTGTTGTAATCCATGTGTCAATCTCCTTTACCTTTCTTATCTTTTTCCTTGCTTACCTGTTTTTTCCTTGCCTACCTGGAACCCCGTCCGGCCAGAACTACCCAGACAGTCATGAACAGTATCTTGATGTCCTTTAAGATAGACCAGTTGTCAATATACTGCATGTCCAGCTTTACCACTTCATCAAAATCCTTTATATCACTTCGCCCGCTGATCTGCCACATGCCTGTAAGGC
Organism: uncultured Hungatella sp.; assembly: GCA_910577935.1. Classification (GTDB taxonomy): domain Bacteria; phylum Bacillota; class Clostridia; order Lachnospirales; family Lachnospiraceae; genus UBA3402. The sequence goes on along the minus strand of CAJTOT010000009.1, from coordinate 9,930 downwards.
CCGGCGTCATGCTCAGGCGGCACTTGTGCTTCGCCTCGTACTGTTCAAACTCGTCGACAGTAGGCGGCCTGGTTCCCACCAGGCTCATGTCTCCTCTAAGCACATTCCAGAACTGGGGCAGCTCGTCGATGCTGGTCTTGCGGATAAACTTACCCACCTTGGTGATCCGGGGGTCATCCTCCATCTTAAACATAAGCCCGTTCATCTCGTTCTGAGCCATCAGCGCCTTCTTCCGCGCCTCCGCGTCCTGGTACATGGATCGGAACTTGTAGAACGTAAACTTTCTTCCGTTCTTTCCCACCCGCGTCTGCCCGAAGAACACAGGCCCCGGAGAGTCCAGCTTGATAGCCGGGGCCACCACCAGGGTGGCTGCAGCCAGAATCACCATGCCCACCAGGCTTCCCACCACGTCCAGAGCCCTCTTGGCCGCCATCTCCCTGGTGGAGAACAGATTCCTGGCAAAGGTGACAACCGCGTACTTTCCTACCCGGTTTAAGTTTTTCTTTCCCGCGTGGGTGATGTCGAACACGTCGATGTTCACATCTACGATAACCCCCATCTGTTCCAGTTCCCGAACCCAGGTCTCCAGAAGAGGAGTCTTCCGCATCTCCCCGTCGATGATGAACACTTCATCCACGCCGTTATGTATCACATAGTCCAGAAGAGAATCCTTGTCAGCCACAACGGGAATCCGGCAGATCTCCTCCTTCACCTTCCCGTCCGTCAGGGCGATTCCCACAATCAGGCGGTTCCACTCCTTATAATCCACGATATCCTTGATAACGCCTTCTGCCCGCTCCGACGTGGTCACGATCAGCAGACGGCTGCTGTACTTGCTCTTCCTGTACCCTGTGAGCATGCTCTGCTTGAAGACGAGCCGCACCACATACATGACCACGGTGTTGGTCACGATAAAATAGCCGAAAATCAGCCTGGACATATCGCTGCTCCGGTGAATCAAAAACAATATCAGCACCAGCGCCAGCCCAAACCACACCTCCGCCCTGACCACGTTCACCAGCTCTTCAAAAGGTCCTCTCCTGAAAAAATGGTCATTAAAATCCACAAAAATATTAATCGCCGCGTAAAGCGCCAGTATAAACACCAGCAGCCACATCTGGTCTCCGTGGACATCCCTTCCGAAGATGACCTCATACCTCATCCAGAACGCAAAAGCCAGGCTGACGGTTATACTCAAGATATCCAGACCCAAAATCAGTATATTTTCAAAAGCTTTTCTCTTTTGATACATCTCCTCACTCCCGCTACAGTCGTATTTGTCATTATAACACAAATTCCTCTGCAATGGCCCTATTTTAACAGTTTTTTCGTTTTTTTTAATTTTTTTGTTAGTTTTTCCCGTTTTATCGTCACCGGCGCGCAGTGTTTCTATATATATTCCCTAAATAAAACTCATCTTCCACGGCAGATATGTATATTTTCCTCATTTCCCCAAATCTGTTCATGTGCGCTCGTACACTTATCTATACACCTTCGCCACCGCAGCAGCAGATGCTCTCCGCCTGCTCAATCCAGTAATCCGGGCAGCCATGCCGCTTTCTATAGTAACACATCCCACGGAATTTTGACAGCACAAACCGGCATATCAGGCAGGGGAATTGCTTGAAATGGTGGAAGGAGGTGGAAAGATATATCCCCGCTCCCTACCACATCCTCCTGTACTCCCCCGGCGCCACCCCCTCCACCTTCTTGAACACGCGGGCAAAATACGCCGGCTCCTCGATGCCGCACTGCCGTCCCACCTGCTCCACAGTCAGGTCGGTGAACCGGAGGAGCTGTTTCGCGTGGGTCACCCGCACCTGGGCAAGATAACTGTTGATGGAGGCGCCGAACTGCTCTTTAAAAATCCTGGTCAGATAAAACTTGTTGATGAAAAAGCGCCCGCTCAATTCGTCCAGAGTAATCTTTTCCTTATAATGGCGGTCCAGATAATCTTTCACATTCTGGAGAGACTGCCGCTTGGAACCCGTGTGGATCTTCAGCTCCGGATGCCAGCTTTCTGCCATGAGAAACGCCAGCAGGCTGGTGATCTTCTCAAAAATGTGCATGTCCCGGATATAGTCCGCCGATCCGGCAATCTGGTACAGCTGACCGAGAAGCTCCGCACACGGGCCGGGGTTTTCCGGGTGAAACACGGGCCTCCCGCCCCTCTCCACATATTTTTCGTAGATTCCCGTCATGTTGGGCCCGTAAAAATGAGCCCACTTAAGAGTCCACAGGTCCTCCGAAGACCTGTGGGAGTACTCTCTGCGGCAGTCGATAAAAGCGCAGTCTCCGCCGGACAGTTCATATGAGACGCCGTCATAAACCACGGTTCCCGAGCCCTCCAAAACCACGAGGAACAGGTAGGAGACCAGCCCCTTTCTGCTGCTGGTGTGAGGTTTCAGCGCCTGAAGCTCTCCCGCCTCCTGAAGATGAAGAAGATTATTTTTGGCAAAATCCGACGGCGTGTAGATGATCCGCCTGGCATTTACCAGACTTCCCTGAAACAGAGGGTCCATAAGACCACCTCCCCGGCCTGATTATAACATATAAGTCAATATTATACCAGACCATATCAAGATTGTGAATTGAAACCAGGACTATATTCCGGTAAAATGTCGGCTATAAGCAAACATATAAGGAGTCATCATCATGAAAAAAGCGTTAATCACTGGCATTACCGGCCAGGACGGTTCCTATCTGGCAGAATTTCTCCTGGAAAAAGGCTATGAGGTACACGGCATTGTGCGCAGGGCCTCTATCTCCCACACCGGAAGAATCGACCATCTCTTAAGAGACGGGGCGATCACCCTCCACGACGGGGATCTGTCAGACACCGCCTCCCTGACACGCATCACCAATATTGTGCAACCCGATGAATTTTACAACCTGGCGGCCCAGTCCCATGTCCAGGTATCCTTCGACGCGCCGGAGTACTCGGGGGACGTGGACGCCCTGGGGGTGCTGCGGGCCCTGGAGGCCATTCACATGCTGGGCCTGGAAAAGAAGACCAGATTCTACCAGGCTTCCACCTCGGAACTGTACGGAAAGGTGGAGGAGGTTCCCCAGAACGAGAACACCCCCTTCCATCCCTACAGCCCCTACGCGGTGGCGAAGCAGTACGGTTTCTGGATCACGAAAGAATACCGGGAGGCCTACAACATGTTTGCCGTCAACGGAATCCTGTTCAACCATGAGTCCGAGCGGCGGGGCGAAAACTTTGTCACCAGAAAGATCACCCTGGCCGCCGGACGCATCGCCGAAGGCCTCCAGGACCATCTGGAGCTGGGCAACTTGGACTCCCTCCGGGACTGGGGATACGCGAAGGACTATGTGGAGTGCATGTGGCTGATGCTTCAGCAGGACAAGCCGGAGGATTTTGTCATTGCCACCGGAATCCAGCACACTGTCAGAGATTTCGCTCATAGGGCTTTTAAAATCAACGGAATTGATATAAACTGGGAGGGAGAGGGCCTGCAGGAAAAAGGCTATGACGCCAGAACCGGAAAGATGCTCGTGTGCGTGAACCCGGCGTATTTCCGCCCCACGGATGTGGACAATCTGTGGGGAGATCCCACGAAGGCGAGAACCGTTCTTGGCTGGAACCCTCAGAAAACCAGCTACGATGAACTTGTGGCCATCATGGCGAAGCACGACAGAGAGCTGGCAAAACAGGAAGGAATGAGACGGTTATGATGGAAAAGAATTCCAAGATCTACGTGGCGGGCCACCGGGGAATGGTGGGCTCCGCCATTGTCAGGGAACTGGAGCGCCAGGGTTACGCCAACATTATCACACGGACACACAGGGAGTTGAATCTGTGCCGCCAGGAGGCGGTGGAAAAGTTCTTCGCCGAGGAAAAGCCGGAATACGTGTTTCTGGCCGCCGCCAAGGTGGGCGGAATCGAGGCAAATCAAAGCGCCCTGGCGGATTTTATGTATGAAAATATGATTCTGGAGATGAACGTCATCCACGCTGCCTGGGAAAACGGATGCAAGAAGCTGGAATTTTTAGGTTCCTCCTGCATCTACCCCCGCATGGCGCCCCAGCCTATGAAAGAGAGCTGTCTTCTCACCAGCGAGCTGGAGAAAACCAACGAGGCCTACGCCCTCGCCAAGATCTCCGGCCTGAAATACTGTGAATTTTTAAACCGCCAGTACGGGGCCGACTACATCAGCGTCATGCCCACCAACCTCTACGGCCCCAACGACAACTACCATCCCACCCACAGCCACGTGCTCCCCGCCCTCATCCGCAGGTTCCACGAGGCAAAGGAGGCCGGTCTTCCCTATGTGACCTGCTGGGGAGACGGGAGCCCTTTGAGGGAATTCCTCTATGTTGACGACCTGGCAAACCTGTGCGTGTTCCTGATGAACAACTACAGCGGCAATGAGACTGTCAACGCGGGAACCGGCAAGGAGCTGACCATCAAAGAGCTGACGGAGGTGGTGGCCGGGGTCATCGGCTACCGGGGAGAAATCCGCTGGGATTCCACGAAACCCAACGGCACCCCCAGGAAGCTTCTGGACGTGTCCAAAAGCGCCGCCCTGGGCTGGACTTACAAGACGGAGCTGGAAGACGGCATCCGCCTGGCCTACGAGGACTTTTTAAATAATCCCATAAGGGCCGAACGATAGATTAAAACTACAACGTATCAAGAGGTGATGCGCGCTATGAACATTATATTGCTGTCAGGGGGCTCCGGCAAACGGCTGTGGCCTCTCTCCAATGATATCCGTTCCAAACAGTTTATCAAGATATTTAAGACCGAAAACGGCGGCTACGAATCCATGGTTCAGCGGGTGTACCGCCAGATTCTCACCGCGGACCCGGAGGCCACGGTGACCATCGCCACCTCCAGAACCCAGGTGTCGTCCATCCACAACCAGCTGGGAGAAAAGGTGGGAATCTCCGTGGAACCCTGCAGAAGGGACACATTTCCCGCCATCGCCCTGGCCACCGCCTACCTCCACCATGTCCAGGGAATACCGGAGGAGGAACCGGTGGTAGTCTGCCCTGTGGACCCATATGTGGAGGACGACTATTTTACGGCTCTCAAGGCTCTGGGAGAACAGGCCGCGAAAGGCAGCGCCAACCTGGTGCTCATGGGCATCGAGCCAACCTATCCAAGCGAAAAATACGGGTATATTATCCCCGAAAACAGCGGTTCTGTCAGCAGAGTCTCCACCTTTAAAGAAAAACCCGACCTTGCCGCCGCCCGGGACTATATCCGCCAGGGCGCCCTGTGGAACGGCGGGGTCTTTGCCTACAAGCTGGGCTATGTCCTGGACAAGGCCCGCTGTCTTATGGATTTTACAGACTATGACGACCTGTTTGCCAAATACGACACCCTGGAAAAGATCAGTTTCGACTATGCGGTGGTGGAAAAAGAAGCCGCCATAGAAGTGATGCGCTTTCCCGGACAGTGGAAAGACCTGGGCACATGGAACACGCTCACCGAGGCCATGGTGGACTCCAGCATCGGAAACGCCATGGTGGACCCCGCCTGCGGCAACGTCCATGTCATCAACGAGCTGGACGTTCCCATCCTGGCCATGGGGCTCCATGATGTGGTCATCTCCGCCAGCCCCGAGGGAATCCTCGTCTCCGACAAAGGACAATCCAGCTACATAAAACCATTTGTAGACAAAATTGACCAGCATGTCATGTTCGCGGAGAAATCCTGGGGGAGCTTCAAGGTTCTGGACGTGGAGCCGGAGAGCATGACCCTGAAGGTGACACTGAATCCGGGACATCAGATGAATTACCACAGCCACAAGAACCGGGATGAAGTGTGGCATGTGATCTCCGGAAAAGGCCGGGCGGTTGTGGACGGGCTGAATCAGGAGATCGAGGCCGGCCATGTGATTTCCATGAAAGCCGGGTGCAGACACACGGTTATCGCCGAGACCGAGCTGAAATTAATCGAGGTTCAGTTGGGAAAAGACATCAGCGTACACGACAAGGAGAAGCATGTTCTTGGATAGCAGCATTCTGTCCCCGCAGATGGCAGAGCCTGGCTGCGGCGCAGAACACCCATGAAGACCTGGGAGACGAACATTTTCACACCCGGAAGCCGGATGCTGGGGCATCCGGCCCTCCGACGGGCTGATTATCATCCTCCCAGGCTCTTTTTTTGCCCTTTTTTAGCACTTCTCCAGGAATTTTATGAAAGGAACTGACTATAACCATGGATAATATCACACACTTGTATCACTTATGGCTCGAAAAAGCCGCAGACGACCCTGATCTCCTCCAGGAGCTGACGGCCATGGCCCAGGCCCCTGACCGGCTCAAAGACGCATTTTACCAAAATCTGTCTTTCGGAACCGGCGGCCTTCGGGGAATCATCGGAGCCGGAACCAACCGGATGAACATATACACCGTGGCCAGGGCGTCCCAGGGGCTGGCTAATTATATTAAGAAAGAATTCACCCGGCCAGAGCCGGACACCCACAAGGTTCCGGCGGCAAAATCCGCCGTCCGAATCGCCGTCAGCTACGATTCCCGGATAAAGTCAGAGCTGTTCGCCCAGACTGCCTGCGGCGTGTTCGCAGCCAACGGTCTGGAAGTCTTCCTCTATCCCCAGCTGATGCCCACTCCCTGCCTCTCCTTCGCGGTGCGGGAACTGGGCTGCGCCGCCGGAGTCATGATCACTGCCTCCCACAACCCGGCTGTCTACAACGGCTACAAGGTCTACGGCGCGGACGGCTGCCAGATTACCACTCAGGCGGCATCTGATATTTTGAAAGAAATCCAAAAGCTGGATATGTTTTCTGACATCAGAAAGATGCCCTATAAAGAAGGACTTGAAAACGGGAACATACAATATATTCCCGACCGGGTATTTACGGCATTTATCCAGGCTGTAAAAAGCCAGTCCCTGCTGCCCTCACAGACATCGCCTTCCCTGCCGGAATGCCGGAACCAGGAGGACTTTAAAAACCGGCTCTCCCTCGTCTACTCTCCTCTCAACGGCACAGGGCTGAAACCGGTGCTCCGGGTGCTGGAGGAGATGGGATACAGGAATATCTCCGTGGTGGAAGAACAGAGAGATCCGGACGGCAATTTCCCCACCTGCCCCTATCCTAACCCGGAAGTCCGGGAGGCCATGAATCTGGGAATCGGGTACGCCCGCAGGACAGGCGCGGATCTTGTTCTGGCCACAGACCCGGACTGCGACAGGGTGGGCATCGCCGCGAGAAACCACGACGGAGCCTACATCCTTCTCACCGGCAACGAGACCGGCCTGCTGCTTCTGGACTACGTCTGCTCACGCCGGACCGCCATGAAAACCATGCCGGAGAACCCGGTATTTATGAAAACCATTGTCACCACAGGGATGGCCGAGTCCGTTGCCGCCCACTACGGAGCGCGCACCCTCAACGTCCTCACAGGTTTCAAATTCATCGGAGAACAGATAGGAAAGCTGGAAGAACAGGGACTGGAAGATTCCTTCATCTTCGCTTTCGAGGAAAGTTATGGATACCTAAGCGGCTCCTACGTCCGGGATAAGGACGGCGTCGTGGCCTCTCTCCTGATCTGCGAGATGGCCGCCTGGTACAAACATCTGGGGATAAGCCTGCCTGAAAAACTGGAAGAGCTGTACCAGACCTACGGCTACTGTCTGGACACACAGCACAGCTACACATTTGAGGGGGCCGAGGGCTTTGCCCGGATGGAGGAAATCATGGAGCGGCTGAGAAGGGAAACAGAAATCTTAGGTAAAAAGCACGTCACCGGTATACTGGATTACAGGGAGGGACTGGACGGACTGCCCAGGGCAGATGTGGTGAGATTTCTTCTGGAAGACGGATGCTCCGTGGTCGCACGGCCATCGGGAACCGAACCGAAGCTGAAGGTATACGTGTCTGTCCGCGGTGAAAGCCGTGAGATGGCGGCCAGGGCGGAGGAGGAAATTATGGCGGGGGTGGAGAGGGTTGTCTCCATTTAGCTTGTTTCTGTTCATGTGTGTTCACCTTGCGCCAAGCGATAAGGTATGATATAATAATTTCCGCTGTTATCATAAAATATTTATCCCTTTAACACGCAGAGGAGATTTTGACATGACGGAAATGAACAAGCTATATTTTAAAAACCTTATGCTGGATTTAGTGCGTCACAAAATAATTACCGGGCTGTGTATTATTATTTGCGCCAGCCTGTGCGCTCTGGCAGGATACAAAAAAGTTACCGACCAGGGCGAACTTACTGATTTCAACACACGCCTTGAGGAATATGACGAAGTACTGGCTGATGTGGAAAAGAGCCTTTCTCTCGCCATAGAACAAGTCGAAGAGATGCAGGAATTTATAGATAACTCTATCTATATGAAGCTGGACGGACAGAACATTCAGGTAGCCTCAGTACAGTACGCAATTTCAACAGAGGCCAATGTGGGCAACATTTTTAACGCGATGATATTCTACATTAACGAAGGCGGTTTGCGGGAATCTCTGGGGGATGAATACGCAGATCTGGATGTAAAATACTGGAGAGATGTAGTCACCTGCGCGACGGGAGGCAATGTGTTCAATGTGACCGTATTGCACTATGACGCAGAAAAAGCAAAAATGATTCTGGACATAGTGAAGCAGAGGCTTCTGGAACAAGTTCCGGTTATCTCGGAGGTACAAGGCGCTTTCACCCTCCGTGAGATCAAAAGTTCCTACTACGTGAAGGCCGACGTAAATGTCACCAACAACCAGAACAATCACCGAAACACATTGAAGAACTATATTTCTAACCGGGCAGATTTCCTCAACAAGCTCATCTCTAACCAGAACGGTAAGAGCACTTATATTGAGAACAATATGCCGGTTCAGCTAGAGTCAGATCCCTCAGGGGCTCGTATGACAATGGCGTTCTATCTGGCCATAGGCATCTTCTTGGGCATTGCAATCCCGACTACTGCTTTCTCACTAAAGAATACAGTTAAGAAAACAGTACGCTCAGACGAGGATATGAACAGCTTTTCTCTGCATACCATCGGCTGCTGCCACACAGCTGCCAATCACGATGACGCGTTGAAAAGAGGTCTTGTGGAAATAAAATACTTTGTTGAAAACAGCTGTCTTCCTTTTGTTTTTTTCAATATTCTTTCGGAGGATGAGCATGTCAAAAAACTTGTGGCTGACTATCAGTCTCTCCTGAAGGCAGATAATATCCTGGTAAAAACAGGCAGTCAGCTCCAAAAAAATGCTGAAGAATTGCAGGATATGATAACAGCCAAGGCATGCATCCTGGTTGTACACATAGGAAAAACCACTTATCCTCAAATTGAAAAGCAGATCGAACTGTGCAGCACATTTCACATCGATGTGCTTGGGTGCGTGGTCATCGCCTGATTGATCATTGCTTTCTGGCTCCAAAACAATAAAATTAAACGTATTATCTTTGATATTCTGCAGGCGGGCATTATTTTGCCCACCTGCATTTTTATAATACATCAGATGTTAATGTTCCATATTCCTTCTGTTGCTTAAAATTTTTATTTTCAATGTAAAATATCCAATAATTGCCAAGTTTTTCTATATACTTCATTTATGGATAATATACTTATATGGACAGGGGCGTTTTAATTAAATCAGAAGGAGGAATCACAAATGATTACTTATGAACCACTTTGGAAAACTATGAAAGAGAAACAGGTCAGCCAGTACCGCCTGATTACCAAATACGGCGTCAGTTCCGGCCAGATTAACCGTCTCAAAAAGAACCAGTACGTGTCCACCCACACCATCGGAGTGCTGTGCACCATCTTAAAATGCAATGTGGAGGATGTAATGGAATTCCGCATGGATAACAGCGAATACGTATTTCCCACCCCCGAGATGTTCGAAGAACATATGGACAGCGCCTCCAACTGACAAAATGGCAGACGCGGTCAGACAGGCACCTGGCGCTTTACGCCGCTGACAAGGCTAA
>CAJTOT010000008.1:48321-106249 GCA_910577935.1 uncultured Hungatella sp. | reverse complement strand
GACACGCCAGCCGCCTCCAGCCCGTTCCTTAGTCTGTCATATTGTGACAGCCTCGCTTCATGGTTGCCCGTCACATAATAAACCGGTGCGATTCGAGCCGCTTCCTCTGCAAAGCTGATGGCTATGTCGATATCCGTATGCCCGGAATCCACCAGATCCCCTGTGATTACGATGATGTCCGGCCTGCTCTCTGAAAGCAGCTCTAACAGCCTTGCATTGTTTTCACCAAATTCGGCATTGTGCAGGTCTGACACCTGCGCGATCCGGAAGCCGGAAAATGCAGCAGGGATACGGCCTGCTGTGACCGTGATTGTGTTCACCATCAACGCCGTATTGCCCCATATGGTCCATATGATTACTGTGAGAAGCGCTGCGCTAAGTATACATAGTTTTATCTTACCTTTCCAAGGTTTCCACTTTTTCATTATTCTGCTCCATTTATCCATTTAAGAATTGTTCCTATTAACTTTGTTTCACTCATTTTGCCATAGATAATATCAGATTACATGGAATTTTATCAATTTCTATTCTGTCCTCTCCAGTATACCATAAAGATTGCATGTTTCCCTATTTTTATATTTGTTCATGTAAAAACTGAAATATTAGTTCATTCCGCTTTTCCCCTTCCATTAGTACAATCTTACCGGGAGGTGAACGAATAGTGGAAGATTTACATGAATTTTTTGGTTTTCTATCCGAAACAGCCATCAGAAGGGGCCGAGCGGGCGCAGCTTGCCCATATGCTGGAGTCCTGCTCCGACCGGGACATCCATATCCTTCTCGGTGCTGTCAAAGCCATGCTGCAGGAACAATGAGCAGAGAACCATTTCCCGCACTCTCTGGGGAAGTGGTTCTTCGCCTGTCCTCTGTCTTTCACTTCTTCAGGAGCCTCTTATCTTCTCACAGCAAAACACAGCGCAGTTCATGCCCTGTTCTTTTTCAATTCTCCCGCAAGATAACGCACCGCTTCCTCCGGGGTAGGGATCTTGTCCTGACGCGGCACCCTGTTCTGGTAAGCTTTTGTGATCGCATTGTTATTCAGCGGATTTGTATACGCCTCTGTCAGCGCTGCCTGCATATCCTCGCGTACTTCCTTCACACTCACCCCATGTTTCTTCGCCAGTTCCCGATATATCTTCCGCATGCTCATAGAAATCTCCTCCGTGGTAAAAACTATAATCGCCTGTTCTTTTTGATTATAAGCGATAATATTATCTTTTTCAATCAAAACAAGCGTTACAATCGCTCGTTTTTACCCTGTACAGAGCTTAAGATTAACACATTGGGAGGACATCAAAAAAAAGGATTACATGGGAAATGACCAGCTGTTACCGGCTTATAACATCCAGATCGGGGCCGCTGATGAATATATCGCAGTGGCAGAAGTTATGCAGGCCGGTCAGATATGGACTGTTTTGTCCCATTAATGGAAAAATTTAAAGTATGTAAAAACCGCTCCCGCGCACAACAGGAACGGCTTTACATAGATTCTATATCTGGATAGGAGACCAGAATGATACAAAAAACAATTCCAACATTATTGTATCATCTCCGGCGCCTCCTGTCAAAGGTATGGTGTTATTTTTGTACCCAAAAATCATATTTACACAAAGATGGTATCATGAAAGGCGGAACCAGAAAACGGGGCTCCACATGGAGCTACTATTTTGACATGGGAACAGTAGGCGGCAAGCGCCAGAAGAAAGAAAAGGGAGGATTCAAGACCAAGAAAGAAGCTGAGACGGCTCTCGCAAAGGCGATCAATGAATACAATAACACTGGAACAGTTTTCGAACCATCTGAAATTACAGTCAAGAATACGCCAACACTCTAAAAATGAACGGACTGGCGAAGAGCTCTATATCCGGTATCCTGTCCGTATTTGGCGCGGCGATGGACTATGCCGTTGAACCTCTGCATTACCTTCCGGCTAATCCCATGCGGTATGTAAAATATCCTAAAGTAGAGAAGAAACCCCGTGAGCGGATTATTTTAACCTTAGAGGAATGGCAGCAGATCATAGACCGGTTTCCTCCCGGTATTATATACCGTTAATGATCGGTTTTTACACTGGGCTGCGGATTTCAGAAACCTTCGCTCTCATGTGGGATGATATAGATTTTGAAAAAAGGAATCTTACGGTCTCCAGGCAGATTGTCAAAAGAAATTATGGCGCCGATGTGCACAAGGCTGTAGAGAAAAAAGGTAAAAAAGAGTTAAAGTCATCTTGGTATTTTACCACTCCAAAAACCGAGTCTTCCACACGTACCGTAAAATTTGGCGAGACTCTTTGTCAGACATTGAAGATGGAGCATACCGCCCAGCTAAAGAATGAAATGAAATATGGCGAGTATTACACGATCCATCTCCTGGAAAAAGAACTGGATGAAAAAGGTAATGATATGTTCCGAATCATTCCGGTCCAGAAATGCCTGAACTCTGCGTTTCCGCGTATCCATATGATATGCGTCGCCGAAAACGGTGAATATACCTCAACAGATTCGTTTAAATACTGTTCCAGAATAATCCACAAGGAGCTGTTGCTTGCCTTTGATTATCACTCCCTCAGGCATACCACGCCACGATTCTGATTTAGTCGGGCGCCGGTATCAAAGACGTACAAACACGGTTAGGGCATTCCAATATACAGACCACGCTTCAAACCTATGTCCACGATACCGAAAAGATGGCAGAGCGGTCCGTTGACATCTTTGAACAGGCAGCTGGTCAAAAAACATCATAAAAAGCCTACAGAGGGCTGAATCCCGCAAGAGTTCAACGGGTTCAGCCCTCTTTACCGCAGATATCCCGCCGATTCAATGGTGGCAAATCGGTGGCAAATCACCTGTTTTTCATCACTGTCAACCTGCTAAAATCCTTATTTTATGCGGCTTAAAGCCACCACCGTCTCTATATTTGCCGTAGCCGGGAACATGTCCACACAGCACACCCTCTCCACCGCATACCCCCTGGCCAGCAAGACTCCCAAGTCTCTCACCAGGCTGGTGGGCTTGCAGGACACATACACCAGCCTCTCCGCCCCAAAACCGATGATCTTCTCCAGGGCCTTGGGGTGCACCCCGTCCCGAGGCGGGTCCAGAACGATGAGGTCCGGGGCCGCGTCCAGCTCCCCCACCACCTTCAGCACATCCCCGGCGATGAACTCACAGTTGGCAAGGCCGTTCATGGCAGCGTTCTCTCTTGCCGCCTCCACCGCCTCCGCCACGATCTCCACACCGACAACATGCTCCGCCACCGGTGCCAGTATCTGGGCGATGGTTCCCGTACCGCTGTACAGATCAAAGACTGTTTTTCCCCTGGTGTCCCCTATGTACTCCCTGACTGTCTTGTACAGCACTTCCGCCCCGAGAGAGTTTGTCTGGAAGAAGGAGAACGGTGAGATTTTAAACTTGAGGCCCAGGAGCTCTTCATAAAAATAATCCCGGCCATAGAGCGCTGTGGTCTCATCACTCTGAACCACATCGGCCAGGCTGTCGTTTTTGATGTGGAGGATTCCGGCAAAGCTCCCCTCCAGGGGAAGGCTCAGGAGTTCTTCTGCCCACTGCCCCAGAAGCTCCTCCTCCGCCGGAAGCCCCTCCGTCTGGCCGCTTGTCACCAGGGCCGCCAGAATCTCCTCTGTCTTCACCGCCCGGCGCACCAGGAGATGGCGCAGATAGCCCTGGCGGCGCAGTTTTTTGTAAAATGGTATTTCCCGGACCGCAAAATACTCTCGGGTCGCCGTGAGAATCTGGTTAAAGTCCGGATGGACAATGCGGCAGTTGTCCGTGTTCACTATATCATGAAAGCTCCCTCTCTTGTGCATGCCCAGACACAGGGGACCGCCCTTTTCCTCATCTCCAAAAGAAAATTCCATCTTATTGCGGTAGCCGTCAGATATAGGGCTCGGCTTTATTCCCTGGAAAATATATCTCTCAGCCTCGCCTCCGCGGCCCGCTCCGGCACAAGATCCCTGTGGGACAGGCGCCCCGTCTTCACTGCTTTCCTCCATTTTTCCCTCAGTGAAGGGGCATTCCCTCCATACGGACTCCAGAAGAGACTTCACCTGCTGCTCTTTGATGTTCAGCTGCTCTTCATAAGGAATCGTCTGCATCAGGCAGCCGCCGCAGCGGCCGAAATGGGGGCAGGGGCTGGGGGCAGTCTCCAGGGGGGAGGGGGCTTCCACCTCCAGAAGACGCCCCTCACAGCGGCCGTTTCTCTTTTTGTTGACCGCAAACCGGACTTTCTGACCGGGAAGCGCGTTTTTTACAATCGCTTTTTCTCCGTCTACGTGAAGAATTCCCCTGTTGGGGAATTCCAGCTTTTCTATGATTCCTGTATATGTCTCGCCTTTTTTCATAGCTTCCTACTCTCCTTTTCGGGTAATCCAAGATTTTCGCCGCAAACGGCAGGGCCGGTCAAGCGGCATCGCCATAAAAAACCGGCCGGGCAGGCCGCCAACACCGCCCAAACCTGACCAGCCTGGCTCTGGCATCACCAGCTCTTACGGTCCGCCCTCAAAGAACGGCATATCCGCAGAAAAGGGACATTGCAGAGGCAACATCCCTTTCTCTCATCTCTTAAACATACTGGCTGTTATTGCGGACAGAATCCCGTCTGCGCCCCATGCCGGCATCCGCGCTCCCGCAGTCACTGCGGAAAACACCAGGCGGCCCGCCGTCACGAAGCCGTTCTTTATTTCAAAATTTACTCCTTCTCAGCCTCTGTCTCGTCCTCAAAGAAGTCATCATCGAAATCGTCTTCAAAGTCGTCCTCGAAGTCCTCTAAGTAGTCCGGGGTAAAGAAGCGGTACACGCCATAGGCGATGGCTGCTACTGCTGCCACGGCGCCGATGATCGCCAATACCCACAAGATGCTGTTCTTCTTCTTGTCTTCCTCCTCTTTTCTGTGGAGAAACTCGTTGAGCCTCGTGGAGTTCATGATCTCCTCCATACGATTCATGGCATCTTTGCTCATACTGTCCAGTCTGTTCATCTTTGTCCCATCCTTCCTTTCCTTTTTTTCGCACTGTTCGTTGCTTTCGTGAACAGTATACCATTTTTTCGGAAAATTTACTATCTATTTTTCCCCAAAATACAATTTTTATTCAATGCTTTGTTTTCACAGCTTTTCCAGTCTGGCAAAAGAGGCAAACATTTTCTTTACGCCCGCCTTGTCAAAGGCGACCGTCACCTCATAGTCCTTGGGGCCGTCCTTTATGGACTCTACGGTTCCCTGGCCGAATTTGACGTGGGCCACGCGGTCGCCGGGACCGTAATCCAGAGCGTCTGCCTTCTGAATCGTAAATGCCTTGCCGAATCCAGGCTGTCCTGACGGCGGGGCGCCTGCGCCGGAGGCATAAGGATTGGCGCCTGGCTGGAAGCCTCCGTTTATGCCTCTCCTCCTGCCGAATCCTCCCGGCTGATCGCTCTCCCGCTCTCCCGGGCCAGAAGACCGGCCGCCTCCCTGTCCGCCAAAACCGCCGGACTGACGGCCCCGGCTCTCCGACAATTCACCATCCGGCACAGAGAAAGCGCCGCTCCCCCCCTCTGTCTTCCCGGCAGACGCCCTGGACTCCCAACCTGCGGCCTTCAGGAGCTCCTCCGGGATTTCTTCCAGAAAACGGCTTGCCTTGCAGTATCTGGTCTCCCCGTTGACCATGCGCATCCTGGCGGCAGTCAGGGTCAGATACTCCTTGGCCCGGGTAATCCCCACGTAGCACAGACGCCTCTCCTCCTCCAGCTGCCCTCTGTCCTCGGACATAAGAGTCATGTAGCTGGGGAACAGGCCGTCCTCCATCCCGCTTAGATACACATTTTTAAATTCCAGTCCCTTGGCGCTGTGGAGGGTCATGAGGGTGACGCGGCTCTCCGCGGGGTCGATCTGGTCCACCTCCGCCACAAGGGCCACCTCCTGCAAAAATCCGTCGAGGGTGGGTTCCTCTGCATCCGACCAGTAGCTTACCGCCTTGTTCACCAGCTCCTCAATATTTTCCAGACGGCCCTCGGACTCTTCATCGTCTGCTTCCTCCAGCTCCGCCTTATACCCTGTCTCCTCAAGAATATCCTCTATAAGCCGGCGCAGACCGTAATCCTCTCCGCGAAGTCTCCGGCGGAATTCTTCGACCATGTCTGTAAATGTCCCCAGCTTATCCGCCGCCTTTCCCAGCCCCGGTATCACCCTGGCTCTCGTCATAGCGTCGTACAGGCTGTAGCCGTTGGCAGAGGCGAAGACCGTCACCTTCCCTATGGAGGCCGCGCCGATTCCCCTCTTGGGAACATTGACAATCCGGCTCACAGCCAGGTCGTCTCTCCCGTTGGCGATGGTCTTCAAATATGCCAGAATGTCCTTGATCTCTTTCCTCTGATAAAAATTCACCCCGCCTACCAGCCTGTAAGGCACATTGCAGCGGATAAACTGCTCCTCCAGAAGACGGGACTGGGCGTTGGTCCGGTAAAGGACGGCGCATTCCTCATAGGGAATGTTTTTCGACAAAATATCCTTGGCGATAAACTCCGCCTCCTCCCCCGCCTGGTCGAACTGGCGATACCGCACCGGCTCGCCCTTGCCGTTGGCAGTCCAGAGAGTCTTGTCCTTTCTCCCTATATTGTTTCTGATGACCCCGTTGGCCGCGTCCAGGATGTTCTGGCTGGACCGGTAATTCTGTTCCAGCTTGATCACCC
Organism: uncultured Hungatella sp.; assembly: GCA_910577935.1. Lineage (GTDB taxonomy): Bacteria > Bacillota > Clostridia > Lachnospirales > Lachnospiraceae > UBA3402. Next base: position 99,569 of record CAJTOT010000008.1, on the reverse strand, counting down.
TGGCGCCGGAAAACGCGTCCTCAAAATCCAGGATATTTCTGATATCCGCCCCCCTAAACTTATAGATGGACTGGTCGTCGTCTCCCACCACGCACAGGTTTCTGTACTTGGAGGCCAGAAGGCGCACCAACTCAAACTGGGCTCTGTTGGTATCCTGATATTCGTCCACCATTATGTACTTAAAACGCTCCTGATAGTGGTCGAGCACCTGGGGCTGGGCCCGGAACAGCTCCACGGTCTTCATAATCAGATCGTCAAAGTCCAGGGCGTTATTTTTCTTCAGGCACTCCTGATACGCCTCATAAACCCTGGCGATGGTCTCCTCCCTCATATCGCCCCGGGCCATCTTCATATAGACGCCGGGGGTGAGCAGCTGGTCCTTGGCGCCGGAAATACACTTCATGACTTCCCGCTCCTTAAACAGCCTGGTATCTACCTGAAGTGATTTGTAAACCTGCTTCATCACAGCCTTCTGGTCATCTGTGTCATAGATGGTGAAATTGGTCTCATATCCCAGAAAATCAATAAATCTTCTCAGAATTCTCACGCAGGACGAGTGGAAGGTGCTGACCCACACGCTGCCGGCACCAGACTGCACCAGCAAGTCTACCCTCTCCCGCATCTCTCCTGCTGCCTTGTTGGTAAATGTGATAGCCAGGATGTTCCAGGGATTCACCTGTTTCTCCTCGATCAGATACGCGATTCTGTGGGTCAGCACCCTGGTCTTTCCCGATCCCGCTCCCGCCAGAATCAGCAGAGGCCCCTCCGTGCAGAACACCGCCTCCCTCTGCATAGGATTCAGCAATTCATATTTATCCATCCGTTACCGCCTTTTCTCCATAATCTTTCAGAACGAAAAAGGCCCTGCCGCCACAGGACCTTCTCAACATCAAATCCCCATCCTTATCTGGACTCGTCATATGCCTTTCGTACCACCCGGGCCAGCTGGTCCGCGCAGGAAGTGCCCTTGTGCCCGCACAGATTGCCTGAAAAGTATCCTTCTATCTGCTCCACAGTCATGCCGTTGACCACCTTGCTGATGGCCTTCAAGTTGCCGTTGCAGCCGCCGGTAAAAGACACGTTGGTCACAACATTTCCGTCTAAGTCAAAGCAGATCCTGCTGGAACACACTCCCTGGGGATGCATCTCGTATCTCATAGTCCTTCCTCCTCACTTTCCGCAGTAGGCAACCGCCTCGATCTCAACCAGGGCGTTCTTGGGAATGGCCGCCACCTGGAACGCGGCCCTTGCCGGGCATGCCCCCTGAAAAAATGTGGCATACACTTCGTTCATGGCTCCGAAATCGCCGATGTTCTGCAGCAGAACCGTGGTCTTCACCACATTCTCCATGGAAAGGCCCCCGCTCTCAAGAATGGACTTAATGTTGGCGAGGGATTGTCTGGTCTGGCTGGCAATGTCCGCTCCCGCAAACTCTCCCGTCGCCGGGTCGATGGGAAGCTGACCGGACACATATACAAAATCTCCCGCCTGGACAGCCTGGGAATAGGGACCGATAGCGGCAGGGGCATTGGTTGTGGCATATACTTTCTTCATCACTGCAATTCTCCTCTCCTGTTGGTTTTGACTCATGAAGATTATTATACAAAATACTTCCGAAGATTTCAATTACTTTGTTACAGAAATTAGTCCTTGTATTTTACCAAGAATATTGCTATAATAGGTACAGATTGTAAGCGCTTACAGAACGACAAGAGGTGATTGCTTGAATATTTACGACGTTTCCAAACGCGCGGGAGTTTCCATCGCCACCGTGTCCCGTGTCCTCAACGGCAACCCCAATGTCAGCGAGAAGACCAGGACAAAAGTGCACACGGTCATGGACGAGCTGGGGTACACCCCCAACGTGTTTGCCAGGGGGCTGGGGCTGGGCACCATGAAAACCATCGGGATCATGTGCTCCGACTCCTCGGATCCCTATCTGGCCAATGCCATCTACTACTTGGAACAGCAGCTGAGAGGCAACGGCTATGATTCCATTCTCTGCTGCACCGGCCCTTCTCTCGAGAACAAGAAGACCTATTTTGAACTTCTGCTCTCAAAGAAGGTAGACGCCGTCATTCTGGCCGGCTCCAAGTTCGTGGAACTTATAGACAAGGACAACCGGTATCTCATGGATGCCGCAAAGGAACTTCCCGTCATGCTGGTCAACGGCTTCCTGGACGCCCCCGGCATCTACAGCACCGTGTGCAACGACTACGAAGCCATGTACCACGTCGCCCGCCGCCTCATAGAGTCAGGCAGGAAACACATTCTCTACCTGTACACCAGCCACTCCTACAGCGGGCTCAACAAAGTTGAGGGGTATAAGAAAGCCCTGGCAGACCACAATATTCCCGTGCGCCGGGAGTACATTCACCAGTGCGCAAAGAACCTGACAGACTCCAGGAAGCTCATGGAAGAGCTGGCGGATTCCGGCCTTGTCTTCGACGCGGTTATGACCTCCGACGATTCGCTGGCAGTGGGCGCGGTAAAATTTGCCTATGAGAGAAATATCTCCGTGCCGGAGGAACTGGCCATCGTAGGCTACAACAATTCCCTCCTCTCCTACTGCACCAACCCGGAGATTTCCTCCGTGGATACCAAGATCAGGGAACTGTGCACCACCACCGTAGATACTCTCATGAGTGTGTTTGCAGGAGGCAGTGTTCCGACAAAGACCGTCATTGCCGCCGATTTTATACAAAAACAAACAACTAATTTTTAATTTTAAGGAGGAACCTTCCAATGAAACAGTTTATGGACAAAGATTTTCTGCTCTCCACGGACATGGCAAAACAGCTGTACCACGATTACGCAGCCAAGATGCCCATTCTGGACTACCACTGCCACATCAACCCCCAGGAGATCGCCGAGGACCGCAAGTTCGACAATATCACCCAGGTATGGCTGGGGGGCGATCATTATAAGTGGCGCCAGATGCGCTCCAACGGCGTGGACGAGAAGTACATCACCGGCGACGCCACGGACAGGGAGAAATTCCAGAAGTGGGCCGAGACCCTGGAGAAGCTCATCGGCAACCCGCTGTATCATTGGAGCCACTTGGAGCTGCAGAAGTATTTCGGGTACACCGGTTATCTGAACGGCGACACGGCGGAGGAAGTGTGGAATCTGTGCAACGAAAAACTCCATCAGGACTCCATGAGCGTGCGCAACATCATCAGGCAGTCCAACGTGACCCTGATCTGCACCACCGACGACCCTGTGGACACGCTGGAGTGGCACGAGAAGCTCGCTGCCGACGACAGCTTCCAGGTGCAGGTTCTCCCCGCCTGGAGACCGGACAAGGCCATGAACGTGGAAAAACCGGATTTCTCCTCCTACATGGAGAAGCTCTCCCATGTCAGCGGCGTGGCTGTAAAGGATTTTGCCTCCCTGAAAGAAGCTCTCAAGGCCCGCATGCAGTACTTCACGGACCACAAGTGCTGTGTCTCCGACCACGCCCTGGAGTATGTGATGTACGTCCCGGCCGATGAGGCAGAGCTTGACGCCATCCTGGCAAAGGGTCTCGCCGGCCAGGCCGTCACCAAAGAAGAAGAGTTAAAATACAAGACCGCCTTTATGCTGTTTGTGGCAAAGGAATACAACCGCATGGGCTGGACCATGCAGATTCACTACGGCTGCAAGCGTGACAACAACGCCTACATGTACCAGCAGCTGGGAGCGGACACAGGCTTTGACTGCATCAACAACTACGCCCCCTCCGCCCAGATGGCCGATTTCCTCAACGCCTTAAGTGCCACCAACGAGATCCCCAAGACCATCCTGTACTCCTTAAACCCCAACGACAACGCCTCCATCGGAACCATCCTGGGCTGCTTCCAGAGCGCCGGCACCGCCGGAAGAATCCAGCAGGGCTCCGCATGGTGGTTCAACGACCACAAGATCGGCATGACCGAGCAGATGACCTCCCTGGCCAACTTAGGATGCTTCGGCAACTTCATCGGCATGCTCACCGACTCCAGAAGCTTCCTCTCCTACACCAGACATGACTACTTCAGGAGAATCATGTGCGACCTGGTGGGCGGCTGGGTGGAGAACGGAGAATACCCGGCAGATATGAAGGCCCTGAAGGGGATTGTGGAAGGCATCTGCTATAATAATGCGGTGAAGTATTTTGGGTTTGAACTGTAAAAGCTGACGATTATCTGATAATCTTTAACAGGCATTCAAGAACCAGAGAATCCGGCACGAATTTTGTACGTCGAGCTTGGCTTGCAAGTCAAAATTCGTGCCGGATTGCACATCGTCCAGAAAGGAGCTTGTCGGCAAATGGCAAGGCTGTTTGACTGCTTTTCACAGTGGTGTGAGCACTCCGACAAGCCTGTTGTGCTGATTATAGATGAAGCAGATTCCTCATCGAACAACCGGGTATTCCTCGATTTCCCTGCCCAATTGCGGGCCGCTTATATTGACAGCGATGAAACATCAACATTCTAATTTCCAGTATCTTATATTGAAAGGTGCTTTACAATCCGCATTGCAATATTCATATAATAATTTAATAAAGTATGTTTTCTAAAAAATAGTATCAGCACACTATTTCCCACCAGCAAAGCTATTATTGTTTTAGTGAGTATTTTTAATGCACCTGAACATACTATAAACTTACATATATAACCAGCTGTCATCGATATTATGGCTGTTAAAATCAAGTTTGTGGCTAGTATTTTAACATATTCTTTAAAAAGGATTTCAACAGTATTACCACATATCGTTTTTGCTTCCCACGGAATATCTATAAGGATCATACTCAATATAGTAGACAGTAACACACCATAAATTCCGATCATTTGTATTAATATAATATTCCAAATCAAATTAAAAGAACCTGAAACTATAGGTTGCCATCTATTATCATACCACAAACCTGAAGCATCTCTAAAAACAATTACTGTCCTTCTTGCCATATGACAATAAAAATATAATACAAATAAAATCTTTATTCCCTCCGAAAATAAATAGTCGCTTCCAACCCATATCAAAATAAAATCCTGATAAACACAGAATAGTACTACACTGCAGACAGATGTCATCCACAGGTTCAGAAATAAAATTCTTCTAAAATTAACTGAATTTGTTTTCTTTGATTCTACTATAAGGCTGTTTCCTAAAATACTGGTTATAGCAGTAAAAAATATTAATATTAATGATTCTATCGAAGTCAATAAATAGTAATAATTTGAATATTGAGCAACTAATGTAATGCCTAAAAAAGCCGAGATGACAATATTGTCGCCTGAATTGATGATAGTTCCTCCAAACTTATGACATGCCAGGGCAAAAACGTTCTTTTTTATCTCTTTCTTTTTCTCATCTTCTACAATCCCATCGCAATAATATTCCGAAAAATATTTTTTAGACACCTTATACTTTAATAAATTATTGAAAATTGTAAATATCAACATAAGAGACAGGTATATATAATAGTTTCTTATGGTTAGCAGTATTATAATTTGAATCCCATATTGTAAAATACTAATTATCGAATTACACTTACTCTCCAAATCGTTTCTCTGAAAAGCATTTAGCAAAGAAGCACTGTAGGCATAAATGAAATAGCTAGATACCGTATTTAATAGAAACATAAGATATATAATATAGATATTCAGATCTGCCGAATAAGTATCTACTATTAGATATTTAAGAAACGGTGTAATTAAAAGTCCTACCAGCAGCACAATACATCCAATAACCCGATATACCTTTTTATACAAATTTAACAGCGCACATATATCTTTCTTATTGCCCTCTGCTATAGGTTTATACATACTATATACAATAGCTGTTCCAAATCCCAGTTCAGATAAACTAAGCACCTGCAAAATAGAGGAAAACAAACTGTTCATGCCTAAATATTCTATACCCAGCTGTCGTATAATAACTGTTCTCAAAATAAATGGAAAAACCAAATTCAGTAATTTTGAAAAATATCCCCAAAATGTATTACGAATAGAATTTGTAATTCTTGACACTGTTTAATTGCCCCTCCATTTTTTCAGATTAAATAAGCATAATTTTAATCTTCTTTTCAATGGTCTAATAACTTCATATTTCATTTTAACCCTTGCTTCCCGTATATAATTTTCTGGATAAAAAACACGGCTTTCAATGCAAAACACTCCTTTTCCTGTCATCTCAGCAATCCTTTGAGCCTGGAAGTTATTACTTTCGATAAACCAACATGTATCCTTTAATTGTTTATAAATTTTTGCCTTATACTCGGCATGATTTCCCAGTTTCCGCCTTTCCTGCGCACTTGCAAAATCCATCATATAAAGTTTATTATATTGAATATTATTTTTATGTAACCAGGCTTCGGTTTCTTCTCGGTACTTTTCCAAACGTGATGTTACTATATATCCTATTTTTCTGGTTGGCAATAATTTTATTTTAGCAGTTTCAATGAATTTCTTATACTTCCATCCATCATCATTTTCTTCTTCTGTCGGATCTATGCAGAGAACACCATCCATATCTACACAAGCCCTTTCCAATAGCGTATTATGCAAATAATTCCATTCGAATACACGATCGTCATCTATATCCTTAAAATTAATATCCACTAACTCTCTGGTTTCTCTCCGCGTATATGCCGCCAAATAAATAATTTTCATTGTTCCAACATATTTTTTTACTTTTTGCTTTGCGTCGCGAATAGAATTTCCTGAACAAACAGTATCCTCTACAATAAGGACTTTTTTAGTCTGAGAAAACTCTCTTATGATATCATTATGATTCTTTGTCTTCCCAACAGAATAAAATCTTTCTTGCAAAAAGGCGTCTAAATCTGTTACCGGTTTATTCATATACAGTCCAATCATACAAGCGAGCACTAACCCGCTTCGGGGAATACCAACTATCAAATCTATATCTCGGGGAATTTTAAATATATTTTCTATCAGGTCTTTATTTAATTCACTATATGTAATAAATTTCATTTTATCTCCCACACTATATCAAATAATATTTCGTATTTTCCACTTACGGCAACGATTTATTTTTCTTCGTTTTCTATAATTTTCAAGTTTATAACCTCTTGTAGTTCTCATCAATGATGAAACAACTAATATAACAAAAATATTATTAGGAATATTTACCAAATAAGAATATACTATGCTTTGGGCCAAAATAAGCATTATCCAAATAACGTTCATTTTATCCTTTATATTGACAGAATAAATAAAAAAAAGCGTATACATCCCACAAACTATAACTGCCAAAACTATCCCATATCTTATCATAAGATTTAAAAAAGCATTGTCAATATAATTATAATCAATTATGTCAGCACCATTATCCATAGCTATTAACCCTATTGTTTCAAAGTTATTTCCCCAAAAGTAAACGCCATATTTTTCCATAACTTTACCTGGAATACTAACTCTTCCGTTTAATATTTTATCCAAATCTACTAACCAATCATATCTTTTTTGATAATGCAACACTGATAGGAGAACAGAACATGCGAAAGTTACTGGATATGCCAGAACTGATAAATATTTCCAAAATCCCTTTTTTATTCCCTCTAGTAAGTCCCAATCCAATTTAATAAATATTACAAAACTGAAAAAGAGTATGGACGATAGAAGAAAATTGCCAACAAATTTATCAAAATGATATATTACAAGTTCGATCAAATACAATAAAGCGCAGGTTAACCAATTCATGTTTTTTCTTTTGATAAACATAATCATCAAAACAATCTGTAAATAGAAGGCGCCTGCTGCCCCAATATATATAAACCCTAACCCATGACGCGGGTGTCCGTTCTTATATCTGATAATGTCTTCTATAACATTCAATCTACACGAACAAATAATAAATATCAATAAAAGAGATAATTCAACACATGCTACTTTAACTATTCTTCCATAATCGATATCATAAGCAAAGATCATTAGTAAAACAGCTCCGACAAAGTTCAATTCAAACAGCTGCATCCCCACAAAGAAGCCAATAAAGCAAACCAATAAATATAATAGGACCTTTTTATCAATAACTGTCGTTCCTATATTAAGCACACCCTTTATTAACATCAGGCTTATTACCATCATGTAACACATATTATGAACAATATTGGGGACATTGGCTCCATATTGGGAATAGAACAAAACCACATAACGAAATATAAATATTATGAGAGCTGTATAATATAGTAATTCTTTCAAAGTATATTTAACCCTATTTGACTGCCACATAATTTATTCCTTCAATTATCTCTTTCATTCAAGATTTTTTCGTATTCTTTATAGATATTATCAACACAGTTATCAATAGTAAAATCCTGGCTGTATTTATAAGCATTATCAACTATTCTTTGTTTTTCTTTTCTATACAACATATAATCGGACATTTTTTCTTTTAATGCCGCTATATTGCCTGCTTCATATAGAGCACCTGTTAAATCATCCTGAATCAACTCAGCTGTACCACCAGAATCAGCGCCGATAACATAAACCCTCTTCATCATATATTCAATGGTAATCCTTCCGAATGCTTCTAATTTAGAACATATTAATCCCACATCAACATAGTCTAGCAATTGCATAACATCTTTTCTGTATCCTAAAAATTTAATCTTTTCAGAATATGAAAATGAATTTACCATTTTGTTTATTTTTTTAATATACGGGGATTTCTTTTGTTCCATACCCCCTCCAATTATCCAAAGTTCAGTATTTTGATATCCTGAATCAACCAATTTAACAAATGCGCTAATTGCTTCCAGCGTTCCTTTGCTTTCACGAATAACACCTACTAGAGAAAAGATCACTTTTTTATTGCAGATATTTTTCTCCCTGCTCTCTATCGAAGGTATCCCGTTATATATACGAACTATCTTTTTTTTTTCCACGAAAGGCAAATATTTTTGTTTAATCGAATCCGAAATAGCAATAAATCGGGATGTATAATTTAAAGTTTCTTTAAATTCTCTGTTCTTTATCTGGCACAAACCATAATCTTCTTCCATAAACTCTCTCAAATGCCATATATGCGGAATTCTATATTTTCTGGCGAGCTGTGCCCCTACAAAGGTTGCCATAGTATTTGTATGGATTAGAGAAAATTTATTCTCTTTAAAGAAAGTATCTAACCTAGATAACAGTTTTAAATTTCTCTTACAATTAAAATAAGCCTTAAAAATTCCGCACAAACTGTTCTTTCTATAAACTGTATTATAAAACTTTAAAAATGCGGTCTCTATTCCCAAAATATCTAAATATTGTTTCAAATCATTCTTGTTTTCAGAGAGACATAGGACCACTACTTCAACATTGTATTTATTTTTTAGTGTTTCAGCAACATTACACATAGATAAATTTGCACCATATAATTCGGAATAATGTGTAACAAATAAGACTTTCAAATCTCTCCTCCTTCCTGTCTCTTAAATATCCATTAATATCCATCTATCTTCATATAAATCCTCCGCTTCTTCATCTCTGTTCCAAATAGTTGGTGCAATAACTATTCTGTCACTATTTGTAGACAAATGTTGTGCCCACCAGCTAAAGGTGCTGTTTGATATAATAAAATGTTTGCATGAATACATAAGACGTAACTCTTCATAATCAGGATTATTTAAATCAACATAGCATATATCAAATGAAGACAAATCATAATTCTTTTTGATCCAATTAATATCTTCTGAATTATTTGAGAAAATAAAAAAAGTCGGCTGCTGAATCTCTTTTTCTATATATTTCATTGCCTGATAATAGTAATTATATGAACAAATATTAAGCTGTCTCCATTGTCTCTTATTTATATAATCTCCCCTTCTAATATGAACACATACCGAATTGCAATCGTTTATTGCTTTTAGCATTCCCTGGTTTTTTAAACTTGGCGGCGTTGTTACCCTTAGTTCCTCACACAACATTTTGTCATATCTTTCAAAATATTTCCATGACTGAAAATTTCCATAGACATACTCAATATGTCTATCGATCTTATGTTTAAAGTATCTATACGTATCTAAAGAAAACAGCATCCCTTTTTTATCTAAAAAATTGTATTTTTCAAATTCCGTAAAATCTTTTAGCTTATATAACAAGTATTTTCTCATCATTTTAAAGAAAATATAGTTACAAAAATTATTTTTTACACAAAACTTGTCATACCTAATTGCCAGATTGTTCAAACCGAAATTACGTCCCTCACTCTTACGATATGCTAATTCGCATGAATTAAATTGTATGGAAACTCCATATTCCTCTTGAATCGCCCGGGCATTCGCATATTCAAACATTTGATTTCCCAGTCCGCCGCTAATAAATACTACTATATTTCCGTCTTTTTTCATCTTATCTTAATATTCCTTTAAAATTGTACTGTGGAAACATAAGAACCGGTTTGACAAACAGTTATTTTTTGGGGATTTGTATTGAGAAAGCCTGCCCACCAGCCGAAAGAACTTTTCGTTGATATGTTATGCTTGCAGCTAGACATCAATTGCATATCCCGATAACTGTTCTCTTCAACATTTATATCAACAAAATATATTTTATCATCTTCTGCAAAACCGATTTGCTTTGTATGTTCCTTGCACCACGGCAAATCATCTGAAAAAATAAAAAATACAGGATCTTTTATTACTTTCTTTATATATTGAATACTTGATAAAAAATATCCATATTTATAACAATCTTCGTTAAACTCCAAATAATCAGTTCGACGAATATGTATAGATATACTATTAAACTTGTTAATTAGCTCTAAATATTCAATATTCCTTTTATCCGTTGGTTCCTTAAAAGTTAATCCTTTTCGCACGTCATCTCCTATAATTCCTTGTAATCCTGTACTTTTCATAAAATCCAGTGTAATATTATAAAAAAAATTCCCATCACGAGATTTCAACAAATACTCTCCGCAATCTTTGTTGATTTTTTTATTGATTACATGGAGAAACCGTTTTAATTCATATGCAAAATATGTATCTGCTGTCTTAGCTCCATATTTTCGTAACAATCTCTTGAGGGCAACTCTCATCTCTCCCTTGTTCTCCAAATTTTCTCCAACATTTCCATAAGCATTTTTTAAATAAATTCCATACTTCTCCATTACACGAATAAATTCAACATCATAATTCCACCCATGTTTCCAAAACTCGCTTTTTCTTAAATAGTTAAGTTGCTCCTCAATCTCTTCTGGGCTGAATAACGATCTTATATCCGGGATCTCAATTCCAAAAACTTTTCCCAATTCATATCCATTCCACATTGAAATCGTTCCATGAGCTTCTGTTATGTCATACAAATATGTATCTATAAAAATCTCCTCGTCAGGATTACCCCTTTTTGCGGCAACATACACAGCATAGCAAGCCATCTGATTTCCCAATCCGCCTTCGACATGTATAATTTTCACTTCTTCCCCCTACTACATACAATCCTAATCATTTAATCCCCCATTTCCTTTATACCGTATATTCATCTTTTTACATTCATATATTTTCGCATCAACCAAATACCGATACCAGTAAGCCTGGAGAAAAGCATAAATTCTTCCCTCTCTGCCATCCAAAAATGCCATTCTTATATAATAACGATACAGATAATAGATATAAGACCTCATTTCAGGCGGAAGTTTATAATATATGTTCATCTTAAACCATGTTTTTATGTCTTGTTTTATTCTGCTTTCATTGTTTTCAATGCTCTCAAAATAATCTACTGTTTCACGGGAAGAATACCAATTATGCTTACTAATAAAGTATTCCAGGTTTTTGAAGTCAAAGTGGAGGCTGTCTTCTTTCATTTCCACAGTCTTTCCCCATGACAGAACAATATGTTCATCCATTTTACGGTCTTCGATGTGCCCTGCTTTAGTTTTGTAGCAATTCATTTTTCTCCATGGATAAACTCCTCCATGATATAAGTCTTTTCCAAGAAAATTTTTCTTAAATCTAAGTACAACCCCTGCAACATCCGTATTCATATTTTCATTACAAATTTTTTCAAGTTCAAGCGCTGACTCAGGTGTTAAGCGCTCATCTGCGTCAATACGCAGTGTCCATGTTGTATTTACATTTGCTGTCTTAACCCCATACATATACTGTCTCGCATAATTTTCAAATACATGCTGATACACTTCAGCTCCGTATTGCCTCGCAAGGTTAGCTGTGTCATCTGTACTAAAGCTATCTACTACTACTATTCTTTTCGCAATAGAAGCTATCGATCTTATACATTCTGTAATATTTATCTCTTCATTTTTTGTTAATATAATTGCAGTGAGATCTGCTCCCATTTTCTCCTCACAGTTCTAAAATTGCCTGTTTATATTTTTCTACAGACATATTTTGGGATAAATTTTTTAAGAGGTTTTCACGTCCTCTTTTTCCCATAGCAATAACTTTATCACTTCCAGCATGCTCAATAAACCATTGTATATTTTCTTCTATGCTTTTATAATCCCCTGGTTCCGAACACAATCCACTCTTTGTTTCTTCTATAATACAGCGAATCTCTGAGCCTTTCTCCAAAACCGCCAGCACAGGAGCTCCCACAGAGGCACACCCATAGTACTTACTCGGGCACGATACCCCTTTAATTCCTTTCGCATTCACTACCCAGTGTATATCCCCAGCATTAAGGCTATAAACCAAAGATGCCTTATCTTGATACGGAATAAATAATACATTATCCATATGATGAGTTTCCTTGTATGCTGTCAGTTGATTTAATATAGAACCTGAACCAACAAAACAGAACGCAACTTCCCGCCCATCATTCGTTTGTATTCCTGGCTTAAACTTTTCAATTACTCTTAAAAGGTTCTCCAGATCATAATAGTAACCAAGATTTCCCGAATACATGATAACAAATTTGCCATTCAGCCCGTAGTTATGTTTAAATTTTACAATATGCGGATGTGTCGCTTCTACGGGATAAAGTTCTTTTTCATTTACCCAATTATTTATCACAATAGTTTTGGGTATCCTTTTCCCTTTAAAACGGTCATGTATAGTCTTAACCAAATCTCTTCCAACAGTAATTATAAGATCACTATGTTTACAACTGAACTTATCTAAAAACATCATGGTCCTGATGATTAGTTTATTTTTACTATAAGCAACTGCCATAATCTGTTCAGGATTAAAGTCTTGAATATTATATATTAGCTTTCCATGCTTTATCCATTTTCCCCATACTCCGAGCAGACCGCCTAATATAGGAGGTTGTGAAATAGAAAAAATATAATCCATATTTCCAACTTTGAATGTCGCTTTTATGGCTCCCCAAAAATATGACAGTATATTATTAATCCTGCTGAACTTATTGGTTTTATTAAATTCTGGCACACGAATCCTAACCACATTAATTCCATCAATATTTTCCTTAAAATAATGATAAATTTTATATCTGTTCTCTATAGTTCCAAGATAACTTGGAACTACACAGATTACAGTAATATTAAATTGATCCATCATTCCTTTAGCCAGTTCATGAAGAATCTGCCCTGTAGAAGCAACATCAGGGACATAATAATGAGCATAAATTAATAATTTTTTTTTACCACACATTATTTTCACTCTTCTCTTCCACCAACTCCCGCCCATACCTCCCCAAACTGTTTTTAAGATCCTTAGGCGTAAACTCCTTCTCAATCCCCGCCAGCTTACGGTACTTCTCAAAAATCAGAATCACCATCTTCATTGAAAGCGGCCTGCCCAGCTTGGAGAGGAACATCTTCTCAGAAAATTCATTATCACGTTCGAAACACTGGTGTTCGTCTATCCACTGTTCCAGCTGCCCTCTCAGTTCCTTGGAGAACACACGGACCGGCTGTTCTTTTTTCCGTTTTTTCCGAACCGTCAAAATTCCGGTTTTCATGTCATAGTCGGACACACTCATCCCCAGCATCTCGCTGACCTCTATTCCGTGATAAAACAGGAGCCCCATCATAACCTGGTCTCTGAGGCAGACCCGCTTTCGGAAATCACTGTCCAGATTTTCTTTTTCCCGCCTTATGGCATGAAAAAATGCATCCACTTCTCCTTTTGAGAGAGACCCCATACCGGCCGCTGTCTGAACCTTTGCAGCCCGGGCCGTCATTGTCCGGATCTTGTCTGTCTGAACCTTACCAGCCTGCGCCTGCTCTCGGGTATGGTTTTCCAGAACCACGCCCTGCCGCGCCAGATAGGATAAAAAGTATCGAAACACTCTGTATTTTCTGGAAATAGTGGAGGCGCGCAGTCTTCTCTCCTGGGATAGATACGCCAGATACTGGTCGATTTTTCCCTCCCACTCTGCCATGTCTCCCGGGGAATCGTCTTTCTTTCCCCGGAGCCATCTGTAAAAATGCTCCAGGTCCAGACGGTAGGCTTTCTCTGTGCGCTCGTCCAGTCCCCGTCCGGTTACCTGGCTGGTGATAAAGCTGTCTATGAAATCACTCTGCTGTCTGTCGGAAACTTTCCCGGGACTTTCCAAACTATCCCCTCCTACCTCTAAATAATTCTAACCATTAGTAATTTTTTAAGTATTTATACCTTTTGCAGGTATTATTATACCTTTTACGAATATTCAAGTCAACACTTTTTTCTTAAAATAAAATTAAAAGAATTTGAAAAGTTACAATCCACGCCCAATGTCGGTCAATTAAAGATGGGGAGTCCGCATGAATCGAATCGCAGAACTTAGAAAAGAGAAAAAAATGAGCCAGATCAGCCTGGGTATGAAGCTGAATGTCTCCCAAAAAATGATCAGCGCTTACGAGAATGGGAAAAATGAGCCAAGCATCGATCTTCTGATGCGGATGGCTGATATTTTTCATGCTTCTATCGATTACATAGTGGGATACTCAGAAAACCGGTATCCGGAATACCAGATTTCCGGAACCTCCTATCCCAGGCCTTCCGCCAAGGATATCAATCGGCTGTTCGGAGATCTGTCAGACCGGAATAAGTGGATAGCCCAGGGCGTCCTTTTAGGTCTTCTGGCAAGCCAGCAGGAGGAGCCGGGGGACTGGGAGGAAGATTGCCCGGATGAACAAGACGGCCCGGAGGCATGATACGAAATAGCACGGCGCCAGACAGGCCTTATCACGCCTTATGACGAAGCACACGCGCCTCCTCCTGAACACGCCCCCGACTTTTGCTGGGGGCCGACCCGGAATCGCAAAAATCCTCTGCCCTTGATCTGGAAACTATTTTCCAAATCAACTGCAGAGGATCTTTTATATTGTGGCTTGCAGGGACTGGCGCCTACCCGATCCCTTCCATCTCCTTCTGGATCATCTCCTCGCAGGAGCGCATGGCCAGAATGGTCTTCTCCATCAACTCTTCCAGAGTCCACCCCAGCCTCTCCGCCCCGTCCTTAATCACGTCACGGGAGCAGCCTGCCGCGAACCGCTTGTCCTTAAACTTCTTCTTTAAGCTGGACACTTCCATGTCCATAACGCTCTTGGACGGGCGCATCTTCGCCGCCGCCCAGATCAAGCCTGTCAGCTCATCGGCTGCAAACAGGATTTTTTCCATCTGATGCTCAGGCTCCACGTCACTGCAGAGGCCGTATCCATGGCTGCAGACAGAGTGAATCATATCCTCCGATACCCCTGCCTCCCTCAAAAGCTCCGGTGCCTTCTTGCAGTGCTCCTCCGGGTACAGTTCAAAGTCGATGTCGTGGAGCAAGCCGACCTGGCCCCAGTACTCCTGGTCCTCCCCAAAGCCCTCCTCCTCTGCGTACCATCTCATAACCCCCTCCACGGTGAGACCATGGAGAATGTGGAAAGATTCTTTATTGTATTTGCGCAGCAGATCCAAGGCCTCCTGCCTGGTCAATGTAGTTGTCATATGCTTCCTCCTTGTCATAGTAATTTGCCGCCCCGCCGCCCGCTTCGCCCCTCTGCCAATCAGCAGCGAGACCCGGCAGCTTCGGCGATGTGCATTTCCTAAAAGTATACCAATTCTTCACGGAAAATACAATCCCCGCCTGTCCGGGTTTTGCCCCAGGTTTTTGGCAGAGGTTTTGGCGCAGCAATTCAGAGTAACAATTCAGGTTACTGTTCAGACAGGTCTGTGCACTGGCTGCGCTGACCGCATGATAACCTGGGCGGGCGGGCAAAAATTCCATCGCCCCAGGCGATTTTCATGGATTTTTGCATGTGAACAGTAATCAATTCAAACCCCTTTTGGGGCTGCTGGTTTATTTTTCATGTTGACTCTACCGCGCTTTTGTGGTAGCTTATATTTAGATATATATCTAAATGTTTTGTCCCGCATATTTATATCACTGAAACATTGCTAGAGAAAGGCAGAGCGTGAAACCATGAAATTTCAGAGAACCTTCAAAGCCCTGTCAGACCCCAACCGGCGGGAGATCCTGAACCTGCTGAAGGATGGTCCCATGACAGCCGGGGAGATTGTGGAACATTTTCAGGTTTCCGGCGCCACCATCTCCCACCATCTGAACATGCTGAAGGAGTCAGGTCTTATTCTGGATGACCGCCAGGGAAAATATATATACTATGAGCTGAATATGTCCGTGGTAGATGAACTGCTGGGATGGATCAGCGGATTGAAAGGAGATACTCAGAATGATCGATGACAGAAAAAATGACAGGCAGAATGTACCGGGGAATGCAGACCCGGCTCTGTCCGGGCAGCCCGGAGAACAGAGTCCCGGCCACTCATCCGGCGGGTCAAAAGTGAAACAGACAGCGGTGTATGCTGTCTCCGTCCTTCCCCTGGCACTGGCGGCGGCCGTGTACTCGAGGCTTCCTTCCCGGATTCCCACCAACTGGGGCTTTGACGGGGAAGTCAGCTACGGGCCCAGGGCCAATCTGTGGCTCATCGCCGGGATGGCGCCCTTCCTGGCCCTCTTATTCCGATTTCTTCCGTCCATCGACCCTAAAAGGAGGAATTACCTCAAATTTCAGGACGTGTATTTAAGTTTCCAGCTGTTTATGCAGGTATTTCTGCTGGTGATGACCGGAATCATCGTGACGGAAAGCCTGCGCCCCGGCACCATCCAGGTGAGCACCGTGGTCACGGCCATGTGCGGAGTTCTGTTTATGATGATCGGAAATATGGCTCCCAAATTCCGGCAGAATTTCTTCTGCGGTTTCAGGACTCCCTGGGCGCTGTCCAATGAAGTTGTGTGGAATAAAACTCACCGGTTGGGCGGGCGGCTCATGTTCTGCGCCGGCATCATCGGATTCATAGGGGCATTCATGCCCTCGGACAGAGTAAAGATGGCCATGCTCCTCCTTCCCCTCCTGGCCGCCTCCGTGATTCCCTATGTCATGAGCTATGTTTGGTTCAGAAAGGTTACGGAGTAAGACCTATGGCAGGATGTTGTAAACAAATCCTCTTAGCAAAAAAGAGCATTTTCAGACTTTCCCCCGAAAATGCTCTTTTTTGTCGGTACAACTCGCCCTTTGTGCCGCTCATACACAGCGATCCCGCTTCCCACAAACAGGCCCCCACAGGAGGCGTGATCCGGCCGATTCCGCGGTTGAGAATCAGAACGGCGCCAAACTGTATAGGACTCATTCCCATGCTCAAGAGAACCGGCATCTCCCCCTCTCTTCCTCTTCACAGCCCCCAGAAAGAAAAACTCATATCTTCCCCTCCTGCCCAATATGCTGATAAAAAAAGCAGCAGGTTAACACCATGGAAATATATGTAGTGCGCCAGAACGACACCGTCGATGCCATTGCCCGTGAACACGGAGCAGATGTAAATTCCATTATAGAAATCAATCAGCTCGCTCCACCCTACAGGCTTGCCCTGGGCCAGGCCCTGCTTTTTCCCGGAAATGGTTCCGGCCAGACAGAGACCGTCTGCCCTTCCTACCCCGGTTCCGTCTTCAGAAGCGGCTATGCCTACCCCTTTATCTCTCCGCCGGTATTAAATGAATCTCTCGGCTATCTGTCAGAGCTGGCTGTATTTTCCTACGGCTTCACGGCCTCCGGGGATCTCATCCCTCCCACTCTGGACGACACCTGGATGGTTCAGGAAGCCCTCCATATGGGACTCATGCCCACCCTCACACTGACCCCACTGGGCGCTGACGGGCGCTTTAACAACAATCTGGTCAGCCTCCTGGTAAATCGGCAGTCCATACAGCGCAGGCTGGTGAACAGCCTGGCCGCCGTGATGCTGGAAAAAGGATACCAGGCGGTAAACATTGACTTCGAGTATGTCCTTGGGGAGGACCGGGACGCCTTCACCACTTTTGTCGCCTATGCAGCCAACGTGCTGAACACCCTGGGATATCAGGTCTCCGTGGCCCTGGCCCCCAAGCACTCAGACGACCAGAAAGGACTGCTCTATGAAGGCATGGACTACGGCGGCCTGGGAGCCGCCGCCAACTGGGTGATATTGATGACTTATGAGTGGGGGTATACATACGGCCCCCCCATGGCTGTCGCCCCCGTCAACCAGGTGCGGCGGGTCCTGGAATATGCCCTGACCAAGATTCCCGCCGCGAAAATCTGTCTCGGCGTTCCCAACTACGGCTACGACTGGCCTCTGCCCTATGTGAGAGGGACCACCGCGGCCCGGACTATAGGCAATGTGGAGGCCGTGGAGACAGCCGTGTTCTACGGCGTCCCCATCCGTTTTGACCAGGCCGCCCAATCTCCCTGTTACCGCTACTGGCAGTACGGCGTGGAGCATGAAGTCTGGTTCGAGGACGTGAGAAGCTGGAGAGCAAAATTCCGCCTGGTCGAGCAGTACCGCCTGAAGGGCATCGCCGTCTGGCAGCTTATGAAGCTGTTCCGGGCCGGGCTGGTTCTCATGGAAACTATGCTTTCTTCTTCCCCGACGGAATCTGGGCCAGCATGATGGCGCCGAACATCAGCCCGCATCCCCCCAGCTCCTTGGGGGACAGCTTCTGGCCCAGGATCACCCACCCGGCCAACAGGGAGAACGCTGATTCCAGACTGAGAATCAGGGAAGCCAGCACCGGGTCCGTGTTCTTCTGGGCCACCACCTGCAAGGTGTATGCCACCCCGCAGGACATGATGCCCGCGTAGAGAATAGGCGCCCACGCCTCCATGATGGACGACAGGCTCACACGCTCAAAAATCCCCATCATGACGCAGGAGAGAATTCCTGCCGTAAAAAACTGCACGCAGGAGATCGCCACCCCGTCTGCCTTGGGGGAAAAATAGTCGATGATGAGTATGTGGAAGGAGAAACATATGGCGCAGATGAACACGTACAAATCCCCCTTGCCGACCTTCAGGCCCTCGCTCATACAGAGCAGATACATTCCTATGGTGGCCAGCCCCACGCTGGCCCACACGCTCCAGGATACCTTCTTTTTCAGGAAAATCCCCAAAAGGGGCACGATGACGATATAGAGAGCCGTGATAAACCCCGCCTTCCCCACAGTCGTGTGGGCCACGCCGAACTGCTGAAAGGAGCTGGCCACAAAGAGCGCGCATCCGCAGCAGATACCGCCTGCGACAGCCCTCCTCCGCCTCTGCTGCCCCCCGGCGCTCCCGACCGCTCCCGGCACTCCCTCTGCGCCCTGGGTTTTCTCCCCGCCCTGCCCGTTCTCTGTTCCCGTTTTTCTCTTCCCTCTCCCCCTGAACCAAATCAGAGGAAGAAGCACTGCGCTTCCTATGAGGAACCGGCAGGCATTAAAGGTAAACGCCCCCACATACTCCATGCCCACGCTCTGAGCCACAAAAGCCACGCCCCATATAAGGGCCGCCAGCCCCAGCAGCACATTGCTGCCCATAGTCTTTTTATCCATCTCTGTCATGCTCCTTTTCTATCCGCCCAGTGCGCGATGGCACGGCACTTGGCTTGTTACTCGCGAAAATAAAAAACTTTTCCCTTGGCGCGGAAGGGCAGGCGTTTTCCTCTGGGAATCAGAAATCCGTGCTCCCGCTTCACCTTTAAGTCATTTTCAATCTCCCCGTCGGTGATGATCAGGACCGGCCCGTCTTTGGGGAAATCTTTAGCTCTCTCCAGAAGGTCAACCCCAGGCTGCAGGATGGTGCCTCCTCTGCCCTTCACCTGAACCCTCCCGGCGATGTCCTCCGGCGCCAGATATCCGGCGTCGTAGGCCGTGGCGTCGCAGAACACCACCCTGGCGAAGGGAACCTCCCTGGCCTGGGCATAGCTGGCCACCGCCCCCAGGGCCAGGCCTATGAGTCTGGCGGACATGGAGCCGGAGGTATCGATCACCACGCCGAAGGTTCGGCTGTTTTCCGGAATGTCCGGAGTTATGTAGCTCGGTCTGGGGATGTCCGGGGTGCTGCCCTGGCGGCGGCTGGGCCTGGCGTAGCTCCGCCTTTTCTCCAGAGAAGGAAAATAGCTGTCAAACCATCTGGCCAGCTCCACATCCCACGGCACCGGCGGCATGGCCAGTGCCCGGATCTCCTCGATCAGGCCCGCGGGAATAAATCCTCTGCCGGACTGCTGGTGATACTCCAGCCCGTTCTGGAGGGCATTCCTGTAAAAATCGTCCAGGGACGCGGCCCCGCCGTCAACAGCGCCTTTCCTCTGCCCTCCTATCATATCCCCCTTCCCATAGCCTCTGAAGGTATCTTCCCTGGAAAACCTGCGCAGATCTCTGATAATCCGGTCATACAGGTTCTCCGCGGAAATATTTTTCAGACTCTCATCGTACAGTCCGCCCTGCTGGGGCATCTCGCCGATTCCCATATCCATGAGCCATCCGTTGATCACATAGTCACACGCCACATTCCACAGGTACGGGTCTCTTCCCTGGCGCCGTTCATAGTGCTGGAGGCCGGCGTGGAGAAACTCGTGGGCCAGGACAAACCTCAGCTCTTCCTTCTCAAGCCCCGCCGCCGGATTCACGTAGATCTCCCCGCAGGTCACATCCACCGCCGCCACGGAGATTTCCTCTTTCTGGCAGTACTGGTAATCCATGATTATCTTAAATCCGGCCGCCAGCCCGCCCAGCAGGGGATACCGGCTGATGAACCACTGGGCCGCCTCCCTCGCCGGGGTCATCCGCTCCCCTCCCCCGTCTCCGCGGCCTGCTGCTTCCCTGACCACATGGGACACGGAACAGGACAGGGCATAGGCAAAATTTACCATGTGAAGATTCTTCTGCCCCTTCTTCTCATCGTAAAAGATCGGATGCTCCAGGCCCGCCATGTCCATGGACTTGGGGGCTCCTGTGCCGTACTC
Organism: uncultured Hungatella sp.; assembly: GCA_910577935.1. Taxonomy (GTDB): domain Bacteria; phylum Bacillota; class Clostridia; order Lachnospirales; family Lachnospiraceae; genus UBA3402. Next base: position 78,421 of record CAJTOT010000008.1, on the reverse strand, counting down.
CTGGTCCCTCTCATCATGACCGCGCTCCAGCAGATGCCGGTAAATGGCCTGCTCGTCGGTGAGGCTCATGGGAAACGCCTCAATCCTCCCGCCCCACGGCGGCGCGCCGAACTTGACATCCGAGAGGAATTTGGCGATATAAAGGTCGCAGGCCGCGTTCCACAATGCCTTATTGCAGCTGACCTTCCACTGTCCGGAGCCGTCGGGAAGAATCTGCTGGTATCCGGGCATCTTCTCCCCGTCAAAATGGCCGAAAGCCAGGTGCAGCTGACAGTGGGCGACGACGTATGCCCACTGGGGAGGATTCAGCGCCAGATCCCTGTTGAGCAGAATCACCCCGTCGCTTCTCACCAGACCCGCCGCCTGCTTCCCCATCTGCTCCTTCCCCGCAATCCGTATGATTCCGTCCAGACGGGAAAAAAGAGGGCTGGCCCTGTGAAGCGCTATGCCTGCGTTAAGCCTCTCTTCGTTGGGGCTGATTCTGTTTTTTCCAGAATGTTTTCCTGCCATCGCTCCGCCCTCTCTATCTGCCCCTGGTGTCGGCCAGACGGGGCAGATCCCGCACGATCTCCACCATGAACCAGTCAGGCAGAACACGGCCCTCGTCGTCGGACACCACCATCTGGGCGATCTCATGGTTGATGGCCGACAGATCCTTTAGAAGCGCCTTGGCCCTGTGAACCAGGAACTGGGTCTCCTTGTTCAGTTTCTGCTTGCTCTCCGGAAGCTCTGTCAGAAGCCGCGCCCTGAAAGACTGGGCCGTGAAATACAGCACATCCCTCTGCTCCGGAGCCGAGGGCCACCGGCTGTCTCCCTTGATAATCTCATTTAACAGATTTTTGTTGCCCAGCTGCCTGGTGTACGCCAGAAACATCCCCGCATGGGCGGCGGACACGGTCCCGTAGGCCAGAACCCGCAGCACGCTCTCCGGCAGTTCCTTCTCCCCCGCCCCGTACTCTCTCAGGGCGTCGCTGAGCATATGCCAGGACCGGGGCGTGGAATAGGGCTCCTCCGTCTTGGGCGGCTCCGAAAACAGATGATCCGGCCTCTGGGTTATGTAGTCCACCACCCACGGATGCAGGCGGTTCTCGTACGCCCAGGACAGCCACTGGTTCGGGTCCGCCGACAGCCTCACATGGAACATCCGGTTGATCAGCGCCGATGACATGGTCTTTACAATGGCGCTGTCCTGGGCCCTGTTCCCCGCGCCGATGACCACGCTGCCCTCCGGCAGATGGTACTCTCCCACTCTCCTCTCGTGAATCAGGCTGTAGAACGCCTTCTGCACTTCCTGGGAACAGGCGTTAAGTTCGTCCAGAAAAAGCACATAGGGTTCTTTTCTCGCGATCATCTTGGGGGGCAGAAACTCCGACGTGTCCCCCTTAATCTGGGGAATGCCGATGATATCCTCCGGTGCCAGCTGGCTTCCCAGAAGAGATACGCAGGGAAGTCCCACCTCATCGGCAAATTTCTCCACCAGAGCGGACTTGCCGATCCCCGGCGCCCCCCAGATAAACACGGGCCGCACCGGCGCCACGTTGAGAAGCACCTCCAAAAGTTCACTTTGTGTCACAGAAAATGATAAATTCATCTACTCCTCCGTCATAAATGCCCGGAAGCCGGAGCTGTATTCTTCCTTTCCGTCCTTGAAGATCCACATGGCCTCCACGTCTTCCAGGCTCTCAATCAATTCTTTTCCATCTTCAAACTCCATATTGAACACCGCCGTGGACAGGCAGTCCGCCATCCCCGAATCCCTGCACAGTATGGAGACAGAATCGTATTCATCCCAGGGCATCAAAAGCTCCGGGTGGATAATATGATGGTACTCCACCCCGTCCACCGTGTAGTACCTCTGGTAGGACCCGCTGGTCACCAGGGACATGTCTTTGAGCTCCACCGTATGAAGATACCTGGTCTGGCTGGACAGATCCGGGTTCTGGATTCCCACCTTCCACAGGGTCCCGTCCCCTTTGTCCCCGATAGCCCGCACGTTGCCTCCCACGCTCACAAGAGCCTTGGTCAGCCCGTCCTCCTCCAGCTTCCGGCACACCATCTCCGCGGCATAGCCTTTGGCGATGGAGCCCACATCCAGGCTCATGTCCGGGTCCGGAAGATACACGGTGGATGCGGCCTCGTCGATGACCACCTGATCGATATCCACATGCTCCGCCGCCGCCTCAAGCTCTTCAAAGGGCGGGAGTTTGGCATGCTCCGGGTCATAGAGGCCCTCTGTCCTGTACTCATGCCAGATGGACAGGACGCTTCCCATGGCCACGTTCATGTAGCCGTCTGTCTGCCTGTCCATCTCCACAGCCTCCTTCAGCATGGCGATGATCTTCTCATCCACCTCCACCGGCGCCCTGCCCGCCTGGTCGTTGATGGTCTTAATATTGGCAATCCCTTCATAATCATTGTAAATGTCATAGAGCTGATGATAGATCTTCAGCTCGTCATATAGTTCCTGGGCATACCCGCGGAAGGTCTCCTCGTCCGGGGCATACCCGACCATGCTTGTGACCGTGTCAAACAGATCCAGGAACTGAACGTCATACCTGTTAAGCTTCGGCTCCTTAACCTCTGATTCCTTAAGCTCTGACTCCGGCTTTTTACATCCTCCAAGGGCCGCTCCCGGCGCCGCCATGACGGCAGCCAAAAGCAGCGCCGCTATCCTGTTTCTTCTCATAAACACTCTCCCTCCCACCTTGTTTTTCAGCTTTCTAAGTATAACACAAAAAATCATATATGTTTCTTAACATTTCCTAAACACCCTTGTTCTTATAAGCAGTTTGTGTTATAATCCACAAAAGTTATCCATATATTTTTTAAGGTAATGGTAATACGCCAGAAAGGTGAAGGTTATGAAAGAATTTTGGGCGCGCTATAAGCACGCGTGGATTTTATGTTATGGATTTATCTATCTCCCCTGGTTTCTGTATCTGGAGCGCACGGTCACGAAGAATTATCACATCATACACACCTGGCTGGATGACCTGATTCCGTTTAACGAGTACTTTATCGTCCCCTACCTTTTATGGTTTCCCTATGTAGGCGGCGTGATCATGTATTTCTTTTTTAACAACAAGCAGGACTACTATCGGATGTGCGCCCTGCTGTTCACAGGCATGACCATCAGCCTGGTGATCTGTACCTTCTTCAGGAACGGCACGGACATGCGGCCTGCGGTCGACCCCGGAAAGAATGTATTTACCTGGCTGGTATCCCGTCTTCACGCGGCTGACACCTCCACCAACATTTTTCCCAGCGTCCATGTGTTCAACTCCATCGTCGTTCACATCGCCGTCGCCAGAAGCAGCTGTTTTAAGAGCCGGCCTTGGCTCGTGCGCATGTCCTTTTTCCTCGCCCTGTCCATCTGCCTGTCTACGGTATATTTAAAGCAGCACTCGGTGGCGGACGGCCTTGGCTCCATTGTCATGTGTTACGCCCTGTACCCCATTGTCTACGGCGAGAGCTACGGCGCCGGATGGCGGAGAATCACAAGAAAAGCCCTGAGTTAGACTCAAGGCTTTTTTCTTACGGCCATACGCTTCTCCACCGGGTCAGCTGGCCGGGCCGTCTGCCGCCTGTATAAAAAACTGAATTCCCTGATTGTCCCCGCAACCTGCAGGCAGGTTCAGACCTCCGTACATCAGGGCGCTGCCCTCCCATGTCTCCCGGCTTCCGTCTACGGAATATCTGAGATTTTCCTCAAGCCCTCTGACCCGCACCCGCAGAAACAGAGGGTTTGACTGGGCGTGGAGCATAACCACGGATACCAGGGATTCTCTCTTATCCCGGCTTACAAACTGCCATGCCGCGAAATCACGGTTCTTCTCCACATCTGTCAGCCTGTAATATGTGCCGTGGTGGATCAGCTCATAGTATCTCTTGTAATCTTCAATCTGCTGCCGCGCCTCCGCCCTCTCATCCTCTGTCATGGTTCTCACGTCCAGTTCATATCCAAGGGTCCCTGCCATGGCCGCGACCCCTCTGGTCTTCAGGGACATCTCCCTGCCGGTCTGACGGTTGGGGCTTGCGGACACATGGCTTCCCATAGCGCCGGGCGGATCCGAAGCAGGTTACGGCAACCCCTTCCACTTTACCAGGGCATTCAAGACTGTCTACGGCATCCCGCCCCGGAAATGGCGCAGAAGAAACAAAACAACTTAAAAAGACCTGTCTTTTCTGATGGTCCCGCAAACCACCCAGAAAAAGGCAGGTCAGTTAAACTAAATCCTCGTCTCTTAATTATCTGAAAAATCCCACAGACTTCAAAAATCTCTCAAAGAACTTCCGCCCTTCTTCCGTACATTTGTATACTCCTGCGTCCTCCAGAACCCGCTCAAACACCAGTCCCACCTCAGATTTCAGTATCTCCTCCACGTTGTCCGCCGTCACGCTCCCGTATTTGGGAAGGAACTCCTCCACCCACCGGGCATGTTTGGCGATGGTCTCGTCGGAATTGATGTCTTTTCCCTCCACGATGTACTCTCCCAGAAGGGCCAGCTCGTCCTTAAGCCTGGAAGGAAGCACCGCCAGACCCATGACCTCGATGAGCCCGATGTTCTCCTTCTTGATATGGTGCAGTTCCTGGTGGGGATGATATACGCCCAGAGGAAACTCCTCGGTGGCAATATTGTTCCGCAGAACCAGATCCAGCTCAAAGAACTCCCCGTTCTTTCTGGCGATAGGCGTGATGGTGTTGTGGGGCTCCCCGTCGGTCTCGGCGTAGATAAATGCCTCCTCGTCCGTGTACCCTCTCCACGCCTTCAGGATCAGCTCTCCCAGATCTACCAGGCGATCCGAGTCCTTCGCCCTGAGACGGATCACCGACATGGGCCAGCGGACAATCCCCGCCTCCACATCTTCAAAGTCCTTCACCTTATACTTCTTCTCCATGGGCGCTTTCGCCATGGCAAAGGTGTAGTGTCCCCCCTGGAAATGGTCATGGCTCAGGATCGAGCCGCCCACAATGGGAAGATCCGCGTTGGAACCCAGGAAATAGTGGGGGAACAGTTCCACAAAGTCAAAGAGCTTGATAAATGTTGCCCGCTCGATCTTCATAGGCACATGCTGCCCGTTGAACACGATGCAGTGCTCGTTATAGTACACATAAGGAGAATACTGGAATCCCCACGGGCTGTCATTGATGTTGATGGGAATGATGCGGTGGTTATTCCTGGCCGGATGGTTGGCGCGTCCTGCGTAACCTACGTTCTCCATGCACAGAAGACATCTGGGATATCCGCTCTGCTTTGCCAGCTTGGCGGCGGCGATGGCCTTGGGGTCTTTCTCCGGCTTGGACAGGTTGATGGTGATATCCAGCTGGCCGTACTTCGACTCCGCCAGCCACTTGATGTCCTTGCACACCCGGTATCGCCTGATATAATCCGAGTCCTGGCTCAATTTATAAAAATAATCCGTGGCTTTCACCGGGGATTCCTGATAATGCTTCCAGAACGTGTGGACCACCTCCACCGGCCTGGGCATCAGGCAGTTCATCAGCTTCGTGTCAAACAGATCCCGGTAGGTGATGCTGTCCCCGTCCAGTATTCCCTTCTCACAGGCATAGTCCAGCAGTTCCCCCAGGACCTCCTCCAGAACCACAGGCCCTTCCACGGCCTCCGGCTCATCGTACTCGTCCAGCCCCAGCACATCTAAGATCTGGTTGGTAGCGTAGATGCGGTCCACCTCTGTGATCAGCCCCGTCTCAAGCCCGTACTGCACCAGTTTTTTAATCCCTTGATCTACCATCTTTAATACAGCCTCCCATCTCATTGATTCCCGCGGACAGCACGCCTGGCAGACTTGCCTGGGACTGCCTGCACGCACATTCGGCGGCTTCCGTCAGGGTCGCATTCCCTGCTGCCCGAAACACGACTGGCTTGATGCCTCCGCCAAACGCAGCAGGATTGTCAACTGTTTTCATTATAATACATTTCCCGTGGGAAAAACATAGAATTTCCATCTATTTACTTACAATTTTTTCACAAAGTTCTTGATCCTCGCCGTCACCAGCCCGCCCAGAAGCCCTATGACAGCTCCTGCCACGATTCCCGCCGCCATGAGAAAGGGAAGATAGTAAAATACACCCGAAGTCTGAACCACCACCGCCGCGATGGAGATCTGGCCGATATTATGCCCGATTCCCCCTATGATGCTGACCCCGATCTGGCTGAACCAGCCCGGCTTTTTTGCCAGTATCATGAGAATCAGGCTGAGGGCCCCGCCTGCCAGGCTGTAGATCATGCTGGAGGCGTTGCCGAAGGTAAATCCCACCAGGACGATCCTCACCAGGGAAACTGCCGCCGTCCCCTTGATTCCCACGGTGTACAGCCCTACAATCGTCACCAGATTGGCAAGCCCCAGCTTCACTCCCGGAACGGGGATAGGAATAGGGATAACTGCCTCCAGATAACTGAAAATGAATGCCAGGCTGATGAGCATTCCATAGGTCGCCACCCAGGCTCCTGTCTTTTTTGAGTTCATATGTGCTCCTGTCATATATCTGCAAATGAATGTCCGTCACAGGACGGGCTTTCCTGTGATATGAAAAAGGGCTGTCTCCTGTGATATCTCACTTATGGGACAGCCCCCTTTCTTGTACTCTTTTAATGTACCTCTTCAACTGCCTGGTCAGGCGGTTCTGCAGTCTACTTCGCCTGATCCAGAGCGGCCTGCACAGCCTCCATAGCCGCGCCGCTGGTCACGGTACAGCCCGCCACCCCGTCAATGTCAGCAGAGCCTGCCTCCTCGAACGCAGGCGCCAGGGTCTTTAACGCTTCTCCGCCCAGGGCCGGGGTCTCGCCGTCTCCCGTCAGCTCCACGGACTTGATTCCGGAATCATCGATGGTAACCTTGGCGGTAATATCGCCTCCGAAGCCTTTGGCCGTTCCCTCGTAGGTTCCCGGCTTATATCCTCCTGCCTGGGCTGCGTTTCCTCCTGCCGCCTGTCCGGGGCCGTCGGCAGCCGCCTGATCCAGAGCCTCCTGGACCGCGTCCATAGCCGCGTTGCTGGTCACGGTGCAGCCTGCCACCCCGTCGATGTCAGCAGAGCCTGCCTCCTCGAACGCAGGCGCCAGAGTCTTTAACGCTTCTCCGCCCAGGGCCGGGGTCTCGCCGTCTCCCGTCAGCTCCACGGACTTGATTCCGGAATCGTCGATGGTAACCTTGGCGGTAACATCGCCTCCGAAGCCTTTGGCCGTTCCCTCGTAAGTTCCCGGCACATAGTTGGCCTTCGGAGCTTCCTTCTTGGTCTCCTCCTCTGCCTTCTCAGTCTCCTCCGCTGCCTTCTCAGTCTCCTCAACTGCCTTCTCGGTGTCGCTGGCCGCGCTTCCTCCTGATGCCTGGTCGAGAGCCGCCTGCACTGCTTCCATGGCTCCGTTGCTGCTGAGAGTGCATCCGGCCACCGCATCCACATCTGCGGAGTTGGCCTCCACAAAGGCGGGAGCCAAAGTTTTCAACGCTTCCCCGCCCAGGGCCGGAGTCTCGTCGGCTCCTGTCAGCTCTACTGACTCAATGGCCCCTGAAGCTCCGATCACTACCACGGCCTTCACGTCGCCGCCGAAGCCTTTTGCGGTCCCCTCATAAGTGCCTGGTGTATAGCTGGCATCAGACGGCGCCTTGGCAGCCTCTTCCTTCTCGGCCGCTGCCTCCGTCTGGGGTTCAGTCCTCTCAATCACGTCAATCTTTCCCGCTGCCTGGTCAAGGGCCTGCTGCACCGCCTCCATGGCCGCGTTGCTGCTGATGGTGGCGCCTGCAACCGCGTCAACTCTGGAAGAATTGGCCTCCACAAACAGGGACGGCAGCTGCTCAAGGGCGGCTCCGCCGATAGCCGGTGTCTCGCCTGCTCCGCTCAGTTCCACGCTCTCAATGCCTGCGGCGCCCACGGCGACTGTGGCCACTACCTCTCCCCCAAAACCCTGGGCGGCTCCCACATAAGTTCCCGGCGTGTAATCTACCTTCTCTGTGGACATGGCGTCAATAGCCTTGTAGAGAGGCTCAGAACCAAATACTGTGCCTGCCGCCAGCACCAGCATCACTCCAAGACCGGCATACCCCTTTTGTTTCTGTGTCATTTCTATACTCCTCCTGTACGTTTTTTTGCTGTCCGATTGTTCTGACAACCCGCCTGCGCCTGAGCGCAAACTCCGTGCGATAGAGTACATTTTACCATATTTCCGATGACACTTCAATTAGTTTTACTGATTCTCATATTTTTTCCACTTAAAATTCGGAATCACGTCAGACCACTTCTCGATTCCGATAATCTCCTTGGCAAATTCCGTCACCTCCAGGGAGCTCTTTTTGTCAATGACACGGAACACCGTCCACACCGGCTTTCTCATGGTGGCCTTCACCGCCGCTGAGGACATGTCGCACTCCCACAGCCCCAGGGCCACGGACGTGTTGGTCTCATCCACGTTGTCCACCTGCCGGTTCATGATAATCGCGTCAATGCAGGGGTTGCTGTCCGCGATGTAGTAGGCATAGGCCATGGCGGCAGCCTGAATCTGGGCCACGTCCCCTCTGGTAATGCTCTTTGACGTAAAGCCCTGCTCCGACAGGATGATGTGTCTCACTCTCCCGTCCGGCCCCAGAAGCTCCTGGCGGTTCATGTAATCGGTCATAATGTGCAGGTTGTTGAAGTTGACAATCCTGGTATCCACGCTCTCCACAGCCCGCCCGGTCAGCCCGTCATCCCAGAACTCCGGCTCCGTGAGAGGGTCCGGGTAGGGGTGGTAGGACAGTCCCCACGCAATATCCCCTCCCTCTCTCACCATGGCCGCGAAGGTGTCTATCACGTCCCTGGCGCCGTATCTGGACAGGGTGGGTTCCGGCTCTGTCCAGTTGAAATCCGTGGAAAAATACAGCCTGTCGCTGCTGCTGGTGCTCTTGATGGCGGTGTAAAAGACCCGGAACGCTTTCATATACTCGTTGATATACCCTTTCAGCTCTTTCTCTCCCGCGTAGTTCCACACCTGCGCGTTGTTGATCTCGTTACCGATCACCCAGTTGGAAATCTTTCCCTTGGAACCCGCCGCCCCGGAATATCTCTCCGCCAGGAAGGAAGCCACCGCCTTGATGGTCTCCACCCCCTCTTCTGTGGAAGCGTTAAAATTATAATAATTGGCCCCGGCCGTCCTGTTCACACCCGGCAGAAACAGCTGCGGCGTGCTGTCGTTCCAGCCGTTTAAGATGATTGCCGTGACCATGATATTCTTGCTGGTCATGGTGTCGACAATCTTGTCATAGCTTTCGATAAGTCCTCTGTTGAAGTGATAGGTCTTTCCGTCATACTGGTAGTCGATGCCCTCGCCCAGCAGCTGGTGAAACGCGATGTTGATCGAGGTGTGCTTTACCCCCAGTTCCATGGCGTCGGCGATCATATCCCCGTCAAGAAGAAGGCCCTTTTTTGTCTGGGGATTCTTAAATTCGGCTTTGTTCTTTGCCAGGACCTCCGGGTTGGTGATATAGGCGGGGGCGCTGATGGCGTGATATCTGGTTCCGTCAAAAACAGCCAGCACATACTTGGAGTACAGCCTGTCAGAGCTGGTCCCAAATCCCAGGGGCAGGGAATAGCTGACAGTGTCCCCTTTATTCCACCAGGCTTTATAGTCCGTCCTGTCGCCCAGTTCGTCCTGGTAGGGCTCCATCTCAAACAGATACCAGTAGTTGTCGTAGACTGCCGGGTCCGACACCTCCCCTGACACCGCGGCCGTAATATTCACGTTGGCGCCGTCTGTGGTGCAGGACAGGGCCGCCCTCTCCGTGGGCTCAGGCTGTCCCGGCGCTTCTGTCTCCCGGGCGTTCTCCCCCTGTGCCGCCTGCGTCTCTGTCAGAACTCCTGTCTCCTGGTTCTGGGGAGCTGCGAGAGCTTCCATGCCTCTCCCGGCAATCCCGGTGTATATAGCCGCGGCCACGATGAACGCCGGCCACAGTACCTTTCTGTCTCTTCTCATATCAAACCTCCTTGTCTGCTCCGGCTGCTGTGTATTCAAAAAAGAATACTCGCCGTGATAACTTATTATACCTGTTCTTCCATAAAATACAAGACTCAAACTCCTTACTTAGTTTTACGTTTTCCTTAACCGGCCAGAGACAGAAGAACAGGAAATCTTGCGATTTGCGGCAACTTATGCTATACTCTCTTGGAACATGCGCAGACTTATACCCTTTGTCAAGCTGTGAATGAGACATAAAAACTGCAAGGAGTGACATTATGAAGGATAAACAAACTCTGCGGGACATCGTGCTGGCTCTGACAATCCTGGTTGTCGCCGCCGGGCTGTATATCGGCAACCGCATCACGAACCGGGAACCGGCAGTGGTGGTTGAGGTGACTGTAGACGGAGTGGTCGTGGAGAAGCTGGATTTAAGTAAGGACGGAGAGTTCGTCATCAACGGCCACAACGGCGGAACCAACACCCTGGTTATCCAAAACGGACAGGCCTGTATCGCAGATGCCACCTGCCCGGACAAGGTATGTATCCACCAGGGAACCATCGGCCGTTCCGGTGAGATGATCATCTGCCTTCCAAACCTGATGATCGCCAAGATTGTGGGGGAGGAGAAATAATCTCAAAAAGACCCGAAGGCAGCTATGTGCTTCGGGTCTTTCTGTTTTAATTGGAATTCTTAAGCTGTTTCAGCTCGTCAAACACCACGTCGTTGAGAACCTTGATGTAAGTCCCTTTCATCCCAGAGGAGCGGGACTCAATCACCCCGGCGCTCTCGAACTTGCGCAGAGCGTTGACGATGACGGAGCGGGTGATTCCCACCCTGTCAGCGATCTTGCTGGCCACCAGGATTCCCTCATTGCCGTCCAGCTCCTCGAAAATATGGGTGATGGCCTCCAGCTCCGAGAAGGATAGGGTGCTGATGGCAGACTTTACAATCTGAATCTTCCTCGACTCTTCCGCATTCTCCTCGTTCACAGACCGCATCATCTCCAGTCCCACCACGGTGGTCCCGTATTCGCTTAAAATAATGTCGTCTATATCGTACTGGGCATCTGTCTTGTAGATAAACAGAGTCCCCAGACGCTCCCCGGCGATATCGATGGGGGTGATGATGGCCTGATACTTTTTCACGTTCTCCTCCGCAAATCCCAAGGTGGCCAGATTCACGTTCTCTTTGGTGGAGAGAATGCTCAGAAGGCGCTCGTTGAGCATCTTGTCTATGAATTCGCCCAGCTGATCGTCGATCAGTTCCTCGATCTCATCTACCCCGGGCCAGGCGCTGATTCCGAGAACCTTTCCTTTTTTGCTGATAACCAGAATATTCGAATTCAGTATCTCACTCAATACCTGACAGATATCATTAAACACCACTTTGTTGGAATTATTATTGTGCAATAATTTACCAATCTTTCTTGTCTTATCCAGCAACTGCACACTCATTTTCGAAAACCTCCTTCTTACCCGCAAAAAAGAGCAGCAAACTAATAGTAATACAAGAATTGTATCATATATGCTGAAAAATGACAACACTTATTATAAATTTTCAAAATATTTTAATAATTCGTCCAAAATGGAGTCAATCTTTTTTTTCTTTAGACGTATCTTCCTGTTTTGCGGAGTACCCGCACTGCTCGTTGCTGCACAGCAGCTTGTGCCCCTTCTCCACCATGTAGCTGCCGCACTCCGGACATGTGACGGTGGAAGGCTTCTGCCAGGACATGAAATCGCACTCCGGATTGTTCTCGCATCCGTAGTACTTCCTGCCCTTCTTGGTCTTTTTGATGACCACCTCCCTGCCGCATTTCGGACAGGGCACGCCTATCTTCTCGAAATAAGGCTTGGTGTTCTTGCATTCGGGGAATCCGGGACATGCCAGGAACTTTCCGTGAGGCCCGTACTTGATCACCATGTTGCGTCCGCAGTGGTCACAGACTTCGTCGGACACCTCATCGGCAATAGTCACCGATTCCAGCTCCTTCTCCGCCTTCTTCACCGCCTCGTCTAAGTCGGGATAGAAGTTGCGTACCACGGTTTTCCACTCCACGGTTCCGTCTCCCACCCTGTCAAGAAGATACTCCATGTTGGCCGTAAACTGCAGATCCACGATGCTCGGGAAGTTCTCCTTCATGATCCGGTTTACCACTTCCCCCAGCTCTGTCACATAGAGGTTCTTGTTCTCTTTCGCCACATACCGCCTGGCGATGATGGTTGTGATGGTGGGCGCGTAAGTACTGGGGCGTCCGATCCCCTGCTCCTCCAAAGCCTTCACGAGAGAGGCTTCCGTGTAGTGGGCCGGCGGCTGGGTAAAATGCTGGCTGCTGTGCAGCTCTCCAAGGCGCAGCTCCATGCCTTTTTCCAGTTTCCCCAGAAGGGCGTTGGACTCTTCCTTTTCGTCGTCCTCCACATAGACGGACATAAAGCCGTCAAAGGCTATCTTGGAGGCAGACAAAGTGAACTCATACTGCGCCGCCTGGACCTTCACGGAGACCGTGTGATACAACGCCGGCTGCATCCTGCTGGCGGTAAACCGCTTCCATATGAGCTGGTAGAGGCGGAATAAATCTCTCTGAAGAGAATCTTTCACCTTTGCAGGCGTCAGGGCAATGTCCGTGGGGCGGATGGCCTCATGGGCATCCTGGATCTTGCCGCTGTTCTTCTTTCCGTTTTCTCCCTTTGCCACATAAGTCTCCCCGTAGGTTTTGCCGATGTACTCTCTGGCTGCCCTGTCGGCCTCCTCCGCCACTCTGGTAGAGTCTGTACGCAGATAGGTGATGAGACCTATGGTTCCGTGTCCCTTCACCTCCACGCCTTCATACAGCTGCTGCGCAAGCCGCATGGTCTTCTGGGTAGAAAAGTTGAGAGTCTTGGAAGCCTCCTGCTGGAGGGTGCTTGTGGTAAATGGCAGAGGCGCTTTCTTGCTCCTCTCCCCGTTCTTCACCTCTTTCACCACATAGGACGCCTGCTCCAGATCTTTTAATATCTGATCCATCTCATCCTTGCTGTGAATCGCCAGCTTTCCCTGGCTGTCCCCGTGAAATTTGGCTTTCAGGGCTTTCCTGCTGCCTGTCTGGAAAAGATCTGCCTCCAGGTTCCAGTACTCTTCCGGAATAAATGTGTTGATCTCCTCTTCACGGTCACAGATCATACGAAGAGCCACGGACTGCACCCGCCCGGCGCTTAACCCCCTTTTCACCTTTGCCCACAGAAGAGGGCTGATGCTGTAGCCTACCATGCGGTCCAGAATCCTTCTGGTCTGCTGGGCGTCCACCAGATCCATATCCAGCTTTCTCGGGGACTTCAAAGAGCTTTTTACAGCATTTTTCGTGATCTCGTTAAAGCTGATCCTGTAAATCTTCTTATCTTTCCTCTCCTCTTCCTGGTCCAGCTTCAGAGCCTTCATCAAGTGCCAGGAGATGGCCTCCCCCTCCCGGTCAGGGTCTGTTGCCAGATAGATCACTTCGGCTTTTTTTACTTCCTTGCGAAGTTTTGCGAGAATATCACCTTTCCCCCGAATAGTGATATACTTCGGCTCATAGTCGTTCTCGGTATCTATCCCCAGCTGACTCTTGGGAAGATCCCTGACGTGGCCGTTGGAGGCGTCCACCTCATAGTTCGCACCTAAAAATTTCTTGATGGTCTTCACTTTCGCCGGTGACTCCACAATTACCAGATACTTTGCCATGTCAACTCCTTCTTCATAACTTTTTTGCATAATAGTGGCTTGCTGTCTGGACAATTCTCCCCTTTAGTTCCAGCTCCAGAAGCACAGTCAGGCACTCTCCCAGAGCCAAGCCGCTTTCTTCCACCACTCTGTCAATAAATTTGGGTTGTAAATCCAAGCAACTATACACCATTTTTTCATTCTTGGCAAGTCCATTCTCATTTTTTTCATCAACTATTAACTTTTTTTTCATCTGAAGCTGAAAAAAATCCAGAATATCCTCCGGCGACGTGACGATTCCCGCCCCCTGCCGTATAAGCTCGTTGCAGCCTCCGCTCAGGGAATCCGTAATTCTCCCCGGCACCGCGAAAATCTCTTTTCCCTGCTCCAGGCCGCAGTCCGCGGTGATGAGAGAACCGCTTTTCTCCCTGGCTTCCACCACGACCACCGCGTCGGACAGCCCGCTGATAATCCTGTTCCTCATGGGAAAGTTCCTCGCCGCCGGAGGCTCTCCCGGTTTGTATTCGGAGATGATGCCGCCCTTTTGGGGAATCTCCAGATACATGGAAAAGTGAGTTTGGGGATAGCAGACATCGGCCCCGCATCCCAGAACCGCATAGGTATCTCCCCCCGCATCCAGAGCGCCCCGGTGTCCTGCCCCGTCAATCCCCAGGGCCATGCCGCTGATCACCTGCACCCCCGCCGACGCCAGGGCCGAAGCCAGCATCTTCGCCGTCTCTCTCCCGTAATGGCTGCATCCCCTGGCTCCCACAACCGCCGCCGACGGCCTGTGCTCCCGGGGAAGCTTCCCTTTCACATAAAGCCCTGACGGGCTTCCGTACAGCGGACGGAGCCTCTTTGGATACTCCTCCTCCAGAAAGGTCACGTAGCGAATCCCCTTTTCCTCCAGCTTGGAGTAGGTCTCCAGGGCTCTCCCCAGCTGCCCCTTCCACTCATCGAATCCGGCTCCGATTCTTCCGCTTAAAAGTTTTTCTTTTCTCAGTTCTTTTTCTTCTATATTATATATCTTCTCAAAGGAGTGATACCTGTCCCACAGCTTCCTGATCGTCACCGCCCCTATGGATGGCGCTTGGGACAGCCAGTACAGATACTCCTTCTCCTGTATCAGTTGTGCCAATATTTTTCCTCCAGACTGCGGTAGCTGATGGCCTCGCAGAGATGCTCGTGGTCAATATGTTCCTCCTCCGCCAGGTCTGCCACAGTCCTGGATACTTTCAGAATCCTGCTGTATGCCCTGGCACTTAAATTCATATTCCTGTAGACCTGCCGAAAGAACTGTTCGTCCGATTTTTTGAGCCTGCAGTATCTTCGGATGTGTTCTTCCTTCATCTCGCTGTTAAAGGATATTCCTGCCCCTTTAAACCTCTCTGCCTGAATCCTTCTTGCCCTCTCCACCCTCCTCCGGATCTCCCCGGAGGATTCCTGCGGTCTGGCGCTCTGAAGGTCCTCAAAATTCACCGGCGCCGCCTCCACGCAGATGTCGATCCGGTCCAGAATCGGCTTGGAGATTTTTCCCAGATATCTGCGCACCTGCTGCTCCGTGCAGCGGCACTTGTTTCTGTCCGGATAAAAACCGCACTCGCAGGGGTTCATGGCTGCCACCAGCATAAAGTTTGCCGGAAATTCATAGCTTCCGCTGACTCTGGACAAGATCACCTTCTTCTTCTCCAGAGGCTGGCGCATCATCTCGATGGTATGCTTTGAAAACTCCGGAAATTCATCGAGAAACAGCACTCCTCCGGAGGCCAGGGACATCTCCCCCGGCACAGGATTCCTTCCGCCTCCTGTCAGCGCCCTGCCGGTGATGGAGTGGTGAGGGCTGCGGAAAGGCCTGCGCCTCACCAGCGTTCCTCTTTCCGGCAGAAGACCGCATATACTGTATACCTTGGAGATCTCCAGGCATTCCTCCGGCGTGCATGAAGGCATGATGGTGGGAATTCTCTCTGCGATCATAGTCTTCCCCCCGCCTGCCGGGCCGATATACAGCAGATTGTGATATCCTGCCACCGCCACCTCCGTGGCCCTCTTCATCAGAAGCTGTCCCTGGACCTGGGAATAGTCTGTCTCGTAGGCTTCCTCCTCCCCGGCTTCTTCGTCATCCCATTCCTCCTGGGGAATCCTGCCGGAAGTCCCCATAAACTCAGCCATCTGCCTCAGACTCTCCACCCCGACGATCTGAATCCCCTTTATGGCTCTCCCTTCCCTCACATTATCCCCAGGAAGAAAACACCTGCGGTACCCATTCTTCCTGGCCGCGGATACAAGAGACAGAATTCCTTTCACCGGTTTTAACTCCCCGTTCAGCCCCAGTTCCCCGATGAGCACGGCGTCCCTTATCCTCTCCGCCTCCAGGACATTGTAGGCGCACAGCATTCCCACCGCGATGGGAAAGTCAAACCCGGTTCCCCCTTTCCTGATATCCGCCGGCGACAGATTCACCGTCACCTTTCGAGGTCTGAAATAATACCCGGAATTTTTCAGGGCAGTCCTGACCCGGTCCTGGGCCTCCCTCACCTCGGAGGACAGGGCCCCCACCATGGTCATCCCCGGAAGCCCGTCCCCCACATCCACCTCCACGGACACAGAATATCCTTCTATCCCCCGAAGGCCTGCGCTATTCACTTTACAGAACACAATAACCTCCTCTTTCTCCCCACGCCGCCTCTCCGGGCATCCAAACCCGGACAAGAGGCTTAGACGTCCATCCGATGTGAAATCTGACGTGAATGCCGGCATACAAGCAGGCCTGATGCCCTAAATTCACCCCAAATTCCCCGCCCTCTGAACTGCCTGCGAAACAACATGAAATACGGTACAGAATCATGTACCATGAAGCGCAGATACTGCGCTGACGAACCAATTAGATTCCTGATGGTTTAACTATACTGTATCCGAGAGAAAAAGGCAAGCGCTATTTCATAAATTTGGTCGCTGTCCACGAGAGTCACGGCCCATGCGGTAACCGAACTCTGTCATATACGGCCTGAAGCGCAGAGGAAGATGTCCCCGCTGGCATACATAGTTAGTCCTCTCCTCGATGGCAATGCTCTTGTGAAACACTTTCCACAGCTGTTCAAACTCTTCCTGGTCCGTGCTCTCCAAAAGCCGCTCCTTCCACTGGTCCGTACCCGTGTACACGATAATCCACCCCCGGTCCGGGCTGTGGACGATGGCTTTATTCCTCCCCTCGTCGAAGATCACCCAGTTCTCCCCGGAAAGCCTGTCCGCAAAATGGGGAGCCATCAAAATAATCACGTCGTTCTTCGGTTTCACCGTACACACAAAGATCCCTTCCCTTGTCTTTGAAAAGCGGGCAAACTCTATCAAAAGGTGGGCTTCATTGCCCACGTTTCTGTCTATGCGGAAGGCCTCATAGACAGCCGGTATCTGGAGCATGTCCATGACCTTCCTCTTACAGTTCAGGGCATAGATCAAAAACCGGTAGATCCGGTCTGCCTTCCCCTCCTCCCCGCTCAGGGAAACCCGGAACACCACCTCGTACGCCTCCTGCCCCGCCTTCTGGCAGATGGCAGAGATCACCTTCTCTGTCTTCTCCCGCGTCTCCTCCACCTGGCGGTACTGGGAAAACATCTGGATATTCCCCTGATTCTCCAGCTCCAGCTCCACGTTCCCATGTCCCAGACGGCTCATCCAGGCGTCGTAAACCCCGCACAGGATTCCCTCAAGGCTGTCCCTGCACACAAATATTGTCTTAATCCCTTCTTCCATATCCTGACCTCCTCTGTCCATGCTACAGCTGGCCGAATACCGCTGTCTGAGTGTCCTGGGCCGTGGGGGATGAGGACATCCACCCGTCGTCGAACATGGATATCTGACGGTAACTGTCCCTGTTGGTGATGTCCCATGTCTTCCGGCGCTCCTCCCCCACCAGCTGGCTGGTGATAAAATCCTGATCAATCTTCAGCGGATACATCATGCGCCCGCCGCATGTGATAAAGTACACGGCGCGCTTCAGCACCACTCCCAGCTTCTTCAAATCCGCAAAATCCAGAACCGCGCCTCTTCTGGCCGCCACGATCCTCTTCGCCGACTTGACTCCGATTCCCGGCACCCTGAGAATCGTGAGGTAATCTGCCCTGTTGATCTCCACGGGAAACAGCTCCAAGTGGCGCAGGGCCCAGTCGCACTTAGGGTCCAAAAGCACATTAAAATGGGGCTGCGCCTCTGTCAGAAGCTCATCTGCCCCGAAGCCGTAAAACCTCAGAAGCCAGTCTGCCTGATACAGCCTGTGTTCCCTGAGAAGCGGCGGCCCTCCCGGGAGAACCGGAAGGCTGCTGTCATCGTTGACCCTGACAAAGGCAGAGTAGAACACCCTCCTGAGATCGTAATTCTGATACAGCGCCTCCGCCACCTTGATCATCTGGTAGTCGTTCTCCGGCGTGGCTCCCACGATCATCTGGGTGCTCTGGCCCGCCGGCACAAACCGCCTTCCTCTCTCATAAGGGATCAGTTCTGTCCTCTGGGTTCTGATTCCCTTTTGAATCTGCCGCATAGGCGCGAGAATCCTGGGCCGGGACTTGGCGGGGGCCAGGCTTTTCAGCCCCTGGGCCGTGGGAAGCTCCAGATTCACGCTCATCCTGTCCGCCAGCAGCCCCACATGCTCAATCAGCACCGGGTCCGCTCCGGGTATCGCCTTCACGTGAATATACCCGTTAAACCGGCACTCTCCCCGGAGCTTTCTCAGGGTCTGATAGATCAGGTCCATGGTGTAGTCGGGACTGTGCAGAATCCCGGAACTCAAAAACAGGCCTTCTATATAGTTGCGCCGGTAGAACTCCATGGTCAGCGTGCACACCTCATCCGGGGTGAACGCCGTGCGCACCACATCGTTGGAACGGCGGTTGATACAGTACCGGCAGTCATAGATGCACTGGTTGGTAAATAAAATCTTGAGGAGGGAGATGCACCGACCATCCGCGGCAAAGCTGTGGCAGAGGCCTGCCGACACGGCGTTCCCCAGCATTCCCCTCTTTCCTTTTCTGTCCACACCGCTGGAGGTGCAGGACACGTCGTACTTGGCCGCATCCGACAAAACCGCCAGCTTCTCCTGAAGGCTCATCTGTTCCTGAATCAGCATCTTACTGTCCCCTCTGTCCAAACATTTGTTCTTCCGCAATTATAGCATCTTTCCCGTGATCGCGCAATACCTTTTCAGAACATTTGTTCTGTTTTTCTCTGACAGGTTACTGTTCAGGCAGGTCTGCGCACTGGCTGCGCTGACCGTATGATAACCTGGGCGGGCAGGCAAAAATCCCATCGCCGCAGGCGATTTTCATGGATTTTTGCTGGTTGCTGTGAACATGTGAACAGTAACTCTGACAGTACAGACAGGCGCTTGGGGAAATAAAAAAGGCGCAAAGCCCTTCTGCTTACCGCAGATAAAAAGCTTTGCGCCCTTTCGCCGTATCCAGAACACTTTACTCCCCGTATCCGTCCGGATTTCCTTTCTGCCATCTCCAGGCATCCTGGCACATCTCCTTGATTCCCCTCTTGGCAATCCAGCCCAGCTCTTCCTTGGCCTTCGCCGGATCTGCGTAACAGGCAGGTATATCCCCGGCCCTGCGCTCCTTGAACACATAGTTGATCTTCAAATCGTTGGCCTCCTCGAAGGCGTTGATCACGTCCAGAACGCTGTAGCCTGTCCCCGTCCCCAGGTTGTAGATCCACACGCCGCCCTGGTTCTTCTCCATCTTCTGGAGAGCCTTCACATGGCCGTCTGCCAAGTCCACCACGTGGATATAGTCTCTCACGCAGGTTCCGTCAGGGGTGTCGTAGTCGTTGCCGAACACGCCCAGGCACACCAGCTTGCCCACTGCCACCTGTGTAATGTAGGGGAGAAGGTTGTTGGGGATTCCCTTTGGATTCTCGCCGATCCTTCCCGACTCGTGAGCGCCGATGGGGTTAAAGTAGCGGAGAAGCATAACCTGCCACTCCGGGTCTGCCGTGTGAAGATCCGTTAGAATCTGCTCCAGCATGCCCTTGGTGCGGCCATAGGGATTGGTGATCTCTCCCTTGGGGCACTCCTCCGTGATGGGAACAAAAGCCGGATTGCCGTAGACCGTGGCCGAGGAGCTGAACACAATGCTCTTTACGTTGTGTTTTCTCATCTCGTCACACAAAATCAATGTCCCTGTAATGTTATTATGATAGTACTCCAGCGGCTTAAATACCGATTCTCCCACCGCCTTCAACCCTGCAAAATGGATGACAGACTCAATCTTTTCATTGTCAAATACCTTCTTCACAGCCGGCTGGTCAAGCAGATCCGCCTCATAGAACGTCACTTTCTTCCCGGTAATCTCCTCCACCCGGTTCACCGATTCCCGGCAGGAATTGCAGAGATTGTCCAGCACCACCACGTCATACCCTGCGTTCAACAGCTCCACACATGTGTGGCTGCCGATGTATCCGGCGCCACCTGTTACCAAGATTGCCATAGCTATCTCCTCCATTTCTCACTTCATAAAATGCCTTCCCTACTATTATAAGAGGGAAGGCATTGAAATACAATGTCATTTTGTCTACTTTTCCTGTAATTATGTTATTAGAGCTGCTGTGAACCATGTGAACAGTAACTTATTAGAGGATTATTTGCACAGCTTTTTAAACTCGTCAGCCACAAACTGCACCTGTGTTCCCACAATGACCTGCACCGAATTCTTTCCCGGACGGATCACTCCCGCCACGCCGGCGGACTTGATTCTTTTCTCGTCTATAGAGGTGTAGTCCTTAATCTCCAGGCGGAGCCTTGTGATACAGTTGTCGATGGATGCCACGTTTGCCGGTCCGCCTACGCCTTCCAGAATTATTCTGGCAACCTCGGTGAAATTGTCGTTGGAAAGCACCACCTTGGTCTCGTCGTCGTCATCCTCACGGCCCGGAGTCTTTAAATCAAACTTGGTGATCACAACCCGGAACACCACATAGTAGATCACGCCTACCGCGATGCCTACAGGAATCAGCAGCCAGGGGTTCTGGGCCAGCGGCGTGAAGGAACTGAGCACCATGTCCACGGCGCCTCCGGAGAAGGAAAAGCCTGCCCGGATCGGAAGAGCCACGGTGATTCCGGCAGTGATTCCGGCCAGAAGAGCGTGAACCACATACAAGCCGGGGGCCAGGAACATAAACGAAAACTCAATAGGCTCCGTGACGCCTGTGAAGAACGAACAGAAAGCCGCAGAAAACAGAAGGCCGTAGGCCACTTTCTTCTTCTCAGGCTTCGCCGTCTGGTACATGGCAAGACACGCCGCCGGAAGGCCAAACATCATAAAGGGGAAGAAGCCTGTCATGTACATGCCTGTCTGTCCCAACACGCCTGTGTTGCCCCAGAAATTTCCAAGGTCATTGATATTTGCCACGTCGAACCAGAATACAGAGTTCAGGGCGTGATGCAGGCCGAAGGGGATCAGCAGACGGTTAAAGAACGCGTAGATTCCCGCGCCCAGAGCGCCCATGCCGATAAACGCCTTGCCCATAGCCACCAGCGCGCCGTAAACCACCGGCCAGACAAAGAAAAGAACCAGGGACGCAGCGATGGAATACACCGCCGTAAAAATAGCCACCGCCCTTTTTCCGCTGAAAAATGCCAAAGCGTCCGGAAGCCTTACACTCTTGTACTTGTTGTAGCATCCGGAACCGATAATGCCGGAGATAATGCCGATAAACTGATTTACAATCTTTCCGAACGCAGGGTCCGCCTCCTTGCCTGTGATGCCTGCCACAGTGCCGCTGCTGAGAAGGGTGGTGATCATATACATGGATACCAGACCCGCCAGAGCCGCCGCCCCGTCACTGTCGTCTGCCATGCCCACCGCTACACCGATGGCAAACAGCCACGACATGTTGTCGATGAGGGCGCCTCCCGCCTTAATGAGAAACAGACCTACGGAGTACAGAAATCCTCCTGCCGTAAACCCCTGCACCTCGCCTGCCATGGCAGCCGGCGCCAGTATGTACCCAATGCCCATGAGAATGCCGCATATGGGCAGACACGCCACGGGGAGCATCAACGACTTGCCAAGTTTCTGGAAATACTTCATCATAATAAGAACTCCTTTCTTCCGGCCAAAAGGCCGCTTGCTTCATCTATTTAAACCCTTCTCCGGGTTTAAACCAGCGCGCCGTTCAAAGCTCTTTCAATCTCCTCTACGATCTCCTGCTCCCTCTCTCCCTCTGCCGTCACCACGATCTCTTCCCCGTACTTTGCGCCAAGAGACATAATTTCCAGAATATTTCCCCCATCTGCAGTCTCTCCTTTGTACTCCAAGGTCACCAAAGTCCGTCCGTCTCTGCACGCCATGGCGACCTTCGCCGAATTTCTGGCGTGTATGCCCTCCAGATCTTTTAAGACCAGCGCCTTTCTCAGCATAGCGCCACCTACAGTTCAATAATCGGGTCGAGCGCCTTCACTTCCATGCCGCTGCGGCACACCATATTAGGATAATCCGGCGTGTTGCAGATAATCACCGGCGTGGTAACGTCGTACCCGGCTGCTTTCACCTGCTCCATATCCACCTCCACCAGAACGTCGCCGGCCTTCACCCTGTCACCCTGGGCAACGCAGGCGCGGAAATGCCGGCCTTTTAAATTTACCGTGTCCAGCCCGATGTGGATGATCAGCTCCGCCCCGAAATCCGTTCTGATGCTCACCGCGTGTTTTGTCTCGAACATGACAGTGACTTCCCCTGACGCCGGGGCCACGATCGTTCCCGATGCGGGCACGATGGCAACTCCCTTGCCCAGAATCTCCTGACTGAACGCAGGGTCGGCCACCTGGCTCATGGGAATGGCTTCCCCTGAAACCGGGGCAAGAATCTCCCTTTTGCTCTCCTCCTTATCCCCGCCGAACAATTTTTTAAGTGAACCGAACAACTCAACCGCCTCTCTTTCTCTACACATGCACTCTTCTGATATGCACGGCTAAATATGATACTTCCTCATCAGTTACATAGTGCTCATACACCCTCTCGATATGTTCTCTGACCTTCAAGCTGCACTGATACTCCTCCGGGTAAGTCCGGGCGATGATGTCGGAAAACTCCGGAATCTCCCCGTCCAGAAGCTCCTTGCAGTAGATTCTCTCTGCCAGAAATCTCAGATGAGTCACCAGGCGCTCGTACCCCAGGGACATCTCGTCCAGCTCCATGTGAAAATAAGCCCTGATAATCTCCATCACTTCCTGTATCAGGTTGGTGATGTCAATCGTATCTCTCATCTGGATATTGTACTCCGCGTTTACGATGTGCAGCGCTATCGATGCCGCCTCATCCGCCGGAAAACGGATTCCCAGCTTATTCTCCATAAGCGCTATGGCATATTCCCCTACCAGATACTCTTCTCTGTAAAATCTCTTCACTTCCCTGATCAGAGGATTGGCAAACATCATCTTCTTCTGATAACGCTCGATAGAAAAATTGATGTGATCCGTCAGCGTCAGGTAAATATTTTGATTCAGCTTCCGATTCAGCACATTTTTGGCATAGTCGATAATCTCCGTGGAAATCTGCAGATGCTCAAGAGGCATCTGGGTGAGAAGATTCCTGAACTTGCTGACAATTCCCGGATTTTCCAGACGGAAAATCTTCTCCACCTTGTCCTTGGGAATCTCCATGCCATGTTTCACGCGATAGCCGATTCCCCGCCCCATAACCACAATCTCCGTTCCGTCCGAATCCAACGCGCTGACCACGTTGTTATTGATAATTTTTTCGATCTTCATAATTCTTATCCACTTCTCAGGCGCTTTGACTTAAGTTCCGGATAGTTTGTAATAAAAAAACCAATTTCGAATAAAGACCCCCCTGGAAAGTCCTATTCAAAACTGGTTTTGCCTGCTTATCAGTTACAACCCAATTATTATTCAACTCTATGAGTATAATTTATCAGATATGTACAGAAAAGTCAATATTTTTTTATTTTTTCTTTACATTTTGTTTATAATTCCCAATTACAGTTCACGAGGGGGGAATCCGGCATGAATTTTTGGCGTCAATCCTGCCTGCAAGCCATATAGTCCGTGTTATCCGGCCCTGTGTCGTCGTTCTCACAGATGAGCACCTTGGCGTCAGGGGACACGCAGATCCCGTGCCACACCGCCTGCTTTACGTTGTACACCTTCCAGGGCTCCAGCTCTGTGGGAACCCCATCCCTGCCTATAAACAGCGTCGCCTTTCCGGTCATCAGGACAAACACCTCGTCCGTCTCCCTGTGGCTCTCCAGACGGCAGATATTTTTCCTGTCAAACCGCTCTGCGTAGGTGATCACCGCCACCCTCCAGCTGTCGTGTCTGACCAGCGCCTCGTACCCGCCCTTTAAAGCGTCAGCCGCCTCCAGCCCTTCCGGCAAAAGTTTCTCTTTCCTTCGGTCCATCTACTCCGCTCCTTCAATAATCTCCGTCTCGCCGCCGCAGATGCTTAAGACTCCCCAGCCGGGAATCCTGTATTCTCCGCCGTCCCAGGAAAACTCCCGCTCCTCTCTGCAGCAGTTGAGAACCAGGGTCAGCTGTTCGCCGCCGCTGACATACTGGGTCATCATTATCCCGGAGGGCATATCGGGAAACTCTCTCATGGCAAATCCGGACGGGTAGAAAAATCTGCGGTGCTTCTCCTTGTATTCCAGAAGCCTTTTCACATGGCCGGCATAGTTTGGGACCCCGCTCATATCCGTGACTCTCCCCCGGTAAATGCTCACATCAAAGCGATACCCGCACACCAGAGCGTAATTCAGCTGCAGCCGGTAGTCCTCCCGCTCGTCATGGATAAACCGGTTGGTGATGATGGTCTCCGGAAATGTATTCAGATACAGTTGGGGATACACATCTGCGGCGTACCAGTTTCCGAAATCACATCCGTGGTGGTAATCCATGTAGGGGTCAAAGATATCCACGGTGTTCTCTGTCCCCACGGCCTGCTCCTCTCCCAGGAGCTCATTGACGGCCTCAAAATTCTCCTTGCGGTACAAAGGCTCTGTGTCTCCCCTGCTGCCGTGCTTGTGATCTTTGTTGAAGCACAGCCAGCACCGGTGGCCTCCCACCTGGTCGTAGAAGATGGAATCAGGCTCCATGGACAGCTTCACCCTCCCGTTGTGCAGCATCTGCTGTTTCCACTCCTCGGCTCCGGCGCAGGCCTGGGCGAAGGTCTTGTAGCCGAAGGTTCTCAGCACAGTCCCCTGGTTGGAAAACTGATAGTGATCCAGCAGAGGGTTGCCGTCTAAGTCTATCATGGCCGCACGGGCCCCGTAGTTCCTGTAAAAATCGGATTTCACATCCATCAGGACTCCGTTGGTGTAGAGGATCACCCTTCCGCCTCTCTTCTGAATGTCCTTGATGGCTTTTTTCAGCTCCGCCTCGCCGCCGAGGGCATCGTCCGGCTCGTACAGCGGATAGCCGTTGTCAAATCTCCCCTTCCACCAGCCGAAGACCATGAGCGTGTCGATGCCGTACTTCCTTCCGTTCTCGTAGACCTCCGCCAGATCCTTGTATTTCCAGAACACTTCTCCGTACTGATGTCGGCAGAGTACCCCGCCGACGACACGGTGCTGCCTGACAAGCTCAGGGCCTCTGTGGCCGCCTCCATGGCTTTGGAGAAGCTGGCGCGCCGCTTCCAGGTGGAGATGCTCGTTCTCAATGACCTGGATACAGGGCTGCTCACCAATGTGGGGCTGCGCCCCGGTTTCACCCCTCTCCCCGGAACGGATGATGTGATGGTTGTCCCCGAAGGGGATAAGCCGCAGAAACGGGGAAAAACCGTTTTTTCTGTCCTTCGGAATGTTCAGCACCCACCTGGTGTACGAGGAAGCCAGAGACATTGAGGAGGACTTTGTGGCCACCCCCTTCCCCATCGTCAACAACAAGGACACCCGCCACGACTTCAGCTGCTATCTCCAGAGCCTTAAAACTGCCGACCAGTGCCTCGGCGCCTTGCTGGATGAGCTGGACAGTCAGGGGCTTGCCGGAGATACCGTGGTCATGTTCACCACCGACCACGGCATCTCCTTCCCCAATATGAAGTGCACGCTTAAGGACTCCGGCACCGGAGTGGCCCTGTTTATCCGCCATCCGGACATCGGCCGGGGCTCCTCCGATGCCCTGGTCTCTCACATCGATGTGTTCCCCACCATCTGCGACATGCTGGGGCTTAAAAAACCGGACTGGCTTCAGGGTGCCTCCCTTCTCCCTCTGATGAGAGGCAGCGCCGAGAAGGTTCACGACTACATTTTCTCCGAAGTCACTTATCACGCCGCCTACGAACCCATGCGCTCTGTCCGCACGGACCGGCTGAAGCTGATACGCCTGTTTGCCCGGGACCGCCGCAAACCATTTGTCAACATCGGCGACCACCAGGCGAAGGACTGGTTTTTGTCCTCCCCGCTCCCCGGCATCGAAGCCGAGAGAGATTATCTCTATGACCTGGTGGCTGACCCGGCGGAGGAGATCAACGTGGCCCGGCTGCCTCAGTACGAGGAAGAATACCGTCGGCTCTGCGCCGTTTTGGAGGAGTGGATGGAGAGCACCGGGGATCCGCTGCTTCACGGAGATATAGAGCTGCAGCCGGGACAGATCGCCAACAGGCCGGACGCCAAGACCCCCCACGAGCCCACCTACGACCGGGATGGAAACCCTGTGACTGCCAAAGACCTTCTGGAGGCTTTCTGCCGTGCTTCCGGCGAAAGCCATGATTAGAAAGCTATGAATATCATGATCAAACCCGTATCCGGACGCTGCAACACAGACTGCGGATACTGCTTTTACAAAGAGGGACATGTCTGCGGCAGCCACATGTCCCGGGAGACAATCACTGCAGTCATAGACTGCCTTTCCGTCTTTCTGCGGGGAGGATACCCTCTGGTCTTCCAGGGGGGAGAACCTCTTCTGGCGGGACACGGGTATTTTAAATATGTCCTGGAATATCTGGAAGCCCGGGGACTCAACCTGCCGGTCATGGTCCAGACCAACGGAACTCTTCTGGACGACGAGTTTGCCCGGATGTTCTCCCGCCATGATGTCCTTGTCGGGGTATCCCTGGACGGCACGGAGGCGGTCCACACCATCCACCGCCGGGATTTTCGGGGCGTCATGAGGGGAATCGACTGCCTGCGGCGCCACGGCTGCCGGTTCAACATCCTGACAGTGATCACCGACGAACTGTGCGGCCGTTTAGGGGAGGTCTATGAATTTTACCGCCGGGAGGGGTTTGAATACCAGCAGTATATCCCCTGCATGGCGCCTCCCGGCAAGAACCCTTACCTGTATCTGTCCCAGGAAAGCTACGGCCGTTATCTGGGGGAGCTGTATGGGCTGTGGCGGGAGGACTTAAACCGCGGCCGATATGTCTATATCCGCTATTTTGAGAATCTTCTCCAGCTTCTCGCCGGATTTATGCCTGAGGAATGCGGCGCAGGCGGCGTGTGTTCCATGCAGTTTCTCGTAGAGTCCGACGGGAGCGTGTACCCCTGCGACTTCTTTGTGGACGAATGCCACCGCTTAGGCAGTCTCTGCCTGGATGACAGGGAAAAAATAAGGAGGAGACTGTCAGCTTCTGACTTTATCTCCTCCTCCTGGCCCCTTCCGGACATCTGCCGCCAGTGCGGCTGTCTTGACTTCTGCCGGGGCGGCTGCCGCCGCTACCGGGATGAAAGCGGCGCCTATCTCTACTGCCGGGCTGTGAAGCCCTTCCTGACACAGGCGCTGCCTGATATGAAAGCCCTTCTGAAATCCGTCACGCCAGCTTCAGCAGCTTACAGGCAATCTGAAAATAGATGACCAGGCTGAAAGCGTCCACGATGGTGGTGATCAGGGGAGCCGCCATGATGGCCGGGTCCAGCCTCAGCATTCTGGCAGCCATGGGAAGGACGCTCCCCACGGTCTTTGCCAGGAGCACCGTGGCGAACAGGCTGAGCACCACGGTCAGGCAGATCTGTTCATTGCCCGGGAAGCGGATAACCAGCTGGACATAGTTCACCGCCCCCAGGATGATTCCCACCACCAGCCCGACCCGCAGCTCCTTCCACAGGACCCTGAAGATGTCCGACGGCTCGATCTCCCCTACGGCCATGCCCCGGATGACCAGGGTGCTGCTCTGGCTGCCTGCGTTGCCTCCCGTGTCGGTGAGCATGGGGATGAATGTCACCAGCAGGGGGAGGACTGCAAAGGCGTTCTCGTACTTTGCCAGGATTCCCCCTGTGATCATGCTGCTGACCATGAGAATCAGAAGCCACATGATCCGGTTCTTCGCCAGCATAAAGATGCTGGTCTTTAAGTAAGGCTTCTCGCTGGGCACCATGGCGGCCATCTTCTCAAAGTCCTCTGTGGCCTCCTGCTCCATGACATCCACAATGTCGTCCACAGTGACGATGCCCACCAGCCGGTCCTCCCCGTCCACCACCGGAAGGCTCAAAAGATCGTATCTGGTGAATTTCTCCGCCACCTCCTCCTGGTCCTCCGCGGTCACCGCCTTGATGACATAGGGGTCCATAATGTCCTCAAGCCGTGTCTCATAAGGATTCATCAGCAGATCCTTCACCGTCACCACCCCCTCCAGGGTTCGTTTGCCGTCCGTGACATAGCAGGTGTAGATGGTCTCCTTGTCCACCCCATGCCTGCGGATGTAGGCAAATGCCTCCTCCACAGTCATGTGTTTCTTTAAGGCCATGTACTCGGCAGTCATAATGCTGCCCGCGCTGTTCTCCGGGTACTGCAAAAACAGATTGATCAGTTTCCGCGTGGAAGGCCGGGCATTTTTCAGCACCCTCTTCACCACATTAGCCGGAAACTCCTCCAGCATATCCACCGCGTCGTCCACAAACAGGTCCTCGATGACCGTCTGCAGCTCGGCATCCGTAATACTGTCGATAATCTCCTGCTGCTTTTCCACCGGAAGGAAGGCGAACACCTCCGTGGCCTGCTCCTTGGGGAGCATGCGGAAGACCACCACCGTCTTCTCCCTGTTCAGCTCCTCCATAAAATCCGCAGTATCTGCCTCCGGAAGCTGAACCAGCATCTCCTTCAGCGCCCGAAAGTCCCTGGCCTCCACCAGCCTCATCATCTCTTCAAACTTATAATCTCTCATGGCTTCCTCCTTCTCTGTCCACGTTTTTGGACATCCTTTTTCTGTGTACAGAATCCGAATTCAAGGTCCATGAAGGCAGCGCCGAAAGTCCGCATGGCGTGCCTGGGGCGCGGCGGTTTTCGGCATATATGGCAACGCAAAAAAAGCCATCTGCTTTTAAAAGCAAAATGGCTATCACAAACGCATATTAAAGGCAGTGACGGCAGAATGGCGGCTGTCCCGCGTAAGCTGTCCCCACTACCATGCGTTCATGATATGTCGATTCTGCCTTCATCTTACGACTTCGACCTTCCACTCTGTGTTCACTCCTTTCTCTTTTTCTGTCCTGTGCGCGTTTCGCCCCACAGGCAGGCATGGGCGGGATTTCTCCGCGCCCACATTTAGTTTACCACAATATTTTCAGAAATCAACTATTTTTTCAGACTCTTTCCGTCCTGGCTTTTTCTGTCTTCACTCATCCTCCTCGCAGTACACCAGCCTCTCGATGTAATCCCTCCCCTCTCCCCTAAAGATGGGGATATCCCGGTCAATGACCCACCTGGCTCTCACCGTCTCCTGGTCTTCCCCGTTCTCCCGGTCTTCCCCGTTCTCCCGGATCTCTGCCCGGATACAGCAGCTTCCTCTCTTTTTATCCACATCATAGTCGTTCCAGTTAATCCCCTTCTCCAGCATCAGCATATCCTGAATCTGGCTGCAGGATTTCCCGTGGAGCTCCTTCTGGGAAAAATTGGCGTGGCCTGCCATCTGAACGCTGTTTCTGCTGGCGTCCAGCTGCCGCCAGTATATAAGGTTGGCCACCTCCTCCTTGGGGATGTTAAAACACCTGGCATCGAATACGGCCTGACCCGCCACCTTCCTGTAGACAGGCAGCATCTCCGGGCTGGTCTCCATATTCTTTAAAAATTCACGGTTAAAGGCCATGGTGGCCATACCTGCCCCGATGCTGCACATCTTCTGCACCTCATAGTCAAACCACGCCGAGGAGTTCAGCTTTTTGTAATCCACCAGAATCAGGGTGATCTCGTCAGACTGGGTGTACCCCAGAACGCACCCCTGGATATTCTCGCACAGGTACTTCATGGTCTCCTGCATGGTTCTCATGAGGACGCGGTCAAAAGGCTTCTCAAATCCACGGGTGAACGTGTGGAATGATTTTCCGTCAATGCGGACAGCCACAGGCATGCGCCTCACCAGCCGGGTCTTGGGCACTGTCTCATAAAAATCTTTCATACGGCATCCTAAATCGTCATGTACTGGCATCTTTTTTCCTCCTGTTCTCTCTGAGCTCTTGTCCGCCAAAGCTACAGATGGTATAGCAGGCCACGGCGGACACCTCCGGCGGACGAGGACAGAACGGGGACAGCGGGCCA
>CAJTOT010000008.1:42043-48076 GCA_910577935.1 uncultured Hungatella sp. | reverse complement strand
GTCTGGGCTGCCCTCGAGCGGAGGCCGCCTGGGAAATTCCCGACGGATACGGCCGCCTGGCCTCTCTCCACGCCGGCGCTGACCTTGCGGAGGCCATCGCCTTCCACTTCAGCTGGTTTAAGGAAGATCCGGAGTATGAGCGGAAACTGCTGGGGGAGATGGAACTGGGGGAGCCAGTGTAGCTTCACTGATTACACGACCCTTGGAAAATCTCTTTCCTGGATCATATCATAATTGTTGGAGCTCCTGCTGGCGTAGCGCCCGCTCTCAGGAATACGATAGGGTTTGCAATACCACCACACCCCGCAAGGTCCCTCATCCTTGATCCAGGAATACCGCAAATTGATCAAATAGTTCCTGATATACCCTGCCTCCAGGCTCTCTCTTCCCCGGTCTCCGGTCTCCGCTTTGCCAAGTATTTCACCTAACTTTCTCCCCGGCTCCGTCAAAAAGTCGCACCAGGTCCGAGGCAGGATGATACAGTCCCGGTCTCCGCTGTCCCGCTGCTCACCGTTCTTATCTATATAGGTGTCCCATCTTATATATGTTACTTTCAGATAGAATTCTTTATTCGCCTTCACTGATGGATACTTCTCTGCCAGGATGGCGCTATGCCGGCTATAAAACTCGAACAGCTTGTCTTCCATCAGCCTGTATCCTGTGATCTTCGGGTCAAACAGCTCGGTCAGCTTCTCATAAGTTACGGCCGGCTGCCCGTCTTCTCCCAGCAATCCCTCCGCCAGGCCGTTGATATACGGGAGATTTTCCAGTTTCTCAATGTCCTCCCTCCAGCTCCCTTCCCTGATTCTCTTCTCCTGATCAATCAGTCCCCTCAGCGTTCCATCCGTCCCGTCCTCTTCTGTGACCACATCCAAAAAATCGTCCAGGCAAAACCGCCCGCCAAATCCCCTGTTCATGGCAATCACCCGGCACAGGTATTCCTTCTCACTCCTGTTGTCCTGCTCCCGCCAGTCTGTCCTCCATCTGTTTTTCTTCAGACAGTCGCGGTAAACCTTCTTGAAATAGTATTCCGGAATCCCGTAAACGCTGTACTTTGTGTAATATATGTTTCCGTCGTATCTAGCCTCTTTTTTGATGATTCGGTTATGATTTAAAAGTATTTTTACAAATCTCAAATATTGGTCTCTCTCGGACTCATCTGCGTCAAGATTTGACACATAGGCCCACAGCAGGCAGTCCGTCAGTGATTTTCCGTGGATTCTGTTCTCCTTTTGCGCCAGGAAACAGAGCATGGATTTCAGCATTCCGTCATAGTCCCTGTCAGCCAGATTCCAGTAAACTCCTGCGTACAAAGGCAGATCCCATCCTGCCTCAAAGGAATAATTCACCGGGCTGCCCTCTCCCCCTCCTCTCGAAAACGGTCTTGACACAACCTGATTCACAAGGTTATACAGCCGGCTTAAGTGGGTTCCCTGTATCCACTCCACCTCTTCCTCCTGCCAGTCTTCCCCGGAGCCGCCCTCCTCCATCCGCATCATCCGAAGGCAAAAATACAGGAATCTTATCTCCAGTTCTTCCTCACATACCACACTGCCGCCTTTCGCCTCGCCGCGCACGTCTCTGAAAAACTGCAGCCACCGGTTGTCCAAAGCCAGGGCAAAGTCCTCGAACTCGTCAAAGCCCTCCAGGCTTCTCCCGTGATGCACCAGCCTCGCCTTGGCGACCTCATAGTCCTCCAGCAAAAGCCCGTCGTTCAGATCCATAAAGAACTGCTCCGCGTCATCTGCCCTGTCCACTGTCACCAGCTCAAACTGTACCTGGTTATAGAAATAACCAAACTCCAGTCTTTTGTCATATCCGTTTTCCCTAAAGGTTTTCAGCAGCCTGTCAACTGACCAGGTGGTAAAATCCACAAGTTCCCACTGGCATTGGGAGCGCAGGAGCTTTCGCAGCTGATCATTCGCCTCATTTTTATCTGCAAAGAAAAATTTTTCAAGTTCTCCTGCCCATCGCTCTCTCTCCTGGCTTCCAGCCGGCAGCATGCAGGCGCACAGATAAACCAGCGTCACCAGCCTCTGCTGCCCGTCATACACATAAAAGACGCCCTCCTCCTCATGCCCCACCACACAGCCAAAATCAAATTTCTGATTCTTTTTTCCAGCCATGCTGTCAAGAAGCCGCCTCAGCTTCTTCTCATCGCTTCCCAGAACATAATCCCTCTGGATGGAAGGTATGACAATCTTCTCATACCTGGAAAGAAATTCCCCCAACCCCATCCGGTTGTTTTTTCTGTCAGCCATCACTGTCTCCCTCCTCTGTATAAGTCATTTCCGAATACTTCTCCTGGATATATTCCTCGTAAATCCTCACAAAATCCTTCCAGTCCCCCTGCCCCTTCCAGATCCACGAATGTTCCCTGCCGCCTTTTCCCTGGCCTTCCTCGTCCCACTCTCTGTTCAGAGACTTTTTATCCCGCTTTTCCAGGATAACGGGCAAAATCGGGACATTTGAATTCAGATCCGGCCTTCCTCCCATCATCTGCGTCTGGATAAAGCAGTTTTGTCCGAAACACCCAAGCCTTCTGAACTGTTCCAGAAGCTTCCTCTCCAGAGGTTCCTCGCCGCAAAGCCGGCCGGCCTCGCCGGGGTTCAGGATTGAGAGACTGAAAAACCGCGGCTTTACCTCCTCCTTCAGCTCCCGCAGACACAGAAATGCTCTGGCTGAATTCCAGTTTTCCAGGCTCCAGTCCTCCAGCATTGTATTCAAAATCCTGTTGTGCCAGGAGAGCTGCCGAAACTCCTGTTGCATGTCATTCAGGTTGTCCAGCTTTGCACTCCCCATCTCGCCGGTGTCCTGTTCCAGGCAGCGGTCCAGGAACAGGATTTCCAGACGGTTTTGATCCGCCGGCCACTCCCCGCCGCCATATCCTCTGGAAACCAGCTCCCACAGCTTTGTCCTGTCAGAATACAGCTTCTTTGCCAATTCCCGGAACAGCTGTGTGATGGTCCCCCGTTCCACCTTCATCTCCCCGGCGCTCATAAACTGATAGGCCCGGACATAGTCGGTTATCCCAAACCGGGTCTTGTTGCAGTTGATGTTCATAAACTCGTCCAGAGGCTCCTGGGAGGCCATATATAGAAGGACGTACACATGTTCATATACATATCTGGCAAATTCCTGCCTCTTCTGACGAAATTCCTCTTCGCCTTCAAGTCCTGCTTCCTTTCCTTCCAAAAAACCTTTGATTTCCCTGTAATTTTCCTGAAACCGTTCCAGATCCGTGTACAATTTCTCCGGCGGAAGCTCCATTTCTGGATTTGCCAGATAGTCCCGGCGTGAAACCATATCCTCCGCCAGCCCTTTATCCCGCTCAAAACAGATCCTGAAATGCTCCTCTCCCCGCTCCAGGATTTTCAGCAACAAAATCAACGTGATGATTCTCTGCTGTCCGTCAACCAGCAGCGCTCTTCCATCCTTCTCCTCCATATGGATGGTGATCATGCCGATGGTGTAGCGCTCCTGCCCTTTGTCCCACGCATCCCACAGATCGCTGGCAAAGCGGAGCGCGGTGGACGGCCTCCATTTATAATTTCTCTGAAACAGGGGAACCCACACACTGCGCCCGTCAAACTGTTCCCTCCGGACAGTCTGGAGACTTACCATTGTATTATTTTTCATCTTCCTCCTCTACCTCACTCTCTGGAGAATCTGCTTGTACAGATCCATTCCCAAATTAGCCGCTGCCTCCTCGTCTTTCCGCTCCCTCTTGTATATGTTGCCGATTCCCCACCAGTCAGGGATGGATTCCTCTTCCCAGTTCACAAGGCTTAAGACCGCTGTGATTTTCTCTCCTGCCTCTTTTCCAGGCAGTCCTCTCCACATCTCCATCCGCGCCCTCAGATATTTTAAGATTTCTCTCAGCTTCTCCTCAGCATCTTTCCCCTGCTCTTCCACAGAAGAATTTTTCTTTTCAAACTCCTCAAAGATTCCTTCCATCCACGACAGGCTTTCATGATACTTCTTTAAAAAATCCTCTGATTCCACCTTTTCCACCTTTTTTCTTCTGACGGCTTCCTGGTAATAGCAGTAAAGAAGCTGACACAGCTCCTCTTCTCCCAGAGACACATGGAGTGTCTCTTCCCCCCACAAGCCGCCGGAGGTCACTACCTCCCTGTCCGCTATGGGGGACACCATCAAGGTGAGCCTCCTGCTCTGCTCCTCCTTTTTCAGCACTCTGTAGATAAAGTCCATGGAGAATTCCCGCTTATCCATATCCAACAGCTTCCTGCACTCGGAATCAGACAAAAAGTCTTCCTGCATAAACGTCCGATACCAGCTGTTAAAATTTTCTCGGTTTTCATTTCTCGCAGAGCTGAAACCGACGGAAAACTCACAGGACTCCACAGTTTCTTCTCTCCGGGCAAAGTTCTGCAGAGAATCATAGCCTGCGCTGGTCCGGACCACGTTCACCTCAGCGCCCTTCATGACAAAGAGACGGGCCGCCCCGTTCTTATCCAGCGACGCATATTTAAACAAATCCACCCCCAGACATTCGGACCAGGAATCCAGCCAGATTTCCTCATTGCCTATTCCGATATGCTTTTTACAGAGGTCAAAAATCGCCTGCAGAGCTCTTGCTCCGCTGCTCTTATCCTCCCCGCTCAACCGATTCCAGTCCTTTCTCCAGCTGATTTCGCGGGAACCGTCGTCGATTTTGTACAGGGTTGCCCGCCTCTCCTCAAACAGGGCGTCCGCATACCATCCAAACCCCAGCCAGTTCAGTTCTTTCAGACGGTTATCTCTCAGATAATAATCCGCCAGCCCCTCCTTTCCCATGTAGGGAACCGCCTTCTCCGCCTGCTCGGTGAACCGTTCCAGCCTATGGCACAGAATCCTGGCCTTCAGGCGAAAATCTGTCTGTTCCAGCATCTGTGATTCTGCCGGCCGCGCTCCCTCCAATCCCGTGCTGACCGCCAGCATCTTTTTTAGTTCCGGCGACAGCCCGCGGGCATCAGCCTCCTGATTGTCTAAAAATCTTTTTAATTCCTTTATTATCTCCAAATAGTGACGACCCAATGTTCACTTCCTCCTCCCCAAACCTGATAATTCCTCAGCGTTTTGTTCCTCTGTGTCTTGCCGCTCTTCTGGCAGTCATGCTCCGTCAGGCACAATGTAATGATGC
The DNA here is from genome assembly GCA_910577935.1 of uncultured Hungatella sp. Lineage (GTDB taxonomy): Bacteria > Bacillota > Clostridia > Lachnospirales > Lachnospiraceae > UBA3402. The sequence continues at coordinate 42,933 of CAJTOT010000008.1, read as the reverse complement.
CAGGGTTGCGGGAGCATGAAATGCGGAGCAATCCGCAGGCATCAGGGGGCAAAAAACCTTTTGACCCCGACATCATGTAATTCTCTTATCCGTATTGTACTGTATATTTCCATATATTTGAATGTCAAAATAATTCTATAAAGTAAAAATGGCAACTGGTTTTTTTCTCTTTTCCGTCGCCGATTGCCATTTCTATTATATTTTGTCGCTTTCCAGCCACGGCGCAGGCCCTCACCGCTTCCTCTGCATCCGTCAGTCTCCGCCAAAGCTTTTCCCCATCCCGCAGAAAAAAATGACATCACCGCCCTTCTTCCGCATATGATATAGAAAAACCATACATATCAGGAGCCTTCTATGAACCATTATTCCCCTATCGAAGGAGTTGTCACTTCCCTAACCCCGCTGCAGAGCGGAAACCGTTCCTACTACTGCACCCTGATGCTCTACGTCCAGACTGCCTACCAGGAGACCTACCAGATCCTGGTGGACACCTCCACCTTTGTTCTGGACCAGAAGCCCATCCGCCGGGGAGATTCCATCATCGCATTCTATGACACCACCGCGCCTGCGCCTCTCATCTATCCGCCCCAGTACCGCGCCGTGGCCGTGGTGGTCCGCGCCTGCAAGGAATTTGCCATGCTGGATTACTTTGACCAGGATTTGAAAAACAGTGAAAATTCCCTGATTCTCAACCTGTCACAGAACACCATCCTTCAGCTCCCCAACGGCCAGTACTACCTGGGGACGCCGGGCAATCAGTACATGTTGGTTCTCTACGCCACCAACACTCGGAGCATCCCCGCCCAGACCACGCCCCTGCGGGTCATCGTGTTCTGCTCCGACACATGACGGCGCCCGCCCGGAAATTTTCACCCCTGTGAGGCCTCCGT
>CAJTOT010000008.1:31527-41839 GCA_910577935.1 uncultured Hungatella sp. | reverse complement strand
AGCCTGTCCTGGGAGAAATGTTTTGGCCCCGTCCAGGGAAGTTCTGGTGACGGCGCACTGAATCCCCTTCATGACATTGGGAGTCTCCACCGGGCTGTCGGAACCGTTGGAGGCGCTTCCCGTTTGAAAGAGAGTCTTAAACTGATACGTCTCCTTCGCCCTCTCCTCCCCCAGGCGGCTCTCCGCTATCTTGCTGTCATAGTCCAGAAAGATGGTCTGGATGTAGGCGTGGAGGGACAGCTCCTCTATCTTCTCCAGAAGGGGCTTCGTGGTAATCTGGCAGTGGACGATGCCGTGGCGGTGATCTTCTCTGGGAAATTCTTTCAATGCCTTCTCATAGGCGCGGACCACCCGCTCCATGATGCCGTCGCCGATGGCGTGAACCGCTGTCTGCATGCCGTGGGTGTGGGCGTAGACGATCATGTCGTCCAGCTGCTCCTGGGTGAAGACGGCGATTCCCCTGGTGTCCCCCTTGTCCGCGTAAGGCTGGGACAGATACGCCGTTCTCGCCCCCAGGGAGCCGTCACCGATAATCTTTAATGGGCCGATCTTCACATAGCTGCTCCCCGCTCCCGTATGGTAGCCCTTCCCCACAAACTCCTTTAAGCCGTCCAGGTCTTCAAACTGGGACTGCTCATAGATCTTGATGGTCAGAGCCCCCTCCGCCTCCAGCTCCCGGTATGCCTTGAGGATCATCTCATAATCCACTCCTGTGAGAGAGAGAAAATCGTCGGTGTGTACGGAGGTGATGCCGAAGCTGTTAAGGGACCTGGCCGCCTTCAGGATGTACTCTTTCACCTGGGAGACGGCGGGGGCGGGAATCACGTCTTTTACCATAGAGACGGCGTTCTCCTCGAAGATTCCCAGCGGCTCCCCCCTGTCATCCACCTGGAAATATCCGTCTGCCGGCTGAACGCTGTCCCTGGTGACGCCGGCCAGCTCCATGGCCTTTGAGTTCACCGACACCACGTGACCGCAGGCCCTGGCAAGAAAGATGGGATGCTCTGTGGAGACCCGGTCCAAATCGTGACAGTTGACAAACCGTTTCTCGCCTTCAAAATAATCCTGGTTCCATCCTCTCCCGCAGACCCAGGTTCCCGGCATAATCCGGCGCTCTTCTATGAACGCCTTCACCCGTTGGCACACCTGTTCCAGGGAACCGGTGCAGTCCGCCAGAGAAACCTCCTGCAGAAGCTTTCCGTACTCCACCACATGCATGTGGGAATCGATGAAGCCGGGGGTCACGAACCTTCCCCGCAAATCCACCTTCTCGGTTTTCTCCTCCCCTTCTCCCTCCTGATATCCGCCCCTTCCGGAGCCGCTCTCTCCGTGACTGTCCTTTCCGGGACCGCCCCCTTCCTGGCTGTCCTCTCCGGGTATGCTCCCTCCGTGACTGTCCTCTCCGAGGCCGCTCCCTCCAGAATTGCCCTCTCCGGGCTCATATCCCACCCATACGATTTTCCCGTCTTCCACCGCCATGGCCGACGCCGCCGGGTTCTCTGGATCTCCCGTATATATATTCCCGTTGTAATACAGTGTTCTCATCCGCTCTCCTCCGCAAAATTCCCAATTTCCTCTTCTCCGAAAAAGAACCGGAACGCCGCCGCAATCTTCTCTGACTGTCCTTCGTTCCGGTTCTCAATATGCTCTCGTTCAGGCGGTTTCACTTCCGCCATCTTTAGCCGGCGGTGTCCGCTATCTGTTATTCCGTCTTCCCTCGCGCCGGCTGTTGTCGCGCCTGTCTTCTCTTCTTTCGTCCCGTCTCTCTTCCCTGCCGCTTCCGCCGCCTTTTCCTGACAGGTCCGCAGGCCTCATGCTCAGGTTCACACGGCCCATTTTGTCGATCTCCATAACCTTGACAGTCACTTCGTCGCCGATGTTCACCACGTCTTCCACCTTCTCCACTCTCTTGTCGCACAGCTTGGAGATGTGGACCATGCCGTCCTTGTTGGGAGCCAGCTCTACAAAGGCTCCGAAATTCATGATTCTCACAACCTTGCCGGTGTATACCTGTCCCGCCTCAATGTCCGTGACAATGCTCTCGATAATCTTGACGGCCTTGGCGATCATCTCTTTGTCTGTGCCGCACACCGACACGCTTCCGTCGTCCTCGATGTCGATCTTCACGCCGGTCTCCTCGATGATCTTGTTGATCACCTTGCCCTGCTTTCCTACCACATCCCCGATCTTCTGGGGATCGATGGTGATCTGCTCAATCTTGGGGGCGTACTTGCTCACTTCTTTTCTCGGCTCGGAGATGGCAGGCTTCATGCAGGTGTCCATGATAAACAGCCTGGCCTCCCGGCACCTGGCGATGGCTCCCTCCACGATCTCTCTTGTGAGGCCGTGAATTTTGATGTCCATCTGGATGGCGGTGATGCCCTCCGTGGTTCCCGTCACCTTAAAGTCCATATCGCCGAAGAAGTCCTCCAGGCCCTGAATATCGGTGAGAAGAACGAACTCGCCGTCGCTGTCGCCTGTCACCAGGCCGCAGGAGATACCCGCCACCATCTTTCTGATGGGCACGCCTGCCGCCATCAGGGACATGCAGGAAGCGCAGGTGGACGCCATGGATGTGGAGCCGTTGGACTCAAATGTCTCCGACACCGTGCGGATGGCATAGGGGAAATCCGCCTCGCTGGGCAGCACCGGAAGCAGGGCCCTCTCCGCCAGAGCGCCGTGGCCGATCTCACGTCTTCCCGGCCCTCTGGAGGGCTTTGTCTCGCCTACTGAGTATGACGGGAAATTATAGTGGTGCATATACCGCTTGCTCACCTCGTTCTCATCCAGCCCGTCCAGCTTCTGCTGCTCGGACAGGGGCGCCAGGGTACACACGTTGCATATCTGGGTCTGTCCCCTGGTGAACATGGCAGAGCCGTGAACCCTGGGAATCAAATCCACCTCGGCGGACAGATGGCGGATCTGGGTCATCTCTCTTCCGTCCGGGCGCTTGCCGTCCTTTAAGATCATCTTCCGGACAGTCTTCTTCTGATACTGGTAGACTGCCTCGGAGAGAACCTCCAGCCAGTCTTCCTTGTCCGCGAAGGCCTCCGCCAGCTTCTCCGTGATATTGCTGATATTTTTCTCTCTGGTCTGCTTGTCGTCGGTGAACACCGCCTTCTCCATCTCCAGAGGCGGCACCAGCTCCTTGATGGCGTCAAACAGCTCCTCCGGGATGGCGCAGCTGGTGTAGCCGTGCTTCTCCCTGCCCACCTCTGCCACGATCTTGTCGATAAACGCGATGATGGTCTGGTTTACCTCGTGAGCCTTGTAGATCGCCTCGATCATCCTGGCCTCCGGAACCTCATTGGCGCCGGCCTCGATCATGATCACCTTTTCCCTGGTGGAGGCGACCGTCAGATTCAGATCGCCGTTCTTCCACTGCTCCTGGGATGGGTTGAGCACCAGCTCCCCGCCGATTAAGCCAACCTGGGTCATGGCGCAGGGGCCGTCAAAGGGGATGTCGGAAATACAGGTGGCGATGGCGGCGCCCAGCATAGCCACCAGCTCCGGCCGGCACTCTGGGTCCACACTCATAACCATGTTGTTCAGCGTCACGTCATTGCGGTAATCCTTTGGAAACAGGGGACGCATGGGACGGTCGATGACGCGGCTTGTGAGGACCGCGTTCTCGCTGGCCTTACCCTCTCTCCTGTTAAAACCTCCGGGAATCTTTCCCACGGCATAGAGCTTTTCTTCATACTCCACGCTGAGAGGGAAGAAATCAATGCCCTCCCTGGGCTCCTTCGATGATGTGGCCGTACTCAGCACAGTGGTCTCGCCGTAATGCATAAACGCGGCTCCGCCTGCCTGCTTTGCCACTCTGTCGATGTCTACAGTCAGGGTCCTTCCCGCTAATTCCATAGAAAAACTTTTGTACATGTCTGATCTCCTTTTCTCTGAAAAATATTATGATGCTGCCGGGGCAAATAGATGACGGCCCCGCGATGCGGCAGAAGAACCCGAAACTACTGAAAAACACACTGGCTGCCCGCCGGCGCAATGTGCTTTTCAGCGGTCTCGGATCAAATCTTCTGCCTGACAAATCCGGCAAAACGCCTCACTGCATAAAGTACCTTTTCAGCGCGGCCTGTTACCGGATACTTCCCAATCAAACATAGGGTGGAGTTGCCTCCACCCTAATAATATGATTATTTTCTGATTCCCAGTTTCTCGATAAGAGCGCGGTAACCTTCCAGGTCTGTCTTCTTCAGATAGTCAAGAAGACCACGTCTCTGGCCTACCATCTTGAGAAGGCCGCGTCTGGAGTGATGATCCTTCTGGTTATTCTTCAGATGCTCTGTCAGCTCGGTGATTCTCTCTGTCAAAATGGCGATCTGAACCTCCGGTGAGCCTGTGTCTCCAGGCTTCCTTCCATACTTCTCAATAAGTTCCGCTTTCTTTTCCTTTGAAATCATGAGATTTCCTCCTTTTCTTTTTCAAACCGGGGACTAAGCAATGGTTGGAGCTTCCTGTACTAGAACCGAGTCCCGGCGTCTGTTCATACCGGTTAATATTAACACAAGACTTTTTCCCTGTCAAGATACAAAAGTCCATATTCTTTGTCCCTCTCCAGCTGCTCTTTCAGCTGCTGCAGGGAATCGAATTTCTGTTCCGGGCGCTCGAAGTTGAGAAGCTGGACTTCTATATTTTTCCCGTATAGATCTTCATTTAAACCGAAGATAAAGGTCTCCACCCCTGTGGGGGAATCCTTCTCCACCGTGGGCTTCTTCCCGATGTTGGTAATGCCCCCATAGCAGCCCTCCTCAGTCAGGACCCTGGACACATACACGCCAAAGGGCGGAAGGAACTTTTCCTCGGGCGGAAGGATGTTGACCGTGGGAAATCCCAGCACCGGCCCGCCCACGTGGTTGCCGTGAACCACGGTGCCGTGAATGGCATACGGCTCTCCCAGCAGCTTGTTGGCCTTCTCCATGTGTCCTCTGGAAAGCTCTTCCTTAATATATGTGCTGCTGATATCCCTCTCTTCGTCTTTCTCCTTGATGACCACCTCCAGCTCATAGCCCCAGGTGTCCGCCAGCCGGGCCAGAAGCCTGGCGTCGCCGGACCTCTGATAGCCGAAGCCGCAGTCGGTTCCCACCACAATGGCTTTGGCGTTCATCTTCTCTATAAGTATCTTCCTGACAAATTCTTCTGCCGGCAGATGGATCACGTCGCTGGTAAAGGGGTACTCCGCCAGATAGTCGATGCCCATCTTCGCCATATTGTTGCGGCGCTCCTGGTTGGTGGTGATCACCTTCGGGGCCTCCCCCGAGATTCTGGCAGCCGGCGCCATGTCAAAGGTAAACACCGCGGTCCCATAGCCCCGCCGCCTTTTGAATTCCATCATGCGTCCCAGGAGCTTCTGATGGCCCTTGTGGCGGCCGTCGAACTTCCCGATAGTCACCACCGTAGGTTCTTCTATTTTAAATTCTGTCTCCCCGATGAAACACTTCATCCCGCTCATCCTCCCAGGAACATTTTCCAGGGCATCAGACAACTTCTCTCCGGCTTCCATTCATAGATTCCCATAAATGTCCCGCCGCTGTCGTAGACCCTGCAGTACTTGTCTGTCCCGTTCCCTTCTGTCCATATGTCTTTTAGCCTCAGAGGGTTGCCGTTTCTCACCAGGGCGTCTGCGCCCGGTATGGTCACGGCCCTCACATAATCCTGAAACATGGCTTCAACAGGCACGATTCTCTCCTCCAGGGCGCCCTGGCCGGCAAGCCTTTCTATCTCTTCCAGCTTTAAACTGTCCTCCAGCAAAAATCTCCCCGCCTGAACACGGAGAAGGGATTCCATGCAGCCGCCGCAGCCCAGCTTCCGGCCGATATCGTGGCAGAGAGTCCGGATATAAGTTCCCTTGGAGCAGCGGACCGTCATGGCAACTCTCGGAAGCTCCACAGACTCTATGACAATCTCGTGGATGGTCACCTGCCTGGGCTGTCTCTCCACCGTCTTCCCCGCCCTGGCAAGCTCGTACAACTTTTTGCCGTTGACCTTCAGGGCAGAGTACATGGGTGGAATCTGGGCGTATTCTCCTTCAAATCCCATGACCGCCTCCCTCACCTTCTCCTCCCGGGTCTCCGGCGGCCTCTCCGCCACAACCTGGCCGGAGATATCCTGGGTGTCCGTCTCCAGACCTAAAAGCAGGACGGCGCGGTAAGCCTTTGAGTTGTCGGTGAGCATGTCGCAGAGACGGGTGCCCTTCCCGAGACACACAGGCAGCACCCCCTCCGCATCCGGGTCGAGAGTGCCTGTGTGACCGATCTTCTTCTGTCTCAGGATTCCCCGCAGCTTTGCCACCACGTCGTGGGACGTGTAGCCTTTCTCCTTATATACATTCAATACGCCGTCAAACATCGGCCGTCTCCTCAAGCATCTGTTTCTCAATATGGCCGGAGAGATTGTTAACCACATCGTGGACGCTGCCGGACATGGTGCAGCCCGCCGCCCTCACATGGCCTCCTCCTCCGAAATAGGAGGCGATCCTGCTGACATCCACCACATTGTTTGACCGCATGCTGACCTTGTACATGTGGCTGTCGGTCTCGTACATGAATATAGCGCACTCGATGCCGTCAATGGTTCTCAGCTGATCCACAATCCCGTCCAAATCCTTGGGACCCACGCCGTAGAATGTCATGTCCTGCTTCTTCACCACGGTAAAAATACATTTTCCGTCAAAAAAGCGGACGCTCTCCATGAGGGCGCGGCCCAGAATCTGGCTCTGGAGATAGGTCTTCTTAAAATAGCTGTCGTCGATAATTTTAGTAAAATCGATCCCCGTGGCCATAAGCTTTCCGGCGATCTCCATGGTCCTGGACGACGTGCAGCTAAAGCGCAGCACCCCCGTGTCATGGATGATCCCGGTGTACAGGCACGCGGCGATGTCCTGGTTGATCAGGCCTTCGTCAAGCTGGCCGTACAATACCTCACAGGTAGAGCTTGCCTGGGGCCATATGATATTTTCCTGGGCATACCCCGGATTAGTCACATGGTGGTCGATACACAGACTGCTGTTCGCGGACTCCAGATAGACCTGAAACCCGCCCAGGCGCTCCTTGTTGCTGCAGTCCAGACAGACACACAGATCAAAAGGCTCCTCCTGGCGGACTTCCGACTCAACCTCGTCATATCCCTGAAGATAAGAAAACTTTTGCGGAACCGTCTGCAGATAAACCTTTCTGTACAGTCCTGGATTACATATTCCGGCATAGTTATACATGGCCAGACAGGCGCCGACGCAGTCCCCGTCCGGATTTATATGTCCCAGGATCACAAGGGATCTGGCTCTGCCAAGCATCTCCTCCAATTTTGTCATATTATCCTCTCCCTTCCGCCTATTTTCATAAAACCTCAGTCCTGATCCCAGTCATCTCCATCCCGGGAGTCTTCTCCCTGGTCTCCCTGGCTGTCCGTCGTCATGCCGCCGGTCACGTCGTCAATGAGCCTTGACATGTGAACGCCGTACTCGATGGACTGGTCCAGAATAAACTTGAGTTCCGGCGTGTTGCGCAGATTCACTCTCCCGGCCAGCTCTTTCCTGATGAATCCCACTGCCCGGTTAAGCCCCAGCAGGGCGTTCCGGGCCGCCTCCTCACTGCCCAGAACACTTATATAAGCCTTGCAGTATTTTAAGTCCGGGGTCACCTCCACGGACACTACCGTAACCATGGCGCTGCCAAGTCCCGGATCCTTTACCTCGGTGCGGATGATCTCACTGAGCTCTCTCTGCACCTCCATGTTGATTCTTGTATTTTTAATGCTGTTTTTCCGCATACAATTCCTTTCATTGATATGATGCCATAGTCAAAAGCCCATGTATGACATGCCCCCATGTCAATCAGACTTTGGGATCGCGGCCCCACGGAGCGCCAAACAATCCGCAGGCGCCGGATCTACCGGGGAACCTCCACCATGGCGTATGCTTCGATCATGTCGTCTTCCTGGATATCGTTGAACTTCTCGAACACCAGGCCGCACTCGTAGCCGGTGGCGACCTCCTTCACGTCGTCCTTGAAACGCCGGAGGGAAGCCAGAGCCCCTTCGAAAATCTGTTCTCCGTCTCGGGTGATCCTGACAGAGCAGCCTCTCTGGAACTTGCCGTCCATGACGTAGGAGCCTGCGATTGTGCCCACACCGGAGGCCTTGAAGGTCTGGCGCACCACGGCATGGCCGATGATCTTCTCCTCGAAGACAGGGTCCAGCATGCCCTTCATGGCGGCTTCCACATCCTCGATGGCCTGATAGATAACCTTGTAGAGCCTTAAATCTACTTTTTCCTGTTCTGCCACGGACTTGGCGGTCACGTCAGGTCTCACGTTGAACCCGATGATGATGGCGTTGGACGCCGACGCGAGAGACACGTCGGACTCGTTGATGGCGCCCACTCCGCCGTGGATCACCTTTACCATGACCTCCTCGTTGGAAAGCTTGAGAAGGCTCTGCTTCACTGCCTCCACGGAGCCCTGTACGTCCGCCTTGACGATGATGGGCAGTTCCTTTACATTGCCTGCCTTGATCTGGCTGAACAGATCGTCCAGGGACAGCTTCGCCTTGGTGTCCTCCAAAAGTTTGTTCTTGCCCTCTGAGATAAATGTCTCCGCAAAGTTTCTGGCCTCTTTCTCGTTTGCAGTCACCACAAACACCTCGCCGGCGTTGGGGACTCCGTTCAGTCCCAGAATCTCCACCGGAGTGGACGGCGTGGCTTCCTTCACTCTCCGTCCCTTGTCGTCCATCATGGCGCGGACTTTTCCATAACATGCGCCGGCAGCGATGTTGTCTCCCACACGGAGAGTGCCCTTCTGCACCAGCACTGTGGCCACAGGGCCTTTTCCTTTGTCCAGCTCCGCCTCGATCACCAGGCCTCTGGCATTCCTGTTGGGGTTGGCCTTCAGCTCTTTCACCTCAGACGCCAGGATAATCATCTCCAGCAGGTCGGAAATTCCTTCCTTGGTGTGGGCTGACACGGGAACGAAGATGGTGCTTCCGCCCCAGTCCTCGGGGATCAGCTCGTACTCGGAGAGCTCCTGTTTTACCTTCTCCACGTTGGCGCTGGGCTTATCGATCTTGTTGATGGCAACGATAATCTCCACCCCTGCCGCCTTGGCGTGGTTGATGGCCTCCACCGTCTGGGGCATGACGCCGTCGTCCGCCGCCACCACCAGCACGGCGATATCCGTGGACTGGGCGCCTCTCATGCGCATGGCGGTGAAAGCCTCGTGTCCCGGAGTATCCAGGAAGGTGATCTTCTCCCCGTTGATCTCCACCACGTAGGCGCCGATATGCTGAGTGATTCCGCCGGCCTCCCTCGCCGTCACGTTAGTCTCCCGGATAGCGTCCAAAAGGGAGGTCTTGCCGTGATCTACATGGCCCATGACACAGACTACAGGCGGTCTTGACACCATATCGTCCTCGCTCTCCTCTGCCTCGCGGAGAAGCTCTTCGATCACATCTACCTTCTCCTCTTTCTCGCAGAGAACGTCGTACTCCATGGCGATCTCCTCTGCCTTCTCGTAGTCGATCTCCTGGTTCACCGTCACGATGGTTCCCTTGAGGAACAGCTTCTTGATGATGGCAGAAGGCTGCAGCTTCATCTTGTCCGCCAGTTCCTTGATGGTTAGAACCTCGGGGATGGTGATGACCTTGATGGTCTCCTCCACTTTATCCTCCACATTCTTCTGAGGCATGATAAAGGGATGCTTGGAAACCTTCCCCTTGGATCTCGGGCCGTCCTCGGTCATATTTCTCTTATCATATTTATCATTTTTATAATTATTTTTGTTGCCCCGGTTGCTCTGGGGCTTGGCAGCGATAGGTGTGTCAAAAGATTTGGACACATCCTTCTGTCCCGGACGGCCTCCCTGGGGACGGCCTCCTGGTCCCTGGGGACGGCTGCCATCCCGGTTTCCCTGGTATCCCCCCGGGCGGCTGCCATCCCGGTTTCCCTGGTATCCCCCCGGACGGCTTCCGTCACGGCTTCCCTGGTAACCTCCCTGGCGGTTCCCGTCACGGCTTCCCTGATAACCTCCCTGGCGGTTCCCGTCACGGCTTCCCTGGTAACCTCCCTGACGGTTTCCGTCACGGCTTCCCTGGTAACCTCCCTGACGGTTCCCATCCCGGCTTCCCTGGTAACCTCCCTGACGGTTTCCGTCTCGGCTTCCCTGGTAGCCTCCCTGGCGGTTTCCGTCACGGTTTCCATCACGGCTCCCCTGGTAGCCTCCCTGGCGGTTCCCGTCTCGGCTTCCCTGATAACCTCCCTGGCGGTTTCCGTCACGGTTTCCATCACGGCTCCCCTGGTAGCCTCCCT
>CAJTOT010000008.1:0-31428 GCA_910577935.1 uncultured Hungatella sp. | reverse complement strand
TGGCGGTTCCCGTCTCGATTTCCGTCACGGCTTCCCTGGTAACCTCCCTGACGGTTCCCGTCACGGCTTCCCTGATAACCTCCCTGGCGGTTTCCGTCTCTGTTCCCGTCTCTGCCTCCCTGGCCCTGGGAACGATTCTCCCTGTTCCCCTGGCCGCTCTGGGAACGCTCCGTATCCCGGCTGCCCTGGAACCGGCCTCCGTCACGATTCTGGGAGCCGTTTTGACCTCCCTGGGACGGACGGCTGTTGTCACGGCCGCTCTGAGAGTTCTGACCGCCCTGGCCCTGGGGACGGACGGTCTGGCTTCCCTGGTCCTGAGCCGGCGCTGTCTGGCCTGCGCCTGTCTGCCCCGGCGCTCCTGCTTGGGGACGGACAGCCTGGCCCTGAGCCGTCTGCTGACTCTGCCCGCTTGAGGCCATGCTCTGGGGACGGGCAGACTGACCTGCCTGCTGGCCTTGCTGACCCTGGGCTCCGCTCTGGGGACGGGCAGCCTGGCTCTGGGCTGTCTGCTGGCCCTGTCCGCTCTGGGGACGCGCCGGCTGTCCCTGAATCGTCTGAGTTCTCAGTCCCGCCTGATTCTGACCCTGAGAGCGGCCCGGCTGAGTCCCCTGGCCCTGGGGACGGCTTCCCTGTCCCTGGGAGCGGCCTCCCTGCCCCGGTCTCTGTCTCATGGTCTGCGCGTTCTGGGGACGATAGACCGCCGTGATCTTTTTCTTGGGCGCCTCAGCCGGAGCCGTCCCGCTTCCCCCGACTGCCGCAGCCGTCTCCGCGGCCGGAGCGGGCGCCGAAGCTCCCTCTGTCCGCGGTGCCGGCTGGGGCTGGAATGCCGGCTTTTGCGCCGCGGCCTGGGGCTGTGGCGCCGGCTGCCTCTGGGCTGCAGGCTGTGACTGCGCTCCTCCGCCCACTGCCTTTTTCACCACAGCGATATGCTCGTCGCTTACATTGGACGAGTGTGTCTTAACCTCTATGTGATTCTTCTGTAAAATCTCTAATATTTCCTTGCTGGTCTTTCCCAGCTCCTTTGCAAGTTCACTGACCCTCATACTTACTACCTCCGTTGATATTCATTTGTTTTACCATTGCCCTTGCGAATCCTTCGTCCAGCACGGCCAGAGACGCTCTCATCTCCTTGCCCATGTGGTGTCCTAATTCGTCTTTCTTACCAAAAAACCAGATTGGAACCTGATAGTAAGTACACATGTTGGCAAACTTCTTTCTGGTGTTGTCCGAAGCCTCCTCCGACACGATCACCAGACAGGCTTTGCCGCTCTTTACCGCTTTCTCCGTGGAGAATTCGCCACTGACAGTCCTTCCCGCCCTGGTAGCCAATCCGATCAGATTCAAAACCTTGTTATTGTTGTCCGACAATCCGTTCCATCTCCTTTTCCAGAGTTTCGTAGACTTCCCTTGGAACCTGCATCTTAAAGGAGCGGTCCAGCCCCCGGCTCTTCACCGCCTTTTTCAGGCAGTCGGCGGAGGGGCAGATGTAGGCGCCTCTCCCGTTCTTTCTTCCGGTGGCGTCCAGAAGGATTCCCTCCGATTCGGTCTTCAGAATACGAATCATCTCTTTTTTACTTTTCATCTCTCCACAGCCAATACACTGGCGAAGGGGTATTTTCTTTGTACTCACTGACTTCTCTCACTTCCAATCTAGAATTATTCCGGTATTATGTCGTCCTGGTAATCACTCTGACTCTCATCCTGGTAGTCGTCTGAATAGTCATTCTCCTCGGCTTCTTCACAGCCTTCCTGGTAATTGTCCTCATAGCCCTCCTGATATTCGCTGTCATAATTTTCCGGACTCTCCGGATAGGCGTCCTCATAAGTCTCATAGACACCCTCCTGCTGGTATTCGATTCCCATCTCCTCAAACAGCCCCAGCTCCCTGGCCTGGGTCTCGCTCTTGATGTCGATCTTGAACCCTGTCAGCTTGGCGGCAAGCCTGGCGTTCTGTCCCTCCTTGCCTATGGCCAGGGACAGCTGATAATCGGGGACGATGACCTGGGCCTCTCTTGCCTCCTCATCTGCCACCACACAGATGACCTTGGCAGGGCTCAAGGCATTCTCGATCAGGTATGCCGGGTTGTCGTCCCAGTTGATGATGTCGATTTTTTCTCCCCGAAGCTCATTGACGATGGAGTTGACCCTGGCGCCGTTGAGACCTACGCACGCCCCCACCGGGTCCACGTTGGGTTCGTTGGACTTTACCGCGATCTTTGTCCTGGAGCCGGCCTCCCTGGCGATGGATTTGATCTCCACGGTCCCGTCCTTCACCTCCGCCACCTCCAGCTCAAACAGGCGCTTCACCAGGTCCGGGTGAGTCCTGGACACGGAGATCCTGGGGCCTTTGGGGGTATCCTTCACCTCCAGAACATAGACCTTGATTCTCTCCGTAGGCTGGAAGATCTCGCCCTTCACCTGCTCGGACTCATTTAAAATGGCATCTGCCTTTCCCAGATTGACGCTGACATTCCTGCCCAGATAGCGCTGAACCACTCCGGGAACGATGTCCTTCTCCTTGGCGTACCAGTCCTTGTACAGGGACTTTCTCTCCTCCTCCCGGATCTTCTGGAGAATCACGTTCTTGGCATTCTGAGTGGCGATTCTTCCAAATGACTTGGACTCCACCGGAAACTGGACAATGTCCCCCACCTCATATCTGGGGGCGATCATCTTCGCCTCCGCCAGGCTGACCTGCAGAAGCGGGTCCTCCACCTGTTCCACGACTTCCTTCTCCGCCAGCACCGCGAAATCACAGGTCTCGGGATTTATGTTCACCCTGATGTTGTCAGCCTTCCCGAAATGATTCTTGCAGGCGGTGATCAGGGAATTTTCGATCGCCTCCAGCATGGTCTCCTTGCTGATATTTTTCTCCTTTTCAAGAATCGTCAGTGCCTCTAACAGTTCTTTGTTCATTTCTTTATCCTCCAACTATCTTCTATAATTAGAAATCGAATGCCAAACGGATCAGCGCGATCTCCTGCCGTTCAAATACCATTCTGCTCCCGTCTTCCAGTTCGATGGTGACCGTATCCTTGTCGTACTCTGCCAGAGTCCCTGTAAAATCTTTCTGCTTTTCTCTGGCACGGTACAGCTTTATGTCTACCTCTTTTCCCAGGCTTCTGGCAAAATCCTTCTCTTTCTTCAACGGCCTGCCAAGCCCCGGCGAACTGACTTCCAGAATATAGCTGTCGCTTATAAAGTCCTCCTTATCCAGCCAATCGCTTAAAAGCCGGCTGATCATCTCACAGTCGTCTATGGCGATCCCGCCCTCTTTGTCGATGTAAGCCCTCAGATACCAGCTGCTTCCCTCCTTGACATACTCCACATCCACCAGTTCAAAACGGCGCTCCTCCATCAGGGGAAGAAGAAACTCTTCTGTTCTGCTCTCATACATCTCTCTCTTTGTCATCCCGGCATCACCTCTCTTTCCGCCATGGTCTCTGATATGACAAATGAAAGAGTGGACTTACGCCCACTCTTTATCAGTCAATGTATCATGTTATCGTATGTAGTATAGCACCAGGATATTACATTTGCAAGTGTTTTTTCTAATCTTTTGCCCGGGTTCTTCCTATTTAAATAGCTTTCCTGTTATAAAAGTCTCCAGGTTATCCCTCGCCTGTCTCCCCAGGAGGTCCGGCGCGGTCCCCCTAATCCGGGCCGCCGTCTCCAGCGTACAGGCAAGAGACCGGGCCGTTCCCCTCTTTGCCCCCGGCGGCGCAATCTCCGGCCTCCCGGACTTCATCCCCTCCTCATAGGCCCACTTCACCGCGTCCATCCCGTCTGTCTCCAGAAGAAGCCTGTCTGCCGGAGAGAAGCGGGCCACCTGCTGCACCGCCTTGTTCCACCACACGTCAGGCCCCACGGAAAAATAGCAGTCCAGTTCAAGATATTTTTCCAGATGAAAATCACAGGAATACCAGTGGACCAGATAGCGGTTGGGATATTCCCGGAGAATGTCCGCGATCTCCTCCTCCTGTCCCTTAGTGTGGAGGACCACAGGCTTGCCCCAGCTCTGCGCCAGATAAAGCTGCTGCTCAAACCGCTCCTTCTGGACGCTTAAGTCCACGGCGCACCAGACGCTGTCCATGCCGATCTCGCCTATGACCGGGCAGAGCTTCATCCACGGCTCCATGTCCTCCAGACAGTACTGGTCCGCATGCCAGGGGTGGATTCCGCAGGCAGGCACAAGATACCGCCCTCTCCCGGGGAAGCCGTCTGTCCTGTAATCCCATATCCCCTCTTCCTGCAGCAGCTCTTCCGCCTCTTCCGGGGAGACGGCGCACAGCATGCTGAGGATTCTCTTCTCCCGCCGCTCTCTCCGTTCTTCCCTTGTCCCCATGTGCCCGTGGGCGTCACTGAGGGGCCATGTTCTTTCCACTTTCCCGCACCTCCCCGGCTCCCGCCATGATCTGTCTGTAGATCTCTCCCCGAAGTTCCCCCTGGCTGTACAGCCACTCCCGGTCCCGCGCCCTCTCCCTGATCTCAAATTCGCCGGTGATACAGGCCGGCGACTGGTTGAGTATCAGAACCCGGTCAGAAAGATAAATCGCCTCGTCCATGTCATGGGTCACCAAAACCACGGTCCTGTTCATTTTCCTGTGTATGTCAAGCAGCCAGTCCTGCATCTCCCCCCTGGTGATCACATCCAGGGCGCCGAAGGGCTCATCCAGAAGCAGAATATCCGCCTTGCACAGGGCTGTCCGCAAAAACGCCGCCCTCTGCCGCATCCCCCCCGACAGCTGGGACGGATAGCAGTCCTCATAGCCGGCCAGCCCGAACTCGGGGAAACTGGCTTTCGCCTCCCGTCGGGCGGTCTTCAGAGATCCGTGGATTCGCCCGTACAGACACACATTGTCCAAGATCGTCTTCCACGGAAACAAAAGATCGTTCTGGGGCATGTAGGCAAAATGCCTGGACAACCCTCTCACCGGCATACCGTCCACCGTGATCTCCCCCTCTTCAAAAGGGAGAACCCCCGCCAAAATTTTCAAGACAGTGGATTTGCCGCTCCCCGAGGGTCCCAGAAGGCTCACAAACTCTCCCTCCTCCACAGCGAAACCCATGCGGTCCAGTATCTTTTTATTGTCATATGAAAAGGTCAGTTCCTCCACCCTCAGCTTCATCTCACACCTCTGTCCTCACAGATTCTTTCAGGGCAGGAATTCGTTGGTATAGCATTCCTCTGCCTCTATCGCCTCGCCGATAACTCCGTATTCCACCATAAAGTCTGTATAATTGTCCCAGACCTCCGCCTTCATCTCCCCCCACCTGGGAGCGTCCTGGGAGTACTTTTGGCTCAGATATTCCTGGGAGACAGTGAGCATTTCCAGAGAATAGTCCGGCGCGTACTGGTGAAGAATCTCCGCGCTCTCCTGGGGGTGGGCTATGGCGTACTCGTACCCCCTGGCGGTGGCGGCAAGAAATCTTCTGACCATCTCCGGCCTCTTCTCCAGGGTATCTTTGCCTGCGATAATCACCGGGGTATAGTAGTCAAGCCTCTCGTCCAGATCCCGCACCGGCGTGTAGTCGATTGGAAAATCGTTGAGCTGGCATTTTACATTGTCCCAGCCCTCAAAAAACCACATGATGTCGGCCTTGTCCTTCAGGGCCTCAAAGCCGGAACCGTCGGAGATTACCAGGTTGAGCTTGGAAAAATCTCCCCCGTCCTGAGTCATCACTGCCTTAAGAACCGCCTCCTCCCCCGGCCCTCCCCAGCCGGCGTAGGTCCTGCCCTCAAAATCCTTTGGAGACGAGATGTTCTTGTCCGCGTAGGTGGCGAAACCGGAGGTGTTGTGCTGAATCACGGCGGCTATGGCCTTGATGGGAAGCGGGTCCGCCGCCGTGAGGGCTATGGTCACGTCCTCCTGGTAGCTGATGCCGAAATCCCCCTTTCCCACGGCGATCAAGGTGGCCGTGGCCCCCTCCGTGGGCTCGATGATGGTCACATTCAGCCCTTCCGCCTCATAGTAGCCCTGGTCGAGAGCCACGTACATGCCTGTGTGGTTAGTGTTGGCAACATAGTCCAGGATGACCGTCACGTCCTCCGGGGCTTGGGAGGCGTCTGCCCCTGTACTTTCCCCTTGCTTCTCCTCTTCCTCTCCCCCCAGGGACCGGGCGCTCTCGGGGGAAGCCGAAGTTCCCTTCTCCCCCGTCTGCTCCGAGCAGCCCGTCAGAGCCGCGGTGAGAGCCGCGGCGGCAAGTCCTGCGGCAATGGCTTTTTTTACAATTCTCTTTTTCATAATGTCCTCCTGTTCTCTTATTTGTGACCTGCCTTTTTCCATAGTCACTTCTTTTTTCTCATATAGGGAAGAGCCTTGTACCTATACAGACCGATCAGCCCGTTCATGCACAAGCTCAACAGTATGATCACCGCCACACAGGCAAATACCCTGTCCAGCATGTAGCTGTTCTTTACCCGAAGAAGGTAGTACCCCAGCCCTTTCTGAGCGCCGATCCACTCTCCCACCACCGCTCCGCTTATGCTGTAGGTGGCAGACACCTTGAGCCCAGAGAGCAGGGCCGGTACGGCCGCCGGGATCTTCACCAGACCGTAAGCCTTCAGCCTGCCGGCGCCGCAGGAGCGCGCCAGGTTCACATAGTCTTCGTCCACCTGGGAGAGGCCGTCGCAGAAGCTGACCGCCACCGGAAAAAAGCACATGAGCACCACGGTGAGAATCTTGGGGGCGATGCCGAACCCCATGTAGATGATCAGCACCGGGGCCATGACGATCATGGGCACTGTCTGGGTCACCACCAGAATCGGATAGAGTCCCTGGCGCGCCAGGGGAAAACAGTCCATGACGATACCCAGAAACACGGCCAGCGCCAGGGAAATCCCCATGCCCGCCAGCGCCTCCCCCACCGTGACTGCGGCATGTTGCGCCAGGACGGAAAACTCCTC
Source organism: uncultured Hungatella sp. (assembly GCA_910577935.1). GTDB lineage: Bacteria > Bacillota > Clostridia > Lachnospirales > Lachnospiraceae > UBA3402. The sequence continues at coordinate 24,521 of CAJTOT010000008.1, read as the reverse complement.
CCCCGCCGCCCTTACCACCTGGACGGGGGAGGGCAGCACGTACACGGGAATGTCAAAGACATACACCGCCCCTTCCCATAGGATCAAAAGCGCCGTGAATACTAAAAACGGCATCAGTTTCTGACTGTATCTCTTCATAAGACCGGCTCCTTGTCATAGAATTTGGAAGGCATCTGCGGAGAACCTTCCTAAACCTGCATGCGCCCGGAGGCGGACGCGCCACCACCTATGAAAGTCCTGCGGGCGCATTTGGCATACCTGAATGGATGCCGCCTAATCGGCGGCGGGACTTTCACTTTCATAGTAATGATACAAAAAAAGACTGCGCGGATAACGGCAGTCATAAAAGGTTCCATATGAATCCCTACGTTGGCATTATCCAAATCAGGTTATGGGTCGAAATTCTCAATTTCCTCTCAGCCTGGCTCACAAGCTCCCCTTGTTTTTTATTGGTATTGATTGTAGCACGAAAGATTGTAAATTGCAAATACTTTTTGACAAACTTTACTTCACCCGCCCCAGTCTAATGTTCATCCGCCCCTTCCCTCCCGGACATTTCTTCCGGATATCCCGGCGATTGCGGGACATCAGGAAGATACACGCTGAAGTTATGGACTCCCTCCCTGCGAAGCTGCTTTACGATCGGCAGATAATCTTTTACGCAGATTATCACCTTTAACTCCTCCGGATTCATCTCCAGCAGCAGGTCGGGACCGCTCACCAAAAGTCCGTCTATCACCCTCCCCTGCAGTCTTTCATCATTATCCAGATATCCGGCTGCAGGATATGTGTCTCTGTAAGTCTCCCGAAACCGTTTCGCGTATCTCCCGCATCCAAAAAGATACAGCCTGCGGCCTCTGGCATGATAAAAGATATCTCTGAAAATCCTATCATGTTCTTCTGAGGAATAATTCATCCTCTCCCGGTTTTTCATGACGGCGCCGTACTCTCTCCTCCCTCTTCGGAAATAATCCCACATCCCGTCGTCTCCCCGCAGTTCATTTAAAAAATCACTCACATGCCCGCCGTATATATCTTTCAGTTTTTCTATCCCATACCGCCCGAAAACCGTCTCTCTTGGGAGGATGCCGTCCAGGTGATCATGAAATTTATAGATGAACTCTATGGTTCTGAGCATAATCGATTTTGCAGGCACATGTTCCAGATACAGTTCCTGGTCATAGAACACAAATTTTCCTTCAAGATAAAAGCAGTTCAGCGATACCAGATCCAGGTATCCCCTCTCTAATATGACCTCCCCATTCTCCTCCGGGACAGGCAGCTGCTCTGACGAGCCCAGAATCGTCTCCCAGAAGATATCCAGCTTTGCCAAAAACATGTCCCTGTCCTTTTCCAGCAGCTCCCGGAAATAATCGGTTGCCGGGATTCCTGACACACAGGGCATGACAAGAGAATTCCCTCTCCTCTCCATATGGACTAAGTCCACCCCGTGCTCTGTCAGATACCGATGGTTGTCCAAAAGCAGGTTCAGCCTTTTTTGGCCCTCCGGATAGAGCGCCCGTTTTTCCACAAGACCGTCACTTCGTATGATGGTAGCCATGGCATGCTCTCTCCCCCGCTCTCCCGAAAGCGTAACCTGGTTCACAGGCCCATAGCCCCGGCCAAGAGGGCACTCTGCAAAAAATCCGTTGGCCATAGGGTGGAGAAGGCCGTTCTTCATCAAGTCAGGATAAAGCTCCTCCTCAAAAAGGAATACCGTATCCGGGCTGTTGTACTCCGGAAATACTCTCACATCCAGAGCCTCATTGGGCTTATAGTCTTCAGCCAGAAGAATCTGCGGGTTGGATATTCGGGGAAACACAGAAAAGAAGCGGTGCCCGAAAAAACCCGCCTGCTCCAGAAACCCCGTCAATTCCGCCCTGGAATATGCCCTTCCTCTCAGCTTGCGCCGCTCCTCCCGGGACAGGTGTCTGTAATTCTCTATGCCGTCGTAATTCCCGCCGCTGTAAAGGTCCCTGTCTCCGCAGAAATACCGGATCGCCAGACGGTTATCCGCTGCCAGAAGGAATGTTCCCTCCGGCTTCAGCAGCATTTTCACATGGCTCAAAAAACCAGGCGCATCCAAAGCGTACTCAATCACATCCACGGCGACCACCATATCGTACGCGCCTTTATCCACATCACCCTCACATCCTCTCTCCCGGTTTCCCCGGCGAGTAAACCGGGAAAGAGGAATGCAGGTTACAGATATCCCATCCTCCGCCATTGCCTCCGCAATCAGGCTGCTGTTCCCGTTTTCGAACACAACACAGGCAACCTTGTCTTCCCTGTCTATGTCATACCATTTTATAATCGCCTTCGGCAGATCTCTCCGCCTCTGTTCTGAACTCATTTTATCACTCACCTTTTGTTATGCAGATCCTGCCCTGCGGCTGCTGCAATCCTCTCATAAACAGATTCGTGCTCCCGAACGCGCTGAGAGGGAGTCTGTATACCGACATATTTTCTCTCGAAATCCCGCTGTTCTCCAGCCAGGCCGCGATCTCCTCAGGACATCGTCTGTTGGCAATCAGATAGTGGGCATGGGGATATAACTTTACCGCTTCCCCAGGAGACAAAATCTCATGCCCGTGATAAACGCTTCCCCATTTTTCACTGTTGCTGTCGCAGACAGCCACCGTATTATCCAAACGATTCATCCTCATGAGACACAGCGCGAACTTTGCCGCTCTGCCTGTGCAAAACACCACGATTTGCCCTTTAGAGGCCATCTCCCGGACAAATTCCCCATAGATGTCATAGCGGGTCTTTGCTTTGACAGCGACGTAGTCTTCATAGGCTTCCGGTTTCTCTGTAAACAGACGCATATCAATCCACTGCTCTGTCGGCATCTCCTGCTGTCTTAAGAGCCCCTCTTTTCTGTCCTGGCTGATGATGCCGCGGAAAGCGTCAAGGGCCGCCGAAACCCTTCCATCGGGCTGGCTGTGTTCCCTGTAGGTAGTGTAGGGTGAAAGAGCCATCATAACCGTCTCCCTGGCCATAAAAGCCCGCCTCGCCCGGTCGGTTAGCCCTTCCTCCCCCATCCTTTTCCGGATATACCTGCATTCCGCCAGGTTAAATTCCCCAAATCTGGGATTGTAGGTTGACGAGGCGGCATTATCCCTCCTGTATCTGTACAAAAGCCTGTCTATAAACATACCCCTTCTCAAGTTCATATCCACAAGATACCGGAAACTAATCAAATCCACCTGCCCAGGAATTTTTTCGGGCTCATAAATCCTATAATGGGCATCTGTAAAATTTGCCGCTGCCTTATCTATGACAAAGCTAATCTTTACACCCTTATCTTCCAAGTCAGATAATAACCTTTTTCCCAACACGCCGTATCCGTATACAGCTATATTTCTTTTTAATCTGCATAATTCTTCCATATGGGTTATGATACTTTCCCAGTTTTCATTTACATCAATGTAAAGCTCATATTTCCTGATTCTTTCAAGAGCTGCCTTTTCAAATAACAATAAATCTGTATAATCTTTTAATAAGTTCTCAGTTCTTACTACCGAGAGCATCTCCTCAACGGACTCTTTCATGCTGACAAAATCTAAAGATGTGTTTTCCCCTTCTTCCACATGTTTATAATCGTCAAAAGGATTTACAGCAAAAACTTTCTTTTCGCAGAACATCAAAATCCACAGCAGGACATCATCACTGCCATTTTCTTGTAACATCAAATTTAACCATCTACTCGGAATTGATGATTTCTTTAATAGAACTTGCCCCGGAGATATAATGATATTTCCTTTACCTATAAATTCATCTTTCGAAACAGCATCTTTTTGCTGTTTTAAATCTTTATAAATAATTCTGTTAGTTCTGTAAACTCCATTACATAGTACAGCATCTGCTTTTCCAATAAAATTATATTGTCTCCATAAATAAAATGGACTAATTTCATCATCTTGGTCTAAAAACAAAATATATAATCCCTTTGATTTTTCTAATCCTCTCAATCTGCTTTTATATATACCAAGATTCTCTCTATTTTCATACACTTGAATTGAAATATCATGATGCCAGGGTCAAAAGGTCATGTATGACATGCCTGCATGTCATACATGGCTTTGGGACCCGAAAAAACATGAAAAAGCAGCCCCCCAATCCCCTTCTTGACACCCCTTTCCACACCATTTACAATAGAAGGAACCTGTCAACGCAGAAGGAAACCTGCTCAAACAGTGAATCAAAAGACTTAACCACAGAAAGAGGGACTCTATGAAAATTACCATAATAGACGGTCAGGGCGGCAAGATGGGAAAAGCCGTCATCGAGCAGCTGAAAAAAAGACACCCGGACTTGGAACTCTACGCCATCGGCACCAACACCATCGCCACCTCCGCCATGTTAAAGGCCGGCGCCGACTACGGGGCCACTGGGGAAAATCCCTGTATTGTCAACGCCCGTGACTCCGACCTCATCATCGGTCCCATAGGCATCGTCTTCGCCGACGCCCTCCTGGGAGAGATCACTCCGGCCATCGCCCGCGCCGTGAGCTCCAGCAGGGCCTACAAGATCCTGATCCCGGTCAACCGGTGCAATCACTACATTGTAGGATGCAAAGAGACCGGGCTGGGGGAATACATACGTTTGGTCTGCGAGAAGGTGGAGACTTTGATTGAAATGTCATAATTACAATGCACCGGGCGGGCAAAAATCCCATCGCCGCAGGCGATTTTCATGGATGTTTGCTGGTTGCTGTGAACGCATGGGAACAGTAACGATTTCTCTATAACTTTTACATTTTTCATTGATATAATTTCTCATTTATAGTAAAATTTCCTATATAAAATACCATGTGCTGATTACACAAATCCATTTTATCAAGGAGGTTATACAAATGAATCAATGTTACGGATGCAGCACCTGCAAAAGCGCGGACAAGCCCTTAGAGCAGTTCATCGCCGGACTTCCTATGGAAACTTCCCACCACCGGGTAGACAGTCAGAGCACCAAGTGCGCTTTCGGCCTGCAGGGAGTCTGCTGCCGCCTCTGCTCCAACGGCCCCTGCCGCATCACCCCTGAATCACCCCGCGGTATCTGCGGCGCCAACGCCGACACCATCGTCACCAGAAATCTTCTCCGCGCCGTCGCTTCCGGTTCCGGCTGCTATATCCATGTGGTGGAAAATACGGCTCTGAACGTAAAGAACACAGCCAGAACAAAAGGGGAAATCAAAGGCGTAAACACCTTAAACCGCTTGGCCTCCGTCTTCGGCATTGAGGAGGAGGATATTCACCGGCGGGCAGAGGCGGTGGCGGACGCCGTCCTCAAGGACCTCTATCTTCCCGAGTACGAGAAGATGGCCCTCACCGAGAAGATGGCCTACAAACCCCGGTACGACAGGTGGAAGGAGCTGGGAATCCTCCCCGGCGGCGCCAAATCCCAGGTGTTCCACGGCGTGGTCAAGTGCTCCACCAACCTAAACTCCGATCCGGTAAACATGCTTTTGGACTGCTTAAAGCTGGGAATCTCCACCGGCATCTACGGCCTGGTGCTCACCAACCTTCTCAACGACGTGGTTCTGGGAGAACCGGAGATCCGCCTTGCCCCCGTAGGGCTCCGCGTCATCGACCCTGACTACATAAATATCATGATCACCGGACACCAGCATTCCATGTTTACCTTCCTCCAAAACCGCCTCACGGATGAGGACGTGAAGGCAAAAGCCAGAGAGGCGGGAGCCAAAGGCTTTAAGCTGGTGGGCTGCACCTGCGTGGGACAGGACCTGCAGCTCCGCGGAGCTCACTATACGGAGATCTTCGACGGACACGCCGGGAACAACTACACCAGCGAGGCGATTCTGGCAACAGGCGGCATCGACGCGGTTATCTCCGAGTTTAACTGCACCCTTCCCGGCATTGAGCCCATCTGCGACCAGCTGAAGATCAAACAGATCTGCATCGACAACGTGGCAAAGAAGGCCAACGCCCAGCTGAAAGAATTTGACTTCCAGAACCGGCCTGCCGTGACCGACCAGATCATCGACGAGATCGTGGAGGCTTACAGGGAGCGCCGCGGCAGCGTGCCCATGAATCTTATGAAGGACCACGGCAACGACAACACCCTTACCGGCATCAGCGAGGCTTCCCTGAAGAAGTTCCTGGGCGGAAGCTGGCAGCCCCTCATCGACCTTATCGTGGCAGGGGACATCAAGGGCGTGGCAGGAGTGGTGGGCTGTTCCAACCTCACGGCAGGCGGCCATGACGTTCTCACCGTGGATCTGGTGAAAGAGCTGATCGCCAGGGACATCATCGTCCTCACTGCCGGCTGTTCTTCGGGAGGCATCGAAAACTGCGGTCTCATGACCCCCGAGGCCGCCCAGTACGCGGGGCCGAAGCTGCGGGCCGTGTGTGAGAAGCTGGGAATTCCCCCTGTGCTCAACTTCGGTCCCTGCCTGGCCATCGGACGTCTGGAGATCGTGGCAACAGAACTGGCGGAAGCCCTGAACGTGGATCTTCCACAGCTTCCCCTGGTGCTCTCCGCCGCCCAGTGGCTGGAGGAGCAGGCTCTCGCCGACGGCTGCTACGGCCTTGCCCTGGGGCTGCCCCTCCACTTAGGGCTTCCTCCCTTCATCACCGGCAGCAAGACCGCTGTTCAGGTGCTCACCGAAGATATGAAAACTCTCACCGGCGGCCAGGTAATCATCAACAGCGACGCAAGAGAGTCCGCTGATATTCTGGAGCGGATTATACTGGAAAAGCGCCGGGGTCTCAACATATAGAAAGGAGCAGGATCATGAAACGCATCATAGTGGAATACGAAAAATGTGACGGCTGTAAAAACTGCTCCGCCGCCTGTATGCAGGCCCACAGGGAGACGCCGGGAACCATCTACGACCTGGATCTGACCGATCCGAACAATGAGTCCCGGAATTTTATTTTAAAAGACGGCAGCGGACGCTACAGACCTGTGTTCTGCCGCCACTGTGACGAGCCTGAGTGCGTCAAGTCCTGCATGAGCGGCGCCCTTTGCAAGGACCCGGAAAGCGGCCACGTGTTTTACGACGAGACCCGGTGCGGTTCCTGTTTCATGTGTGTCATGAACTGCCCCTTTGGAGTCCTGAAGCCCGACACGGTGACTCAGAGCAAGGTCATCAAGTGCGACTTCTGTGTCAACTCCGGCGGAGAGCCCTCCTGTGTGGCCTCCTGTCCAAAGAAGGCGATCCATGTAGAGGAGGTGTGACTATGAAATATGTGATTATCGGAGCCGGCGTGGCCGGCATCGAGGCCGCGAAGACCATCCGTCAGAATGACCCCGCCGGCGAGATTCTTATGATCTCCGCCGACACCTGCGTCCACTCCCGCTGTATGCTTCACAAGTACATCTCCGGGGAACGGGATGAGGAGGGACTGGATTTTACGGAGAAGGATTTTTTCCGGCGGTATCAGGTGGAATGGAAAAAAGGCATCCGGGTGCAGAAGATCTCCCCTGACGCAAAAGAGATTTATCTGGACAGCGGCGACAGCGTCAGCTATGACAAGCTCCTCATCGCCGCAGGCGCCGACAGCTTTATCCCTCCCGTGGGAGAACTCCGAAAAGCCTCCAACGTCTATGGCCTGAGAAATCTGCCTGACGCCCAGGCCATCGTGAAAGAAGCCCGGCAGGCTGAACAGGTTCTGGTCATCGGCTCCGGCCTGGTGGGGCTGGACGCCGCCTACGGCCTTCTGGAGCGGGGAAAGAAGCTGACGATCGTGGAGATGGCTGACCGGATTCTCCCCATGCAGCTGGATGCCCGCGCCGCAAGAGCCTACCAGGAGCGTTTTGAAAAGGCGGGAGTCCGCTTTGTCCTGGAGAGAAAGGCGTCACAGGCGGTATGCGAGGCCGACGGGAAGATCCACAAGGTCATCCTGGACAACGGGGATGAGATTCCCTGCGACCTGATCATCGTCGCGGCAGGCGTCCGGTCCGCCCTGGCCTGTCTGGAGGGCAGCGGCATCGCCGCGGAAAGAGGCATCACCGTGGACGCCTCTATGAAGACCTCGGCGCCGGACATCTACGCCGCGGGAGACATTACCGCTCTGTCCGGAATCTGGCCCAACGCCGCGGACCAGGGGCGCGTCGCCGGGAAGAGCATGTGCGGCATGAACGCCAGCTATACCGACACCTATGCCGTCAAAAACACCATCAATTTCTTCGGTCTGGTGACTCTCTGCGTGGGAAGAATCAGGGAAGAAGAAGGGGACCAGGTACAGATCAGAGAAGACCGCCGGCAGTACAAGCGGATTATCCTGAGAGACGGAAAAGTAGAAGGGATTCTCTTCCAGGGCAACATCGCAGGCGGCGGAATCTGGCAGTATCTTATCAAGAATAAGCTTGACATCAGCAAAATTAAAAAAGACGTGTTTGACATCACCTACGCGGACTTCTACCACACAGGCCAACGGGGAACATACCAGTGGGTGTCAGAATAATCCCACATCGTTCAGGGCCGGCAGATTTCTTCTTCTGCCGGCCCTGCCTCTATTTTCTTCTATGGCAAATTACAAAACTCTCTTTTCCAACAGGGCGATCACCTGATACAGAACTGTGGACACGATGCACAAAATCACGATGGACATTACCAGCATATCCATCTTAAACACCTGTGACGCATAGATAATCAGGTATCCCAGCCCCGCCTTCGCCGACAGAAACTCCCCGATGATCACTCCCACCAGGCACAGCCCCACGTTCACCTTCATATTGCTGATAATCAGAGGTATGGATGAAGGAATCAGAACCTTCAGAAGAACGTCTTTCTTCGTCCCTCCAAGGGACTGAACCAGCCGGATCTTGTCAGGGTCAGTCTGCATAAATCCTGTGTGGAGCGTGAGTATGGAGCCGAAGACCGCCACCGACACGGCTGCCACGATGATGGTCCTAATATTGTTGCCCAGCCACACGATGAGGAGAGGGGCCAGGGCGGACTTGGGAAGGCTGTTCAGCATCACAAGATAGGGCTCCAGTATCTCCGACAGGCTCCGGCTGGCCCACAGAGCCACCGCCGCCGCCACGCCGATGATGACCACCAGCAAAAAGCTGACCAGGGTTTCCAGGAGAGTGATGCCGATGTGGAGAAGGATGCTTTTGTCCCCCGCCATGCCGGCAAAGCAGGCCCATATTTTCACAGGAGAACTGAATATAAAAGAATCGATAACCCCGAGCTCCGCGCACAGCTCCCACAGCGCCAGCAAGAGCACCAGAAGCATCACCCGGCAGATCTGCACCTGGCTTTTGTGCCGCTTCTCTTTTGCCAGAAATTCCTGCTGAGACAGGGAAGGTTCAGTCATGGCTTCTCAGCTCCTTCCATAGTTGATTGAAATAAGCGGAAAACTCCGGGGCATTTCTCCTGAGCAGCGGCCTGTCGTATTCCCGGGAAAATGTCACCGGTATCACGTCCTTCACCTGCCCCGGCCTGCTGCTCAAAACCAGTATCCTGTCCCCCACAGAGATGGCCTCGGACAAATCGTGAGTGATTAAAACCGCCGTCTTCTTCTGGGTCCGTATAATGGTGCTGATATCGTCGCACACCTCCAGCCTTGTCTGATAGTCAAGGGCGGAGAAGGGCTCATCAAGGAGCAGAATATCCGGCTTCAGCGCCAGGGTGCGGATGAGGGCAGCCCTCTGCCGCATGCCGCCGGACAGCTGCCCCGGCCTGGCGTCGCGAAACTGGGACAGGCCATAGGTGTCCAGCATCTCTGCGAGCTCCTCCCTGGCTTTGCCGTCCAGCCGGTTCTGAATCTCCAGCCCCAGAGAGATGTTGGAGAAAATAGTTCTCCACTCAAACAGGTGGTCCTTCTGCAGCATATACCCCATAGCCGCGTGGCTCTCGTCCCGCGCCTTGCCGTCTATGGAGACGGTTCCCCTCTCCGGTTCTATAAGACCGCACAGGAGGGAAAGCAGGGTGGATTTTCCGCATCCTGACGGCCCCACGATGACAAAGAATTCCCCGTCCTTCACGTCAAAGGATATATCCAAAAGGGCCTGTGTCTCTCCCGCCAATGTGTGGTAAGAGTAGCACAGACCCTTTACTTCCAGTTTTGTTTTCATGTAATGCCTCCTCTCACATACTCTATTGTATGCCGGGGCAGAAAAAGAGTGCCGTCCACCTCCTTGCAGGTCCGGCGGGGACCCATGGCCAGGCCGGATTGCTCCCACGACTCTCCGCGCCGCGTCACTCTTTCGTAAACAGGCGCCGCCGCCCTCCCCGCGCCTCTGACTCTGACAGCTTCCGCTGCTCTTCGAATTTCTTTTGATCTTCGTACAGCTTCAGCACCGGGATGATATAATCCTCATTTTCCAGGCATTCCCTGGCCATGACTGCTTTTTTCTCGTCCCGGAATAGTATATAAGGACTGGTCTGATAGTCAACAGAAAGCTCCCGGCCCAGGCCTGCCTGATTCCTGTGAGCCTGCCGTATCTCCCCCGGTTCAAAAAAACCGTCTGCTATAATCAGCTCTTCTATAAAGTCCAGCCGGCCGTGGAGGAAGGACAGCTGGCTTCCCATTTTCTCCAGGGCCTGCCGCTCTGCCTCCGTCACATCCGTCTCTTCTCCCAGCATCTCCCCTCTATAAGCTTCCGCCCCCCTTTTGAAGGAATAGACTCCTCTCACAGGCAGCCCCTCTGTGAGAAGCTCCAGCAGTTCCTCCCTTTTCATCACCGCCAGACGGAATGTCTTACCGGAATCTCTCCTGTACCTCTCTTCAAGGTAAACCGCGTCCTCCATGTTGACCTCTCTCCTCCACCTGGAGGCATGGACCCACAGGCTCTCCTCCCCCTGCCCGCAGCGGCACATCCCTGAAATCTCCGCCTTCAGCTGCAAACCCTTCTCCTCGTATCCCTCCGTCCCCTCTTCTTCCTGCCGGGTTTTGTAGCTGAACATGCCCATGGAGGCCCCTGTGTCCCCCATAACCCGCAGAATATCTCGTTTGACCGTAAACGGAAGCCGTCTCAGTCTCCTTATGAGGCTGGAAGTGTATATCCGCTTTCCGATTAAAAATGATTTCCATATCTCCTCCGGCAGACTGCTGCCGTTCCAGCAGGCCAGCTTTGCGGCTGCCAGCAGAAGCCCCTTCTGATCCAGTTTGGAAAGGTCGCAGATCTCCGCCTCCCCGAAACGTACCCGGAAGATTCCTATCTTTCTTATGATTCTCTCCCTGTAGCCCCTTCCTTCCGGCCTGGGGACGCACAGCCCCTTGTCTTTGTCAGCCATGCTCTCCCCCAGACAGCACAGATTCAGCAGGTAAAAGACAAGAAGCCGGGCCGTCTCCCGCCGGTCCCACCTGGAAGTCTCCGCCAGGGAACACACGTACAAGGTGTCCCCCGACACGAATGCCCCTCCTTCCTCCAGGCTTCCGGTGTAACGGCGCATCCCTGTGTTGGCTTCAAAGTCCAGGATCATCCTTTCATACTCCACGACTTCCGGCGGAAAATTCTCCGTATGCTGGTCTAAAAGCCTGAGTATCTCAAGCCCTTCCTCTGTTTTGATTGTCTCCTCCCCCTCTTCCAGAAGCCGGGATAAGTCCTCCTGGGTCACTCTTCCGGCAAGACCTATGCGCTTCAGCCTGGCCAGGAAGAAACAGCTGTCCAGAAGCTTTGACAGCTTCTCCTGTTCCTCCTCCCCCGGCACATCCTCTCCCGTAAACAGAAAAAGATTCTCCAAAGACCGCCGGCAGCGCTCTTCCACTTCCTTCCTCTTCTCTTTCCCCCGGAATCTCCCCACAAGCTCAATGCCCCGTACTGTCTCCTCCCTGGCCTGGACGATAAGAGGAATATGGCAGAGACGCATATCCTCCATATCGATCATACCCACATTTTTTCTGCTCCGCCTCTCCATCAGCCATGCCCTGGACAGATAGTCAAAGGTCAGGCTCATCAGCTCTCTCTGTTCCCGTATCCTGGACGGGCTTTCTCCCCTCTCCTCAAGGCCATGCTCCTGTCCGGCCGGTACCTTCAGTTCATATTCCCCGGAAAACGGCTTCTTCCCGCTGCGGGTCACGAAATCTTCTCTTCCGGGGATGACTTCCTCCAAGATCTTCTGAAACATTCGCTCCCTCTCATGGCCTCCTGTAAGCAGGCTTTCTCACAGACCGGGCAAACCTGGGCCTTCCCGCCTCCCGGCTGACGCCCTTCCACAGCTTTCCCGCCCAGGGGCCGGAGTCATATTCCTTATCCCACTCCTCGTCCAAGGTTCCCTCCTCATATCGGGCCTGGGCTTCCTCCACCACCTTGTCGTCTGCGGCCTTCTCCTCTTTCGTCTGCTCCCACGAGACGGCCTCAAAATCCTTCTGCTCCCGCCAGCCCGTGTTGTAGGGCTTGATCATGTTGCACAGCAGCATCCGGCAGACGGAAAGATACCCCTTGACCCGCTCTCCCGGCCGGGCTTTTCCTTCCTCCTCTTCATATTCCATGTCATTGTAGTGTATCAACACATCACATAGGCCGCAGCTTCCGTAATTTATATAGGTCATAAGGTAGTCGTACTCCCCCGGCTGGTAGGTGTCCTCCGGGATGAGAAACAGAAGGGTTCCCTGATAGTCTCCGTTGTCGATCTCGGTGATTTTATCCGGGGAGTACCTGTCCTCCTCCTTCTCCCCCTCGTTGAGAACCGCGGACACCACCTTCCGGAGCAGTTCTCTGTAGGTATATCCTCCCTCTCTGTCCTTCCACAGCTCCTGCACCAGCTTCTCCCGGTTCTCATCCCATTTCCTCAGCGCAAATCTGATCATATACGTTCCTTCCCACACTTTTATAGAAAACACCGTTTGTTTCTGTCATGTAAAAGTATATCACTGGTTTCTCCCTGATAGCAATTCATAACGCTGCCGATTTGACACCTGAATCTCATGTTTTTGCCCGTGGATATGGGAGAGTTTCCATTTTTCTTCATATCTGCCGCAAAAATCAGTTCAGATACTTGGACAGGCGCTCCTCCTCCTCATTCGGCTTGGTGACAATGTCGCTGAACAGATCTGCGGCCATGCTTATAAACAAGTCCATATCCTCCTCCTTCTCACCTGTCTTGCTTCTCCCCACAGTCTCCTGATACAGCTTCCTCAGAACATGCTCATACCTTATATTGCATATCCTCTTCCTGCATATCTTCTGCAGGGAATCCTCGTCAATGAACTCATTGACCTCGCAGTCGTTCAGTTTCAACTCCAGAATCTCCTCCAACCATCTTTGATAAAGGCCCTGTCTCTCAGGATTCACCTCCAGCTCATACAAATAATTGTATATCGCGTCCAGCACCGCTCCTTCCAGATCCTTCTTTGTATAGTCTTTCCCCTTCATGCAGCAGGAGATGGGCATATCTATACTCATGTAATTTCCCTTCTTCTCCCCCTTCCAGAACTTCATCGCCTGTTCCTCTATATGCAGCTTATCCACATGTCTGTCCACGCCAAAAACAGCGTAGACCCAGGGGTCAAACAGAACAAAGACCTCATATTCGCCTTCACTCCCCTCCACTGCCTGATATCCCGCCTCCATCAGGGGAGAACGGTTTTTACGCATATATTTCCTGAACATAGACTGATTTCGGATATTCAGAAGGCTCTCCACTATGTCTCCTTGTCTCTCTTCGTCTGTCTCTCCCAGGATAAATTCCAAAATCCCTGTGAGAAGCTCATAGTCTGGGTCAATGTCTTCTCTCCAGTCCTCCAGCCAACGGCGCACATGGTCAAACTTTCTCTCCAGGTTGCGGGGAAAGCACATGTTGACAGCCCTGTGGAGGTTCTCCTTTTCCAGAGAAACAGGAACCCAGCCCCGGCCGTCTTCTGTCAGGTCTGAGCAATCAACACCGAGGTACTCCGCCACCTTAGCCAGATTCTTCTTTGACAGGATCTTTTTCCCGTTTCGGGCAGCCCCCACGGTCTGCCGTGTCAGTCCGGTTCCCGATGCCACCTGGTCTATATTCTTTCCCCTGTACTTCATATACCTGGCCAGATTGGTCATGGGTTCTCTCTCGTCGGCGGCAGCCAGATAATAGTTTCTCTCGTTCTTTTTCCCGTAAGGTTTTGGAATGTCAGGGATCTCTCCTCCAGGCTCCTTAAAGCGTTCCAGAAGGTACTGGTGGAGGATGAGCAGCCCCGTGTCGTTGGCATCTCTCAGCAGATAATCCACGATCTCCTGAAGATTTTCGTCCTCCGTGGCCAGGTACGCCGCGATCCACCGGGATTTTCCCTTCAGCTGGCAGGGCTTCAAATGATCTACAATCTCGTCGAGCTGCGCTGTCAGGTCGGCTATGGGAACCCTGTTGTTCAATACCTCATCCTGATTGTGTTTCTGATTCAAATCTCCTGTTTTCACATGGAGCGTCTCTGCCAGACGATGGATGTATTTGGGCTTTATTATCTCACCATCGCACAGCTCGCTGACCATCTGCCGCTTCAGACCCGACATATCTGCCAGCTCCGTTATGGTAAGCCCCCGGCAGATCCGGTAATAGTCCAGAATCGATCTGTAGTCCTTCTTCTCCTCTTTTTCCGTGTTTTCTCTGGTTTGCGCCAAATTCCTTCCTCCTCTCTCCATAACAGCCATATCTGTTATTTACTGGTGCGCAGTATATCACACGTCTCAAGAAAAATCAATATTTATTATAAAAAATGTTATTTATCCTGGTATTATTAGAGATAATATTCTCAATAATATATATTTTATATATATTTTATTTATTTTTTTAATAACGCAGACAGGTTGCTGCTCACCCATATGCCGCTGCATCCACGGGGCGGGGAATCAGGACAAATTTCAAGATTCCCCTTGCCATCGGGTTTTAAAAACTATATAATGTTTGGTGAGGTGAAAAAATGAGACTTAACGAAGAACTGCTTCGGGAGATGCTCTCCTGGCTGGACACACTGGACTACGTGAAGCCGGAGCAGATCCCTGATATACCCCTTTATATGGACCAGCTGACCACCTTCATGGATGAGCGGCTGGAGAAGACCAGGCGTTACCCGGAAGACAAGGTTCTCACCAAGACCATGATCAACAATTACGCGAAGAACAATCTGCTTCCGCCGCCTGTGAAGAAAAAGTACACCAAGGAGCACACCCTGCTTCTCCTATTTATCTACTATTTTAAAAATATGCTGTCCTTTAAGGACATCGAGATACTGTTCGCCCCCATCACGGAGGAGCACTTCGTCCCCGGCTGCCAGAGAGCGCCTCAGCCCCAGAACCGGGGGACGGAGGATTCCGATTCCGCCCAGTCCTCTGACGGCTGGTCCTTAGAAGACATCTACCGGGAGATTTTTTCCCTTGAGAAGGAGCAGATGAAGCGCTTGAAGGAGGACATCCTGAAAAAGTTCCGCTCCTCCATGAAAGCCTTCTCCTCTGACGGTTCCCAGGCAAAGTCCCCTGACTCCGGCCAGGACTATCTCCAGCTGTTTTCCTTCATCTGCGCTCTGGGTTTTGACGTGTACTTAAAAAAACATATTATGGAACTTCTCATCGATGAGATTGAAAAGGAATATCCCTTAAACGGCAAAAAAAAGAAATAGCCCTCAAAGCTATTTCTTTTATTATGCATGTGACTATACATGTGACGGCGCATCCGCAGCCGGGCGCCCGCCGGTTTCTATGTATGGCCTCTACTCGTCTCCTTCCACGGACTCCTTCTCCGCCAGACGGGCAAATACCATGTCGTACCCGTCGTTGCCGTAATTCAGAGAACGGTTCACCCGGCTGATGGTAGCCGTGGAGGCCCCTGTCCTCTCCGCTATGTCCAGATAAGTCTTTTTGTTTCGAAGCATCCTGGCCACCTCATAGCGCTGGGAAAGCGACAGCAGTTCATTGACCGTGCAGACATCTTCAAAAAACGCGTAGCATTCTTCCGGACTTTCCAGAGTCAGAATCGCCTCAAACAGATGGTCTACCGCCTCCGTCTTAATCTTTTTATTCATTTCCTGATCCCCTTTTCAGACTTTGTCCTTGTATGTACATTTTAGCACAGTAAAATTTTAAAGTCCATACTTTCTGTCTTAAGGCTTTATGAATTCAGCATAAACTTCTCAACTACATGAGCCACTCCGTCGTCGTTGTTGGAAAGGGTGATATAGTCGGCGGCCCGGCGCGCCGGAAGCACCCCGTTCTCCATGGCCACCCCCAGACCGGCAAACCGGATCATGGTCAGGTCATTGTACCCGTCCCCGCAGGCGATGAGCTCTTCCCGCCTAAAGCCTGTCGCCTCCAAAAACCGCTCCAGCGACTTTGCCTTGTCTATGCCTTTGGGAAGCACCTCCAGGTAGTATGGGTCGGAGCGGTAGACGCTGAAATTCTTCCCCATGGCCGCCTTCACTCTCGGCTCCACCATGGCCAGATAGTCCCCGTCGTCGGTGAGTATAAACTTGGGCACCGGAAAGGTGACATACTGTTTCATATCCTCCAGGTCGGAGATCTCCTTCACCTCCATATGGCATGTCCTGGATTCCAGGTCAATATACTGATATCCGGCATCGCTGGCTATGATGTGGTCCCCCTCGTAGGTCATGATATCCACCCTCTGTTCCCGGGCCAGGTCGATGACCTTGCTGTTGACCTCCGCAGGCAGCCGGCTGGAAAACACAGTCTCCCCGGTCCGGCAGTTGACGATCATCCCCCCGTTGAAGGACAGAATATATCCTCCGTGATTTTCCAGCTCCAGTTCTCTCGCCAGAGGCATAACCCCCGGCGTGGGACGCCCCGACGCCAGCACCACAAGTTTCCCCTTCTCCTGCGCCTTCATAAGGACTTCCTTTGTCCTGGGCGTGATGACCTTGTCCCTGTTGGTCAGTGTGCCGTCCAGATCCAGCACGATAATCTTGTAATCCATCTTCCGTACCCCCTCCTAAGATTTGACAGCTGTTATTAAGTTTACCATATTGTGCCCGTTTTATAAAGAACTTTCGCCGGTTCCGTTCATTTAACTGACACCATTTTTACTCTCCCCCAATATCATAACCATATAGAAAAATATGCAGGAGTTGTCTATGAAAAAAAAACATACCGCGATTCTGGCTGCCGCCCTGTGCCTGTCTGTCCTGTCCGGCTGCCAGTCCGCCCCCGCTAAAACCAGCCTCACCCCTGTCACCTTAAATGAGGTGGCCCACTCCATCTTCTATGCCCCCCAGTACGCGGCCATTGAGCTGGGGTATTTTGAGGAGGAGGGAATTGACCTGACCCTGGTGAACGGCGCCGGGGCCGACAAGGTCATGACCGCCCTGGTGTCCGGCGACGCCGACATCGGGTTCATGGGCTCCGAGGCCAGCATCTACACCTATGCCGGCGGCGCCGAAGATTACGCCGTCAACTTTGCCCAGCTGACCCAGCGGGCCGGAAACTTCCTGGTTGGGAGAGCGCCGGAGGAGAATTTCCGCTGGGAAACTCTGAAAGGGAAGAAGGTGCTGGGGGGAAGGGCAGGCGGTATGCCCCAGATGGTGTTCGAGTACATTTTAAAGAAAAACGGCATCGATCCCAAGGCGGACCTGACCATCGACCAGAGCATCAACTTCGGACTCACGGCCGCTGCCTTCACCAGCAGCGACGCGGACTACACCGTAGAATTTGAGCCCTTCGCCACCAGCCTGGAGCTGGAGGGGAGCGGATACGTGGTGGCCTCCCTGGGCACCGACTCCGGGTACGTGCCCTACACGGCCTACAGCGCCAAAAAGAGCTATATAGAAGCCCACCCGGAGGTGATTCAGAAATTTACCAATGCCATCCAGAAGGGCATCGACTATGTCAATTCCCACTCCGCGGAAGAGATCGCCAAGACTATACAGCCTCAGTTTAAAGAGACGCCTCTGGAAAATATCACGAAGATCGTGGAGCGCTACAAGGAACAGGACACATGGAAGGAGGACACCGTCTTCCAAAAAGACAGCTTCGACCTTCTTCAGAACATCCTGGAGGAAGCCGGCGAGCTCCCCGCCCGTGTTCCCTACGAAGACCTGGTGACTGCAGAATTCTCCCAGGCAGCCAAAGGAAAATAGTCAAAGCCTCCACAGCGCAGACATGCCGGGTCAGGAACCTTGAACGTCCCTGACCCGGCATGTGCCTTAGCCCATAGATTTATTTTAGCTCATAGATTTGCTTTGGCTCACAGATTTGCTTTGGCTCACAGATTTGCCTTGGCTCACAGATTTGCCTTGGCTCATAAAACCGTGTCCCCAGGCCCCTCTTTCTCCAGGCTGCTCTCCCGGCACAGATAGATGGGACGCTTTTTCACCTCCAGGTAGGTCTTGGACAGATACTCTCCCAAAAGCCCCAGGCAGAACAGCTGGATGCCGGCCAGCAGCAGGATGATGCACACCAGGGAGGGCCAGCCCGCCACCGGATCTCCGAACACCAGAGTCCGGACAATGATCACCAGTATAAAGAAAAAGGCCAGCCCGCAGAACCCAAGCCCCATCCAGGCGGCAAACCGCACCGGCGCCGTGGAAAACGCCACGATGCCGTCGATGCTGTACATGAGAAGTTTGAAAAATGACCATTTGGTCTCCCCCTTAACCCTCTCCACGTTCTCGTACTCCAGCCACCTGGTCTTGTAGCCCACCCAGCCAAACAGTCCCTTGGAAAAGCGGTTGTACTCCTTCAGGGTCAGGAGGCTGTCCACATACCTTCTGCTCATGAGCCGGAAATCCCTGGCCCCGTCCACGATCTCCACGTCGGAAATGCGCCGCATCACCCTGTAAAATGCCCTGGCAAACAGGGAGCGTATCACCGGCTCCCCCTTCCGGTTCACCCTCCTGGCAGCAACACAGTCATACTCCTTCTCTCTCAATGTGGCGGCCATCTCCGGTATGAGGCCGGGCGGGTCCTGAAGATCCACATCCATAAGCCCCGCCCACTCTCCTGACACGTGGGTCAGCCCCGCGTAGATGGCCGCTTCCTTTCCGAAATTTCTGGTAAACGACAGATATTCTATCCAGGAATTCTCCTCCGTCAGTTTTCTCATTATATCCAGGGTTCTGTCCGTGGACCCGTCATCTACAAAAAGCACCTCCAGGCTGCAGTCCATGGCAAAAAGCTCTTCTCTGACCCTGCTGATCTCCCGGTAGTAATCAGGCAGGGCCTCTTGTTCATTATAACAGGGAACAATGACCGATACTCGTTCCATATCTTCCTCCCCACGGTGAATCTAGGTTTTCCTTAATTATACACATCTGCCGGGGCCTTGTCACGTTCTTTATGAAACCGCTTCCGGCGCGGTTTCTCCGGAGTGAAACAGTTCAGGCATCCTCCTCTGTCCCCTGGACTGTCCCGCCGGAGTCAGCGCCAGGCTCCGTCTGCGTCTCCGGCAACCCGTCCGGAAGCTCCCGCGTCTGCCCGTCAAGCCGGCTGCTGTCCCTGATAAGCCATGTTCCAAATACCTTTTTCATGTAGTCCTTAAATCTCGCTT
Source organism: uncultured Hungatella sp. (assembly GCA_910577935.1). Taxonomy (GTDB): domain Bacteria; phylum Bacillota; class Clostridia; order Lachnospirales; family Lachnospiraceae; genus UBA3402. Next base: position 5,137 of record CAJTOT010000008.1, on the reverse strand, counting down.
TCTCTACGTTCCCTCCGGCGACGACAGGGAGTTCCCCCAGCTTTTCTCCTCCCAGCCTGTACTCCAGTACCCCTGCGCTCTGTCCCTCCTCCACCGGCGCTTCCATGGATTCTGCCAGAACCAGGGTCTTCTCCACCTGGTCAAAATTCTCTCCGTGAAGTCCCAGATAGGAAAATGTCCCCTCATATCTTAAGCTCACGGAATCTTCCACCCCGTTGCGGACAGCCATCCGGGGAAGGGGAAGAGGTTCTCTGTCCTCGTAGAGCCTGCAGTTGGCGTAGCCGTAGTTTAAGAGGGCGGCCGCGTCGGAAAACCGCGCCTTGTAGTCCGGCGCCGCCATGATGGAGGCGATCATCCGCACTCCGTCCTTCTCCGCCGTAGCGGACAGACAGTATTTCGCCAGGGAGGTGGACCCTGTCTTCAGGCCCGTCACCTCAAAATTCGTCGGCATCTTCAGCAGCTTGTTGGTGTTGGACAGGCCGAATTCCTTTGACCCCTGCTTTGTCACATGGGTGATGGTGTCCATCCAGATGGTGGAATAATTGTGAATCTGGGGGTAGTGGTTGATCAGCTCCCTGGACATGAGGGCTATATCTCTGGCCGTGGTCACATGGGTCTTTGACTCTGTCAGGCCGCAGCAGTCCTCAAAATGGGTGTTGGCCATGCCCAGCCCCTGGGCCCTCTGGTTCATCATGTCCACGAATGTCTTCTCATCCCCGGCTATGTACTCTGCCATGGCCACGCTGGCATCATTTCCCGAGGCTATGACGATGCACTTGATCATGGTTTCCACCGTCTGCGTCTCCCCCTCCTCCAGAAACACCTGGGAGCCGCCCATGGATTTCGCGTAGGCGCTTGTGACCACCTGGTCGGTCATGGAGATCTTTCCGCTTTCCAGCGCATCAAAAATCAGTATGAGGGTCATGATCTTCGTGATGCTGGCAGGGCTCCTCTGCTGGTCAGCGTTTTTCTCGTAGATGACCTGCCCTGTGGAAGCCTCCATCAGAATCGCCGACGGCGCCGCGATCTCCGGACCCTGCGGCGCATCCGCCGCTCTGCCGCCTGCCGCCGACGGCCGGGCTTCCCCGCTTTGCGCCTCCTCCTGGCTTCCTGCGCCCTCCACGCCCTGCGGCGCTGCCTGACTTCCTGCGCCGGTCTCCTCTGTCTGACTCCACGCGCTCTCCGGCCCCGCCGCCGCTGCCACCGCACTGCCTTCCACAACCATCACCGGCTCCGAGGCCATGGCCTTGACCGGAGCCGTGAGAATCGTCTGAGCGGACGATGTGCCTGCAAGAACTATGGCCATCGCCCACCCGCCAATCCGCCGTTTAGTCTCTTTCATTTTCTCCTCCAACCTATTGTCTCTTACCAGTGTATGGCTTTTCATGGCAGAACATTCTGTTTTGACCGGGAATCCTATAGGGAACAACAAAAATTTTTGTGTACGGAGGGATTTTGACCTCGCCCAGGCAGCTGTAATTTTACATAACACTTCCAATTTATTACATAAATTTTTCTTCTTTTATGATTATATTATAATTCTATTATATTTTAGTTTTCCGCCACTTTCCCATTTACATAATTCGACTCGTTGTGGTATACTGTAAAGCAGTTCAAGCAACACTTTTAAACTTACATATCTATAAAAGGAAGGCCGGTTCTCCTTTTATTTTCCCTATATATTACGAGGTGCTTTTTATGAATCAGACGATACATCGCAGCAATTACCGCAAGCGCGCGTCCAAACGCAGGAGACAGCGCTTTCTCCATAGACTTCCCCTGATTTTGATGATTATACTGCTCTTGGTTTTACTTTCCGTCTTCTGCTGGATGCTGGGGCGGCATTTTTTAGGAAAGGATTCCCCGCTGCCCTTCCCCCAGGACAGCTCGCCGTCAGGCGGAGGCGGGAACACAGAGCCTCCTATTGAGATCCAGATATCCACGGAGGAGGAGACCACCGCAGACGCCGCCGTGGACACGCTGCTGGCAGACGCCGGCCTCATCGCTGCGGGCTACGACTATGACCGCGCCATTGAGCTTCTGCAGACTTCCGAATATTACGGGAGCGACCAGCGCATCCAGGACGCCATCGACGAATACCAGCAGATCATAACCACCTTACAGCCCTGCGATATCTCCCAGATCACCCACGTGTTTTTCCACACACTGGTCATTGACGAGGCCAAGGCATTTGACGGGGACGAGGACGAGAAGGGCTACAACCAGGTTATGACCACCAAGGACGAATTTTTGAAGATTCTGGATTCCATGTACCAGCGGGGCTTCGTGCTGGTGCGCCTTCACGACATGGCCGAGCTGACCACCGGCGAGGACGGAACCGTGAAGATGACCAGAAAGACCATCCTCCTGCCCGAGGGCAAAAAGCCTTTCGTCATGTCCCAGGACGACGTGTGCTACTACGAGTACATGACAGGGGACGGCTTCGCCACCCGGATGGTCATCGGCGAGGACGGAAAACCCACCTGCGAGATGCTGATGGACGACGGAACTACCCAGGTGGGAGCCTTCGACCTGGTTCCCATACTGGAAGAATATATTCAGGAACATCCTGATTTCTCCTACAAGGGAGCCAGGGCAGTAATTGCCTTCACGGGCTACCAGGGAATTCTGGGATACCGAACCGCCCAGTCCTACAGCGACTCCCCCACCTACCAGCAGGACAGGGAGACCGCAGCAGCGGTGGCCCAGTGCCTTCGGGACAACGGCTGGGAGCTGGCCTCCCACAGCTGGGGGCACCGGGACTTGGGGACCATCAGCTGGGAACATTTCAAGACAGACTGTGACAAGTGGGAAAATGAAGTGGAGTCCCTCATCGGCCCCACGGACATCATCCTCTTCCCCTTCGGCGCCGACGTGGCCGACTGGCATCCCTACCAGAACGACAACGAGCGTTTCCGCTACTTAAAGAGCCTGGGCTTCTCCTACTTCTGCAACGTGGACTCCAGCCAGTACTGGGTTCAGGTGGGAAACGATTTCCTCAGACAGGGCCGCCGCAATCTGGACGGGTTCCGCATGTGGAAGGATATCGAGGCCGGAAGCGACACCTCCAGCCGAAAGCTGGACGACTTGTTCCGGGCAGAAGACGTATTCTCACCCAACAGGCCGACGCCGGTGCTGTGGGAGTAGCTTTGCCTTTAAAAAAATAGAGACTAATCTCAAACCGGATTAGTCTCTATTTCATTTATAAGCCTGTGAACTGTTGCCCTTTGAATTATCGCTTTTGGTGCCACTAAAATTGTACAATCTCGCGTATTCCCTTGGCCGGCGTCACCGAGTCGGCGTAGAGAACCGGGCCCACTCCGCCGTAGTCCTGCCACTCCTCGTACTCAATCCTCGCCCGCACCCGGACCCACTGCTTGGTCTCCAGATTCCTTGCCTCTCTCGCCTTGCACACATACCCCAGAAATGTCATATCCGCCTCACAGCAGGTCATGGCCATGCGGCCGGGCACGAAGTAGTTCTTGGGAAATTCCGGCGATTTCAGAACCATGGCCGTAAACTCCACCACCTTCCCCCGGTAGCGGTCCGGTTTGTCCATGCAGTCGATATACCAGATCCCGTAAGCCTCAGGGGCTATCTCTATGACTTCCGCGCTCATATCGTAAGGCAGATCCGCCTCGGAAACCTCCGATATCTCCCCCTCTTCGTCCTCGAACACGATCTCCGCCTGGTTGTTCATGGCCAGAAGGGTTCTCCTGTAGCTCTCCAGATCCTCAATGCCGTCGCAGCGGTTACAGATGATCAGCTCTGAATTCCGCACCATGGCGCCGAGAAGAGGCTTCATGTTCTTCATGTACACCTCAAAGGTGGAGCCGTCGATGACCGTCACCTGCTGATACACCATCCAGTCCTTCGGAAGCCGCAGCTCATCCTGGTTCCACATGCCGTTCCACTCCAGCAGCACCCGCTCCGGGTTGTGGAGAAGCTCCAGCTCCTCCAGCCGCTCCGGAGTCAGATCCTCCAAACTGTCCACATAGACCACAGAGGTTCTGGTGGCCTTCAGGAGCGCCTCGTCATACTCCGTGTCCCCTTCTTCGCAGACGATGAGCAGCGTCTTTCCGTCTGTCTGAAAATACTCCTGCTCCATAGTAAACTGGAGAAACTGGGTTTTCCCCGCCTCCAGAAAGCCGTTGATGAGAAACAACGGCATAATATCATCTTCTATTGCTGGTCCCATATCTATCTGTCAACTCCCAACTTTTCGTATCATGGCACGCCGCCGGTATTCCCGGCAGCATGGCTCTGCTCATCTGCCGAACGCCTTGTTCAGCTCTTCTTCTCTCAGGCGGGCGCCTATGACGCACACCCTGCCCGTGTAGTCCGGCTTTCCCTGGCGGATCTCAAACTCGTCAGGCACCAGGTCAAAGTAGTACCACTCCTCCGGATTCTCGCCGGGCACCATGCCCTTGGCGCGGAGCACATCTCCGTAGGCATTGCCGTTGGCCAGCTCATCCAGAATCTCCTCAAGAGTCTTTCTGTCCAGCCCCTTCACATTCTCCATGCCCCAGCTTGAGAATACCTCGTCAGCGTGATGGTGGTCATGGTCATGGCAGCCGCAGCCACAGCCCTCCTCATGGTCGTGATGATGCTCATGGTGATGACCATGATGCTCGCAGCCGCAGCCCTCCTCGTGGTCGTGGTCATGATTATGTCCATGGCCTTCGCAGCCGCAGCTCTCCTCGTGGTTATGATGATGGCCGTGGTGTTCGCAGCCGCAGCCCTCCTCGTGGCCGTGGTCATGGCCGTGGTGTTCGCAGCCGCAGCCCTCCTCATGGCCGTGGTCATGGTGATGGCCGTGGTGTTCGCAGCCGCAGCCCTCCCCGTGGCCGTGGTCATGGCCGTGGTGTTCGCAGCCGCAGCCCTCCCCGTGGCCGTGGTCATGGTGATGGCCGTGGTGTTCGCAGCCGCAGCCCTCCTCGTGGCCGTGGTCATGACGGTGACGCTCCCGGCTCTCCTGCACCTCCATCATCAGATCCTCCGCCATGGTGTCCGGCTTCTCGATAATCTCCAGAAGCTGCCCTCCTGTCAGTCTGGCGCAGGGGGTAGTGATAACGGAAGCCGTCTGGTTGTGCTCCCTGATCATTTCCACAGCCTTCTGGACCTTGGCCTCGTCCGT
>CAJTOT010000007.1:11901-108114 GCA_910577935.1 uncultured Hungatella sp. | reverse complement strand
ATACCGCCGCTTCCACACTTTTGCTCACTACGGGCACATAAAAAAGTGTCATTTCCAAATAGTGATTCCTTTCCACATCTCAAAAAAAATCCGATTGTTTCCAATTTATTTTGAGATGCTCCCACCATGTTGATAACCGAGCATGTATTAATCCAGCATACACAGCAATCTGACGCCCTGCAGTACTGACTTATTTCCTTATTATGCCTGTCTTTCCATATGGAGGGAAAGATGATCAGAGGTGGATTTTCCATACCGTCATCTGGAAACTCGGAGAGCTTCTCTCTAAACCTCTTCAGCATCTGATAACTCCCCAGCATTTCCGGCATAACCACAATATCCGCTTGCTGCCTTTTTAGCTCATCTTTTAATTCCAATAAATTGTTTTCTATTACATGATGATTCTCTACCCCAGTAACTGAAAAGTATCCTTTCCCTTCCCTCTCTTCAGTTATCCATGTCAGTTTTCCCTGATCAGATAGTGGACACAGCGCGATTTCTAAATATCCTCTTTTTGTTGCCGCTTCAAATGTCTCACATGGCAAAAAATAATTACGAATTTTATAGTCTTCCGCTTTATCCAGATCAATATAATAGAAAAAATAGAGGTAATTCAAAAGATCGTCTGAATGGCTGAAACCTCTGCTGTGATGTTCCCATGCACACTTTGTCCGTGGAAGCAACTGAATTCGTGTTATCTCCGCATTAGAGTTTATTCCTTCGATTTCCACTTCTGTTGAATAGTTCTCTATTGATTTTGATAAACAGTTGTCCAATTTATTCAACAGTGTAACCAATATCTGTTTCTTATGCTCATCCATCTCTCCTGTTTTTAGCAAAGCAAGGCGGCCATCTCATCATAAAGCCTGCGAATTATAAACATCGGAAATACCCCTCCCCTCTTTGCATAGTCAGTTTCTTTATTAAAGTATATCACATTCTTTTAGAATTTCAATATATTAATCATTGATTAATCATTAATTAATCATATATCCGTCACGCAAAATGCAATTTTGCTGCAGGGTATGGGGCTATATCCTCCCAAACAAAAAAGTGGCTAGCCCCCCGGCGCGGGAATCTAACCACTGAATTAAATTCATCTAGTCCACTTTTTGACTCTGATTAACCTGCCGGCGCCTGCCAGCCTGCCGCTACGACAAGTACTGACGCAAAATCTGCCCCATCAGTTCCAGCTCCTCCGGCGATATGTCTTTCGTCCACTCTCCCGCCCCCCGGTTTCTCTCCCGGCTGGCCGCGATCTGTTCCAGGCTGGTTTTCAGATAATCCACATCCCTGCGGCTCCCTTCCGGCTCCCTGGGAGCCTCCGCCTCCTGCTTTCTCCGCTCCGGGCGGACTGCCGCCCGTCTGGTGGAGCGCCCCACGCTCTCCAGGTCCTGGGGCGCAAAATCCTCGTCCTCTGGTTCGCCGTCTTTGGGAATCTGTGCCGCGGCAGGGCTCTTTGCCGCATTTTTCCGGCTTTCTTCATCGTCCTCCGCCTGGCTCACCACCGCCCGGACGGTTCTGTCTGTACGGCTTCTTCTGTCCGCGGAGCGGTCCCGGACGGTCTCTCTCCTTGAATCCTCCGCGGAGGCAGCGGCAGTCTCCCGAACCAGACGGTTAAACAACGAATTTTCCATGTAATCCTGAAGGGCGTTGAGCAGCTGCTGCTTTCCCTCTGCCAGATTGGCCCAGTAGTCTGCCACCATGGTGGCCAGCCCGGTCAGAATCCCCACAGAACCGTAGAGCACTATGTAATAACTGTCGCAGCGATACCAGTAAGCGCCGAACGCCGCCGCCCCTCCCAGCAGAAAACAAAGGATGGTCATCTGGCCGCCGAAACACCCCCAGCCGCTTAAAGTCAGGCCCATGAACCGGTAAGCGCACAGCTGTTTCTCCAGATACACCCGGCTGTTGTTGATTCCCTGATTGAGGCGGTACGTGTTCTCCGTCTTCTGTTTTAAATCTCTCAGATAACGGTTCTTTGTCAGCGTCATATTGTCGGTTTCTTTCACTAATCTTCTGTAAAGGTTCCGAGCTGTCAGCCTTCCCGCCAGTCCTAAAAAGCACACTGCCGCCAGCACGTACAAAGCTTTTCCTGTTTCTAAAAATTCCAGCATTATAAAGCTCCCCTTTCTACTCAAAATGATTTTTGGACGGTCTTTATTATAACCGCCGAAAATTCATTTGGGAAGTTCAGGTAGCCTAGAATCGCTCGTCAAATTCTCCTGCAAATCGCACTTGAAGTTAATCTGTTTTCTCAACCCCGGCCAAACATACCGCAGATTAACCGGAACCACCGGACTTTTTCCTCCCCGCAGGCCGTCGCCGGTTCAGCGTTCCTTCTCCTGATACTTTGCGATAAATGCCAGCATCAGCTTCACGCTGTGCTCAATGGCCCTGGCCTCAAACTCTTCATAATCCATCTCGGCGCTGTCATCTGCTTTGTCTGAAATCGCCCGGATAATCAGAAACGGAATGTTGTTCAGCCACGCGGTCTGTGCCACAGCCGCTCCCTCCATCTCCGTACAGTACCCGTCAAAGGTTTCCGCAAGCCACGCTTTCCTGGCCTTGCTGGAGATGAACTGGTCCCCGCTGAGCACCCTTCCCACATGGACCCCGATCTCCGAAACCACCTGGGCGCAGCACTCCTTTGCCGTCTCGATCATAACGCTGTCCCCCTGGAACACAGAATTGTCCATCTGAGGAATCGTCCCCACGGAATAGCCGAATCCCGTGGCGTCCATATCATGCTGCAAAGTATCTTTAGAGAGCACAATATCTCCTATGTTGATTTCATTTCTCAGGGAACCTGCGATTCCCGTGTTGACGATGGCATCCACTTGGTATCTGTCCGCGAGAATCTGACTGCACACAGCCGCGTTGACCTTCCCGATCCCAGACCGCACCACCACCACATCCTTTCCGCCGATGGTTCCCCTGTAAAATTCCATCCCTGCCGCTTTCTCCACCTTCACGTCACTCATAGCCGACTTCAAGTTGGCGACTTCCTGGCTCATAGCCCCGATAATTCCCAGCATTTTTCTCCTCCTTACATGCTTATCTGTCCTATATTTCTCTGGCTCTGCCACACGTCTTTTTCCTCTCTACATGGCGTCTGTCAGCCCCAGTTCAACCATGACATCATAGATTCCGTCGTCGTCAGGCTCTCTGAAGTAGTACTGTCCCAGATTTCTGACGCTCTCCGGAGCCTCTTCGAACACCACTCTCGTATTGACGGTTTCCAGCATCTGATAATCGTTCATGCTGTCGCCGAATCCTATGGTATCTTCCATATTTCCACGAAAATGCTCCATCACCCTTCTGACTCCGTCCCCTTTTGTACAGTCTTTTAAAATAATCTCGCCGTTCACAAAGGAATCGCTGTCTTTCGAGAAGGTCACCACGTTAAAATACTTTTCCAGAAACGGCAGGCATGCCTCTATCTGCCGGCGTTCCGGCGCGATATAGCACATTTTCGCCACCCTGGTTCTTGTGATGTCAAACTCACTCACGGATTTCATCTTCTGCCCTCTCTGGATCTGCTCATGATACCTCATCAGTTCCGGATTGTCCCGTATCCGCTCCATGGTCCTCTCTTCAAAAAAGTCCCTGGCTCCCGGTGTCTGGTAAACCATATCTCTTGCCTCCAGGGTATAGAGAAGCCGGTTGCGGCCGAACAGCTCCATAACCTGGTATGTCAGCTCAGGTTCTATGTAGTGTTCAAAAATATATTTTCCCCCAATCTCCACAAAGCTTCCCGCCCCGCTGACGGTTCCATCCACTTCCATGTCAGTCACGTCCCCCACGATGGACGCCGGAACCCTCCCTGTGCACACGAAGACCTGGTGCCCCTTTTCCCTGGCCCTCTGGACAGCCCATCTGGTTTTGGAAGTTATTCTCCTGGATTTCCCCGCAAGGGTGCCGTCTATATCAAAAAATAAATATTTACCCATGGTTTCTCTCCTGTGCTCTGAAAATTTCAAGACATCAAGGCGTATTCTAACATGGTTCTCCTTCCCCGTCAAGACCGCCACCCCCCAGGCTCTCCCGAAGACCGCCGGAGCCCGGACAGCGCCAGAGGCCTTCGGAATCCGGACAGCGCCGAAATCTTCCGCAACACAAAGAAAATGCCGCAGACCCCTTCTGCAGCATTTTCTTTCCGGACTGTTCTGCTGTTCCCCTACGGATTCGGGTTCACGATCTCCAACAGCTCAAACACTCCGTCTTCATACTTAAATTTCAAGATACAGCAGTTCCCCAGACGGCCCTTGGGCTGCACATCACTGGTGTGCTCCCAGTACCTCATAAACTGTCTGCAGGAAGCGCCATGGGACACAGCCAGCACGGTCTGATGCCCGTCACGCTCCATAATCTCGGTCAAGGTCCGGTTCATACGCTCCCGTACTTCCAGCTCCCCCTCACCGCCATAAGCTTTGAAAAAGTCTCCGTAAGGAAGTTTTGGATTCAGGTCTTCGCTCTCCCCCTCGAAAACGCCGAAGTTCCACTCTCTCAGTCCTTTTACCCTCTTATACTCCATATCCGTAACTAATTCCAGCGTATCACAGGCACGCTCTGATGTAGAAGAATAGGCATGGTCAAAGATTATCTGATGTTCCGTATAATGCCGGGCTGCCCTTCTAGCCTGCTCAATCCCCAATTCTGTAAGCGGCGCGTCGCACACCCCCTGGATTTTTCGTCTCACGTTAAACAATGTCTGTCCATGACGCATCAAATATAATATCTTTTCCATATGTTATATACCCCTCAAGTCATTTCTCATGTACACAGCGTTGTCTCTTGCCAACGTCCCCTCAACACGTCTGGATAGTGAATCATATAAATTGCTGGAATTTCTCTGCCGATCCAGTCCCCTATCTGTCCCCGGCAAAACATTTCCCAATGTCACGTCCATTTGGCAAATTTACACGATTCTCAAAACTTTTACTTAATACTCCCAATCCGTCTCTTGTATCAAATCAGCCGGAATGCGTCACCGGCTCTTTTTCGGACGCTTTGCAGCAAGACCGGAGCAAATGCTGTTTCATCCGCCCCGGTCTCATATCTCTTACGCTTTTCTATACGTGACTTATTCGTCGCCTAAAGCTTTCTTAACCTGAGCGATTACTTTTTTGCCATTCATAGTGCCATAAGCCTGCATGTCGATATCCTGTACGATCTTGTCAGCGCCAACCTCGCCCTGAACTTTGCCTTTAGCGAAACGAACCTGGGGCCCTAACAGGATAATGTCGGCATCTGTGTGATCCTTCGCGGTCGCAACCGGGAATGCGGCGATATCGCACTCATAACCGTCATCTGCCGCCGCTGCTTTCATCTTGTTAACCAGAAGGCTGGTGGACATACCTGCTGCACACAGTAATACAATCTTTCTCATGATATAAGTTCTCCTTTCAATTTAAAAATTATCTTATTTAGTCTTCAGCATCTCTACCATTTCTTTAACCAGATCAATCACAACCATCGCGCACATCAGATGATCCTGAGAATGTACAACCAGAAGGCTAATATCGATCCCTTTACCGTTCAATTCGTTCTGAATCAACTCGGTCTGAACTTCATGAGCGCCCAGCAGAACCTCATCAGCTTCCTTAAGTTTTGCCTCGGCATCCTCAAACTTGCCGGCTCTTGCATCGCGGAAAGCCTCAAGAGCAAGACTTCTCGCATTACCGCTGTTGACAACCAGATTCATAATTGCCATCTCGTCCATGGGTAACTCCTCCTTTTTTAAATGATTTATGAAAACAGAATGAGTTTCAAAAAGTAAGCCACATAACAGATAATCATAAAAGTCCAGACAAACTTCTCCGATCTTCGGAAATTGGATTCGCTGCACCACACTCGGTACAGACCGTAGGGCGGAAAGAACACAATCCACGCATAGGTGATCATCCTCCACTTGGAGAGAACTTCCATGATACTATAGTCTCTGGGCCTGGCGTTCATCTCATCGATGAGCTTTTGATTTCTCTCGCTGAACTCACGCTTCGGCTGCCAGTTGTACCATTTGGACTTTTTCTTTTTCTTGGTCTTTGAACTCATTCCATGTCCTCCGAAAACAAATGATGCTTAGTATGAATGATTACTCCTCCGTCGGCACGGCCTGATGGTTGGAAGCGATAACGAAAGGCGCGTATACAACCGCTGCCAGCAGTACGGCAATAATCTGAGTGATAGCTGCGCCCACATTACCGCCTGCGCAGAGGAATGCCATAAGTCCCGGCGGTGTAGTCCACGGCGCGTTGACAACCATTCTGCCGCAGAAGCCGATTGTTGTCATAATATACCCGAAGATGTTGGAAACCGCAGGAGCGATCATGAAAGGAATCGCCAAAATCGGGTTCATAACGATAGGAAGACCAAAGGTCAACGGCTCGTTGATGTTGAAAATTCCGCAGGGAACGGCCAGCTTGGCGATAGCCCTGTAGTCCTCTCTCTTGGAGAACAGGAAGATAGCGATCAGCAGTCCGCCTGTGATGCCGGCGCCTGTTACAGTGCCGAAGCAGCTCATGAACGGTGTGCTGATGATGTTGGGAATCTCGGTTCCGGCAGCGTACGCAGCCTCATTCTCGGCAAATGCAGCCAGAAGAATCGGGTCGTAGATACCCTTTAAGGTCTGTGTTCCATGGATACCGAAGATCCACAGCACGTCGGTCATAAATACCAGAACTACGTATCCGACCCAGCTTGTCATAACGTTGGAAAGCGGTGTCTGGATAAACTTGATGATAGCCTCCGGAACGGTCATCTTGGTAAGTGTCGTGAACAGAAGACCAAAGCCGGAGATAATGAATACAGTCACACAGCTTGGGAACAGAACGCTGAAGGACTTCGCTACGTTTGAAGGAACGCTCTCGGGCATCTTGATGTCAAGCTTTCCGCTTGCCACCAGCCTGCAGTAAATCTCAGCGGACACAAGAGCCGCGATCATAGCCACGAACAGACCTCTCGCGCTGGTTACTTCGTTGGTCAGAACGTTGCTGACAGTGAGCACTTCGCCGGACTGGGCCGTTACGGTAGTAGTGGTCTTAACCAGAGCGATGTAGCTGGCAAGAGCCGTGATGGGCAGAGACCAGTCATGCTGTCCCATGCCCTCTCCCAGTTCCATGGAGATCAGGATACAGGCGCCGATAGCCAGCATGTTCATAGTACCCCAGTTGGCCGCATCGAACATAGGCTTTAAAGCGCCCAGCCATGACATACCGGGAAGATTAGCTATACTTACATAGCCAGGTGTGGTGTTACATACGATATTGGAAAACAATGTACAAAATGAGCCTACGATAATGATAGGCAGCAAAGTGGTGAAGCCGTCTTTGATTGCGCTTATATGCCTCTGAGTCTGAAGCTTCGTCGCAAAGATAAGAAAGCCGTTCATCATCTTCTCTTTCATGTGGTGAACCCTCCTAGGTTTTCATTTCCGGATGCGTGCACTCATCTGGGTCATTTCGACTGTTATTCATCATAACATAACAACGGACATAACTCCATATCAACTTTTTCCATTTTGGAAGTGGAACCTTTTTCCCTCCGCCGTCTTTTTTTACCGTTAATCTGTCTGACTTTGGACAAATTTCCCCTTTTTCTTTTGTATAAAACAGATATATCTGTCCTCCGTTCTTTTTCCTCTCTTGGAAAATATGTCCACTTTCATTATGGAAAAAGTGGGAATGGAGTTTTCTCTTCCTTCTATATTATAATAGACATATCATTCTGATTGATGAAAAATTTAATACCAGGAGGTAACATAATGGCAACAAGAAGATTTCCCGAAGGCTTTCTGTGGGGCGGCGCCACTGCTGCCAACCAGGTAGAAGGCGGCTGGAATGAAGGGGGCAAAGGCTGGTCCGTGTCTGACTGCGCCAGAGCCCACTTTGATACCGACGTGACCAACTACAAGGCGCACAACGCCATCACCACCGCTGACATCGAGGAAGCCATGGCTCACCCGGAAGATGAAGTGAACTATCCCAAGCGCCACGCCAGCGATTTCTACCATCATTACAAGGAAGACATCAAACTCTTCGGAGAGATGGGCTTCAAGGTGTACCGCATGTCCATCGCCTGGTCCCGCATCTTCCCCAACGCAGACGACGAGACTCCCAACGAGGAGGGTCTGGCATTCTACGACGCAGTGTTTGACGAGTGCAGAAAGTACGGAATCGAGCCTCTGGTAACCATGTCCCACTATGAGCCGCCGTTAAATCTGGTACTCAAGTACAACGGCTGGTACTCCCGGGAGGCCATCGGCATGTTCACCAGATTCGTGGAAACCATCTGCGCACGCTATAAAGATAAAGTAAAATACTGGCTCACCTTCAACGAAGTCGACTCCATGATCCGCCATCCCTACACCACCGGCGGCCTCATCGAGGACCGCTTCCCCGGCAAGAACTTTGAGGAAGTTATCTTCCAGGCCATGCACCATCAGTTTGTGGCCTCCGCCCTTGCCACCAAGATCTGCCACGAGCTCATTCCCGGCTCCATGGTGGGCTGCATGCTCACCAAGCTGACCTACTATCCCTTCACCTGCAAGCCCGAGGATGTTCTTGAGGCCCAGCAGATGATGAGAAGCACCTACTGCTACAGCGACACCCAGGTATTCGGAGAATATCCCGCGTATCTGCTGTCCCGCTTTAAAAACAAGGGCATCAATATCGTGAAGGAAACCGGAGACGACGAGATCATGAAGGCTTATCCTGTTGATTTCGTGTCCTTCTCCTACTATATGTCCTCCTGCGCCGCCCACAATCCCGATGGTCTGGACACCGCGGCCGGCAACACCATCACTGCCGTGAAGAACCCTTACTTAGAGTCCTCCGACTGGGGATGGCAGATTGACCCCACCGGACTCCGCGTGTCCATGGTGGACCTGTACGACCGCTACCGCAAACCGCTTTTCATCGTGGAGAACGGTCTGGGAGCCAAGGATGTGCTGAAAGAGGACGGAACCGTCGATGACCAGTACCGCATCGATTACTTCGACGTTCACTTCAGGGCCATGCTGGACGCCATTGAGTATGACGGCGTAGAGTGCCTTGGATATACCTCCTGGGGATGCATCGACATTGTATCCGAGTCCACCAAGCAGATGTCCAAGCGTTACGGCTTCATCTACGTAGACTGCGACGACTACGGCAAAGGCTCCTACAAGAGAATTCCCAAGAAGTCCTTCCACTGGTACAAGAAAGTGATTGAGACCAACGGCGGATGCCTGTTCGAAGAATAAGGCTTTCCTATCCGCTGTGATTAAAAAGGCCAGGAGCGGATAACCATTTTATCTGTTCTGGTCTTTTTGTCTCTGCGTTTTTCTCTTGAGCCTTCTCCCGAGCTCTGTCTCCCAAAATCCTCCTACGAGAACAAAAAGGCTCTGGAAAGCTGCATCACATAGACAATGATTATAAAAGTCCACACTGTTCTCTCCGGAAGCGTGAACGTGGATTCCTTTGACCAGATCCGGTACAGCCCGTATGGAGGGAGGCATATGATGCACACATATGTGATCATGCGCCACTTGGTAAAACGTTCCAACATCCCTCCCGTTCTCGGCATAGCGGCCAGCTGATCTGAGAGCTGCCTGTTCCGCTCGCGGATTTCCGCCTTCTCAGCCTCTTTTTCCGCCAAAGACTTTTTCTTTTTGCTGATCCTGGAACTCATCCCATCTCCTCCGACAATCACGACAGGCATTTCTATCAGACGACACCCTGCCGCATAATAATGATACCGGGACAAAAGGCCATGCCCGCCACGCTTGCATGACCGGGTATGACCTTTTTGACCCGCAAAACATACTGTCTATAATAATCTTTACAACAGTTACTCTTCTGTCGGCGCCTGATTGTTCAGCATGATGACAAAAGGCGTATAGATGGCAGCTGCCACCAGGATAACGATGATCTGCGAAAGTCCCGCGGTGATGCTTCCGCCGCCGGCCAGGAAGCCGCATAGGAACGGAGGCGTGGTCCAGGGGGCGTTCACCACCAGTCTCGGACAGAATCCGATGGCTGTCAATATATATCCGATACCCACAGATGCCAGAGGAGAAAGCATGAACGGAATCATCAGCATCGGGTTCATAACGATGGGAAGACCGAAGATCAACGGCTCGTTAATATTGAAGATACCGCAGGGAAGCGCCAGCTTGGCAATAGCCCTAAAGTCGTCTCTCTTGGAGAACAGGAAGATAGCGATGAGCAGTCCGCCTGTGATACCGCTTCCGGTAAGAGAGAAGAATGTGCTCCAGAACGGGGAACAAACGATGTTCGGAGCAGCCAGCCCTGCCGCGTAAGCAGCCTCATTCTCGGCATACGCAGCCAGGAAAATGGGCTCATAGATACCGTTCAGCGTATTGGGGCCATGAATACCGAATATCCACAGCAGGGAACACATAAACGCTATCACGAGAATTCCCAGAGGATGAGTCATGATTCCGCTCAACGGAGTCTGGATAAATATAATAATCGCCTGCGGAACCGACATGCCGGTAATGGCCTTGAATGCAAAACCGAATGTGGATATGACAAAGATTGTAATGGCCGCAGGAAGCAAAATGCTGAAAGACTTCGCCACATTGGACGGAACACTCTCCGGCATGCGTATATTAAGCTTGTTGCTGCTAACGAGCTTGCAGTAAATCTCGGTCGCAACCAGAGAAACCATCAGAGCCACGAACAGACCTGCAGCAGCCGTGATATCCGTGCCCAGACCGTTGCTTGTGTCAACTACAGAAATATAGCAGGCCAGAGCCGTTACCGGAATCGCCCAGTCATTCTGTCCCAGTGTCACGCCTAACTCCATCGCCACCAGCACGCAGATGCAGATAGCTATCATGTTCATGGTGCCGTAATTGGCCGCATCAAAAATAGGCTTTAAAGAACCCAGCCAGGACATACCCGGAAGATTGGCAAGGCTGACATATCCTTCTGTGGTATTACATACAACGTTAGAAATCAATGTACAGACAGAACCTACAATGATAATAGGCATCAGGTTGGTGAAGCCGTTTTTAATAGCATTAATGTGTCTCTGACCCTGGATCTTAGTTGCAAACATAAGAAATCCATTCATCAGTTTGTCTTTCATAGCAAACCCTCCTCAATTTTCATTTCCTAAATACACGCGCGCTTATTAGGTTTGTCATAATGACTGATACTCATTATACCACATCCTAAGTCAAAACTCCATATTTTTTTTGTTTTATTGGTGAATTTTTCCTCCTTTAGCCTTTTTCCAAGTTAATATATCTGAATTTTTTTGGGGGGTATACACGGTATACTTTATTAAAAACGCACAAACGCCTGCAAGGTCCATATGAAATCCGGGATTGGTCTGTTCTTCTTTGCAAAACAGCGTCAGCCCTCGTCGTCTACCTGCCCTTCCACCTTCAGGAGAAGATTTCTCAACGTTTCGTAATTCTGATTCCGTATCAGCTCTTTCATGCTTCCGCTATCCAGGAGGAGCCTGGCAGTAACCTGATAGAACTTTTGGACATCAAAGTGCTCATAGTTGGCCACGGACACGAGAAAGATCACCTGAATCATGCTGTCCGGATCATCCTGAAGCCACAGAATAGGCTCGTCCAGCACCGCCACGCACACAAACGGCTGCTTTCCCATAACCTCGATGGGATGGGGCATGGCCACCATATTGCCGAAGGCCGTCTTGGCGAGAACCTCCCTGGCCCGGACAGAATCCAGAAACTCCCTGGGCACCAGGCCTCTCTCATACACAAAGCCGCAGAGCACCTGAAGAGCCTCATCTTTATCGGCAAATTTCATGTGGGGCAGAAACAGATCTCTGGGGTAGATGTCCAGCACCGGGCTGTCCGTCTTGCCCATAAGGGTCCTTTTCACCGCCTGAACATCGGAATTTTTCAGAAAATACTCCACCTCCTGAATCGGGACCGGCACTTTTACGGGAATAGGCACTGTGGTGAATATATAGTCTATCTCGTTAAAGTTCTGCTCCTGGATCTTTCTCACGTCACAGACGCTGATCTTGTTGATATATGGTCCGAACTCTGTCTTGTAGCGGTAGAGAAGCAGCTGGGCGCTGCCTTTTCCCGACGCGCATACCAGAAGGATATTTTTCCTGGCGATCTCTGTCTTCTTCCGCTCAAGAGCCAGCGCGAACAAAAGCGCGATATAGCCGATCTCATCCTCTTTCACAATCTTGTGATACTTGTGGTTCAGGATCACGCAGGCGGTGGTGGCCATGCTGTAGGCCAGGGAATACCTCTCCCGTATATCCTTTAAGAGGGGATTGGTCAGCTTCATGTCATGGCGGATTCTCACCACCAGGGGCACCAGATGCTGGCTCAGGGACATGCGCAGCTCCAGGTCATCCCGGAAATCGAATTTAAAGGCGTCATAGACCGCCGACAGCATAAAACCCACCAGATCGCTGATCTCCTGGCTGATGATCAGATTGCCCTCCTTTTCTTCCGCAAGGGCCGTGTTGTTGATCATCATCTTTTTCCCTTCCAGGTGAATAGCGATATAACCTATCTCACTTTCCGGAAACTCTACATGAAACTTATCCTTGATCCTGCAAAGAATCTCTTCTGCTATGCGGTATGTCTTTTTGTCGCGGATCTTGTCCGGTTCGCTCTCCACCACCGGGACATAGTGCCCGCCCCTCATACGCAGAATGGCAATTTGAATGTGCAGCACCAGATTTTGAAACGCCACACTTGAAATGTCAAAATTATATTTTGAAAGACACCCCTGTACGCATTGATGAATCCACTGGATCTCCTCCGTCACGTCCTGGTCGCCTTCCAGCTTTTCCGTCATCTGAACCTTCTTCGCCACATATCCGGCAATACACAGCCGTCTGTCAAATTCCCTTCCTTCAACCCGGATTCCGTAGTTGGGTTTCCTCTGCAGACACAGATGATGCTCTTTCAGCAGATTCTCCACTTCCTTCAGATTGCCTGTCAAAGTCTTTTTGGAGATGTATAGCATCTCGCTGAGTTCATCTAATTTCACATATCCGTCGGTGTTCAGAAGATATTCCAGCAGATACTCAACCCTCTCCTCCGTGGAATTGGGCACCCCTGATTCCTGGAGTTCTTTCCTGCGCATCAGCTCTTCCAGTTCCTTCCGCTTCTCTGTATCCTCAATTACCAGACGGTATCCCGAACCATGCTTCGACTCCACAAAAACGCTGTAGTCCTTCAGCAGCTCATTGAGATTCTTCAGCTGGTTCCGTACCGTCTTGCTGCTCACGCCAAGGCTTTCCGCCAGAGCCTCCGCCGTCTGATATTCATGTTCTGACAACCTTCGGTAAATATCACCCATCTGTCTGCTAACCATGTGCGATCTCCATTCTTCCTGCCAATAGCACCTGCTATGTCTTGCTTACGATATTTCTTTTGTGTGCAATCCATTTCATTATAACAAAATACTTTCCTGTAGCCAAGTGTTAATTTTAATTTATCATGTGGTGACTGAATGGAGAAAGAAGTGATAGCAGGGGCTTTCCCCGTCTTTTACAATGTGGGACAGCCGCAGATGAAAGTCCCCGGTAATCTCCCTGCGCTCCTTGCGGATAAAGTCCAGGAGGGGCGACAGGTGGCTCTCCCGTATTCGCAAAGGACTTCCCACCGTGATATGGCACATATGCCCGCTGCACCGGGGATAGGCCACAGCCGGCCCCTCCGTATCCAGCCCGGCTTCCCTGGCGCGGGACCGCATGATCCCCAGCCCCATTTTAACCGGAAGGATATGGTCCGTATCTCCTGTGAGCGCCGTATGCTCAATGGTCATGGTAAATTTTGTAAGCGGGATAGCATTACACCAGCCATGGATCATCTCACTGAAATGAGGATGTCCAAGGGCCTCCTGGGTGTTGACAAACAGGCGGCAGATACTGTTATAGGTATATGGGACAAAGCGGTCCCTGCAGGACGCCAGAACCTCATATCGGTGCCGCGTAGCTGCCACCGACTGCAATCGGCGTTCCAATTCCTCAATCTGTCCGCTGAGTCCTTGTTCGATCTGACGCATCCGGTTGATAATCTCATCTTCCTCCTTAAAAAACATGACCTTATCCAGAGGTATGGACAGGCTGCTTAAACGCTTGGCTTCCCACAGTGCCAGCAGGTCATGTTCATCATAAGAGCGATATGTATTTTCCTGATTGCGGACCGGATGGAGGATGTTTTTAGATTCATAGTAGCGGAGCGTCCGCATGGTGGTGCCTGCCATGCGGATAAATTCTCCCGTCTTCATATTCATATAGCATGTCCCTCTTTCTAAGTACCCCCGGCAGTGCCTGTAGCTATGGTAATGCTTGCCTGCGCCTGCTCCTCTGCTCCCGAAACAGGGGGCATCGCCGAATCACCTGCGCCCGCGGCGGAAAAAACGGCCGAAAGCCCTTCCGGCTCTTCTGCCCCTGAGACAGCCGCGGCGCCCGGCATCTACACTGCCGGCACCTACACGGCTGCCGCGCAGGGATTTGGCGGGGAAGTCAAGGTGACTGTGACTGTGGATGAGAACTCCATCCTTGATGTGACAGTCACGGGGGACAAAGAGACCCCCGGCATCGGCAGCAGCGCTGTAGAACAGATGCCGGATCGGGTCATGAAGGCGCAATCTGCCGAGGTAGACACAACAGCCGGAGCCACAGTCAGCTCAGAGGCCATAAAGTCTGCCCTGAGGACAGCCTTGGGAGAGGCGCAGGGAATCGAGCAGCCGGCGGCCGAGGTACACATGAAGCCGGGGACTTATCTGGCAGAAGCCCGAGGCTTCAGCAGCATCGAACTGCTTCCAATCCGAGTCACTGTTGACGAGACCCGCATCCTGGGGATAGAACCCCAAAGCCAGGGAGATTCCTGTGAGACCGATGTGATCCTGCAGAACGTGATGGAGCTTATGGTTCCGCGAATTCTGGAAAACCAGTCCTTAGCCGTGGATGCCATCACAGGAGCCACAGCAACCAGTTCCGCTGTAAAAACTGCTGCCGACAAAGCGATTCGTCAGGCCCTGCTGGCCGGCGGAAGCGACGAAACAGCCATAGAAAATTTTTATGCTCCTGTAGAAAAGGCTAATGCAGGGGTGGTTGAGGAGCTGGAAGCAGATGTCCTGGTAATCGGTCTGGGACCCTCCGGCATCATGGCGGCGGTCTCGGCAGTGGAATCTCTGCAGAAAGAGACCGGAAAGGAGCAGGTCACGGTGATCGGCATCGACAAAGCCGGAAAGATCGGCGGCTCCTCCTGCGGGGCGCATTCCGCGCTGATCGTCAATCCCCAAAAATATCAGGATGAATATAATGGAGGAAAGGATTATGTAGATAAAGAAGCCTTCCGGGAAGACTGGCTGGAATACACCACCGATTATGACGGAAAACAATGTGCAGATGTGGAGCTGTTGGACATGTTTCTGGATAATTCCGGCGACACGCTGGACTGGCTGGTCTATGACCATGACTATATTTTTGACCGCCCTACAGGAGGCAACGCGGCTGTAGGCGGGGGCGGCGCTATCTCCACCTCCACCTGGCCTGTGCGCTATAATTATGTATCCGGCAGCATCAGCTACGAGCAGAGGCGCGCCCAGGTATACCAGTGGCACAGAGGGATGCTGGATGATGTGGTTGCGGCGGCAGGCGGTCGCTATATGACAGAGACAGAAGGCTACGAACTGCTGTATGACGAAGGCAGCGGCAAAGTGACCGGCGCCAGGGCGCGGAACCTGTATGACGGGACCGAATACCTGATCCATGCAGACGCGGTAATCTTAGCAACCGGCGGATTTCTGGGCAGCTCTGAGCATACCTCCCAGTGGCTGGCTGAAAACGAATATTACCCCATGCTGGCCAGCGGAAACTGGATGATAAACGGAATGGCGCAAAATGACGGGCTGATGATCGCCTCAGCCATGGATATAGGAGCCGGCACAAAAGGAATCGGAAACATCCCCATCACGCTCCAGGAAGCGTGCACCACGGGACAGATCCACGACTACCCGGTTCACTTTGACAAGACCAAGATGAACAACCGAACCGGACGGCCCAGCACCTGGAGCCTGAACGATACCCCCCCTGGGTCTGGCCGTAATGCCCACAGTGCTGGCGGTAGACCGTGAGGGAAACCGAATCTGCAACGAGTTCCATATCACCTCGGGCAATGACGGAGATTTTATCACACCCAAAACTCTCATCGCCGGATCTTATTACTACGGTATCTTAGGCAAAGAGCAGATTCAGCAGGTAGCGGAAAACGGTTTCCTCTCCGAAGTGAATTTTCCAAGCTATTTCGGCCAGGGCGGCGTGCCCCGCAATATGCCCATTCCTGAAGTATACGATATCCTGGAGCACGCCATCGAAGCCGGCTATGTGTATAAGGCAGACACGATTGAAGAGCTGGCCGGCAAGCTCTCCGTTGACCCGGCGGTTCTTGCCGGAACGGTGAACCGCTATAACGAGCTCTGCGGCGCAGGAGAAGATAAAGACCAGGGAAAGGACAACTCCTATCTGATCCCCATAGAGGAGGGCCCCTTCTACGCAGTCACCGGCAGTGTCCGTCCCTTCTCTACGGGAGGCGCGCTGGATGTGGATACACAGCTCCGCGTGCAGAAGGCCGGCACGGATACGCCTATCCCCGGACTCTACGCAGTCGGAAATGACAGCATGGGCGGGCTGTTGAGCGGAGCCAAGAATTATATCGGCTACGGCGGCGCTTTTCAGGGCTGGTGCATCACTTCCGGCAGAATGGCCGGGATCTATGCCGGAGCGTACGCGGCACAAGAACCATGAGATCTCCTGCCATTTAGAAAAACCATCTGTATAATTTCGTTTTTATAGGTTGTTATGGTGAACGGCAAATTACTTTGTCTTTCACTATAACAGCTGTGCAGACAATCAGACCGCTGCAGCCATTATATTTATGGTGTATGCAGCCTTTGTCTCTTCTGCCGCATCCACCCCGCCCAGATCAACCTTAATCTCAACCATATCATCTGGTTTTAGTTTAGACAGAAGAACAACTGTCTCAACATGAACCGTCGCCGGAAACATATCACAGCATCTCACTTTCCTCACCTCATACCCCCTGCCGCACAGGTACTTAAGGTCCCGGGCCAGTGTAGCCGAGTCACAGCTGACATACACCACCCTCTCCGGCGCCATCTTCACGATGGTCTCCAGGCACTTCTCATCGCATCCTTTTCTCGGCGGGTCCACCACGATCACGTCCGCATGGATCTGATTCCTCTCATACGCCTCAGGCAGAACCTCCTCCGCCCTGCCCACAAAAAATTCCACATTGGACATACCATTGAGAGCCGCGTTTTTCCTGGCATCGCCGATGGCCTGGGGAACAACCTCCACTCCGTATACCCGTTTCGCTTTCTGTGCCAGGAACAGGGATATGGTGCCGATGCCGCAGTACAGATCCCACACCGTCTCCTCCCCCGTCAGTCCGGCATACTCCAGAGCCGTGCGGTACAGTTTTTCCGTCTGTGCCGGATTCACCTGATAAAAGGACAGGGGAGAAATCTGGTATTTAATATCGCCGATATAATCCTCTATATATCCGGGGCCGAAGAGGGAGATAACCTCCTCCCCCATAATCACATTGGTCTTTTCCATATTGACGCAGAGGGAGATGCTGGTCATGCCCTCCACTCTTTCCAGCCGCTTTGCCAGCTTGTCCTGACAGGGCAGCTCCCTGCCGTTGATCACCAGGCACACCATCAGCCGGCCTGTTCGGAATCCCTTTCGTATCAGCACATGGCGCACCAGCCCCTGGTGGAATTTCTCATCGTAAGCCTTGACGTGATGCTCCTCCATGAATTCTATAATGATTTTAAGAATCCTCTGGTTCTCTTCTACTCCCAGAAGGCAGTCGGCCTGGGGGATAATATCGTGAGTTCTCCCTGCGTAAAAGCCTGCCACGATTCTCCCAGCCTTGTCCGTCCCAAAAGGAAACTGGGCTTTATTCCGGTATCTCCAGGGATTCTCCATGCCCATAATCGGCAGAAAGCCTTCCGGTTCTTCCCCTGCCCTGCAGACATCTTCTGTCACTCTCGGCAGCCCGTCCAGCTTTCCGATTCTCAGCAGGTTATTGTACACCTTGTTCTCTTTAAATTTCAGCTGCTCCTCGTAGTTCATGGCCTGAAGCTGGCAGCCGCCGCACTGGCGCGCCACAGAACAAAGGGGCTCCGACCTGGCAGGAGAGGGTACGGTTACTTTCACAAGCCTGGCGAAGCCATAGGATTTTTTCATCTTCATAACCCTGGCCTCCACCCTATCGCCGATGACCGTGTCCTTGATAAACCAGATATATCCATCCTGCCTCCCGATTCCCGCCCCGTCGTCGCTCATATCCTCTATGGCCACTGTAAATATGTCATTTTTCTTCAAATCCATGTGTTCCTCTCCTTCCCTGTCCTCGTTATGTCAACCTTACATTACTGCAAGAATTTCTTTCCCTCTTTCTTAATAATTCCTTCCAGAATTTTACATATCTTTTATGGAATCAACAAACTCTATTCACAATTCCCTGATATTATATAACCATGATATCGATAAGATATGATCATACATAAATGAGGCCGGCGGCATACAGCGCGCAACCGTTGCCGGCCTCGGCAAACAATTCAAGCGGCCCTCCTGCTTTTTACATAGATATAGGTCATCGACCTGACAGCCGATGGCCAGAGCAATTATTTGTATACCTCCTAGTTATAAATAATACAACAAAGAGAGTCCTGGAAAAAGTGATGATTTTCGTCTCTTTCTCCAGGACTCTCTTTTCCTCTTCTGTCTTCCCCACTCCGGCAAAACGCCCCTCAGTTTTCCGTCGTCTTGCGAATGTTCGTTTCCAGATGCCGGTTATACCCGGTCCATGCCTGGTTATCGGCAATTCCCCGCAGCGCCTCGATCATAGTCTCCAGCTTGGCGTCGGTGTTGTCCGCGAAATTCAGCGCCAGAGCCTCCAGAATCGACGGCTTCTTGGGAGATCCGTACTCCAGCTCGCCGTGGTGGGCAAGAATACAGTGCTTTAACTCCAATGCCAGCCGGGGAGGGAAGCCGGGGATCTGACGAATCTTCTCTGTCAGCAGTTCCGTCCCGATTATAATGTGTCCCACAAGCTGCCCGTCGTCAGTGTAGTCATTTTCCGGAAACTTAGACAGTTCCCGGATCTTGCCCACATCGTGAAACATAGCGGCTGTCAGGAGCAGATCCCGGTTTAATTCCCGGTAATAGCCTGCGAAATAGTCACACATCTTCACCACTCCCAGAGTGTGTTCGAGCAGCCCGCCTACAAAGGCGTGGTGAACGCTTTTTGCCGCGCTGTGGAACTTAAACGCCTTGGCGAATTGCTCATCCTCTATAAAAACCTCTGACACCAGCCGGTTCAGATGCGGATTCTTGACGGACCGGGCGTACTGCATCAGCTCCTGATACATCTTCTCAATATCCTTCAGGGACACTGGAAGATAATCCGCCTCCACATACTCTCCCTCGTCCACCTTGCGGATGCGCTTTACATTCAGCTGTTTGGAACCCTGATAGACAGTCACATCTGCGTCCACCCGCACATAGTCCATTATCTCGAATGACCCTATCCCCGGCGAATTCAGATCCCAGATCTTGGAGTCAATGGTTCCCGTCTTATCCTGCAGCACCAGATTGCCGTATTCTTTTCCCGACTTTGTCTGCGCGATCTGCTTGCTCTTGCACAGATACACCTCTGATATGCGCATCCCCTCCCTGAGGGTGTCAATATACTTCATCTCTGCCTCCATTCTAAACTGTTGCTTACCTTAAAAATGCCGAAGCCTCACTTACCCCCTCTTCCTCCACGGGAGCGCCGGAACCCGAACATGAGACCGTGAAAACAGGCGGAACCAGGCATGTCACCTGGCCCCCGCTGTCACCTGATATTCCAGCTCTTTGTACTCCTCGATTCCCTGCCTCTGAACCACAACAGTCACCACGGAATCCTGGTTCAGGGCCTCCACCTGATTCTGGTAGTCCTTTATAGTGACAATATCCTGATTGCCCACGCGCACGATAATATCCCCGTTTTGTATTCCGGCGTTGTATGCCGGTCCCTCCGGGACACAGTCGGTCACATAGACTCCTGCGGGAATTCCCCTCTCTGTCATGGAAGCACTGACTTCCTGCCCGTATATGCCCAGATAAGGAATCGGCTGTCCGTTGGACATCTTTTCCAGAAGGGGCTTGTAGTCAGAGATACCCATGGCCACTGTGAAATTCTGAGTTCCGTCTTCATCATACGCCTCCGACGCCCAGCCGATAATCTCGCCTTCCATGTTGACCAGAAATGTCCCCGACCCGGCATCGCTTCTGATATCCGTATATAAAAGCCTGGCAGCCCCGTCAGCCACCTGCACGTTGCGGACCACATAGGAGATGCTTCCGTAAGCGCTGGAATGAACCAGCCCCACCGGGGCGCCTACGGCCGCCACCAGATCACCCTGCCGCGCGCTGTAGGAATTGCCCAGCTTCAGCACGGCCGTGTCCAAAAGCGTGCTTTCTTCCATCTGTCCCGTGTCCACGCTCACAATAGCCATGCCAGATATGGGATCGGTTCCCTTGATCATCCCGTCTGTCTGAGCGCCGTCTCTGAAGGTCACTTTAATGGAATCCGCGTTCTCCACCGCCCTGTCCGGTGTCAGGATCAGCAGTTCCTGGCCTGTAGACGCGATAACCACCCCTGCGAACAGGCCGGCCCTCTCCACCGGATTGTCAAACCAGTCTGTCTCCTGTCTGAGAGAGTGAACTTCCACAACCCCTTTGTCCGCCTCCCTCACCACGGAATAGAGAATCCCATAGAGGGCGTTGATATCCTTTGCCGAATAACTATATTCATATGCGTCTATGACTTCCTGTATGACTTCCCGGAGAGGCTGTGTCTCTTCCTCCGTGGAGGTCTCGGTCTCCTCTGTCTCCTGGACAGACTCCGGACTCTCTCCAGCGGTCTCCTCTGTTCCCTCTGCTGTCTCCTCCGCCGTTCCATCCTCCGTCCCGCTCTCCGGCTCCACGGGGGAGCTTTCCTCACCGCCGGACATAGTCTCCGCCGGGGAAGACTCCGGATCATCTTTCGGTATGGTCACGGAAACACTTTCCTGGGTGGGCTGCGCCACCAGATATTTTTCTGCCAGCGGCCTTGCGACGGCAAAACCGGCCCCCGCGGAGGCTCCTGCCAAAACCGCGATAAACAGACAGACGGCCATCCGTTTTACAAGCTGCCGCCTTGTCATAGGCGGCCTTGCGATCTTTTCCCGAATAAACGGACGTTTTTCAGTGGATTCCTGCTGAGGGGTGTTCATATCCGGCATACACGTTCTCCTCTCCAACTCCGAGCCTGGGCCTGCTACTTGGCCGCAGCCAAATTCTTTGCCAATATCCGGTCAACCGCCCGGGCGAATCCGTCTTCTTCATTGCTGCTCACAATCTCGCCCGCCATCTCTTTGATGGTTTCCTGGGCATTGGAAGGGGCATAGGAATCAGGAAAAATCTCAAACATGGACAAATCGTTCATCCCGTCTCCGACCACTGCCACCTCTCCCCTGGAAAGTCCCTTCTGGCGGATAACCTTGTCCAGAATATATCCCTTCTGGGCATCCTTGTCCGTAACCTCCACATTATCCTCAAAGGAAGATAAAAATGATATCCCAGGTATCTCTTTCAGCTGTTCCTTGGCGCGGTTGATCGTCCTCACGTCTGACATCTCCCCGCCGGACAGTTCATATTCCCGGAGCTGCTGCTCCCCTGCGGCCCTCTCTCCACAGGGCGTGGTAAATGCCTCCACTTTCATAATCTCCCGGTCATGGCGCAAAAATCCGTCGAAGTCTTCTATCTTCTGCAGCTGGTTGCACGGCAGATATTCATACTTTCCGCCTCTGTCAAAGTCTTCCTCTCCTCTTCCAAACCGGCTGCAGCTTCTCTCCATGAACGCTCTCCTGACCTCCTCCGGCTCATCTGCGGTAAAAAATCCATCGGTGGCAAAGATCATGTGGGGAATTTTCAATCCCTGGAAAATTCTCACAATATCAGGCACAACTTCTTTTTTCATATAGCAGCTCATGAGCAGCTCTCCCCGGCGGTCCACATACTGGGACCCGTTGCCGAGAATCGCCTCGCATTCTATTCCATATCTTCCGATTACCGTGTATACTCCCCGGTAATCTCTTCCTGACGCGATTACAAATTCTATATGATTCTCCTCAAGGCAGCGAATCGCCTTGAGATTTCCGTCGGTTATCTCTGCCTTTTTATTCAAAAGTGTTCCGTCCATATCGCTGACAACCATTCTGATCATAGTATGTTCCCCCTGTGCGGCTTCTCTTATCCTTATAAAGGAAATTTTAACATGACTGACTGAGAATGGCAATGATTTTACAGGGTTTTTCGACAGTTTTCCGTCTGAAGCGGGACGCGCCGGGCCGCAGAATGCCAAGACAGCAGCCCCGGCGGCTGATGCCGCCCCGGACTGCTGCTTCTCATGCGCCCTCTCGGGCGTTCCCTATGGAATCACTCTTTTATTCAGCTGCCTGGAGAGCCGCCGTTACGGCCTCTATGATTCCCTTGCTGCTGTTGGTTGCGCTGGACACGGTATCAACCTCGGCAGTCTGGTTCTTGATAATAGCCTCCACAACGCCTTTTTCCGCGGCCTCGTAGATTCCGGGAGTCTCACTGTGCTCTTTTAAGACTACGGAGACGATATTTCCGCCTTCTACAGTCACTTCCACGGTAATGTCTCCGTTGTTGCCCTTGCCGGTTCCTTCATAGACGCCGTCCTTGTAATTGCCCTGAACTGCAGGACCGCTTTCTTCTCCGCCTTCCGCGGCGACGAGTTCAGCTTCTGTGTGGCCGCCGTTGTCTGCCACATAGCTTTCTGCTGCCGAACCGGCGATGCGGCCGAACACCACGATATCAGTAACCGCGTTGCCGCCCAGACGGTTGGCTCCGTGAACGCCTCCTGTAACTTCTCCGGCCGCGAACAAACCTGGAATCGGAGTTCCGTCTTCTTTCAGAACCTGGGTTTCGGTGTTGATCTTCACGCCGCCCATGGTGTGATGGATGGCCGGCGCGCAGAGAGCCGCATAGTACTTCGGCTGATCCAGCGGCGCTTCCATGCTCTCACGTCCGAATTCCTCATCCTTGCCTGCTGCCTGATATCCGGCATAGGCCTTCAGAGTCTCTGCCAGAGCCGCTCCGTCCACGCCGATGGCCTCGCCCAGTTCCTCCGGGGTATCCGCCTCGGTGACGATTCCTGCTTTGATGTAAGATTCAATGGCTGCCAGGCTGTCCCTTACCGCCTGGTCAAACACCAGATAGCACTGTCCGTCTGTCTGCTCCAGAATCGCGGCTGATACCACGTCCCTGGTTCCCAGCTCATCTGTAAAACGTTTTCCTTCTTTATTAACCAGAATGGCGCCGTTTCCTCTCACGCCTTCTGTATACATGGTCTGTGTGTCAGGATTGACTGTGGGATGAGTCTGAATCTGCTCCATATCCACAAAATCGGCTCCCAGCTCTTTAGCCATGGCAATTCCGTCTCCGGTAGCGCCGCCGTGGTTTGTGGTACAGAAACCTGCCAGATCAGGCTTGTACTCTACTACCATCTCGGAGTTTGCCCCGAATCCGCCGGTAGCCAGCACCACTGCCGTACAGTCGATGGTAAATTCCCCGCCGTCCTTGTCTGTCGCCGTCACTCCGCACACTTTTCCGCTGTCGTCAACCAGAATCTTCTCCGCTTTGGTCTCAAGAAGCACCGGAATGTTCAGCTCTGCCACCTTGTCGTTGAGAGCCTTTACCAGCATGGGGCCTACAGCAGATGTATCGGTAGGTCTGTGGATACGCTTTACGCTGGCGCCGCCGAACATGCCTACCACGCTTAAGTCTCCGCCGATCTCATTGACCCAGTCCACTGCCGCCGCGGAGTTCTCCGCCATGACAGTCACCAGTTCCTTGTCGTTTAACTCCTTGCCGCCTTTCATGGTGTCTTCCACAAACAGTTCGATGGAGTCCTCGATCCCGTCCGCCTCCTGATAAGGAGTCTCGGCCGCGTTGAGGCCGCCTGTGGAACGGGTAGTGTTTCCGCCGGTGACAGGCATCTTCTCCAGAATCACCACATCGGTGGCTCCGTCCTGGACTGCCTGGATGGCTGCCGTCATTCCTGCTCCGCCGGCTCCGATTACCACGATGTCAGCCTGCTGGTTCTCTGCGGTCTCCGCCTCAGCCTCCGTCCCGGCTTTTGTGGTCTCTGCCGCGGTAGTCTCGGCTGCCGTGGTGGTCTCCGCCGCTGTGGTGGTTTCGGCTGTCGTGGTCTCGGCTGCCGTAGTCGCGTCGGCGGCCTGGCCTCCGCAGGCTGCCAGAGACAGCATCATAACTCCTGCCATCACTGCGGACATCAGTTTCTTGCCTGATTTTCTCATAATATATCCTCCTGAAATGGTCAGTCCCCTTCGTTTTTTTAACTTGGGACTGTACCTACAGTCTAACACTATGTTAAATTAAAATCAATCAAATCTTCAAAATTAAGAAAAAAACCCACTTAATCCTTCTGTTTTGTGATATACTTAAGGGTAAGTGTGTCCTCACCCCGTTGAAAGGATTTATAATATGAACAAAAAATCATTAAAGACTTTAGAATATGACAAAATTATCTCCCAGCTTCAGGAGTACGCCTCCTCGCCTCTCGGGCGGCAGCTGTGCAGGGATCTGCTGCCTTCTGTTGACATAAGGGAGATTTGCCGGACCCAGACCGAGACCGCCGACGCCCTCACCAGAGTGCGCCAGAAAGGCAGTATCTCTTTTTCCGGCTTAAGAGATGTGAAGGACTCTTTAAAGCGCCTTGAGATCGGCAGCTCTCTGGGCATCACCGAGCTTCTGGCCGTCAGCGGCATCCTGACCATAGCCGCCAGGGCCAAGGCCTACGGCCGCCACGAGGAGTCAGAGCTTCCAGATGATTCTCTGGAGGAGACCTTCCGCCTTCTGGAACCTTTGACGCCTCTGAATACGGAGATCAAGCGTTGCATACTCTCGGAAGACGAGATCAGCGATGACGCCAGCCCCGGGCTCCGCCATGTGCGGCGTTCCATGAAGGTGATCAGCGACCGCGTCCACACCCAGCTGAACTCCATTCTCAACTCCAACCGGACATATCTCCAGGACGCCGTGGTCACCATGCGGGACGGCCGCTACTGCCTTCCGGTCAAGGCTGAATACAAGAACCAGGTCGCCGGCATGGTTCATGACCAGTCTTCCACCGGCTCCACCCTGTTCATTGAGCCCATGGCGGTGGTTCAGCTGAACAATGAGCTTCGGGAACTGGAAGTTCAGGAAAAGAAAGAGATCGAGGCTGTCCTGGCGGACTTGAGCAATCAGACCGCGCCCTTCACCGAGGAGATCAAGATGAATCAGGAGCTTCTCGCCACACTGGATTTCGTCTTCGCCAAAGCTGCTCTGGCCAGACATTACAAGTGCAGCCAGCCTGTGTTCAACGCCAGCGGGTACATCAACATCAAGGAAGGCCGCCATCCCCTTCTGAACCCGGCAAAGGTGGTGCCCATCAACATCCACCTGGGAAAAGAGTTTGACCTTCTCATCGTCACGGGGCCCAACACCGGCGGAAAGACGGTGTCCTTAAAGACCGTAGGCCTCTTCACCCTCATGGGACAGGCAGGGCTTCACATTCCCGCCTTTGACGGTTCCGAGCTGGCAGTGTTCCGGGATGTATTCGCGGATATCGGAGACGAGCAGAGCATTGAGCAGAGCCTGAGCACATTCTCTGCCCACATGACCAACATTGTTTCCATCTTGGACCAGGCGGACAGCCGCTCCCTGTGCCTGTTCGACGAGCTGGGGGCAGGCACGGACCCGACAGAAGGCGCCGCACTCGCCATCGCCGTGTTGAACTTTCTCCACAACATGAAGTGCCGCACCATGGCCACTACCCACTACAGCGAGCTGAAGGTCTACGCCCTCACCACTCCCGGCGTGGAAAATGCCTGCTGCGAGTTCAGCGTGGAGAATCTGCAGCCCACCTACCGGCTTCTCATCGGCATCCCCGGCAAGAGCAACGCCTTCGCCATCTCAAAGAAACTGGGGCTGCCTGATTTTATCATTGAGGACGCCAGAAATCACCTGGAAGCCAACGATGAGACCTTCGAAGACCTCATCGCCCACCTGGAGGAGAGCAGGCTTACCATCGAGAAAGAGCAGGAGGAAATCAGGATCTACAAGGAGGAGGCCGCCAAGCTGCGCGCCCGCCTCTCCCAGAAGGAAGAACGGCTGGACCAGAGAAAGGATAAGCTTCTCCGCCAGGCAAACGAAGAGGCCCAGCGCATCCTCAGAGAGGCCAAGGAGACTGCGGACCAGACTATCAAAAACATCAACCGCCTCGCCTCGGCATCCGGCGTCAGCCGGGAGCTGGAGGCAGAGCGCGCCCGGCTGCGGGAAAAGATGAACCAGGTGGACCAGAAGCTGACGGTAAAGGCAAAAGGTCCGAAGAAAACCCTTTCCGCCAAGACCCTGCAGATAGGAGACACGGTGAAAGTGCTCTCCCTGAATATGGTGGGAACGGTCAGCACCCTCCCCAACGCCAAAGGAGATCTCTATGTCCAGATGGGAATCCTCCGTTCCCAGGTTAACATAAAAGACCTGGAAATGGCGGAGGACACGGCCGGCGCCGAGGCAAAAACAGGCGGCAGCCAAAAGCAGAAGACCGGCGGCGGCAAGATTAAGATGTCCAAGTCCTTCTCCGTATCCCCTGAGATCAATCTCATCGGCATGACCACAGACGAGGCCGTCCCCCAGCTGGACAAATATTTAGACGACGCTTACCTGGCCCGCCTTCCCCAGGTGCGGGTGGTGCATGGCCGGGGAACCGGCGCTCTCAGGACTGCCGTTCACAAGAAACTGAAAAAGCTGAAGTATGTAAAGGAGTTCCGCCTGGGCGAGTTCGGAGAAGGCGACTCCGGCGTCACCATTGTTGTTTTCAAGTAACCATTCCCGCCTATGCCGTTCGGCGGCAGATTCATTAACTCGGAGGATAAACAAATGGCAGAAAAACAGCGAGTGCTTATTGTCGATGACGATGTGAATATCGCGGAACTGATCTCCCTTTATCTCATAAAAGAATGTTACGAAACCTTGATTGTAAATGACGGGGAGGAGGCTCTCCGCGTATTTCCGGACTTCAAGCCCAACATCATCCTGCTGGACCTGATGCTTCCGGGCATCGACGGATACCAGGTGTGCAGAGAGCTCCGGGCTACCTCTCAGGTGCCTATTATCATGCTGTCCGCCAAAGGAGAAATCTTTGACAAGGTGCTGGGTCTGGAACTTGGCGCCGACGACTACATGATTAAGCCTTTTGACTCCAAGGAACTGGTAGCCCGGGTAAAGGCGGTGCTCCGCCGCTATCACGCGGTCCCGGCGTCTGCCCAGCCCGGCTCCGACCAGCAGGGAGAATATGTGGAGTACCCGGACCTGGTAGTGAACCTGACCAACTATTCCGTAACTTACGGCGGGCGCTCCGTGGAGATGCCGCCTAAGGAGCTGGAGCTTTTATATTTCCTCGCCGCCTCCCCCAACCAGGTCTTTACCAGGGAGCAGCTTTTAGACCACATCTGGGGCTACGAGTACATCGGCGACACCCGCACCGTGGATGTACATATCAAGCGGCTCCGGGAGAAGATCAAGGACAACTCCAACTGGGCCCTGACCACCGTGTGGGGCATCGGCTACAAATTTGAGGTGAAGCGCTGATATCTTATGAAACATTCACTCTACTACAAATTTATACTTGGGTATCTGGTTTTCGGAATCCTGGGCTTCTTTGTCATCGCCACCACGGCCTCGGAGATGACTTACAACCAGCTCATCAGCCAGGAGGCGGAGACCCTCTACGACGAAGCCAGGCTCCTGGCCTCCCGATACAGCCAGGTGTATAAAGGACGCAACATAAACATCAACTCCGCCTATCCGCAGCTGGAGGCGGTGGCCACCTACTTAAAGGCTGAGGTCTGGGTGGTGAACAACCGGGGAACCATCGTGGTGGACAGCAACCATTCCGCAAGAGCCGGAGAGGTAATTGCCGACTTTGACCCTGTGTTCAGCGGCAACAGGCCTTATGCCGTCGGGAACTACAATGACTGCTTCACAGAGGAGGTAATGTCGGTTCTGGCGCCTATCACAGGCAATTACATGACCTACGGCTATGTCCTTATCCATCTGCCCATGAGGCATGTCCAGACTGCCAGAGACGGATTTTTAAATCTCCTGTATATTATCTCCGGCATTATATTTGCCCTGTCCCTCATCATTCTCCTGGTGTTTACAAAGACTGTGTACTTTCCTCTGAAAAAGATTACGGAGGCTGCCAACCAGTATGCGGAAGGCAATCTCAAGTACAAGACCACCATCCACACCCAGGACGAGATGGGATATCTGGCAGCCACCTTAAACTATATGTCCGATGAGCTGGATAAGATGGAAGAGTACCAGAGAACCTTTATCGCCAACATCTCCCATGATTTCCGGTCCCCTCTCACCTCCATCAAAGGGTATCTGGAGGCCATTCTGGACGGCACCATACCGCCTGAGATGTATGAAAAATACTTAAACCGGGTCATATCCGAGACCGACCGATTAAACAAGCTGACCCAGGGACTGCTGACTTTAAATTCCCTGGACAGCAAGGGATATCTCTCCAGAACCAACTTTGACATCAACCGGGTAATCAAGGACACCTCAGCCTCCTTCGAAGGCACCTGCGACTCTAAAAATATCGTTCTTGACCTGACATTTTCGGAGAATATCACCTTGGTCTACGCGGACCTTGGAAAAATCCAGCAGGTGCTCTACAACCTCATCGACAATGCCATCAAGTTCAGCCACTCCGACTCGGTAATTTATATCCAGACTACCGTAAAGTACGAGAAGGCCTTTGTCTCCGTGAAGGACACGGGCATCGGCATCCCAAAAGGAAGCCTGAAAAAGATCTGGGAGCGGTTCTACAAGACCGACCAGTCCCGCGGAAAAGACAAGAGAGGAACCGGGCTTGGGCTTGCCATTGTCAAGGAGATCATCCAGAACCACGGCGAGACCATCGACGTGATCAGCACCGAAGGAGTGGGAACGGAATTCATCTTCACACTGCCCAGGGCCACGGTAACTTGATGCAGGAGCACTTTCCTATAAGATAAGAAAAATCTGGCTGGGAGAGCCAGCCAGATAATCATTTTTATAATCGTTAAGCATTACCTCTTCCCGTTCCGATATCTCTCCACCAGCCGGTTGATTCTCCCTGCAGGATTCAGAAGCTCGCTGAGGGACGCGTCGTGGTTCAGATTATCGATGATCAGGGCAATATATTTGCTCATATCCACACTTGCGTAATAAGGCCTGGACAGAAGCTCCGGGCTCTGGTATACAAGGTTGGTGGTAAAGATCCTGTCGATGATTCCGTCTTCATATAATTTGTCAAACTTCTCAAAACCGTTGGTAAACAAGCCGAAGGTGGCGAAGATAAATACCTTCCTGGCCTTTCTTCTCTTGAGCTCGGATGCCACGTCCTGCATGCTCTCCCCGGAGGAGATCATATCGTCAATGATAATCACGTCCTTCCCCTCCACGCTGGTTCCCAGGAATTCATGGGCCACGATAGGGTTCCGCCCGTCCACAATCCGGGTATAATCACGGCGTTTATAGAACATTCCCATGTCCAGTCCCAGAACATTGGCAAAATATACGGCCCTGGCCATGCCTCCCTCGTCGGGGCTGATGACCATCATGTGGTCGCTGTCAATCTCAAGATCCGTCTCCGCCTTCAGGAGATGCTTGATAAACTGATACACAGGCTGCACGGTCTCGAAGCCCTTTTCGGGGATAGCGTTCTGCACTCTGGGGTCGTGGGCATCAAAGGTAATGATATTCTCTACCCCCATGTTGGTCAGCTCCTGCAGGGCCAGCGCGCAGTCCAGGGACTCCCGGCTGGAGCGCTTGTGCTGTCTTCCCTCGTAGAGAAACGGCATGATCACGTTGATTCTCCGGGCCTTTCCCGCTGCCGCCGCGATAATTCTCTTTAAATCCTGAAAATGATCGTCCGGGGACATATGATTGGTCATACCGCACAAGGAGTAGGTCAGGCTGTAGTTGCACACATCCACCATGATATACAGATCATCGCCGCGGACAGACTCTTCCAGAGCTCCCTTTGCCTCCCCGGAACCAAACCGGGGCGTCTTTGCGCCGATGATATAAGAATCTCGCTGATATCCGGCAAACGCGATGGTAGATTTATGTTCGCTTTCTCGCTCTTGTCTCCAGGTTACAAGATAGTCGTTTACTCTCTTGCCCAGCTCTGTACAGCTCTTGAGGGGCACCAGTCCAAGGGGACCAACGGGTATGGTCTCAATCGTCTTCTCTTCGTATATCATTTCTTTCCTCCATCCATACGGTTTTGTTCGACAAATTCTTTATAACATTATGGTTGAAATTAGTCAAGACAGTCATCGTTTTTTTGTCCTGATATCTCCGCCATACAGCGGAATGATGGAATACTGGCTGATTATCCTGGAAGAAATCCGGTCTGAATAGGTGTCCCGGAGCATATCCATAGACAGATTCGTGGAAATAATCGTTCCTTTCTTTCGAATCAGCCGCTCATTAATACAGTAAAACAGCTGGGAGGACACAAACGTGTTGTTCAGTTCCGTCCCCAGGTCATCGATGATCAGGAGGTCACAGTCCAGAATATACTGGTACATATCCCGCATCTCCTCCTCCGTATCATAGTGAAATTTATTTTTGGAGAAGATATCAAACAGGTCGTTGGCCGACAGATAGATGACCGATTGATATTTGTCTATCAGTTCTTTCGCGATGCAGTTAGTGAGAAATGTCTTTCCCACTCCCGTACTGCCTGTAAAGATCAAATTGCCGCCTTTCGTCTCAAACCCTTCCACATACTCCCGGCACCAGCCGTACACCTGCTCCATATAAGCCGCCACCGTCATCCCTATCTGCGGGATCACCTCCTTATTGTCATAATAGGCAAATGTAAATGAAGAAAAATTCTCTCTCTCCAATACCTCCTGAATGTTTGACTGAGAGTACAGAAGGCTTATCTCTTCCTTCTTAAAGCATCGGCATTTCCTGCCCTGTATGTACCCGGTATCCTGACAGTCCGGGCAGTGGTAGCGCATGTCCATATAGCCGGCTCCAAAGCCGCAGGCCTCCAGAAGAACCGCCTTCTGCTCCTTCAGATCCTCCAAATGCCTTTTCAACACCTCCCTGGCCCCCTGGTCCCCGTCCAGAAGCCGCCTGGCGCAGGCCACGGCCTGGGCGCTGATGGCGTCGTCGATCTGCCGGATCTGGGGAAGACGGTCGTAGACCTCCTTCACCCTTCTGTCCTGGTCATATTTGTTCTGAAACTGCCGTTGATTATATACCCGCATGATCGCGTCATACTGGGTGTTGCTCAGTGACATAGCTCCTCCTTATCCTCATCCCTGCTGCTCTCCGAGCCGCTCCTTCAGCCGCTCCAGCACCATGGCGTCATAGTTGGTGCCCCTCTGCTCAAAATTGTGGAACTGGTTTTTCCCAGGCTTTACGGGACCGGTGTTTCTTCCGCCTTTTCTGCCCTCCCTCTCCCTCTTCTCGTCCATCTTTCCCACATCGGCCAGGACCCTGACGCCGCCCTTCTTCCAGTCGGTCAGAATCTTGTCCGCGTAGGAAAAACTGGGTTTATGTATGGCTGTCAAAGTGCGGCTGCAGGCCTCGACGATGATGTCCCTTGTAAATCCGAATTCTTTAAACCACTTATTGATGAGCTTCTGTTCCGATTCTCCCGGCCTCCGGTCAGTGATGCCGAAAGCCCTCATGACGGCGAAACCTTCTTTTGAAAATGAGGCTGTATAATCTTTTGCCATATCCACGCTCCGGATTCCCTTTTCATGCCAGTTCAAAGCCACCGACTCCAGATACCGGATACTGTAATGCCCGTTCTGTACACAGTATTCCACCAGATACTCCAAAACCTCCACAGCCATGCCCAGAGCATCGTAGAGGTAGGCAAAGACCTCGCACTCCCTGGGAGTAAACACCTTGTTCATGTATTTTTGGGAAATGTACAAAAGCTGGGTAAAATCTTCCTGATCCGCCAGCCGGCTTACCTGCTCGGGCGTGTAGAACTTCCGTCCCTCCCCGGTTCCCTGCTTCTCCTTAGAAGCCCCGGCCGCTCCCGCGCCTGGCGGCAGCCCGGTCAATTCTGCCGATGTCCCGCCTGACGGCTGACCCGGGGACACTACCGGCATCCCGACCGGCGATGCACCGGCCGGCGCTCCGGACATCCCGACTGACGGCTGCCTGGTCTGCGCCCCGGGCTCTCCCGGCATTCCGCCTGACGGCTGACCCGGGGACACTACCGGTTCCTCTCCTGACGACTGCCCGGTCTGCGCCCCTGATACTCCGTCTGACGACATCCGGAACAGCGCTCCCGACGATCCGCCTGCCGGCTGCCCCGGCGCCGTTCCCGGAACGCTGCCTGTCCATGACTTCTCCCGGGTTCCCGGCACCCTGCCTGTCCATGACCTCTCCTGGGTTCCCGGCGCGCTGCCGGCCTCCTCCGAAAGCACTCCCAGCCTCCCCCAGTACCCCAGCGCCCTCCTGACATCGGACTCTGTATGGTTCAGGGCATCGGCTATAGCTCCTATATCCAGCGCCTCGCTCTGATGCCTGAGCAAATACAGATACACCTTCACATACTCCCCGTTAGCCCCCGCCATATACCGGTCAATAAACTCGTTGGCAACCATGGTGGCATTTATCCCCAAACCGCTTCTCATCATCCGCTTCACCCTGTCTTTCCTCTCTTTTCCAATCATACCACATGTGAATTAAAAAGAAAATAGGGAGGTATTTATCCACCATTGCACTGTGGATAATGTGGATAATGTGGATGAGTTGTCAACATAATAAGGAAAATGCTGTCTGAATATGTCGAAAGTCCTGTAAATCAAGGCTTTTCAAATTGGCTGAATTCTTGTTATGTAAATTACGAAATCCACAGAAGTTTTCGCCGAAAAATGTTGAAAACTCTGTGGATAATGTGGATAACTCACCTTCCAAGAAGGCTTTCCCCCACTTTTACAATATCTCCGGCCCCCATAGTTATCAACAAATCACCCTGGACACATTTTTCTAAAATAAATTTTTCAATCTCGTCAAATGTGGAAAAATAGTGGGCTTTCACCCCCCGCTCCTGAATCCTCTCCGCGATATCCGCCGAGGTGATCCCCAAGGTATCTGTCTCTCTGGCAGCGTAGATATCCGCCAGAATCACCTCGTCAGCCGCCGAAAGGCTCTCGGCAAACTGATCCAGGAAAGCCTTTGTCCTGGTGTAGGTGTGGGGCTGGAACACGCACCACAGCTTTTTATGGGGATAATTTTTGGCTGTCGCCAGAGTCGCCGCGATCTCTCCGGGATGATGGGCATAATCGTCGATGATGGTTACGCCGCAGACCTCTCCCTTTTTCTCAAATCTGCGGTTGGTGCCTGTAAAATTGGCAAGTCCTTCTTTGATGCGGGCCATGTCGACCCCCAGCTCCCGGCACAGAGCCACAGCCGCCAGGGCGTTGTACACATTGTGCTCGCCGGGAACGCCCAGGGTGATCTCCTCCGCCTTCTCCCCCTGAATCAGCAGGTCAAAGGTGTCCCTGGCATACTCGTCGTAGGTGATATGCCCCGCGCTGTAATCGCTGTCGGCCCTTCTCCCCACAGTCACCACCCGGCACTCAAGTCCCTGGATAATCTCCTCATACCGGTCAATATCGCTGTTGATCACCAGAACTCCCGTCTTCGGAATCCGCTGCGCGAACAGCCGGAATGAACGACGGATATCATCAATATCCTTGAAGAAATCCAGGTGATCCTCCTCAATATTCAAAATCACTTCCATGTTCGGATAAAATGACAGAAAGCTGTTGGTATACTCACATGCCTCTGTCACAAACAATTCCGAACCGCCCACCCGGATATTGCCGCCGATGGAATTTAGAATTCCCCCCACGGATATGGTAGGGTCCCTGTGGGCAGCCATGAGGATCTCCGTCACCATGGATGTGGTGGTGGTCTTTCCGTGAGTCCCGGCAATTCCCGCCGCGTATTTATAATTTTTCATCATCTGGCCCAGAAGCTCCGCCCGGCTGAGCATGGGAAGTCCCTTTCCCGCCGCCTGGGCGTACTCCGGATTGTCCGGATGCACCGCCGCCGTGTAAACCACCACATCGATTCCTTCCACAATATTCTCCGCCTTCTGGCCATAAAACACCCGGGCGCCTCTGCCCTCCAGGTGGACGGTCAGCTCCGACCTCTGGGAATCCGAACCTGACACGGTGAATCCCTCCTCCATCAGGATTTCCGCCAGGCCGCTCATGCTGATGCCGCCGATTCCGATAAAATGCACATGACATGGTTTGCTAAAATCTATCTGATACATACTCATTTCCGCCTTTACTTGTTCTGGGCAGCGCCGGGTGCGGTTCTGCCTTTTCCTTATTATAATAAAAAAAAAGAGGAAAATCTACTGATTCTCTCGTCTTTCCTTATATTTAGTTCTCCTGTGCCATAATCTCGTTCATGTCTCTCGCTGCGTCGGCTGCCAAATATATTTTTTCATGACAAACAAGCAGGTTTACACCCGCTTTCAATAGCGATATAATAGCTATGAATATGAAAGGAAGTGAATCTTATGGAAAGGATAGTTGGAATCGGCCATCAGGATTTTGAGACCATACAGACAGAAAACTATTTTTACGTGGATAAGACTCATTTTATCAAAGAGTGGTGGGAAGGCGGAGACAGCGTGACACTTATTACCCGTCCCAGGCGGTTCGGGAAGACATTGACCTTGAGTATGACAGAGGCATTCTTTTCCGTCGAATACGCAGGAAGGGGAGAACTGTTCGAGGGGCTTGACATTTGGGAAGAAGAAAAATATCAAAACCTTCAGGGAAGCCGTCCGGTTATAAATCTGTCCTTTGCCAATGTGAAAGAAAAGGATTACGAGACAACAGTTCAAAGGATCTGCCAGATTATCACAGACTTGTATCATGAATATCGTTTTCTCCTGGACGGGAATGTATTGTCGGACGAAGAGAAAGACTATTTTAAGACCATCTCGGAATCTATGCCGGAAGTGACGGTGACCATGGCACTTCACCGCCTGTCACGTTATTTATGTGCCTGGTACGGAAAAAAGGTGATTATCCTGTTAGATGAATACGACACGCCTATGGAGGAAGCCTATGTAAACGGATTCTGGGAAGAACTGGTTTCCTTTACCAGGAATATGTTCAATTCCACATTTAAGACAAATCCCTATCTGGAGCGGGCCATCATGACCGGGATCACGAGAGTAAGCCGGGAATCTATATTTTCCGATTTGAATAATCTTGAGGTTGTGACGACCACCTCTGAAAAATACGCGGACTGTTTCGGATTTACAGAGCAGGAAGTGTTCGCCGCTCTGGATGAGTATGGATTATCCGACAAAAAAGAGGAAGTGAAAAGCTGGTATAATGGGTTTACCTTTGGAAATCGAACAGATATTTACAATCCATGGTCCATTATCAACTATCTGGACAAAAAAAGGTTCGCACCCTATTGGGCCAACTCCAGTTCCAACAGCCTGGCAGGTCTGCTGATTCGCCGAGGAAGCAGAGAGGTGAAGCAGGACTTTGAAGAACTACTGCGGGGAAAATATCTGGATGTGGGGGCCATGGACGAACAGATTGTCTATGACCAGTTATCCCAAAAGCGCGGCAGTGTCTGGAGCCTTCTGCTTGCCGGCGGTTATCTGAAGGTAGTCCGGTGCCGGTATTCTCAGGAGTCAGGGCGATGGCAGTACACCTTGTCCCTGACCAACAAAGAGGTGCGCCTGATGTTTGAGACCTTGATTCATGATTGGTTTTCGGAGCAGGAAAGTGATTACAACGACTTCATAAAAGCATTGCTGCTTGGTGACGTAGACGCCATGAACCACTACATGAATCAGGTTGCCCTGACCGCGTTCAGCTGCTATGATACCGGCACAAAACCTTCCAAGGCGGATCCAGAACGTTTTTACCATGGCTTTGTGCTGGGTCTTATGGTAGAATTGACCGGGCGGTATATTCTGACATCCAACAGAGAAAGCGGGTTTGGACGTTATGACGTGATGCTTGAACCTGTGAGGCCAGACAGAGATGACGGGATCATACTGGAATTTAAAGTGTTCCAACCCAGGAAAGAGAAGAGCCTGGAAGATACGGTGAGAGCGGCTTTAAAGCAGCTTGAGGAGAAAAAGTACGAGACGGTGCTGGTGTCAAAAGGGATTCCGAAAGAGAGAATCCGCAAATATGGTTTTGCTTTCCGGGGAAAAGAAGTGTTGATCGAGGATAGTTATTGAATAAGCAGCACACTAGTGTGCTGACACGTTTATTTTTGAACTAATGGCGCAGAATAAATTTTCATTCTGCAAGGCGGAGACGGGAGGCGATGGGGCGGCATCGTTGACCGCCGACAACGCGGCAGATGGAAATTTAGGCAAGTCATTAGTCAAATTATGAACGTGTCAGTGCACTAGCCTGAAGTAAAAGTATAGTGAGAAAGACCGCCGCGAACCAGAATATAGGCTCGCGGCGATCTTTTTCTAAAGGCTATTCCACAATGGACCAAAAGTCTGTGAATCTATATTGGCTAAGTGTTACCCACTTGTGTAAATGCTCTAAATCCAGCCGGTATGCTTAAAAACTACATCATATAATCCCCATTTTCTTAAAATTTCTTCAGGTTTGTAAGCATCTCCCATTGCCTGGAAAACCCCATCTTTCACGATAAAAAATCCAGTTATCATCATTAATATATTGTTTTCTTCCCTGAAAAAATTCGGGCAGGTGTTCTTTCACTGCTTCGTTTCTTTCATACACAGCTCCAATATCCGCTTCACTGGTTTAAACAATACCAGCCCAATCACCAGATTGCTGATCCCGTGCGTCACATCAAATGGGATTCCGGATATCCACCAGGCAAACATGGCTCCCAACCCTCCCGCAACGTAGGGAAGAGAACAGAGAAAGCCAAAGGAGAATCCGAAAAAGCAAGACAAAATCCCGTATTCCCAGTCCGGTGCCCCTCTTTTTTTTAACAGTATCGTGAGACCGGAGAGCATAGGCCATATGTAGAAATACGATACCCACCAGATTCCAAATCCATGGAAGATTCCTTCCAGAATCGTAAATGTTACCAGAATATTCAGCACTCTCTTTCCCAGCACCAACGTATACAGGATCACCATAAGAGATACCAGCTCTATGTTAGGCAGATGAATCATGGATATCTGCAGGGCAAATAAAACTCCTGCCAGAAGCCCGTCCGTCACCATCTGCCTGGTGCGGCTCACGGCATCTTCGCAGCCGTGTATACCAGACGATAATATTCCTTATCCCGGATCGGCTGCTGGCTCACCCCGTAATTGCATGGCTGCCCTTCCAGTTCCACAGACCAGTAAGCCTGATCTTTATCATAGATTGCCGTGACGCCGTTGACAGTCTCAATCATCAGTCCGAACTGAATTGTCCTTGAACCCTCCACAGTCAGCCCCTCCGCTTCCTCAAATGCCTTCTCCAGATACTCCTCATCCGTATCTATCATAAAATTCTCCATAGTTCCATCTCCGTACACCACGTCTACGGTGATGGTCTTTCTCCCCTCTGCCGCCTGGGGACGAAATTTGAAGTAGCACAGCAGAAGCGCTGTCATGACAATAGTCACCGCTGCCAGAGAAAAAAAGAGATTTTTACTTTTTCCTGATGCTGTATTTTTCATAATTGGGTATCCTTTCCTTGTATTTTAAGTTCTTTTCCCGCCAGGCTATGACAACTCCGCAACAGAGTATCCTTCACATGAAATCTTGAGATTATTATATCTATTCTCACTGCTTTCTACAACCACTAATTCAAGCGCGGTTATCTTTTGTGAGTTAAAGTATTGATTTTTCGAAGTGCAAATCCCATTTTTAATGTGGGAAGTTTGAGTACAATAAGTCTTTTGAACACCCGCGAAATATGATACAATAAGCTGAAGTTCCGAAAGTTCTGCGCGTTCCTTCTCCGCAGGCCGCTTTAAAACAACCACTCACATACACCAGGAGGATATCTACTATGAAACAACTAGTCAAAGACCTGACAAAAGATTACCTTGATCTTCAGTTAAACCATTTCCGTCATCTCCACGCCCACCCTGAGCTGTCTTTTGAAGAGCATGAGACCAGCGCCTATATTAAAAACCATCTCACGGCTCTGGGCATCAAGCTCCAGGAGGGGATTCACGGGACCAGCGTCGTGGGAATCCTTGACAGCGGCGTCCCGGGGCCTGTCATCGCCTTCCGGGCGGACATCGACGCCCTGCCTGTGCAGGAGGAGACCGGCCTGGAGTACCAGTCGGTGGTTCCCGGAGTGATGCACGCCTGCGGCCACGACAGCCACACAGCCACACTTCTGGCATTTGCCGCCCTGCTGGCGGAGCACCGGGAACTTGTGAAGGGAAAAGTCAAATTCATTTTCCAGTGCGCCGAGGAGAAACTGCCCGGCGGCGCCAAGGGACTGTGTGAGGACGGGGTCATGGCGGATGTGGACGCCATCTACGGGCTCCACTGCTCTGCCAACATGCCCATGGGCGAGGTGGTGGCCAACCAGGGGCCTGACTCCGCGTGTATCGGGGTCTATGAGGTCACGGTTCACGGCAAGGGCGGCCACGGAAGCTCTCCTCAGAATGCCGTCAACCCCGTGCCCGTAGCATGTATTTTGGCCTCTGCCCTCAATCAGCTTCTGGCGGAGAAGGCCAGTCCCCTGGAAAAAGCCGTGCTTACCGTATCCTACATCCGGGGAGGCGAGTATCCCAACATTATCCCCTCGGAGGTGACTCTGGGCGGCAACCTGAGAACCTTCAACAACGATCTGACCCTGACTCTTTTTGAGCAGCTTAAAAAAGTCTGCGAGGGAATCTGTTCCGGTTATGGCTGCGCCTGCCAGGTAAGTACCACAGTGGGCTATCCCTCCACCATCAACACCCACGCGGAGACGGAACTGGTCCGGAGCGCCGTGGAGGCCATGGGCTGCACCTGGAAGGAGGAGGAGCCCGGGCTGGGAGGCGAAGATTTCAGCTACTATCTCCTGGAGAAGCCCGGCTCCTTTTTCCACGTGGGGATGGCTGACCCGGACACCGCCGATCAGACCGCTCCCCACCACAACTGCCGGTTCGCCCTGGATCAGCGAGGGCTGGCCATCGCCCTGGAACTGGAGCTGGCCGTGTACATGAAGGTAGTCGAAGCCTGACGCCCTCCACCAGGAAACTGACCCACAGCTGGCGCCTTACCCGCCACCGGAAAACTGACTCACAGCCGGCGCCTTACCCGCCACCGGAAAACTGACCCACAGCCGGCGTCTTACCCGCCACCGGAAAACTGCCCCATGGCT
Organism: uncultured Hungatella sp.; assembly: GCA_910577935.1. GTDB lineage: Bacteria > Bacillota > Clostridia > Lachnospirales > Lachnospiraceae > UBA3402. The sequence continues at coordinate 68,596 of CAJTOT010000007.1, read as the reverse complement.
GACATCTTACCCGTCAGCCATGGAGCAGTTTATTTTACAAAACACAGCTATGTTCTCTTTTTCAGGACACAGAATACTATTCCCCCATCTCCTCCATGGTGGGATAGGAGGCAATGGCCCCGCGCTTAGTCACGCTGATCCCGCAGAACTTGTTGGCGAATTTCAGGTGTGACTCCATCTGCTCCGGCGTAACCTCCGCCAGGCTCTCCGCCGTCACTCCGGCGGCGGCCAGCCTGTACAGGAAGGAGCCGATAAACCCGTCCCCGGCGCCTGTGGTATCCACCGCCTTCACCTTCTGGCTGGCGGCAAAGGCTTTTCCATGGGCCGTATAGCATTCCGCCCCCTGGGAGCCTTTGGTGTAGATCACCATCCGGGTATTGCCGGCAAGCAGCTTCGGAAGCGCTTCTTCTATAGTACTGCAGCCTGTGATAAATTCCAGCTCCTCGTCGGAGATCTTCAGCACATGGGACAGGGGGGCAAACTCCAGTATGGCCTGCCGCAGCTTCTCCGGGTCCTCCCACAGCTGCAGGCGGAGGTTGGGGTCAAAGCTGATAATCGCCCCTTTCTCCACAGCGTACTGGATAGCTTTCCTGTGAGCTTCTTTCATGGGAAAATCCCCCAGGGACACGGAACAGAAGTGGAGAGCAAACACATCCTCAAACCACTCTTCTTTCACATCCTCCGGTCTCAGAAGCATGTCCGCCCCCGGTTTCCTGTAAAATGAAAATTCCCTGTTGCCGTCGTTTTTCAGGGCCACAAAGGCCAGAGAAGTGTTGGCCTCCGCCGTTCTCTTCACATAATCCCCCATGATTCCGCAGGCGGCAAACTCATCCGCGATCTTGTCTCCAAAGGGATCAGCCCCCAGCTGGGTGATCATGGCAGCTTCCCCGCCCAGTTTAACAAACGCTCCGCACACGTTAGCCGGAGCCCCGCCCACCGCGGGCTGAAAGCCGCGCACGTTTTTCAGTTCCTTCCCGGTCTCCTCCGGAATAAAATCAATCAATGCCTCCCCGATTGCCAGCAATCGCTTCATAATATCGTTCCCCTCTTTTATTTATTTTCAATACTTTTTACTCTAAAAGTCCCGCCGCCCAATAGGCGGCATCAATTCAGGTATGCCTAATGCGCCCGCCGGACTTTCACAGGCGGCGGCGCGTCCTCATCCGGGCACATGGAGGTTTACTTTCCGCTGGTTGGGATGAACCGGGCGACTCTTCCCGCAAATTCGGCTATGTTCTGGGTCTGGAGGATGACTCTTCCGGGCCCGGTAAGTTTTGTCAGGAACAATCCCTCTCCGCCGAAAAAGATATTTCCCAGCCCTTTTACGGTCTCAATCTCATAGCCGACGCTTCTCTCGAACGCCACCACATTGCCCGTATCCACTTTAAGCACTTCGCCGGGAGCCAGGTTCTTCTCCACCATGTCTCCGTCCACCTCCAGAAAAGCCATCCCCCGGCCGCTGATATCCTGGAGGATAAAGCCCTCTCCGCCGAACAATCCCGCCGAAAATTTTTTCGTGAAGGTGATATCCAGATTAACGCTTTCCTGGGCGCACAGGAAGGCGCCCTTCTGGCAGATCAGCCCTCCGTTTGCTCCCACATCCACCGGCAGAATCCTCCCCGCCACCGTGGATGCGAAGGCAATCATAGCCCCTGTTCTCTGGGCCCGGTAGGTGGCCATGAACAGGGATTCTCCCGCGAACATACGCCCCAGCCCCTTCATCAGACCGCCCTTGGTGTTGGTGGACATCTCCACTCCCTCCGTCATCCACGCCATGCCGCCGGACTGGGTGTACATCCCCTCCCCCGGCGCCTGAAACATCACTTCCACCGCCGGCATGGTGTCTCCGATTATTCTATACTGCATAATATCGTGCCTCCTTTTAACCACACTACCATCTTAAAGCATTTGGGCAAATGATTCAATAAAATTTCTGAATTTTTATGCCATTTTTTCTGATTTTGTTTTATAATAGAAATCAGATAATCACGAATATTTCAGAAAGGACTTTATGCCATGAATTTTGTTAAAAAATTCGTCCGCATACTGTTTGGCACCGTGTTCAGCATCATGGGCGCCATCGGGTGGATACTCCAGGCTGCGCTCCAGATTGTGACCGTGTTCTTAATCGTGTGTCTGGCGGCAGGCGTCATCATTTTTATTAAAGTAAAGCCTATGGTAGAAGAAGGACGGGAGGTGGCCTATGACACCCTCGCCCAGATGAAGCGGGACGATTTCAGTATGCTCTCGGATACGGAGATTTTTGACAAGGACGGCAGCCGCATCGGCATTATCAATGCCGGCCACTATGAATATGTGGATATTTCCGATATCAGCCTGAACCTTCAGAATGCCTACATCGCCCAGGAGGACCGCCGTTTTAAAAGCCACAGCGGGGTAGACTGGATCGCCACCATCCGCGCCGGGCTGGCTCTTGTCAAGCACCGGGGCGCGATCACCCAGGGCGGAAGCACCATCACCCAGCAGATCATCAAGAACACTTACCTGACCCAGGAGCAGACATTTACCCGGAAGATGGCGGAGATTCTTCTGGCGCCTGAGATTGAAAAAACTTACTCCAAGGCCGACATCATGGAATTTTACTGCAACACCAACTTTTACGGCCACCAGTGCTATGGAGTTCAGGCCGCCAGCCGTTACTATTTCGGAAAAAATGCTTCCGATTTGGAAGTCTACGAGGCCGCCGTTCTGGTGGGCATCAGCAACAGCCCTTCCGCCTACGACCCTATCACCCACCCGGAGGCTTCTTTGAAGAAGCGGAACGAGGTATTGAAGAGCATGATGGAAGTGGACATGCTGTCCGAGGAGGAGTACACCAAGGCCATCTCCCAGCCCCTGCGCATTATCCAGGAACAACAGGAGGGAACCGACGACAGTTATCTCACCAGCTATGCCGTCCACTGCGCCTCTTTGGAGCTGATGAAGCAGGAAGAATTCCCTTTTCGCTACACGTTTTCCGACAAGCAGGATTACGACCAGTACATGGAGCAGTACACCACTGTCTACAATGAAAAAAACGACTCTATCCGCAACGGCGGCTATCAGATCTACACCTCTCTGGATCAGAATATCCAGGAGATGCTCCAGGCCCACTTAGACGGAGTCCTCTCCCCATTTACGGAGTTGCAGGAAAACGGCAAATATGCCCTCCAGGGAGCCGCCGTGATCGTGGATAACCAGACCAACTATGTGGTGGCTATTGTGGGAGGCCGGGGGACGGAAGACCAGTTTAACCGCGGTTACTTAAGCGCCCGCCAGCCGGGGAGCACCATCAAGCCCCTCATCGACTACGGCCCTGCTTTTGATACCGGGGAGTACTATCCTTCCCGCGTCATAGACGACCACAAGTGGGAGGACGGCCCTTCCAACAGCGGCGGCCGCTACCACGGACCTGTCACCGTCCGCGAAGCCCTCAACCGCAGCCTGAACACCGTGGCCTGGCAGGTGCTGGAGGATATCGGCATCGACACGGGACTAAGTTATCTGGACAACATGCAGTTTCAGCGGCTGACCTATGTGGACAACGGGGTGGCCTCCTTAAGTATCGGCGGATTCACCAACGGAGTCCGGGTGGTGGACATGGCGAAGGGGTTCAGCACTCTGGCCAACAGCGGACTTTACAATGACCGCACCTGCATCGTGAAAATTGAACATGAGCACGACGGCATCCTCACCTCCCGGATTTCTTCTGTCACCAAACAGGTATACGGAAGCGACACTGCCTTCATGCTGACAGACGTTCTCAAGGGCACCTTTACTGCTTCCTACGGAACGGGAAGGGGCCTGGGACTCAGCGGCGGCATGCCTGCCGCAGGTAAGACGGGAACCACCAACAGCAGTAAGGACACCTGGTTCTGCGGCTACACCCGGTACTACACCGCCGCCGTGTGGGTAGGCTACGACACCCCCAGGGCGATGCCCGGAGTCTATGGCAGCACCTACGCAGGCGTCATCTGGAAGAACGTGATGAACCAGCTCCACGAGGGACTGGAGCCCTGGGACTGGGAGCGGCCCGAGACCGTGGTGAAAGATACATACAACTCCGTCACCGGCGAGCGGCTTCATCCGTCCCTGACCTCCATCTCCCGGGAAGATGCGGAGGCACGGCAGCTTATGGGCACCGTGGTGGCAGCTCCGGACGTGGCGGCGGCGGAGCCTTTGTTCAAAGCGGCCTCCGTCCCTGAGAGCCGGTATGTCTACAGAACAAATATCCGGGATTCTGAAGACGACGTCGTCTACAGCGCCCACACCTCCGGCGGGCCGGGCGTAGAGCCGTGGACCAATTCTTCCGGCACAGAATCAGGCCCCGGCGCCACACCTCCCTCCGAGGTGGGACCAGGGGTAGGGCCGGGGGCCGGACCGGCTCAGGGAAACACAGGAGGCCCGGGGGTTCAAACCACTCCCATCGGCCCCGGATACGAAACTCAGCCCGCCGAAAGCGGCGAATCCGGCGAGAACAATCCGGAGGATCCGGAAAGCCCCGGAGAGACCCCTCCGGAAGGCGGGGAACCACAGCCTCCCGCCCAGGAGATTCCCCAAAAACCGATGGTTTTGCCGGCTCCTTCCGTCATATACCTGGCAGACGGGCTCTACATAGAACCGGAATACACGGCCGGCACCAACCTGGTGGACTATTTCAGCACCAGCTCCCAGATCCGCGCCCAGCTGAACATCACCGAGAAGACTCAGCAGCGTCTTACGGAGGAGCTGGAACGCCTTATCACTGCTTTCGAGGATACCACCATCGACTCTGTGGAGGACGTTACTGAGATCCGCCAGGCGCACCAGACTATATCCGAAAAACTGAATCAGCTGGAAGACGGAGAAAAAAGAAAAGAACTGTATGACAGGACCGAGACCAGATGGCTGGAATTTTCCCTGATCATGGACACCATGGCAGACTCCATCCGTGTCTACGACGGACAGCAGGAGCTTGAGAGGGAGCAGGCCAGGCGCAGAGCCGACCAGGAGGCGGAGCTCCGGCGCAAGGAGGAAGAGACCCGGATCCGAATCCAGGCATTTGAGACGGCTCTCCAGATGGTGGAGGCGGTGCAGTACCGCTCCGCCGCCGAGGCCAACCCGCTGATCAACACTGCCATCGAAAAGCTGGAGGATCTCTACGGCTACACTGACCCGTCCGGCTACAGGGCCCGGCTGGAAGCCGCCATCGAACGGATCAAATCGCTTCCCACCAAGAGCCAGCTGGAGGTCTATCAGGCCCAGCAGAAAGCTAAAGATATGCAGGAACTTTATCAGCTCTTTCAGAGAGAACAGTATTACTGGACCGACGGGTCAGGGAAAGGACCGGGGGTGAGATGACTATGGACAGAATGCTATCACAAGAATCACAGCCTGATGTTTTGGACCCCCGCATGGACAGACCAAATATCCGTCCGGCATTAAGGGAGCCTGAGCCGGGGACTTCCACGGGAAGTTCTTTGCCCGCCGGAGATTCCGGCGGCAGTGCTCCCGGCATCTGTTCCGGGAAAGCCCTCTCCGGCAGCCGCCTCTCCGACGGAGGTTCCCCTGATGACAAGCCCTCCCCCGACGCCTCTGCCTCCGGACGTTCCGAACGTCCCGAACATTCCGATCGCCCCGGACGTCCCGGGCGGCGGCAAAAATCCAGGACCTCCAGGACAGATGAGTCTCTGACCCCCGTGTCCGCAGGCAGCTGGTTTGTCACACTGATGTGCATGAACATTCCCGTTATCGGGTGGTTCTATCTGATCATCCTGGCCTTCAGCAAGTCCGCGGGGGCCAAAAAGGGATTTGCCAGGGCCTACATTCTCTACAAATTTATATTCCTGCTCATCACCCTGGCGATTCTGGCTGTGGCTGTCCACTACGGGCTGGAGTTCCTGGACAAAGTGCTGGCCTATATGGAAATGCTGTAGCTGCAGAGGATAAAAGGATACCCCGGCTCCAATACAGAGCGATACATGGCCGGGAAAGAACGAAAAAGAGCGCCGCGAGATCACAGACTGAAACTCTGAATTCCCGCGGCGCCTCTTTTACTTTTGATAAATTCTGTTTTTCAAATATCTCTGAACCGGGTGAATCACACACCCGTCCAGCACCACGGCGATAAGCAGAGACACTGCAAAAGTGACTGCGGCGCTGAGGAAAAAGCAGACAGCCGGTTTCACAGGCCTTAAGATTTTGACAGTAACGGAAGATATAACATTGTAATGAACCAGATATACGGTAAAGGAATGGCTTGCCAAAAAGAAGATGACTCTACGCGGCAGCTCTCCCTTAATCGGTATCTCGTTCTTTAAAAATGTATAGGCCGCCATAGAAAAAATCAAAAATGCCGGCGCCAGATCTGTCCAGTGCTTATTGTGCTGAGGAATCAGACGTGTCCCCAAAAGATTTATGACAAAGCATATGAGGCCGAGACCGTACCACACGGCTTTGTTTTCTTCTTTTATCACTCTTCTGCTGTAATACCCCGCAAAGAAGGTGAGGGACCAGCCGTCCCACAGCCAGTCACTGTAGGCAAAGCCTACATCCCAGTCCGCAGTGAAATAAATGCTGACGATCCCCCACAGGATTCCTATGACGAACATAATGTGAAGCTCCGTATCGCTTATGGCGTTAACCATCCTTGATAAAAACGGGGCTGACAGAAGCATCCCCACAAGAGGATACATAAACCAGAGATGAATTTTATTATTCTCCGCCATAATATCCAGATAAAGATGCTTTACATAGGAGGACAACGTGATTTCCCCCCCGGACACCGCCATATTCCACACGGTCAGCATGGCCGTCACCAACAGATACGGAAAGAGAAGAGAGACGGCCTTTCCCACAAAATACCGCCTGTAATCCCCGGCCGTCTCAAACCTTTTAGAAAGATTCAGCTCTCCGCTGAGCATATAAAAATTGCTGTTGCAAGTCAGAAGGATCATGAGAAAAGCAGCTGTAAACAGAGGGCTTCTGGCCATAGGCTTGGGAGACGTGTGCGCCCCTATGACAAAAATCATGGACACCACCCGTATAAAGTCCAGGGATATATCTCGGTTATCCGGCGGTTTTTTCCTGACCATCAAAAACCTGAATCCCTTCCCAGCCGCTCCTCAATCATCCTTCTCAGATAGTCCACGGTCTCCCCTGCGGTCTGCCCCGTCTCGTCCACAGTGATATCCGCGTATTTTTCATAGTAGGGAACCCGCTCATTGTAAAGGTCCAAAAGGGTCATGCCGTCTTTTAAGACCACGCCCCGGTCCACCAGATTGCCGAGCCGCCTCTCCACGTCTTCATAATTCAGCTTCAGGTACACGATGGTGCTGATCTCTTTCAAGTGCTCCATGGCCTCCCTGCCGTAGATCACGCTTCCCCCCGGCGCGATAACCGAGTGGTCCACCTCCAGAGAAGCGTTGACCCGGTTTTCCACTGCCATGAAACCATCGGTCCCCTCCTGGGCGATAATCTCTTTCAAAAGCCTTTTTTCTCTCTCCTGAATCACTATATCCACATCCACAAAGGAGTATCCCAGCCTCTTTGCCAGCAGGACTCCCACCGTGCTCTTTCCCGACGCGGGCATGCCGATCAATGTAAAATTTCTGTCTTTTTGCGTCATGTCGCCCTTCCTCCCGGTAATTTTTACGCTTCTTTGTCCGGCGCAGACAGACAAGAAAACGCCCCGTCCGACCGGCTGCATTCTTACAGCAGCCCGGATATTCTCCGGGCTGCCGCTCTATCTGTCTGTTCTGTGCTTTGCCTTTTTCTCCACGGAGCAGCCGAATTTGCCCAGCTTCTCTCCCAGCTTAAAATACTCGCCGTGGGAGTAAGCCACCAGCTCCGTATCGTTGAGGTGGAACTTTCCGTTCTCGTCCATATATGCCTTGTCCACCGTCACTCCCACTACCTGGGCCAGAAACATATCATGACTGCCCAGCTCCACCACCCGGGTCACCCGGCACTCCAGATTCACCGGGCTCTCATCGATTCCCGGAGCCGCTATGCGCTGCGACTTCTGGGGAGTCAGGTTCATCTCCTTAAACTTGTCCACATCCCTGCCTGATTTTACTCCGCAGTAATCCGTGGCGCAGACCAGATCCTTTGTCACCAGGTTCACCACGAATTCCCCTGTCTCTCTCAGGATGCCGTAACTGTACCGCTCCTTTCTCACGGAGACAGACAGCATCACCGGGTCGGAACACACGGTTCCCGCCCAGGCCACCGTAATGATGTTGGGGCGCTCACCCGGCCGCTGACAGCTCACCATAACTGCCGGGACAGGGTAAAGCATATTTCCCGGCTTCCACAGTTCTTTTTCTCTTCCCATAAGTTTACCTGCCTTTAATCATTGTCCGGGAGAAGCTTGATGACCGTCATAATCTGACGGATCTCCTCCCCGGGAGCCAGGCGGATATCCTCCTCATGGGTCACCATGGGAAGTTCGGGGACTTCCTCCTCCAGCTCCACACAGATCCAGTTGTACGCCGCCTCCCTGGCATTCTCTATGGCATCCTCCATGTCCGGTCCATCTGCCTCGCAGCATTCCAGATCCGGAAAACGTACATGATACCCTTTATCCTTTTCATGGGGCGTAAATACCGCCGGGTAAATAAATGTCATCTCATTCCTCCTATGCCTGAAGCGCCATTCCGATGGCGGGAATCAGCTGCTTCTTGCGGGACACAACTCCCGGAAGCATGACCACGCTGCCGCCCCCGTCACTGCCGCCGTCTTCCACATGAAACACCTCCACAATCATCTTCCTGGCCCCGGATCCCTCGCAGATAAGCATGGTGGACTCGTCAAGGATATTGGTGAGCATAAAGAACATCATGTCCACGCCCTTCTGGCTCTTGTGCGCCTCCACGATGTACGGGAGAAGGCGCTCTTTCAAGGTCTCCAGCTCCTGCACATTCATAGAACTGAGCTGTCCGACCCCGAAAGACACCTTGCCGGCGGTAAACCGCTTGAAATCCTGGTAGAATATCTCTTCATCCGTCTTGCTCTTTAGATTGCTCCCTGCCGCGAACATCTCCCCGGCATACTCCTCCAGCTGGATTCCGGCGATGAGGGCCAGCCTGGTGGCCGCCTGCTTATCCACCTCGGTACAGGTAGGGGACCGGAACAGCAGCGTGTCAGAGATGATGGCGCTGCACAAAAGCCCGGCGATGGTCTTATCCACCTCCACTCCGGCCTCCTGGTACATTTGGTACACGATGGTCGCCGTGCAGCCCAAAGGCTGATTTCTGAAAAATACCGGGGATATGGTCTCGATGGTTCCCAGCCTGTGGTGATCGATAATCTCCATAATCCGGGCATTATCGATGCCGTCCACCGCCTGGGTCTTCTCGTTGTGATCCACCAGAATCATCTTTTTTCCCTGGGCCCCCAGAAGATTCCGCCTGGAGATCATGCCTTTGTATCTCCTGTCCTTGTCGAGAACGGGGAAATCCCGATACCTCTTGCTTGCCATCACATCCTTGATGTCGTCGATCACATCCGTCTCCTCAAAGGCGATGAGATTGTCTGTCTTCATAAAATAGCTGATGGGCATGCTCTGGTTCACCAGGCGGGCGACGGTATATGTATCATAAGCAGTGGCGATAACCGTGCAGCCCCGCTCCTGAGCCAGCTTGCGGATAGTCATGGACGCCCCCGCCCCCTCACAGACGATGATGCAGGCGGCCTCCATCTCAATGGCGCACAGCTGTGACTCATACCGGTTGCCCAGAATCACAAGGTCATTTTTGTTGATGTAAAATTCCATCAGATCCGGGTTTGCCGCCGCGATGAGAACTTTTCCCTCAGAAAAGTAAGCATCCGCGTCTCCCACCACCAGATCGCCTTCCACAGTCTCAATAATATTGGAATACTGGGTATTGGCCTTGGACAAAATCTTGCTGTCATAGACATTCATGTAGGATTTTGTGATATCCCCCACCGTGATCAGCCCTTCCAGCATGCCGTCGTCGGTCACCGCCGGAAGAGTGGTGGCGTTGGAGGCCTGCATGATGTTCCACGCCTTTTTCAGGGAAATGTTCTTTTTCACCCCCTGGGTTCGGCGGATATCGATATCTCTCACCTCTGTCTTTACATGCTTCACCAGAGGCGGCGCCTCCACCCCAAAATAATTCAATACAAACTGAGTCTCCTCATTCACATGTCCCGCCCGCCCGGCTTCATATTCCATGCCTGATACGGCATTTTTCAGATTGGCGTAACAGATGGCAGAACAAATGGAATCCGTATCCGGATTCTTGTGACCGATAACAATGGTCTTATTCTTGTTGTATTCCATAGTCCCCTCCTGAATCAATACTCTTCCCCTGGACAGAAAGCCCCGGCGCCAAAGTCCTGGCAGCCCGGAGCCTTTTTATATTGCCTTTCTGCGTTGCCTGTCTACATTGTCAGCCTGCCGGCCTGATCAGTCTAAAACCAGACGGGCAGCCCCGTAGATTCCCGCGTCATTGCCCAGCTTTGCCAGTCCGATGGTTCCCCGGTTCTCGGAGATAGGCATGTAGCGGGCATAATGGCGGTTGATGACCTCGATGAGATACTGGCCTGCCTTGGATACCCCGCCGCCGATGACAAACATCTGCGGATCCACGGTCAGGGCCAGGCTGGCGAGAGCCACGCCCAGATAGTGGCCTACTACTTCCATGACCTCAAGAGCCAGGGCATCTCCCTCCTTGGCCGCGTCGAGAACATCTTTGGCCGTCACCTGCTCCCCGGCATTTCTCATGAGAGACGGGGTCTCGCAGGCTGCCATCCTTCTTCTGGCTTCTCTGGCGATGCCTGTGGCGGAGGCCACCTGTTCAAGACACCCCACGCCGCCGCAGTTGCAGTGCTCTGTCTCCTCATCCCTCACATGGATATGGCCGATCTCCCCGCCAAGGCCATGCTTGCCGGTGATGATCTTCTCGTCTATGATCACGCCTCCGCCGACTCCGGTTCCCAGAGTCACCATGACAATATCCGTGTAGCCCTTTCCGCCGCCCTGCCACATCTCGCCCAGCGCCGCCACGTTGGCGTCGTTGCCGCACTTTACAGGGAGGCCTTTCAAAAGGTCGCTCAACTCTCTGGCGGGATACCTGTCCTTCCAGCCCAGGTTGACGCATACCTCCACATAGCCGTCAGGCATCACAGGTCCGGGAACCCCCAGCCCGGCGCCTTCCACATCTGTCAGCGGAACGCCTTCATGCTCCAGAACCTGCCGGATAGAATCGGCTATATCGTTGACGATGTATTTGCCCTGCTCCTCCTTGTTAGTGGGAATCTCCCACTTTTTAATCAGTTCTCCCGTAACCTGGAACAGACCCAGCTTCACGCTGGTGCCCCCCACATCCACTCCAATACATTTCTTCCCCATTGCTTGTTCCTCCTCTTTTATTTTATAGTGATCTGACCGTCTCCGCCACATGGTCCACGGTAAATCCGAAATGCTCAAACAGCCTGGCCGCCGGAGCGCTGGCGCCGAAGCCTTCCATCGTGACGCAGGCCCCTTCCAGCCCTGTATAACTGCCCCATCCGAAGGCGCTGCCCGCCTCGACGGCAACCCGCTTTTTCACGGCTTTAGGCAGGACGGCTTCGCGGTACTCGGCTGTCTGCTCCTCAAACACTTCCATACACGGCATGGAGACCACCCGGATCTTTCTTCCTTCCGCCTCTAAAACCTCCTTTGCCTTCAGCGCGAGACTGACCTCGGAACCGGTGGCGATGAGAATCACCTCCGGCAGTCCCTGGCAGTCCGACAGGATATAGCCGCCTTTTTGCGCCTCCCTGCTGGTTCCCTCCACGAGGGGCAGATTCTGCCTGCTCAACACGAGAGCCGTGGGCGTCTCCTTGGAGGTCACGGCGCTGTACCACGCAGCCGCCGTCTCCACAGAGTCACATGGACGGAACACATGGAAATTGGGTATGGACCGAAGCATGGCAAGGTGCTCCACCGGCTCATGGGTGGGGCCGTCCTCGCCTACGCCGATGCTGTCGTGAGTCAGTACATAGGTCAGAGGCAGCCCCATCAGGGCAGACAGCCTGGCCATGGGCTTCATGTAATCGCTGAACACAAAAAACGTACCGATATATGCCCGGATGCCTCCGTGAAGCATCAGCCCGTTGCCGATGGCAGTCATGGCAAGCTCTCTGACACCGAAATGGATATTGCACCCTTCCGGGGTCTCTTTTGAAAAGTCTCCTTTTCCGGCCATGACAGTCTTGTTGGATGGGGCCAGATCCGCCGAACCTCCGAACAGGTTAGGCATGCTGTCCGCCATGTAGTTCAGGAGTTTCCCTGACAGGGACCTGGTGGCATCCGGTTTATCGCTTCTTGCCCAGAATTCCGGATCGTTTTCAAACTGCTGTCCCAGAGTCTTGTCATGATACTGGTTCCACATCTCCTCCATCTCAGGATATTCCTGACAGTAGGCGGCGAACATCACGTTCCACGCGGCCTCGGTCTCGGCCTTCTCCTCAGACAGCCCTGCAAAATGGCTGTACACCTCTTTGGGAACGCAGAAAGGCTCCTCCACAGGCCACTGAAGCTTCTCTTTCAGAGCCTTCACGTTGTCCGCGCCCAGGGGCTCGCCGTGGGCGCTGGCTTTGCCCTGCTTCGCCGGACAGCCATATCCGATCTCTGTCTTTACCGTGATGAAGGAGGGCCTGACCGTGTCCGCCTTGGCGGCTTCGATGGCAGCCCCGATGGCTTCCAGGTCGTTGCCGTCCTCCACGGTGAGAGTCTGGAATCCGAATGACTCCATGCGCTGCGCCACGTCTTCCGTGAAAGCGATATCCGTGCTTCCTTCGATGGAGATGCGGTTCGAGTCATAGAGAACGATGAGCTTGGATAAGCCCAGCGTGCCGGCGAGAGAGAACGCCTCCGATGAGATTCCTTCCATCATGCAGCCGTCGCCGCCGAGAACATAGGTATAATGGTCAACTACCGGATAATTTTCTTTGTTAAATACGGCAGCCAGGTGAGCTTCTGCCATAGCCATCCCCACCGCCATCCCCATGCCTGCTCCCAGAGGGCCTGTGGTTGCCTCCACTCCCACGGTGCAGCCAAACTCAGGGTGGCCGGGGGTTATGGACCCCAGCTGGCGGAAATCCTTGATGTCTTCCATGGACATGTTACCGTAGCCGAACAGGTGAAGCAGGGAGTACAGAAGCATAGAGCCATGGCCTCCGGAGAGGATAAAACGATCCCGGTTGGGCCAGTCGGGGTCTGCCGGGTTGTGATTCATGTGCCTGGCCCACAGCTCGTAAGCCATAGGCGCCGCCCCCAGGGGGAGTCCGGGGTGGCCGGAGTTGGCTTTCTGAATAGCATCTGCTGACAAAACCCGAATGGTGTTTACTGACAGAGCATCAATTCTGTTCATTAGTATGCCTCCTAGTGTAATTTAATCTTTTTGACCGCCTGGGGCCCCGCCGCGATAATTTCTCCCGGAATAGAAGCACTGCAGAGCCTGGAAACAGGAAAGTCAAATGTTCCTTCATATTTTAAGTTGCCAAAACGATTATATATCCTGCATGAGTCTTCATTATACAAAAAGATGGTATCCCCGTCAATATCCACATGCTCATAGTCAAAGCTGAAGTCTTTGCTAAAAATGTGATTTCCTTCCGAGGAGTACAGATCCAGCCGGTAATCATACTCGCCGGAAAAGGACTTTACGATGATTCCCGCGTACTGGCTGTTGTAAAAGACAGTTCTTATCTCCTCCTCCACGGAAACCTGTTTCAGCAGCCTGGGGGACATAACATCCAGGGAGCTGTAAAAAGAAATGCTGCTGTCGGCAAATGCCACGGAGTAGATGTTGTCCAGATAGCACACCTTGGGTATCATGCTCTTGTCATACATTTCGTGGAAGCCGCCGACAAACCGGTCCGGCACATTTTTTCCCACCTCTGAAAAATTATAAAACGCGATTCTGTTTTTCAGTTCTCCCCCCTTCAAATAGGTAAATGATCCCATCAGAAGGCTCCCGTCAGGGGAGAGGCTGATGTCCAGGGGATAGCCGATCTCTCCGTTCAAGAAACTGGTCAGCCACAGCTTCATCTGCTGGCCTTCCTTGGTGTAATAGTATATGTAGCTGGTAGTCTGGTCCTGCAGAATGGCGGCTACCAGACCTTTTGACGAGATGGTGAGCTTCATGACGGGGAGGGTGGTGGCGGCGATGCCCAGAAGGCCGTTTTTGTCAAATATGTATATCTGGCTTCCCTGCTGGTCGGCTATGGCGGCGTAATCCCCGTTGACCGCCACTATGGGAGAGCGCATCTCATAGGGCTGAACCCATATATCTTTTCCGGCGGAATCTATATGGGAGGCGCCGTCCTTGCTGTATCTTAACAGATTTTCCCCATAAGGGACGTACTGGACAAAGGTTGCTTCGTCGCGCTCGTACTGACGCTCCCAGATGACAGTCGCCTCTTTGTACTGAAAGCCCCTCTGATGCCAGTAGTAGGCTATGGACGAGATAGTGAGGAAAATCAGTATGCCTAAGAGGATGAAAAGACGGCGGCGGAGAACAGTGCCGTGGGCTTTCTTGATAATCTTCTCGCTGGACTCCTGGGGCGCTGGCTTTCCGGGAGTGATGACACGGCTGCGAAGATGCTTTTTTTTAGTCTCGCGGTTCATGGAACTTAAGTCTGTCATGGTTCGATTCTCCAATAAATAATCTCTTCCTAAAGGATTGTACCATAAATTTTCAATATTTTAAACCCCTCACCGCTCTTCCTTCCGGCTTCCATTCCTTTCTGCAGCGCTTCATGCCAGGCCTGAAACCGAAGATATCCGGCAGACACATGATGAATTCCATGGCTCTGCCGGATATACAATGGGATATTTAATCAAGGAAGAATCAAGTTTTGCCCTGAAATAATTTTGTCGGGATTCTCCAGGCCGTTTAAATCGCACACCTCCTGCACCCTGCTCAGACTTCCGTAGATTTTCAGACATATGCTGTACAGCGTCTCTCCGTCCTGCACTTTGTATGTAATCTGATTGCCGGATACAGCGGCAGCGGTTTCCTGGGGCTGGGAAGGCGGGACTGTCTCTGCGGGAGCAGAGGCGGCTTGTCCGGCTTGTCCGCCGTCCTCCACCGGCCGGGTTTCGGCGGCGGTCTCTGTCTCTTCCGCCGAGGGGCAGGTCGGGGACATGGTCTCCGTCTCCGGGGGATCAGTGGGAAGCAGCTGACTCTTTAACTGCTCAACGACCAGCTCTTCATTCTCCAGGCTGTCCGTACCGCTTCCGGACAGATTTTTTTCCGTGGAGGAAGCGGCCCGGGATTCCTTTGGGGTAACGGGAAGAGCCGAGGTCAGGACGGACTCCATCTCCCGCATCTTTTCATAGTTGTTGAACATCACCACCCCGCCTGCCAGAACCACGATGGAAAGGGCGCTGCACAGGCTGCCCAGGACTCTTATGGTTCCCCGGCGGGATATGGCCTGTGTCTTGTTGTCCTCCATCCTCTGCCGGAAATCCCGTATCACCGTGTCCCCGGAGCCGGACTCTACGCGGCGGGCATCCTTGCGCAGAATCATGTAATCCTGCATCATCTGGTTGCGCTCATAGTAGATGCTGTAGCCCCGCAGTTTGTAGAAGCCGTCTTCCGATGTGACATACACGGCCTCCTCGCCCTCCAGGCCGGAGTTCAGATACATCAGCTGGTTTTTTCCGGAGAAATACTGCCCGTGCTGTTTCCAGTAGTTCAGGGGACTCAGGGTGCTTCCGGGCATCCCGCACAGAAACCAGCCGAGAATCACCCGCTTGGGGAACATCTGCTCCATGGCCTGATATGCCTTTTTCCAGGCGGCTTCCGTGAATACCACCTTTTCTCCGTTTTCTGTGACCTCCTCCATCTCCAGGGCGCCGTCTACGAACAGAAACGGAGTGCCCTCGTGCTCTTCTGTATTTCCCAGCAGAAGCCCTGCCCTCAAGTCTTGTCCGCCTCTTGGATAAAGGCGTTTTAAGTATGTGTTCACATAGTCTTCCAGATATAGTCTGACCGACTGGTCTCTCTCACCGATCTGCCTGATATTCTTGGGCAGTTTCGGAAATGGATTATATAATTCTCCCATAGGCTCACCCCGCTATCATTCTTCTTTCCGTTAAGACGAATCATAGCATGGTTTCCCGGCGAAATATGTCAAACTAGGGCCATGGATTCCCATAATTTTTCGACAAGACATACACTCTCGCTGATACACTCCGCCATACGCATGACGACGCTGAGGCGGATGCTCTGAAGCATCACCGGGTCATAGCTCCCGCATCCGCTGACGATGCCGGTGATAAACAGATCTCCCACAGACCGCAGCTCCTTGCTGACTCCCAGCCCCGGCTTTAACGCCCCCCGCCCCAGGGTGATGCAGCCGATGTGGTCGTTCATGCCCACGGAAGCGTCCACGGCGACAATCACGTGGTCCTGAAAATACTGCTCCACCAGCCCTAAGGTGTCCTCCAGATTCATGGCGTGAACCGGCCGGTTTAAGGTTCCCAGCACACGGATATGCTTCAGGTCGTGGTTTCTCAGCTGATATCCGATAAGAGGCCCGAGACTGTCCCCTGTGGAGCGGTCCGTGCCGATGCACAGCAGAAGAACCTGGTCTTTTCCGCTTCTGTCCAGCTCCTCACGGATCATCATATACATTCTGGCGGCCAGCTCCGCCGATTGAAACTCCTGGTTTGTATCGTAATAATAAAGCTCCCTCTGTCTCAAGGGAGCCATTCGTTTCCATACACTCATCATGTCTCACCTGGTCTTTATTCATAACGCTTCAAACAGTTATGACTCTATTATAGACCAGATTTCCGGTGATTATGCGTGACGCTTCCTATATTCGTCCATGGCCTCGCTCAAGTTGGCCGCCGTCCCCTTCTGCATAATCTCCGCCAGGGCGTCCAGACGCCGGGGAGTCAAAAATTCTTTCTCCAGATAGGCGCCGAAACGGTCTGTGATGAAAAGATTCTTGGTTTTCACCTCTTCCCTGACCCGCTCCAGCTCTTTCTCCTGGAACTCGCAGGTACCCTGCAGCAGCTCCAGTTTTTCTCTGCTGCTGACGGTTATCTCGTCGGTGATAATGTTCTTTGTCACCGTCTCAAATGTATTCAGGGCCTCTTTTTTCTTGTCCGCCGTCTCCGACATCATCTGCTCGATGCGGGCTATCTCGTCGTCATGCTTCTGGAGATTGTAGATGGCTTCGTTCTTATCCCTCCTAATCTCCCTGGTAACCCTCTTGATCTTTTTTCCGTTGGCGTGCAGCTGACTGCGAATCCGGCGCCCTTCTTTAATAACGCTCCCATACCGCTCTCTGGTGCTGTTGCCCACCATGACATACACGCCGCCGAACACAAGAATGCACACAAAATAGATAACCACCAGATGCAGAGGTTTATGTTCCGGTATCAACAGATAGCTTCCGTAGGGAATGCCCAGAAAGCATATGAGAACCGTCAGCAGAAGCACACCGAATTCCCATGCCTTTCTGGGAACAAACAGACAGTAATACCAGCTGCTTCTGCAAAATGCCGGCGCGTGTTTCTGCTGGAAAACCGTCTTCAGCTGGAGCTTCAGCTGCCTGTTCTCCTCCCTGAACACGGCCGTCTCCTCCACAATCCTTTCCTTTATTCCCTGGCTTTTGGCTTTCTCCCGCTTCGCCTTCGCCTTTTTAAGCTGCTCCTGCCCTTTATTCAGCTCTTTATCATAACTGGCGGCTATATCCCCCGCCCGGCGCTTTATAGTCTGGCTGACCCGGTCCGAAACCGCCTTTCTCTCCGTCTCCAGCTGCCGCCGGCTCTGTTTCGCCTGCTGGGAAAGCGCGGCCTCCCTGTGCTGCAGCTCCTCCAGCTCTGTCACCGCCTGCCTGGCCTCTGCCAAAAAAGTCCCGTAATCCGTAATGGACTGCCCCATCAGCATTTCCTCCTTGGTTTTCGGGTCCCAAAGTCATGTATTGACATGCGGGCATGTCATACATGACCTTTTGACCCTGGCATCACAAGATGTTGGGGTCAAAAGGTATTTTGACCCCTGATGCCTGCGGATTGTTCCGTGCTGCGCACTCTCACAATCCTAAAAACATTCAAAATCCGCCCTGTCGGGCTGCTTTTTCATGTTTTTACGGGTCTCAAAGTCATATATTGACATGCGGGCATGTCATACATGACCTTTTGACCCTGGCATCACAATAATATTATAACTCTTATGAGACAGGTTTACAACAAATTGCACAAAAATAGATACTTTGTCGGAAAATGTCTCATTAACACTTGACTGTTCTTATATTATAGAGTAAATTAGACTTTAATATATGGTTTTAAAAACCACATTGGGGGGGAAGTACTATGGTACATATTATTACAGATTCTTCTTCTCTCTACACATCCAGGGAAGCCCGGTCAGCCGGATTTGAGTCCGTTCCGCTGCGCATCAGCATCGGAGGCAGCGATGAACGCGACCTTCTTCTGGACATGGAAGAATATTATGGAAAAATCAGGCAGGGCATGCTGCCCACTTCTTCCCAGCCGCCTCTGGGAGATGTCATTGAGGCCTTCGAAGCCCACGCTGATCCCGATTCTCAGATTATCAATATCTCTATGGCTGACGGTCTGTCCGGAACTTACCAGACTGCCTGCAGCGCCCGGAAGATGGTAAAGCACCAGGACCGGATTGCGGTTTTCAACAGCCGGACTCTCTGCGGTCCTCACAGGTACATGGTCCAGAAGGCGCAGGAGATGAAAGAAGAGGGCCGCTCCTTTCATGAGATTCTTGATTGGCTGGAACAGGCCTCACAGAACACGGAGTCCTTTTTGATTCCCCAGGATTTCTCCTTTTTAAGGCGCGGAGGACGGCTGACGCCTCTCGCCGCCGCCACCGGCTCTGTGCTGAAGCTGAAGCCCGTCATGAAACTGACCTCTGACGGAAAGCGTCTGGATAAATTCAGTCTCAAGCGCACCATGTCCTCTGCCGCTGACAGCGTCATCCAGTATCTGAAAGAAAAAAAGCTGAACAGGAATCATATTCTCTACATATCCCACGCTAACGCTCCGGAAGACGCAAAGAAGATCAAAGAAATGTTTGAGCGGACATTTTCCGAGCTGGAGATCCGGATTTTGGAGTTGAGCGCCGTGTTCGTCGCCCAGGGGGGACCTCGGTGCGTGGCTATTCAGTATATACAGCGGTAATCCGACAGCCGGGTGCTGTCAGGGCTTGCGGATTCCTCTGCAGTTTTTTTCCACCAGTTTCCTCTCCACCATAATCTGATGGTCACATCCCAGGCATCTGAGCCTGAAGTCCGCTCCCACCCGCAGAATCTCCCATTCCTGACTTCCACAGGGATGGGGTTTTTTTAATTTTACAATATCTCCCACTTCAAAAGTCATGCCGTCACCCTCCCCCCGCTCTGTCCGCGTCTGTTCTCTGCCGCCGTGTACATACTATTCTCTCCTCATTATTCTCTCCTCAAAGATATTCCGCAAACACCTGCCCTATAGGTTCCCGGATCACTAAGTCGGCATGGGCGTCCCTGGCGGTGTCTGACTTATTGATAAGAACCAGTTTGTTCCCTTCATAGTAATCGATAAGGCCTGCCGCCGGATAAACTGCCAGGGAGGTTCCGCCGATGATCAGCACATCCGCGTTTCTGATATAGCTTACCGCTTTCTGAAGAACCTTCTGATCCAGCCCCTCCTCATACAAAACCACATCCGGCTTGATGGAGCCGCCGCAGCTGCACCGGGGAACTCCTTCTGCCTCGAGCACTGCTTCTATCCCGTAAAACGCGCCGCATCTTGTACAGTAGTTCCGGCGGACGGAGCCGTGAAGTTCCAGCACTTCCCTGCTTCCCGCCGTCTGGTGAAGCCCGTCGATGTTCTGAGTGATCACCGCTTTCAGCTTCCCCTGCCGCTCCAGCCCGGCAAGAGCCATGTGGGCCGCGTTTGGTTTGGCGTCAGGGGCGATCATCTTGTTTTTGTAAAACCGGAAAAACTCCTCCGGCCGCTTTATGTAAAAGCTGTGGCTTACAATAGTCTCCGGCGGATAGTCGTACTCCTGGCTGTACAGCCCGTCCTGGCTTCTGAAATCAGGTATGCCGCTCTCCGTGGACACTCCGGCTCCGCCGAAAAACACGATATTGTCACTCTCTTCTATCCATTGCTTTAAAATCTCCCGCGGCGTCATAACCGTCCCCTCCTCTCAATATTCACCGAAGCAGGCTGTTAAGCCATGCCTGGGCTTCTTCTAACCCCTCCTGGGTAAAGGGAAACAGCTTCCTGGTCTTCTCTTCCTCCGGTGTGGCGTCAAAACAGTTTTCCCCTATCCAGTAAACCGCCGCCAGCAAGTCGCCCTCCTCCTCGCTGCTCTGCTTTTCCAGAATATAGCGCAGGGAGCCGCTGCTGCCTGTAAAACGGCTCTTTTTCAAAAGCGGAATCCCCATGATTCCCGAAAGATCGATCATCTTTCACCCTCCTCCTTAAAACACCGACCCGGTTTCCTGACCTGCTGTTCTCTTGGTATTATTTTATAAAAAAATCAGGACCGCGTCAAGGCATCTCAAACCTTTTGACTTCACGGACACTTTCGTGTATACTTGTGGAAGGGAGGTCAAGTATCATGAACATACTGAGAAAATTTTACATAGCTGCCGCCGTCTGCGCAGCAGCTCTGTCAGGCTGCAGTGCCCCGGCAGCGGCTGAGACAGTCCAATTCCCCGACGTGATAAGCGTTGAGAGCGCCCGGCAAAATGTGATCACGGTGAACAGTTCTGAAGAAGTCAAGGTGACGCCGGACATGGCGCAGATTTCCTTTGGGGTCTCCACCCAGACAGAAGACGCCAAGAGCTGCCAGGAGCAGAACAACGAAGACTTGGGGAGAGTGATTCAGTTTCTGAAAGACTCCGGTATCCCCGACGAGTCTCTTCAGACTTCCAGCTACGGCATGAACCCTGTCTATGACTACTCTTCCGGGCGGACCCCTGTGGGGTACGAGATGCATGCCTCCATCACTGTGTCTGATATCACCATAGACCAGACAGGAAGCCTTCTGGGCGCCTGTGTGGAGCGGGGCATTAACAACATTGAAAGTGTCTCCTATCTGTCCAGCCGGTACGAAGAGTGCTACCAGGAAGCCCTTGCCAAGGCCGTTGAATCCGCCAGAATAAAGGCCCGGGTCCTGGCAGAAGCCGGCGGCTGTGTCCTGGGAAGCGTCATCCGCGTAGAGGAACAGTCCTCCTCCCACACCGCCCGGTACGACAGCTCCTTCACCGCCCGTTCAAACAGCGGGATCATGGGGGCCGACATGGTCATGGAACCCGGACAGGTCAGCATCGAGGCTCAGGTCCTGGTGGAATTTGCCATTGAGTAACACCCTGAATGTTGCCTCTTACATCGCGAAAGCGGCTTCTGATTCACTTCCGGAAGCCGCTTTTTCTCATATCTCAGCCGTCTCTTAAAGCACCCCGTACTCCCGTGCTCTCTCAAACGCCGACTCAATCACCTTGTCCATATCATAGTACTTGTACTCCGCCAGGCGCCCGCCGAAGATCACCTTTGTCTCCTCAGCCGCAAGAGCCGCATACTTCCCATACAGTTCCTGGTTCCTCTGGTCGTTCACCGGGTAGTAGGGCTCCATGCCCTCCTCCCAGTCAGCCGGGTACTCTCTGGTTATCACCGTCTTGGGCTGGGTGCCGAACTCAAAATGCTTGTGCTCAATGATTCTGGTGTAAGGCGTCTCCCTGTCTGTGTAATTCACCACAGCAACTCCCTGGTAATTCTCCGTATCCACCACCTCTGTCTCGAACTTCAGGCTTCGGTACTCCAGCTTTCCAAAGCGGTACTGATAGAAAGAATCAAGGGTTCCCGTGTACACAACCTTGTCTCCCAGGCTGTCGTAATGCTCCCTGTTCTCTAAGTAATCAGCCCCGGTCTCGACATCGCACCCCTCAAACAGCTTGTCGATGATGGCATTGTATCCGCCCATGGGGATTCCCTGGTAGAGATCGTTAAAATAATTGTTGTCGTAGGTATACCGCACCGGCAGGCGTTTGATGATAAATGCGGGAAGGTCTTTGCAGTCTCTCCCCCACTGTTTCTCCGTGTATCCCTTCACCAGCTTCTTGTACAGGTCCACGCCCACCAAACTGATGGCCTGCTCCTCCAGGTTCCCGGGCTCTCCCTTGACGCTCTCCTTCTGCTTGGCGATAATGGCTTTCGCCTCCTCCGGCGTGGAGATTCCCCACATCTTGCTGAAGGTGTTCATGTTAAAAGGCATATTGTACATCTCGCCCTTGTAGTTGGCCACAGGGCTGTTGGTGTAGCGGTTGAATTCCACAAGGCTGTTGACAAAGTTCCACACTTCCCTGTTGCTGGTGTGGAAAATATGGGCGCCGTACTTGTGTACATGGATTCCCTCCATGTCCTCACAGTAGATATTGCCGCCTATATGGTCTCTCTTTTCCACCACAAGGCAGGTTTTCCCCTGCTTCCGGGCCAGATAGGCCCACACTCCGGCGAACAGTCCGCTTCCAACCAGCACAAAATCATATTTTTTCATTGTCTTCTCCTTCTTTCGGTTCTTGGGACCCTATTGGCAGAGTCCTTTTCTTTCCTGATTTTTTAGAGGCGCTTTCCGGCTCCTCATGGCATTTTCCTATAAGAACCACAATGGATCTTCCTCCTGCCCGGCAGTTCCTCTGATCCTCTAAAAGAGGCTCTTCCCCGGTGTCATAATATCCGTTGATCCCATCGTTTCCCGTATCCACGGCCACATGCCACCGGCGGTTCTTCGGAAGATTGGGCGGCCCGAACTCATGGGGCTCCCAGTGCATGTTTATAATCACATAAAAATAATCGTCGCTTGTCCCATCCGGCAGCTTCGCATATGCCCCGCAGTAGAGAATTCCCAACTGTCTCCGAAAATTCTCGTATTCCGGCCTCCACGCCTTCACGCCGTGGAAGGACACATCCGGGTGGCCGCAGGCAAGATAATCCATATTCATGGCCTCTTTTTCCATATGAAACACCGGATGCGCTTTGCGGAAATTGATGATGAATCTGGCAAAATCGCAGATCTCCCTGTTGCTTTTCTGCTGGTTCCAGTTCAGCCAGGAAATCTCATTGTCCTGGCAGTAAGAGTTGTTGTTGCCGGATTTGGAGTTGCCGAATTCATCGCCTGCCAGCAGAAGAGGGATTCCCTGGCTCAGGAACACCATGACCATGGCGTTGCGTATCTGGCGGCGGCGCAGCTCCATCAGCTTCTTCTTCTTTGAAATCCCCTCCATGCCGCAGTTCCAGCTGTAATTGTAGTCGTTACCGTCCCGGTTCTCCTCCCGGTTCTCCTTATTGTGCTTCCTGTCGTAGGACACCATGTCCATCATGGTAAATCCGTTGGTATGAGCCATATAATTCACAATCCCGTAATCTTTCGGGTTGTGGCCGAACCTGAACATCAGAGGCCGTATCTGGTCTTCGTCGCCCTTCAAGGCCCTTCTCATATCTGTGAGAAACCCGTCGTGGTACTCTGCCAGATGCTTCACCCCGCCGCCTCCCGCGCCGCCCCAGCTGGTGGCAAACAGCTTGGTCCGGCTCAAATACGGGTCTCTGGCTACAAGCTCCACCGGCGCGGTTCCCACCAGATGAATTCCGTCCACATGGTATTCCCGCACCCAGAACCGGACGATGTCCATCACTGCTGCCGGGGATTCTGCCCCGCTGAAATACAGCTCGATGACCGCCTCCATGCCCATCCTGTGAATCTCTCTCACCAGAGTTTTGAACTCGTGAACCGGCCGCTTCTTCTGACCGCTGGAGTATGAGGCCTTGGGCGCGTAATAGTATCCCCCCGTATACCCCCAGTAATTCAGCAGCCCCGTGGGCTCCGGCCCGCCGGCGGCGCGGGGATTCCACTCCCTCTCCTGGGCCAGTACTTCCTGAAACTCGTTGACCGGCATCAGCTCTATGGTGGTGGCGCCCAGGCCGCGGATATAAGGCAGCTTATCCATAAGGGCCCTGAAAGTCCCCTTATTGCGCACCTTCGAAGAGTGGTGGCAGGTCATGCCCCTCACATGGCACCGGTAAATGATCATCTCGTGAAAGGGTATGCCGGGAAGGCTGTCCCCCTCCCAGTCAAATATCTCGTCATACAGAGGGGATTTCATAACATGTTTTATGTTCTCCGGGTCTCCCCACTTCTCCCAGCCTGTAAACTGTCTGCCGCAGGGGTCCGGCATTAATTTTCCATCTGCCTCAAAACAATACATCGTCCCTCTGGGCCACTTTCCTTCCAGCGTCAGATTCCACACGTCCCCTTCTCTCAGCGACGGGTTCATGGGAATTCTCTCTTCCTCCCCGCTCTTTTCATATAATACCAGACTGCATTCCTTTCCCGCGGATACAACCGAAACATGTATCTTTTTATCTGTAATCGTAAGTCCCATTGGATATCTTCGACATCGTTCTTCTACAATCTTGTAGTCTACCACCTGGAAGCCCCCTCTTTTATCTGCCTGTTATCCGTGTGACATCTAGCCGTGTGACATAAATATTTAGCTGTTCTCTTTGCCGGAAGCCATCTCTTCCGCCAGTTCATTTAAGTAAACCCAGCGCTCCATCTTGTCTTCCAGCGCAGCTTCTTTCTCTTCTTTTTCTTCCATCAGTTCTTTCAGTTTTACAAAATCTCTGGCAGCCTCCTCTATCCTGGTATCTAAAAGGGCCAGCCCCTCTTCCAATTCCTGTATCTGATCTTCTATAACTTCCCAGTCTTTCTGTTCCTGATAAGAAAAACGACGTTTCCTCTCTGTCCTCCGAGGCGCGTTCTGCCCCGCTCCCTCCTTTCCCGGCTGTGTCCTGCTTTTTGTCTCTTCTTTTGCCTCTCCGCCGGCGGGATGTCTTCTCTCGTATTCTATCTGATAATCTGTGTAGCCGCCTTCATACCGGCTCACTTTTCCCTGTCCCTCAAACGCAAAAATCCGCCGGACTGTCCGGTCCAGAAAATACCGGTCATGGGAGACCGCAACGACGATCCCGCCAAATCCGTCCAAATAATCCTCCAGTATGGCCAGAGTCCTGATGTCCAAATCGTTGGTAGGCTCGTCCAGCAGAAGCACATTAGGCGCTTCCATAAGGATTCTCAGAAGGTACAGCCGCCTCTTCTCGCCTCCTGACAGCCTGCTGATCGCCGTGTACTGCGCGCTGGGCGGAAACAGAAACCTCTCCAGCATCTGGGAGGCGCTGATGCTCCCGTCCTTCGTCTGGACATACTCCCCGAATTTTTTGATATAGTCGATGACCTTCAGGCTCTCGTCCACTGCCTCGTTTTCCTGGGAAAAATATCCCAGCTTAACCGTCTGCCCCATGCGGATCACACCGGCATCCGGCTCCACCCAGCCTGCCAGCATCTTCATCAATGTGGATTTGCCGCTTCCGTTGGGCCCTATAATGCCGATTCTGTCATCTTTCAGGAAAATATAGCTGAAATCCTGGATCAGCCGCTTGTCTCCATATGATTTTGACAGGTTCTCAATCTCCACCGTGGTTCTCCCCAGGCGGCTGGAAACCGACTCCATCTCCACATCCTTGTCAAGCTCCGGCGCCTTCTGGGCTTTAAGGGCCTCATATCTCTGGATATGGGCTTTCTGCTTGGTGGAACGGGCCCTGGCTCCCCTCTGCATCCACGCCAGCTCCACCCTGAGGATAGACTGGCGCTTCCTCTGTGCGGCGGCGGCCATATCCAGCCGCTCCGCCTTAAGTTTTAAGTATCCCTGATAATTGGTCTGATAGCTGTACAGCTTTCCCTGGTCCAACTCCACGATCCGGTTGGTGACACTGTCCAGAAAATACCGGTCATGAGTGATCATAATGATGGCGCCCCGGAACTTTATCAGATACTCCTCCAGCCACCGGGACATCTCGCTGTCCAGATGGTTGGTGGGCTCGTCCAGGATGAGAAGGTCCGTGTCGGACATAAGCGCGCTCACCAGCGCCACTCTCTTTCTCTGTCCTCCCGACAGGGTTTCCACATGGGCGTCAAAGTCGAAGATGCCCATCTTGGTCAGCATCACCTTTGCCTGGCTTTCCAGATCCCAGGAGCGGGCATGACCCTGGTTGTCCCTGACGATGCTCTCCAGGATGCTGTCCCCCTCCGTGAAGACAGGGTTCTGGGGAAGATATCTCATGTCCAGGTTTCTCCCCCTGACCACGGTTCCCGAATCAGGTTCCTCAAGCCCTGCCACGATCCTCAAAAGCGTGGACTTGCCTGTGCCGTTGATGCCGATGACTCCAACCTTCTCCCCTTCGCCCAGGGAGAAGTCCGTGTCGTCAAACAACAGCCTCTCTGTATACGATTTTGTCAGATGTTCTGCCGTCACAAGATTCATGATATCACCAACTCCACGGGACAGTGATCTGAACCCATAACCTCTGTATGGATATCCGCGCTGACCAGACGCTTTTCCAGGCTTTTGGACACACAGAAATAGTCGATGCGCCACCCGGCGTTCTTCTCCCGCGCCTTAAACCGGTAGGACCACCAGGAGTAGATTCCCTCTTTATCCGGGTTAAAGCAGCGGTATGTGTCCGTAAATCCGGCCTCCAGAAGCTTTGTAAACTTTTCTCTCTCCTGGTCGGTAAACCCGGCGTTGTTCCGGTTCGTCTTCGGATTTTTCAAGTCGATCTCCCTGTGGGCCACATTTAGGTCGCCGCAGAAGATTACCGGCTTTTTCTCCTCCAGCCCTTTTAAGTACGCCAAAAACGCGTCCTCCCACTCCATCCTGTAGGGCAGCCTGGCAAGCTGGCT
The DNA here is from genome assembly GCA_910577935.1 of uncultured Hungatella sp. Classification (GTDB taxonomy): domain Bacteria; phylum Bacillota; class Clostridia; order Lachnospirales; family Lachnospiraceae; genus UBA3402. Next base: position 41,828 of record CAJTOT010000007.1, on the reverse strand, counting down.
CTGGGAATTAGGAGTGTAGCAGGTCACCACATAGTACTCTTCATACTCGGCGGTGATGACTCTCCCCTCCTGATCGTGCTCCTCCTGTCCTATCCCGAAGGATACGTTCAGCGGCTCCTCCTTTGTGAACAGGGCCGTCCCTGAATATCCCTTCTTTCTGGCATAATTCCAGTACTGGTGATATCCGTCAAGAGGCAGCTCGATCTGCCCTTCCTGCAGCTTGCTCTCCTGAATGCAGAAGATATCCGCATCTGCGTCTTTAAAATATTCTAAAAATCCTTTGCCCACACAGGCCCGAAGACCATTGACATTCCAGGAAATCATTTTTTTCATGTGTGTGCTCTCCTCACTTTCCGACTTTAAACACATTGTTAGTCCACACTTGTTAAGTATAACATACATCTTTCAAAAATCGCAATCAAATCAGAAAATCTTTTGATTTTTTTTAGATATTTTCAAAAATTTGAACAATTGTCGGAAGATTACTCATCTGCTGTAATATATTAAAGTCCCCTATCCGGTAAATGCCTGCCTCCCCAGCGGGCTGCCGCCATTCCGTCTTTTCTTTTGGCTTCGATTAATAATATGATGTTGGGGGCAAAATTTTTCATGTTTTCTCGGGTCCCAAAGTCATGTATTGACATGCAGGCATGTCATATATGACCTTTTGTCCCAGACATTATAATATAAAGTTTTTTATATAAAATTATTAATTTTATAAAGTTTTTTCTTAATTTTATTTCAAAAAATTATATTTTTCACATCCTATTTACCTTGTTTCCCTTTCGTGATATGCTCCACTTAACAGTAGATTTTTGAACAAAATCTAAAGGGAATTCATATCGCCTGTTTTGCAGACTGCCGGCGGTATTAAGAAAGGGAAGGCATATTATGAACACAAGAATCGAAGCTGACTCCATAGGAACTCTGGAGGTTCCGGCCAAGGCCTACTATGGAGTCCAGACCTTGCGGGCAAAGCACAATTTTAACATCACGGGAAGACCGCTCCACCCGGTTTTCATCAACAACCTGGCCCGCATCAAAAAGGCGGCCGCCATGACCAACATGGCGGCTAACGTGCTGGACGACCGGATCGGAAAGGCCATCCTCCAGGCCTGTGACGAGATTATCGCGGGAAAACTCCACAACCAGTTTATCGTTGACGCTATCCAGGGCGGGGCGGGAACCTCTGCCAATATGAACGCCAACGAAGTCATCGCAAACCGCGCTATCGAGATTCTGGGCGGCGAAAAAGGAGATTACTCCATCGTCCACCCCAACGACCACGTGAACATGGCCCAGTCCACCAACGACGTGATCCCGTCTGCGGGAAAGCTGACTATCAGGGAGCTGCTTCCCACTCTCATCCAACAGTTAAAGCGCCTCTACAAAGCCTTCAACGCCAAGGCCGTCGAGTTTGACGATGTGGTGAAGATCGGGCGCACCCAGCTCCAGGACGCGGTGCCTATCCGCCTGGGCCAGTCTTTCGAGGCTTACGCCGCCGTGGTGGAGAGGGATATCCACCGCCTGGAGAGCTTGGATGAAGATCTCCGCATGCTGAACATCGGCGCCACCGCCGTGGGAACCGCCATCAACGTGAACCCGGTGTATCTGTTCCACATTATCAAGAACGTGAATCAGGTCTGCGGCACCAACTGTTACCAGGCCGAGGATTTATTTGACGCCACCCAGAACTTAGACGGTTTTGTACATATCTCCTCGGTCCTCAAGACCTGCGCCGTCAGCCTGTCCAAGATCTGCAACGATCTCCGGCTTCTGTCCAGCGGCCCCAAGACCGGCCTGGGAGAGATCAACCTGCCTCCCAAGCAGAACGGCTCCTCCATCATGCCCGGCAAGATCAACCCGGTTATCCCCGAGGTGGTCAGCCAGGTGGCCTACAACGTCATCGGCAACGACGTGACCGTGACCCTGGCCGCCGAGGCGGGACAACTGGAGCTTAACGCTTTCGAGCCTGTGATTTTCTATAATATTTTTGAGTCTGTCGACACCTTGAGAGGCGCCGTCCAGACTCTCACGGACAACTGTGTCCTGGGCATCACCGCCAACCGCGACCGGTGCCAGCAGCTGGTGGAATCCAGCGTCGCCATCGCCACCGCTCTGTGCCCCTACATCGGCTACAAGAAGTCAGCGGATATCGCCAAGCAGTCCCTTGAGTCCGGCATCTCCGTCCGGGATCTGGTGATGCAGCAGAACCTGATGACCCCGGAACAGCTGGAGCAGTGCATGAACTTAAAAGCCCTGACACTCCCCGGACATATGGCAGAATACCGTAAGATGTAGGCAGGATATTTAGTTACCACCGGGCGCGGGCCAGACACCGGTTCAGAAATCGTCTCCACTCTTCTGAATCAATAAAAGGATTCTTTTCGCCCGCGCCCTGCCTCAGCATCTGCCTCCTCTTCTCCAATGTATGGTTTTGAGACGTGTGATTTCCCAGATTGATATCCACCGGCTCATCATATATTTTATTCAGGCTTGACACGAATTCCTCCCTGGCCTGCCATCGTCCGTAGACGGAGATAAATGCTTCCGACAGGGTGTTGACACCGGCTCCTCCCATGAGACCGCACCGGTACGTAGTTCCCGCCTCTGCCACGTCGAAGAAAAAGGAGACCGTTCCATCGGAATGGCCGGGAGTTTCTATGACCTGGATTCTCGTCGTCCCCAGCATGATTACATCACCGTCCTCCATGGTTCTGTCTGGCGTAAACAAGGTGAAGTAATCACATCCGGACAGGGCCTTCAGGGACAGTTCCGGCTGCCTGGAGAACATCTCTGTGTCCCGCCGGCCAAGATAGGTTGTCCCGCAGGACAGCTCTTTCAAAATGGATGTACACCCGATATGGTCAAAATGTCCGTGGGTGTGCAGAATGATTCGTATATCCTGAACCCGGAAGCCCAGGCTTGCGATGGAATGCAGAAGCAGCGCCTGGGTTGTGGGATATCCTGTGTCCAGGATGATCAGCCCCTCCTCCGTATCCAGAAGATAGGAAGCCGCATCCTGGTTTCCTATAAAATAGAGATTCCCCGCGATGCGGAAGGGTTCCACCCGGTACAGCTTGATATACATCGCCTGATTTCCCCTGGCTATGATTACCTCCGCCCCGTCTGTCACAGCAGCCTTTGCCTCCTCCACAACCAGTTTGGTCTCCACCCTTTTGATCATATCTATAAAATACTCCTGATTTTGAAGAAGCTGCATCGCCTGTCCGATCATCTCGTCATCAGGCAGAAATAAGACAATTTTTCCCACCAAACTCCTCCTCTCCCAAAGCCCGAAAGAGGAAGAACCTCTCAAAGAGATTCCTTCCCCGAACAGTGAAAAGAATTATTTTTCTGATAAATATTTTTTCTGATAAGAAGTAAGCTTCTCAGCCCAGCCTTTCAGGACTTCCCTGCTGTCTTTCTCACCCATAAGCACTGCCTGAAAATCTGTCACCACATCCTGCCCTGTAAAAGAAGTCCACTCCGTAAGCCAGATGGGGTTATTGTAGAGAACTACCTGATCGCTGTTCATAATCTCCGAATATTTTCCCATATACGGGTCCTCTCTGCACCATGCTTCCTCATACACCAGGTCGTTCACCGGAGTCTTCCCCGCTGCCTCGCAAAAGTATGATGCCGCGCCGTGAGCTCCGAGATATTCCACAAATCTAGCGGACTCTTCAGGATATTTGCTCTGGGCAGTGACAGCCGCGCCTATGATGGAGGGAACGGGTATGGCAGTCTTTCCGTTTTTGCCTGCCGGGTGGATAGCGTTGGTAAAGTTTCCTTCTCCCAGATTCTCCTTATGGCTGGTGGCGGAAGTGGAATTGTGGGACATGCTCATGGAGATGCCGGAGCCGAACTCGGCTACCATCTCCTTATAGCTGTTGGTGACACTGTCCCTGGAGACCCAGCCGTTTTTATAGATTCCCGCGTACAAGTCCATGGCCCGGACAAAGGCCTCCTGGTCCAGCACGCAGTTGCCTTCTTCATCGAAGAAGCCTGTGCCGCCTGCATAGGACATGAGGAAGATAAACAGATTGTCATAGGAACCGCCGCCGCCTCTTAACGAATAGAAATAGCTGTTGCCCGCCGGATCTCCGTATTTTTCACAATCTGCCAGGAATTCATCGATAGTAGCCGGAATCTCCGCTCCCATCTCTCCCATCTTCTGAGTATTGTACCACATAATACAGGCATTCATGTAGCTGGGTATCATATAGGTCTTTCCGTTGTCTGTGTAGGAATTCACTGAGTTCCAGATACTGTCGGGAATCTTGTCCCTCTCTTCCCACTGGCTCACATAGTCATCCAGAGGAATGATGGCGTTCTGATTTACAAGGGCCAAAAGCTCCGTATCCCGGACGCCGAACACGTCAGGCGCCGTGTTGGTCGCCACCGCTGTCACATATTTCTGGTAAAAGCTGTCCGCCGGCAAAGCGAGAAAATCAATTTTGATATCCGGATTTTCCGCCTCGAAATCCGCAATAACCTTCTTAAGCGGCGTCACGATATTCTCCGACGCGTCATGGTGCCAGTAAGTGATGGTGACCGGTTCTTTGCTCCCTTCCGTCCGGCTCTCCCCAACTGTCTGGCCAGCCTGCTGCGCCCCGGTTCCTGCTCTCGTCTCTGCCGGTTTTTCTGTCCCGCCGCAGCCTGCCAAAAGCGCTGTCACGCCTGCTGCCGCCAATCCCAGCATAAAGTTTCTTCTGCGTCTCTTCATATCTTTCTCCTCCTAAATATTATTTCACTTTCATCAGCCTTTCACTGCCCCGGCTGCCAGCCCTTTCACCAGATATTTCTGAATGTAGACAAACAGCAGAAGCACCGGAATAAGACTGATGATACAGCCTGCACATAAAGCCCCGTAATCAATGGTAAATTCACCTTTCATCATGCTCAGTCCCACAGGCAGTGTAAACAGTTTCTGATTGTTGATAAAATTCAAAGCATACACAAAATCATTCCATGAGTTTACAAACGCGAACGCTCCTGTAGCCACAATTCCCGGCGCGATGGTAGGAATCAGAATTCTGAACAGGGCTCCCAAAAGAGTACACCCGTCAATCTGCGCCGCCTCCTCCAGTTCCTTTGGGAGACCCGAGAAAAATCCGCTCATCATGATCATGCAGAAAGGAAGCTGGGTGGTGCTGTAGGTGAGTATCAGGGAATACAGTGTATTGTTGAGATGCAGTTGGAGCCATACCTTAAACAGCGGAATAACCAGAATGATGCCGGGAATCATCTGCGTCAGCAGGAGAAGCATCATCATGACACCTTTCCCCGCAAACTGATATCTGGCCAGAGCATAGCCGCCCAGCAGGGATACGATGGTAACGTTGATGACCGCTGCTCCCGAAGCACAGAAGCTGTTAAAAAAGTATTGATTAAAGCCGATCCAACACTCTCGCTGTACATAAAGCTCCACATCAGGGAAACTATGATTCCTGATACTGCCCAGGGCGAAAAGGTAACAGCCCGTATCAATCCCCTGAACCTCATGTTCTGATTCAGAATCAGGGCCAGAGCCATGCCAAGAGTGCTTTGGAGAAACACATTTCCGACCACCCATTTAAAGGAATTTTTCAGAGCCGCATGAAACACTTTGTCGTGAAAAATCAGGTTCGTAAAGTTCTCCAGACCGATAAAGCGGATACCCGACGGATCTATCATCACGTTGTGCTGCACGCTCATAATCAGCGTATTTCCTATGGGATACAGCATAAAGCAGAATATAAACAAACATGCGGGAGTCAGCATCAGGTACGGCATGGTCTTCTTGTTGATAATCTTCTGTTTTACTCTATTTTGACTCATTTTATCCCTTTCCTGTCTAATCGCACCGATTATCTTTGATGTAATCCCAGTTGATGTCATACCCCAGGCCGGCGCGGTCAGATACATGCACGAAACCGTCTTCATCCATGTAATCCACCGGCGTGTTAAACCAGGGCGGCGTCACATCATAATCCAGAAACGGATGGAGCAGGCCTCTCTCGTAGTATCTTCCCGGAATCATCATTGCTGCCATGGTGTGAAGCGTGGCAGCCCCAGGTGAGTGGAGCTCTACAGGTATTCCAAATATCTCACACATATGGATTGTTTTCATAAGCTGTGTGATGCCGCCTACATCCATAACACCTGCCCTGCATATGTCGCATGCCCCGTTTAAGATCCACTGCAGCCGTGTCTGAGATTTTCCCTTGGCCGTCTCAGGCCCGATTACCGGGATATCCAGCTCCCTCGCCAGCCACTTGTAATCCTCCATGTTGTACTCATCCATAGGTTCCTCAATCCATTCAAACCGAAGCTTTTCCAGCTCCCGCCCCAGTTTCAGCGCCTCAAAGCGGTTGTAATCGTGGAAAGCGTCGATGAACAGCGGCATTTCTTCCCCCACTGCCTCTCTCACAGCACGGCATGCCTCTATATCTCTCTCCACCGCAGGTTTTCCGCTTATGACACAGTCGGACCAGTTCTCCTCCATCCATGTGTGGAGCTTGATGCCCTGGTAGCCTCTCTCTTTCAGATGTTTCGCGTATTCCCCGTAATCTTCGGGAGTCGCCAGGCCGCTTTGGTAGTTGTCGCCTGCCATGATGCTTCCGTAGGCAGGGATTCTCGCGCGGTGTCCTCCCAGCAGCTTGTATACCGGGAGATTGGCATACCTGCCTGCCAGATCCCACAGGGCACAGTCGATGATTCCGATGATCTCATCGAGAATGGGGACACTCCCCCCAAGCCTCTGCATCCGAAACAATTTCCTGTAGATACGCTCCCGGCAAAAAGGGTCCTCCCCTATGAGCACAGGCCTCACCTTTCTGATGGCATCCCTCAGACTGTCACCGGTTCCGGCAGGGATATAACTTCCGCTGCAAAGATTTGTCAAGGTATTCTCATCATAGCGGGCCGACGGTGTCAGGTAGTTATCCGCGGTAAAATACCGCCCCACAAATCCGTCATCAGTTACGATCTCGATCAATGCCGTCTGGGATATCTTTTCTTTAGATGGGTGCATATGCCCATCCTTGTCAACGCCCAGCCATGTCTTCTTCTTAAACCTTGTCACATTGACATCTACAATTTTCATCTTCCATTCCTCTCTTAATTTTAAGTTACAGTTCACGACACGGGAAATCTGACATGAATGCCAGGCGTCAAGCCCGTTTGTAAGCCAACACTTATTCCGGATTCCCCACCGGGCGAACACCCCAGCTTTTAACCGGCGCAGATGGACAAGATTATAAACCAGCAGCCGTGAATTTGTATAAAAAAAGTATAGATTATTATGTTTTTTAGTTCAATCAGCATAACTCACAAGAAAAAGCCGCCAAAATGACATTCCTCACAGCCGCAGCATCTCTGTTAATCTTTTATTTCAAATTGAAATCTTTTATTTCATGCTCTTATGGAAAGGCCGCCTGTTTCTCTTCTGACGTTCCCCGGAAGAATCTGTCAGAACTCAGGCTGGCTGCAACTGGCAGGCAGCAGATGACAAGCAACAGGCAGCAGAAACAGGGGCAGCAGATTACCCTGCCGCCCCTGAACATGATTCTCCAAAATCTAATATGTAAACAGCTGAACCCAGTACTTTACCCCATTGGCATTCTCATAGCAGGCAACGCCGATGCCTGTGAAACTCCCGTTGAGAATATTTGCCCTGTGTCCCTGGCTGTTCATCCAACCGCTCATGACTGCCGCCGCAGACTGCTGGCCGTAGGCGATATTCTCCCCGCTTCCCCTGTAGCTCACGCCGCTCTGGCTAAGGACCGTGTCATAATTCGTCCCGTTTGGCCTCGTGTGGGAGAAATTCCGTGTAATCTCCTGAGCCCGCACCTCCGCCGCCGCAGACACCTCCGGAATTTCCGTCACCGGCGAGAGCCCCGCTTTCCCCCGCTCCTCATTGACCAGCTCTATCACCTGCCGGGCATATGTATCATCCGAGCCGGGATTCTGGGTTCCAGGATTCTCCGTTCCAGGATTCTGGGTTCCGGGATTCTCCGTTCCGGGATTCTGGGTTCCGGGATTCTCCGTTCCGGGATTCTGGGTTCCGGGATTTTCCGTTCCGGGATTCTGGGTTCCGGGATTCTCCGTTCCGGGATTCCCATCCCCGGAGTCCCCGCTTCCCGGTTCCTGACAGCCGGGAAGGGTGGGACACTCCCATGACGGAAGGTTAGGCTTTAATAGCTCTCCCACTGTTCCTGAACATCCGGGTAACATGGGAATATCCTGTGTCCCCGGCAGCACAGGCCCGGACCCGCATCCGCTGTCCCATATCTGAGGACATGAGGAACCTGAATTTGAAGAAACAATCATCTGCAGAAGCTGATCCACAGAACCGGCGTTTCCGGAAAACAGATTCCCCACGTTCCCGCAGTTATTGTCTGAAAAAACGCTGCCCGGAAAACCATTTGAATTATTTCCGTTTGAATTACCGCAATTTCCGCCGATCCCATATGTTATCACTGACGCCTGAGATGTCATAACCGCCATTCCCGTCATCGCTGCCACCGCTGCCGCGCATAATGTTAATTTTCTCATTTTTTTCTCCTTCCCTGCTGTCTTCAAATATTATACTTGTGTTACAAGTTTTTACATTTCTGTTACATTTTTATGATAACATACAGAGGATGGGAATGCTACAGGGAAAGGCTGGGTGGGGTGGAGAGGATTTCCATTTATGCATCTGCTTTTATCAATTATATTTTATCCTCCAAAATTCACTGCAAACATAGGTAACTTCTTCTCAATATTAGAAATTGTATTGTCATAAAAAAATAAATTATATATAATTATTTCTATACCTTAAGACATTTTAATAGGAGGAATTACAATGAATCTAGATAATGTTTTCTATTTCAAAAAAATAGTAGACCAGAATTACCCTAATGCGAACAGTTCTGCCGTTAAAATCCAACCTATTGTTGAATCTACCAAAAAAGATTTACAGAAAATTTCTGATGAAGACTTTTGTGAAATTATTGTTAGCTGCTTTATTCCCGATCTTTATTCCGGAATGGGCAAACGAGAAAAACTATTTACAAAATTGACCGAACTTATGGTTGGCGAATGGTGGCGACGAATGGGAGGAGAATACCGACTTTCCACCAAAAAATCAGGTACCGAGGATGTAGAACTTATCTATAATAATATTTCTATTGCCTGTGATGCCAAGGTTTTTCGTCTGGGCAGGAGTCAAAAAGCTCCAAATGTTAAGGATTTTCTAAAATTGGCGAGTGTAAAATTGTGGATTGACAATCTTAATCAAGGTTACTCTAAAAAACATATAGATCGACATGTAATCGGAGGACTTGTAACTTATTCATCTTTACACGAGTGGGAAAACGATAGTGAAGTTTATGAAGAATGTACTAATCATGACACTCCTGTTATTATGCTTCCTTATGAGATTCTGGCTCTTTTGTTAAAATACAGGAAAAATATAAATTTAGATAAATTGATCAAACTATGGAATTATGATAATAACCATGTCGTCACTTCAAGAGATAAACATAACTATTGGAATTATATTAAGCAATATATCTGCGAACTGACCTCCTTATCAGCTAAAAAGTTTGACGATGAAATGAAACAATATCATCGGACAATACTTCTTGCTACCGCTGAGTACCAAAAAATTATTCGCAGCGCCATTGAGCAGGTTCATTTAGATATATCAGAAGAGCTTAACAAATATACAGAAATTGAACTTCTCAGGGAATATGCTTTGAAAGCTATTGTAACACGTGATAATGCCACTGCTTTAGAATATTTAAAACACATTGATGCTTTTCGCTCCTACCACGACCAAGATAAATAAATACATAAAAACAGCCAGGGAAAGCGCCCTAGCTGTTTTTTATTAAATAGAATCCCTGACCTTTATTGTAAATTCAGGATAATCACTCTTTATTATTTTTGCCGCTTGTAATAATGCGGCAGCATCGGAATCTATTCCCCGAACACAACTGGCATTAGCCAGTACGCCTACTATACATGCTATAACAGCAAGTCCCGCATCTGCCTGCTGCCAGCCAGAATTTTCTATTAAAAATTTGCCAAACTCATTGCTGTACTTTCGTGTTTTTTTTAATACATCTTCAATCGTTATGGATTTCTTTTTATCTTTTGATTTTCTTGCTACAATTGTCATGCAGGTATTTACAGCTTGGGATAATACTGCTCTTGGCCTACCTCTCCTCTCAATGCTCAACGGCTGTACACTGCTTACAAAGAACTCTGACTGTCTGTATGCACGTAAAACTGCTTCCCAGCCATTGACAGAGCTATGTGAATATACAAAAGTAAAAACTCCATCTTCCTTCAACGTCCTAGCGGCCTCCTTAAAAGCCAGACATAACTGTTTGCAATATTCTTCATGTGCTGATTGCCCCGCCGCAACCCGACGTGAAGATGCAACCAATTCGTAATTATAATCTGTTATTTCTCCAGAAAATAACTCTGGTTCCATTTTCTCTAAAATCGGCTTTTTCCACGCATAAAAAAAATCTGCTAATATCGAATAGTATATGTTATCATAGTATGGAGGATCTGTAACTATAGCGTCAAAAAAATCATCTTTAAAAGGTAACTGTTGAGCATGCGCATGCTTAACGGTTATAGTGCCCTCACAATTTTCAAAAGACTTAACTCCTTTAACAATCCTTTTTAGTTTATCCCACAGGTTCGCTGGTCCACCCAGAACCTGATCTGTCTCTGCATAATCAAATAACATTGCGATTCCAGGTCCGCAAAAACCTCTTCCCACCTGCTCATTCTGAGGAATCCACATAGATAATCTGCAATTCCAATCCACCACCTGATCAATAAGACTAGATAATGCCCCAATTACAAATTTAGCCATGTCAAAACCCTCCTTTGATATTTCAGAGAAACTATTGACAAGTTCATCGATTAGGTACAGAAGAAATAATCTTTGTCTTCTATTTAAAAAATCCTTGTGGGTTTTTATTCCGTATAACGCCGGATTAACAACTCCCGACCACACAGGCAATTCTGACTGTGGCAAAGATATATTAAGCTGTTTCAATAACCTATTTTCTTCTTCACTAATTTGAGTGCCATCCGGTATTGCAGACTTCTGATCCGCATTGCAAAATTCCTTGCCGGCCCTGCTTCTATTTTTTACATAAGCAGTCATCACATCCTCGCCGTCGAAAACATTAACATGATTAATTATCTCACCGCATCTTGAACAATGCAAAACTCCGGTATGGCGTTCCCAGGGCGGCAAAAAGCAAGTCTGTCCGTCCTGTAAATCCTTTACCTCCAGGGTCTCAACCCCTTTATGTTCTATTTTACTGACAAAAGCCACTCTGCGTTCTTTTTTTTTAGAAAGCCAAGGTCTCTTAGAAATAATAAATTTTTCGCCACAATGAGGACATGTCAATCTATATGTCCAAATATAACCAAACAGTTCCTCACTACTGCTTTCTCTTAAAGGATATAACCAATCCGTTCTTCTTTTTAAATTAGTTAATATTTTCTTTCCTGTATTTTCAACTAATTTTACCGCTTCTGATAAATTTATACTGTCGGCATAAAGCATATTACACTTTTGTATAAATACTGACAGCTGATTAGAATCAATAGAATATGTATCGAGGCCAAGTCTTTTTGCCTCAAAAGGAATCGTACCGCCACCGCCGAACATGTCTAGAAGTTTGGGGGGCTCTGTGTATTCTTTCTTAATAATATTTCTAGCCAACTCAACAGTTTTATCATCACAGGTCATAGCCAGCTTTGCCATTATCTCCGAAGCAGCTTCACTCTTATCTTTACATAATGATGAAAACACTAGAGAACGCATGGCGCTATGAGGTCTTCTCGCCCACCAAACATGAATTGTATGAGATGTCTCTCCGCGATGATATCGCTCATTATGACCAGCCATAGATGTTTCAAAATGAAGCATCCCTGTATCAATAAGTCGTTCTTTCTCTACTAGAACCTCCTGTATGATTGGACTTCTATAATTCTTCTCTATTATTTCCATTGTATGATTTTACCTCCAGTATGCCATTTTCCATATATATAAAGTACATATTGTGCTCTTTTGGCATGGCCCTGGTCAACTTATATCCCAAAGAAATTCTATGATACTTAGAATCAATATTTTTTTCTCCTAAATCGAAATCGTTAAATTTTATATGTATTCTTTTCAAACCTTCCAGAAGTTTCTCTATCTCAATCCCATTTTTATTATTCCATATTAAATAGCCAAATTGTCTTGCTCCTTTTGTAATAGCTATATTAATATTCATTGTCCTGAACACCTCCTTCATTATGTATTATTTAAATAGTATATTAGCACAGTTTAAGCTTGAATTCAAGCTTAAACTGTGCTAATCTCAACGCGCTTCTTTATAAGCTGTGTAAGACCATTAACTTGGATACAATAACCTCTGACTATCATACCCTCTTCAATACATTCCTGAAATCTCTGATAATACTCTTGATATGCATTATTTATTAAAATCTTTTTAGTTTCTGGATTTAAGGATATAAAAATATAACAAACCTTATATCCGCCCGATAATAATCTTTTTAGTTCCCTTAGCTGCATTACAGCTCTATCTGAATTAACTCCTGGAAAAGTTGATATTTTATCAACTGACAATACGCTTTTTACTTCTATTATAGTATTTGTATCTTCAATAAATAAATCTGCCTTATATCTGCCGATTAGCTTTTCACGTGAAATATTATTTCGTTTTCCTAAAAAGGAGAAAAAGCGCTTGGGTAATTGTTCCTCCACTATCCCGTTAACACGCTTTAAATCTACCATAACAAACTGTTTATGGAGTTTTATAGCATATAAGAAATACTGAGTTCTCGCTTTCTTTTTTTTAACTGGCATTAACAGCACTTCTTTTCCAGAGGTATCTATAAAATTACTCAATTTACAAGATGATGATATATAGCACTCAATATTAATTCCTTCTACCTGTACCTCACATAAAAATCTATTTTTCTTTTCTGAAATAAATATACCCTTAACTAAATCTTCCATTCTTTTTTCTTCATCACTCTCTCCATCGCCCTCTTAGTAACCGGAATATTATTTACCAGCACAAACAGGGTGCATATGAGAAGGATCAGGGTAGTCCAGTGTCCGAACATGGACACAAGTTTGTTGTCCGCCGACGCCGCCAGGGACACTGCCCGGCGGAAATTGGAATCCATCACTTTGCCAAGGACCAGCGCAAGGACCAGAGGCGCCACAGGATACCCTCTCCGCCTCATGATAAATCCCAGGGTGCCGAAGGCAAACATAAGTCCCACGTCAAACAGGCGGTTGTTGCAGGCAAATGACCCGACCACGCACAGGCTGGTGACTAAGGGAATCAAAATATTCTTCGGAATCGTGATTACCCGGCTGATTCTGGGCGCCACCAGAAGCCCCAGCACCAGAAGAGCGATGCAGGCCACAAATCCCCCTGCCAGGATCGAATGGAACGCCGCCGGATTCTCCGCGATGAACAGCGGCCCCGGCTTCAGTCCATGAACATAAAATACAGACAGAATAATCGCCGTCACCGCGTCGCCGGGCACTGCCAGAGTCAGCATGGGAATCAGAGCCCCGCCGATACAGGCGTTGTTGGAGGACTCGCTTGCCACGATTCCCTCCACGGCTCCCTCCCCGAAAGGAACCTGGGGATTTTTTGAAAGACGTTTGGCCTCGTTGTAGGCGATAAACGCCGCCACAGGACCTCCTGCTCCCGGAAGAGCCCCGATAAGCAATCCGAGAGCTGATGTGTAAAGAGAAAGTTTCCAGTGTTTCAAAGTCTCTATCAAACTGACCCGGCTCTTTTCCATCGTCAGCACGTTCTGTTCTTCATTGATGTTAAAGACCACGCTGAGAACCTCGGCAAACCCGAAAAGCCCCACCAGCGCCGGGACCGTGTTGATGCCGCCGGTCAGATTCTGGATTCCGAAGGTCAGCCTCCTGGTGCCCATCAGCGGGTCCAGGCCGATCATGCTGAGGATCAGGCCGATTCCCACGCTGATCAGACCCTTGGTATAATCCTTTGAGCTGACAGAGCCCACTGTGGCCAGACCGAACAGCGCCAGGAGAAAATAGTCCATTGCCGTAAATTTAATGGCGATTTTTGAAACCGGCCCGGCCAGTATCCACAACGCCGCCAGGCCGAACACACTCCCCGCAAAGGAATAGATTGTAGCCGTGTACAAAGCCTTGTAAGACTGCCCCTTCTTCGACATGGGGTAGCCGTCCAGGGTGGTGACTACCGACGACGGCGCTCCTGGAATATTGATGAGGATCGCCGACACCGCGCCGCTGAACACACCGACCACATACACTCCCATAATCATGGCGAGGGCGTCCACCGTATCCCAGGTGTAGGTGATGGACACCAGAAGAGCCGTCGCCATGGAAACCGAAAGGCCGGGAATAGCCCCCACAAACAGTCCTGCCAGAGAACCTAAAAATACCATGGCCACAAAACGGGCATCCACCACTGATATCATATCAAGCATATTCTTCCCTCCTCTATGGCAGCAGCACATTCAGCATGGTTCTGAACGCGATGCTTAGAAACAGCGTAAATCCAAGAGGGACTGCCGCCAGAATCAGAGGCTTCCTCACACCCATATACGCCATCATGACAATCAGAAACAGCCAGGTTGCCACCTCAAAGGTGGAAAAGGTAAAGAAAAAGGTAAAAATTCCAACATTGATATAAGGCATTTTCACATAGAACAGGGCCCCGTAGTAGACGATGCACAGAAGCAGCACGATGCCGATGCCTTTCCAGTTTCCGGCCTCCCTGACGGGCTTTCCGCTGCCGGTTTCCCCGCTCACGGTTTCCCTGCGCCCAGCTTCCCCGCTCACGGCTTCCCTGCGCCCAGCTTCCCCGCTCACGGCTTCCCCGCGCTGTTTTTTTCTGCTCCCGTCTCCCGCCCCGGTCTTCCACTGCGCCGTCCCTTCTTTGATCAGGCAGACGGCCAGAAACAGAAACACAGCCGCAACCATCATGGGAAACAGATACGGCGACTGGCTCCAGTTTTTATTAAAGGCCTTTTCATAAGAGGTGACGGCATAGCCAAGCAATGCCGCCCCCGCCAAGAAAAAGAAAATGCCTTCCTGTATGGAATGATTTATCTTTTCTTTATTCTTCATAATGATGTCCTATTCCTCAATTCTCTTGATCCCGAAATCCTCCGGGCTCTTTTCAGCTACCCCGTTGTCATACTGCAGCCAGCAGATTACAGACTGCCATCTGCTGTAAAACTCGTTCATGGCATCTGCGTCCGCATACTTCTCATATACCTTGTCTGCCGCGTTCTCCTCCACAAAGGTGATCCACTCCTCATCCTGGAACACCTTCTGCGTCGCGTCCTTCAGCGCCGCCACCACATCGTCGGGAGTGTCGTTGTTCACCACGAATGTCAGCAGTGTGTAGGGAAGATCCAGATACTTCCCGGCTTCCGGAAGCGTCTCCGTAAATGCCGGAATGTCCGGGTAAGCTTCCATTCTCTCGCTTGCGAATACTGCCAGCGCCTTCACGTCGCCGCTGGCGATATAGCCCTGGAGCGTGGATATGTTGGGGTTGGTGAAATCCACCTGGCCGCCGATAACACCCAGAAGCGCATCGTTGCCGCTGTCAAAGCTGGTCATAGCCACATCGTAGCCCAGCTCGCCCAGAACAAGTCCCTGATTGTGGCCGCTTCCTCCGGGACCGGAATGGGACATGGTAATCTTGCCCGGATTTTCTTTGATGGCTGCCAGAAGCTCATCGAGGGTATTGTAGGGTGAATCCTTGCCTACCACCAATACCTTCGGGTCTCCCACCAGCGGGGAGATGACCGTAAAATCATCATAGCCCAGGTCACATACATTCAGCGTACGGTAGGTTCCCATGGTCTCCGAGCACACCAGAACCGTATAGCCGTCAGACGGCTGCTCCTTCACAAACTGGCTTCCGATGGAACCGGATGCTCCGCCCTGGTTGGTGACTGTGACAGACTGACCCAGCTGTTTCTCCAGAAGGGCCGCCAGTTTCCTTCCGTATACATCCGTGGTGCCGCCGGCGCCGTAGGGAATAATCATGGTAACCGGCTTTGTGGGATAGTCCGCGGCCGGCGCCTCTGCCGCCGGGTCTGCCCCGGAAGCTGCCCCCTCAGAGCCCGCCCCTTCGGAGGCTGCCTCCTTGGAATCTGCCGCCTCTGCCGCCGCAGTCCCTGCTGCCGTTGTCTCTGCCCCCGCGGCTGCGCCTCCGTCCCTTGAAGTCGCGGAAACCGTACAGGCTGTCATCGACAAAGCCATAACAGCTGCCAGTCCTGCTGAAAGTAATCTTCTCATAATCCTCGTCTCTCCCTTTATGTGCATTTTTTACAACGGTCCCTATTATAGCACAGGGTCTGTCAGGTTTCAACAAAAACTTTTTCGCTTTAAAGTATTATTCGCTTTAAAGCGTCCTTCCCCTTTCTCTTTCTTGCAAATCCACCAAAACCCGGTTATAATGGCTGAAAAATATCTTTCGACACAAAGGAGGCCCGCACATGAATTCTTCCGGCAACTATCTTCCCTCGTCCCCCATCATCCTCTGCGGCTTCATGAGCAGCGGCAAGACAACCGTAGGCCGCCCCCTTGCCAGGCGGCTGGGATATGAGTTTGCAGATACAGATGAGCTTCTCATGGAAACTTACGGCATGACCATACCGGAGATATTCAAAAGAGGGGGTGAGACATACTTCAGAGACTTGGAACACGAGATCGCCAAAAAAGTCTGTTCCATGAAAAACACGGTGGTTTCCACCGGGGGCGGCATGCTCACCTTCCCCCAAAACGGCGAGATCCTGTCCCGCTGCGGCTTTGTGGTCTACCTGGAAAAAGATTTTGAAGAATGCTACAGCCGCCTGGCGGCTCAGGAAAACCGTCCAATCGTCCAGAGCAGAACAAAAGAGGAGCTGCGTCACATGTATGAAGACCGCATCCCGCTTTACAGGCGGTACGCAGCCTTCTCCATAAGAAATCACGGCACCGTGGAAGATGCCGTGAATCAGATCGTGTCCGTGGTATCCCGGAACGCGCAGCCGGATATTTCTGTTTGATCTTCCAGGGGAAAACCCGGTTGCGGAACTTCAGAATACATATTATAATGATATAAAGCAGAGGAGGAAAACGCATATGACTGGAAAAGTATATGCGCTGTCAGATCTTCACGGACATTATGACGCCCTGTGCGCCATGCTCAAGAAGATCAATTTCGGGGAAAATGACCGGCTGTATATCTTGGGGGACTGCAACGACAGAGGCGAGAAAGCCATGGAAATCTACCATTTTATTCAGCAGCATCAGGACAACATCTTTCTGTTGAAGGGGAACCACGAACTGATGATGCGGGATTTTCTCATGAAGGAGGACTGGGGATGTCCTCAGGGAAGAATCTGGCAGTGCAACGGCGGCGATAAAACCATGGAACAGATGGACAAATTTTTGAAAAAGGGCTGTGAGAGCAAAAAAGATTTCGAGTGCCGGCGGAAAGAATTCAGGCACTGGCTTATAGATTATGTCAATTCCCTGCCCAGCTACATCGAGGTGAATGTAGGCGGACAGGCGCTGGTGCTCATCCACGCGGGCATTGACCCGGAGCGGCCTCTTCACCAGCAGGACGAGGAGATATGCGCCTGGATTCGGGAGTGGTTCTACATGTCTCCGGCCTTAAAGGGCAAGACCATCGTGTTCGGCCACACACCTTTATGCCATTTAAACGGCGGCGACAATTTTGATGTCTGGTTCGACCCCTACTACCACGATAAGATCGGCATCGATGGAGGTCTTGGCCCCTTTGATAACGGTCAGCTCAACTGCATCTGTCTCAACGACATGTCAGTGACCGTGATTAGGAAAAAAGACTTGAACGAAAAAAAGGAGGCCGTGTGATATGGATGTTCTTTTGTCAAGAATTCTCAAGTATTTAAACGGAGCGCTTTTTTACGACGACTCCTATAAATTCTGCACTTACATTGTGGACCACTACCTGGAGATGGAAAACATAACAAAACAGCAGATTCTCTCCGACACAGGCATCGACGAGAGGAACATGGACGACTTTGTCCGCCGCCTGGGGCATAATTTTGACTGGGAGGCGTTCCACAGAACTTTCGTGGAGCACCATCTCACCCGCTTAGACCAGATCCGGGGGCGGATGGTGGGGCTGCGGGCCGAGGACCTGGTTAAAAACATGAAGAAGGATCTCTCCGACGAGGATATGCTCAACTATGTCTCCGTCATCTGCGAGGAGATAGATTTTCACAAGCGCACCGTCATCGTCGGCGCCCTTTATCCCATGTCAATCGCCGTGGAGTTCCAGACGGACCTGATCACCTTCGGGAAAAATGTAGTTCAGTTCCACAACTACGACCCCACGATGAGGTTCACAGAAGATGATCTTCTGATCTTCATCTCGGCTACAGGGCGGGCCATGAAAGGCTTTCTCAGGGAGCGGAACAATCTGAATCCCGAGGCGGCCACCAGCCTTCTGATCACCCAGAATCCTGTCTACACCAGAGAAGAACACAGAATCAGCAGCTTTGTGCTCAGGCTTCCGGGAAGATATGACGGGCTGGACTTTAACTATCAGCTGATGCAGATTTTTGATCTGCTCCGGATTCAGTACTATCAAAAGTATTATTTGGGGATGTAATGTTTTTATATAATTAAAATCGGGGGATTTTCATATGACAAATTCATCAGACAATACTTTGATTCAACAGTTCAGACAGTGGGTTCTGACTCAGACCGGCCCGTACTATACCCTGTATGTAAATGAAAAAGACGAGAACGTGATCATCATCGAGACCAGCTACTGCCGGGGCGAGGTCACTTTCTTCCCCATGGAGATTATCCAGCTCAGTGTTTTGAATCTCATGAGCAACCGGCACGAGTTTTATCTCCATTTCCAGATGCACACCTTGGACCACGCCATGAAGCTGTTCGGGGAGATGCTTGACAGCGTGAAGGAGCTGGCAGTAAAGCCTCCCGTCAAGATTCTTCTGTCCTGCACCAGCGGCCTGACCACCGGTTTTTTCGCACAGAAGCTCAACGAATCTGCCGGGCTTTTGTCTCTCAACTATGAATTTACCGCCGTCTCCTACGGCAATCTGTACCATGTAGCCAGCCAGTATGACATTATTCTCCTGGCCCCCCAGATTTCCTACATATACGATACTGTTAAAAAAGTTCTCAACAACAAAAAAGTCTATCAGATACCGCCCAGAGTGTTCGCCACCTACGATGTAAAATCCGTGTTCACCGACTTGGAGCCTCTGGTCTCCCCCGTGAAGCGCTCCGGGCGCCCATATGTCAAACAGCTGCCTTTGAAACAACAGGTAAAATCCAATGTAAAGATTCTGACCATCGCCCTGATACGGGAGGACGACCACTACCTGCTCTCCTCCAGAATCTATAATGAAACCCATGACGTGATCTTTGACGAGGTCAGCATCAAACCCCGGATCAGCATTGACGACGTGTGCGATATCTGCGACACCGCGTTTGCCATCTATCCGGACATCAAGATCGCGGGGCTTGCCATGCCCGGCATCATCAACGACGGAAAGCTCACCCTTCTCAAACAGGGATTTGACGAGAGCGACGTGCTTGATTCCCTGGCAAGAAGATACTCCAGAAAATTTATCCTGGGCAACGACGCCAACTGTATCGTCACAGGATACTATTCCTCCCAGGACACATGCCGCTCTCTGTCCCTGCTGTTCCAGCCCACCATCGATTCCTCCGGCGGCATGGGCAGCATCCACAACGGCCAGCTCATTGAGGGCTTCCGGCATGTGGCGGGAGAAGTCCAGTTCCTGCCTCACAACTACGGCCCGGACGCCTCCTCTCTGTACCTCACGCCGGAAGGAAACCTAACCCAGACAGCCAAGACCATCGCGTCCATGATCTGTCTTCTGGGACCGGAGCTCCTCCTTCTGTCCAGCCGTTTTATCGTCCGGACCGACGAACTTATCCGGGAGATAGAAAACTATGTTCCCCGGAAATATATCCCTGAGATCGTACATATCGACAGTGTAAAGGACTATATGCTTCTGGGACAGATGATTTTCTGCGCGGAGGCCCTGAACGGATGCTGAACCAAGCAAGGTCACCCGGCGGGACATCGGGACAGGAACCCGTCCTCTGCCGGATAACCTCCGGCGCCGCAGGGCAAAAAGCGCAGTCCCCGTATATCTGATCTGAGATACGGGGGCTGCGCCTTTTATTCTATGTCATGGCTGCTGCCCTATACGCCTGTTTTGCCGGAGGGCATACATCCCGACCCAACCGGACAGGCATACCTTCTACAGCCGATATGCCTCCACCCTCTTCAGAATCCGCACCTTCCTCGCGTACTCCAGAAGGCGGTTCCTCTTTTTCTCACCGCGTTTTCGGTAATTCTCTATGACCATTTCAAAAATCCTGCTGTCTATATCGTCTTTAAACCGAATACAATCCACCACGCTTCTCTCCACATCGTACAGCGTGTATGTTCCGAAAGACGAGGTCACCTTCTTCGTATCCTCGCCAAACAGAGCGTCTCCGAAGTAGTGTCTGTGCACGGGGAACGTTACCTTCATCTTGCTCCTGTCGCTCCTTTTTGTGGCGACGGATATGCTCTCCGGTTCTACTGAAATCAAACCAAGATAAAAACACGCGCTGTCCGCGCAGATTACCGCCCCCGGATTGGTGATGCAGACCTCCAGAGCCTTATAATCCTCCGGTTTCCCGCAGTCTGCTTTCACGATCCAGTAGTGCCCATGAGAGATCTTCTCAAGCATCCCCATGTCCACAAACACGCCGATCTGGCGGTTGGTGATCTTAGACTGCAGAAGTTCCTCCGTAGTGATATACCCTGTGCGCTCCATTGATAAATTCTCTAGTCTCTTTACGGTACTCTCCAGCATATAAGCCTGCCTTTCCTGGTATTTTAGAGATTAGCGTTCTTTTTTAATATATCGGCTGATTCACCAGAATCATAATGTAACCTTTTTTCAGAAATATCAGATAACTCTGGACTTTCTCCTGTTTATTCATTATACTTAAAGAAAGATTCTACTACGGAGGTATCGATCAATCATGAAATTATTTGGAAAAAAAGTATCGGCTCAGTCTGACCCCAGACCTGTAAAAAAAGAATCTGTTTCCCACAGCCAGGCAGGTTCTTCCAGCGGAAACTCCTGCCACGAATATCTGGATTCCGTGTTGTCCAATCCGGACCGCGCCGTCAGCGGCACCGCGCTGAAAATCTATATCGAAAACTTCAAAAGGCTCAATGAGGTTTTCGGGTATGAGTACTGCGAGGAACTGCTCCAGCAGATTCTCACATATCTAAGACGCGCCACCGGCAAGAAGCTCCACCAGTTTATCGGCGTCGAGTATGTCGTCATACTGGAGCGCACCACCAACGTCCAGGCCCAGAACATATGCCAGGAGATTCTGGAGCGTTTTGAACATATATGGACCGTAGGCGACATCGACTGCTCCTGCTCTGTTCAGATCGGCATCTGCTCATTTCCCACCTACGCCGCCACGGCTGATCAGCTGCTGAAATGTCTGGACACCGCCGTCACCAAGGCTTCCGAGTACGGTCCCAACCAGATGGCCGTCTACAACCACGCTCTCCGGGAGCACATGACCAGGCGCCATATGATCGCCATGTATCTCACCGAGGCCCTGGACCGCCAGGAGATCGAGGTGCGCTACCGCCCCACCTACAGCACCGAAAAGAAAAAATTCGTCCGGGCGGAGCTGTATCTCCGGATATTCGTGAAAGGCCTGGGATTTGTAGGCGCCCCAGAATTTACGCCTGTCGCCGAGGATTCCGGCCAGATCCGCACTCTGGAATACTTCGCCCTGGAGCATCTGGGCGCATGCATCGCCGAGCTTCTGGAAAAAGGCATCGAATTCGAATCCATCAGTACCAGGGTCTCCCCGCTGATGCTCCTCCAGAGTGATTTTCTCAAGAAAATTGCGACACTCCTTCACAGATATCAGATTCCGGCCGGCAAGATGGCCCTGGAATTCTCGGAAAACGTCTATCTCACCTCCCAGGTCACCATGAGTATGGCCCTCCAGAGCCTGTCGGAGATGGGGATAGAGATTATTTTAAATGACTTCGGCTCCGGGATGTCCAGCATATCCAGCCTCCTGGAACTGCCTGTGAACACTGTAAAGTTCGAGCGCATGTTCATCTGGCAGCTTGAGAGCAACCCCAGAGCCCGCATCATGGTGGACAGCCTTATCCAGATGGCCAGAAACTTAGGGCTGCGGATGATCGCCGAGGGCGTGGAGACACAGCATCAGCTGAAAGTCCTGAACCGGGCTGACTGCACTTACCAGCAGGGCTTCTACTACGCGCCCACCATGGAGAAAAAACTCCTTCTCCAGCTCATGGACTGCTCCATGGAGGAAGGCCGAATCGTCCTGGAAAAGGCGAAAGATGATGTGAGAAGATAACACTGCAGTTTGAAGAGCGTCAAGCCCCTGGTTCCCTGATTCCGAACCGGAGGCTTGCCCCCTTTATCTGGGGCTGCTTATTTTTGGCTGCCTGCTCTCATCTGCCTACTTTCGAATACAGGGCTTTCGCGCTGACTCCCGGCAGCCTGCCCAGCTTCCCGGACAGAGCGCTGATCTTGTCCATGGGCGCGTCCACCACCACGCTGATTATGCTCACCGCCTTCTTCTCATAGGGAAGCCCCATACGTCCTATAATAAAATCCCCGTACTCATGAAGCAGCTGATTGACCGTGCCAGCCGCCTTTTTATCCTCCACTATGATGCCGATCACGGCAATCCTCGTCTCCTGCTCCATCGGCTTTCCCTCCCTCTCCGGAATATAAAAAAAAGCACCAGCCCCGATGCTTCCTCATCAAAACCAGTACTTTAACTGCGCCTTCAGGGACTCGAACCCTGGACAAATAGATTAAGAGTCTACTGCTCTACCAACTGAGCTAAAGGCGCTTGGACGTTTAGTATTATAAGACCAATGGAGAAAATTGTCAAGACTTGTTTTTTACTTTTTCCGCAAAAATCCACGGTCTCCCTCACCGTCCGTATCCGTTACTGCCCCCGTCCCTCCGCGTCATATGCACGGACCTGCCTGGGCAGCGCTTTGCATGTCCCAGCCGTTCAGCTGACACCGCATTTAAAATAATAGGCCAGGGCGCCCAGAAGATTGGCATTGTTGCCCATTTCGCAGGCCACAATCGTAGGCATCAGGTACTCCATCTGCTGCCCCTTCACAAGCTCTCTGTACGTCCTGTTAATCTCCTGGATAATCCACGGATTGGCGCTGATGCCCCCTCCTATGGCGATAATTTCCGGATCGTAAGCAAACTGGATGCTGACACAGCCGACAGCCATATAGTGGAGAAACTCATTAACATACCCTGCTGCCTCCCGGTCTCCCTCCCTGGCGAGACGCGCCAGTTCCCTGCCGTCCATCTCTTTATTGTGTTCTCTGGAATACCTCTGCGCCTCCTTTTCCAGTGTAAATTCGCTCCAGCACAGAAGCCGCCCATCCTTTTCTCCTCCCATGAGGAAGTTTCCAATCTCCGCCTTATTCATGGTGCTTCCCGGATACAGTTCTCCGTTCTCAATAACGGCTCCGCCTACGCCGCTTCCCACGATGACAAACGCGATATTCTTATATTTCTTCCCGACTCCCAGCCACGCCTCTCCCAGCGCCGCCGCGTTGGCGTCATTGACCATGGAGACCCTCTTTCCTCCGCACCTCTGGGAAATCATCTGCTTTAACGGACATTTGTGGAGATACTCCACGGCGCTGATGCCGTAGATGACTCCTTCTTCACTGTGAACCTCTCCCGGAAAGCTCCCTGCGATCCCCTCCACCGGCGCAGACTCTTCATATATCTCCTGAACCTGGTCCAGGAACGCTTCCAGAGCCTTACAGATATCCACCTTCCCCGTACTGAACAACTGACCGTCCTCACCGCACACCGCGTATTTTATGCTGGTGCCGCCTACATCAAGACATAAATACCTCTTCTCCATCACGCTTCCTCCTCCGCTCTCCAAATTCTCTGCCTCTGTTGGTTTACTGTCAGACCGTGCCGGTTTCCCTCCCCGTAAACTGTAATCTAAATTGTTTACTGTTCACATGCGTTCACAGCAACCGGCAAAAATCCATGAAAATCGCCTGCGGCGATGGGATTTTTGCCTACCTGAACAGGTTATCATACAGTCAGCGCAGCCGGTGCGCAGACCTACCTGAACTGTAATCTAAATTGTACAACCTCGTCATGTATTTGTCAATTTCCATTGACCTTGGGAGTTTCACCTATTATAATAAAAATGATGTTGGGGGCAAAAGGTTTTTGCCCCCTGATGCCTGCGGATTGCTCCGCAAACAGTAATCAGAAGTAAGCAACTAAATAAATTTAGGAGGAAGAGTCATGAAAGATCTATCACGCAGAGACTTTTTAAAAGGCGCTCTGGCCGGAACCGCCTCGGTAGCAGCCATGGGCATCCTGGGAGCCTGTTCCACGGATGCGTCAGAAACCGCCGCATCCACCGCCGCTTCGACGACCGCGGCTGAGACCACATCGGCCGCTGCCGCCCCTGAGGCGTCTAAAGCCCCGGACGGCCTGTACACGCCCGGAACCTACTCAGGCCAGGCAGAAGGCATCGGAACCGTCACCGTGACTATGACCTTTGATGAAAACAACATCACCGATGTGGTTCTGGATCTGTCCGACGAGACGCCCAGCATCGGCCAGGCTGCCCACGATGAGCTGAAGGCCGCCATCATGGCCGCCCAGAGTTCCGAGATCGACGCCGTCTCCGGTGTCACCATCACCACCACTGCCGTATCCAAGGCGGCGGCCAAGTGCATCGCCCAGGCCAAGGGGGAGATTCCCATTGAAGTCATCACTGAAAAATCCGATGATAACGACGGCGACTGGCTGGGAACCGAGCCTGAGATCGCGGACAGCGATATCGCCGAGGAATACGAGACCGAGATTCTGGTTATCGGCTGCGGCACAGGGGGCATGTTTACCATCGCTGCCGCCGTCGAGGAGGGAGCCCAGGTCATCGGTATCGACCGCTTCACCACCGGCGTGGGAATCCGTGACGACTTAGGCGCTATCGACTCCCGGTATCAGAAAGAGTGGGGAACCAAGATCGACAAATTTGATTACATAACCATGGCCACCCAGTACGCGGCAGGCCACATCAACCAGGACCTGGTGCGCCTGTTCTGCGAAGAATCCGGCGCCGCCATCGACTGGTACGGCGACCGCCTGGCAGAGAGAGGCGTGGAACTGTGGCACGAGTCCGGCGACTCTGTGGACGAAGCCCGCTACGAGCATTTTGCCACCGGTCATTCTCCCCGGTGGACCGGCAGCGACGACGGGGAGGGCAATGAACTGGATGGCAACAAGATTCTCTACGACTACGCCACCGAGAAAGGCGCCCGGTTTGACTACAACACCAAGATGATCAAACTGACCAAGGACGGGGACCGTGTCACCGGCTGCATCGCCGTCAACGGGGATGACAAGTACGTCCGCTACACCGCCACCAAGGGAGTGGTGGTATGTACGGGGGGATATTCCCTGAACTACGAGATGATGGAGGCACTGCAGCCCTGGAACCTGCGCATCATCGGCCGCAACGGCTCTGAGCCCGGCGCGTTCGGCGACGGAATCAAGGCATGCCTGTGGGCCGGCGCCAAGATGGACGAGACCCACTCCATGATGATGTTCGACCGCTGCGCCCTGCGCCCTGACCAGGAGACAGGCATGGAGACGGCCAAATCCGGGGACAACGGCTTCTTCTGGATGGGCTCCCAGCCCTGGCTGAAGGTGAATGCCGACGGCAAGCGCTTTTTCAACGAGTCCGGTACCTATGAGGGAATTCTCCACGCCGACGAGTATCAGAAAGGCCACTGCCATTTCACCCTCTTTGACAGCAACTGGACCACCTACGCCCAGCAGTTCAAGATGCACGGCTGCTCCCGCCTCTATCCCTTTGAAAACGGCGCCGACCCCAACATCCCCTACCAGGTCATTGAAAGCGGCATGCTGCCGGGGCTGATCGAAAGCGGCTTTGTGATGAAGGCAGACACCGTCGAAGAGCTGGCGGACAAGCTGGGACTTCCCGCCGGGGAGCTGAAAGCCACCGTAGACCGCTATAACGAGCTGGCCCGCAGCGGAGAGGACACGGACTTCGGCAAGGAGCCCTTCCGCCTCACCCCTGTGGACACCGCTCCCTTCTACGGCGCGAAGAACACCGGGTATGTGCTCTGCACCATGGACGGCATCCAGATTGACACCAACATGAACGCCATCGACACCCAGGGCGAACCCATTCCGGGACTGTATGTGGTAGGCAACGACAGCGGCTGCTACTTTGCCAACACCTACCCCAACCTGTCCACCGGCATGGCCTGCGGACGCACGGTAACCTTCGGGCGCCTGGTAGGAAAATACCTGGCAAAGCTGTAAGCATCTAAAGGACAGTCACAGCTCTCATACCTCAAAACGCAGCATGGGGAGTCCGCCCGATTCACGGCGGCTCCCCATGTTCTGTGATTTTCCATAAGCAGACTTTCTATAATCAAATTTCTTGCAAGCAAATATTCCGCGGGCAAATTTTCTGCAGCCAGATTTTCAACAGCAAAAAAACACCGGCCCCGATGCTTCCCCATCAAAACCAGTACTTTAACTGCGCCTTCAGGGACTCGAACCCTGGACAAATAGATTAAGAGTCTACTGCTCTACCAACTGAGCTAAAGGCGCTTGGATAATACCACATTATATTAACTCATCCTCAGCTGCTTGTCAACTGTTTTTTTAATTTCCCTGAAAAATTACTGTTCACGGGCGCTATCCTCTTGTCCTCCTGCGCCGGCCAAAAGTCAGGGGGCGTCTGCCTGATGCGGGCAGGATTCCCATGCCGGTCCCAACGCGCCCTGCCGCCCGGCGGGAGATGAGCCCGCGCCGCCTGACGGGGCAGGCATCTGACCTCCGCCAGGCGGCACGGCACGGGGTATGCCCTATATCCCCCCGGACCGGCCTACAGAGCCTCTTCCACTGCCGCCACCAGATTCCTCTTGTCCTGCATGCCGACCATCTTTTTCACGGCCTTTCCGCCCTTGAACACGATAAATGTGGGGATAGACATAACGCCATATTCCATGGCAATATTCTGGTTCTCATCGGTGTTGAGTTTTCCCACCTTCGCCTTCCCCTCATACTCTTTCGCCAGCTCGTCAACCACCGGTCCCATGGCCTTGCAGGGACCGCACCAGTCCGCGTAAAAATCCACCAGCACAGGAACCTCTGCCTGGTACACTTCTTTTTCAAAATTATCGCCTGTCAGCTTCATTGCCATATCTGTTCCCTTCCTTTCACTTCTTCTTTCCGCCGTCCTTCAGGGCTTTTTCGGCTTCCTTTAAGGACTTTTGCCACTTTACCACCTGTCTGTTCAACTCTGTCTTGTCGCAGGTGGCCTGCTGCAGTTTTTTGATAATGGTATCTTTCATGGCCATGGGCTTCACCCCATATCCTGTTTCTAATAAGATACGCAGATTCCTTTTTTCTATTCCGGCATTTCTCTTCCGACCTCCCGCCGGGCAGTCAGTTTGCAGATGGGTTTGCCTTCTGCCAGAAACTTTGTCTCATACTCAGTCATCACATTTCCCTCCGCATAAGGACTGCGGTGAAGGTCAAATGTGTACTGCTCAACCTTCCAGCCGGCAGAGGGAATCGATTCCAGAGAATACTCGAACAGCGCCTGGTTGTCTGTCTTAAACTCCACCACGCCCTCCGGCTTCAGAATCTTATCATAAACTCTCATGAATACCGGGGAAGTCAGCCGTCTTTTGGCATGCCGGTCCTTGGGCCACGGGTCCGAAAAATTGAGATAGATTTTCTCCACCTCGCCGGGCCCGAAAATATCCGCCAGATTCCTGGCATCTACCCGCAGAAACCACAAGTTTGGAAGCTCCATGTCCTTCCTTTTCTGAATCGCCTTCAAAAGAACGCTGGAATAAATCTCGATCCCCACATAATTAATATTCGGATTAGCCGCGGCAAGCTCCATGAGGAACTTTCCCTTCCCCATACCCACCTCGATCTGTATGGGACTGCCGCTGCCGAAAGCTTCCGCCCACCGTCCCTTGTTGGCCTGGGGCGTCTGAATCACGTAGGGGCTTTCTGCAATCTGTTCCTCCGCACCCGGAATGTGGCGTAACCTCATAACCGTCCTCCTCCAGTAATCATTGTCTTTTTCATTTTATCATCTGCTCCTCTTATTTTCAAGCTCTTCCCATACACCCTCTGCTATCTTTTTTTCTTTTTTCTTACAATGTGAAATTTTACGTGCATAAATTGTCAAATACTAGTATAATGGAAATAATGATTGTGCGGCACATTGATCTACAAAGGAGGATTCTGCAAAATGGCTCCATCAGATATTGCGAACACCTGGGCAAACATACGCCAGGGTGTAAAGGAGGCCGAGCTTTTAATCGGCGAGAAAAAGTACAATTTGTCCATGGTAAAATCCCGTCAGGTTCTGGAGCTCATGGTCAACTATCTGTGTGACAACGCATCTGTTTCCGAAGAGGATTTGGCGTCCTCAATTGATGAACTCTACAACAGCGAGTGGATCAGCAAGACTACCAGCGAACATTATCACAAGATCCGTATGCTTGGCAACAAGGCTGTCCACGAGGGCAACAACAACGGTTATGACGCCAACCAGGCATACCACCTTCTCTCCCAGGAAGTCTATACATTTGCCAACGAATACAAGTCCAAGTCCGGGCGCGCAGGCGGCAGAGGTTCAGGCGCCCAGCGTTCTGCCTCCAGATCTTCCGGGTCCGGCAGCTCAGGAGGCCGATCTTCCTCCGGCAGACCTTCGGGAGGCAGGGGAACCGGCGCCAGAAGCTCCTCCGGCAGGGATTCCCAGGGCAGAGGGCCGGGTTCCAGAAACTCAGGGGCCAGAGGCAGCAGTTCCAGAGGCTCCTCAAGCCGCGGCTCCAGAAGCAGAAGGCGCCAGAGCAGCGGCGGCTTTTCACCCACTCCCACGGATTTTATCCGGCTCGGCCTTGTTCTTCTTGTAGTGGTTATCATTGTTCTCCTCGTCCGTCTTCTGATGCCTAAGACCGAGGAAGACACCCCCGACGAGACCAGCACCACCGCCCCGGTGGAAACCTCGTACTTCGTGCCTGAGACCACCATGGAAACCACGCCTGTGGAGACCGAGACCATGACTCCCACAACACCAGCCCCCGTCTACAAGACCACTTCCTCCCTGAACGTGCGGTCAGAACCTTCCACCGCCGGAGATATCTTAGGACTCCTGGAGCCCGGCACCATCATCGACTATGTGGAGGATTATGACGACGAGTGGACTATCATCAACTTTAACGGTGTGGAAGCTTATGTATCCAGCCAGTATCTGGCCAACGATTAAAAAATAAACCGGCAAATCCCGGCAGCTGCCGAGGGGCGGAGCTTTTCCCCTCGGCGCCGCAGACCGGTTCTCACACATCAGTTCTTCCCTGATTTCCCCGTTTTTTTCTGTCGGGAACATCAGTTTTTCTTTTTTACCTCTTGTTTCGCGTTCCGTCTTATACTATAATTCCATTACAGCATTCTATTTTTTATTTGATGAAAAGAGGTAGTTTTTATGAAATATATTCATTATGCTGTGGGTATTCTGTTTGCTTTTTGTCTGATGCTCATACTTCTGATCACTTCCGTGGAGGCAGTGGCATACTGGACTCCCGGATACTATGAGAAGGAGTATGCCAAATACCATGTCCTCGATAACGTTCATATGGAGATGGAAGATCTTCTGGACGTGACCAGGGAGATGATGGCCTATCTCCGCGGAGACAGAGAGGATC
>CAJTOT010000007.1:0-11639 GCA_910577935.1 uncultured Hungatella sp. | reverse complement strand
CACAAAATATTTTGTTATTTTTCATGAGATATTTTTTGACAATGACTTATGGATTCTGGACCCGCGGACGGATCTTCTTATCAACATTGTTCCCGAACCGTTCTTTATGGACACCGCAGCGCGGATCGCCTTGGTGTTCGCCGTTGCCGTGCTCTTAATCTTCTTTTTCTGCTTCTTTCTGCTTCTGAAGAACCATAAGCTCAAAAAGAAGGTTGTATCCTCGGTTTTGTGTATCGCCCTGTTCTCGGGAATCCTTCCATTTCCCAGCCAGGCGGCATCATCATGGCCTGATAACATCACTATCCAGGCGGAAGGCGGCGTGGTCATGGACGCGGACACGGGGACCGTGCTCTTTGGAAAAAATATGCACAACTCCTATTTCCCTGCCAGTATCACCAAGATTCTGACCGCGCTCATCGTTATTGAGCGATGCGACTTAGACGAGATGGTCACCTTCTCCCACAACGCGGTCTACAACGTGGAGACCGGAAGCAGCAGCGCGGGGCTGGACGAAGGAGATGTCCTCAGCGTCCGGGACTGCCTCTATGCCCTGCTCTTAAAATCTGCCAACGAGGCTGCCAACGCCCTTGCGGAACACGTGGCCGGAACCACGGAGGCTTTCGCAGAACTGATGAACGCCAGGGCCGCGTCCTTGGGGTGCCTGAATTCCCACTTTGTCAATCCCAGCGGCCTCAACAATCCCGACCACTATACCTCCGCCTACGACATGGCTCTCATAGGGCGGGCCGCCCTCTTAAACAGCACATTTATGGAGATCGACTCCACCCTCTACTACGACCTTCCCCCCACAAGAAACAACAAGGAGGGACTCACCATCTATCCCGGCCACAAGATGATCAAAAAGAACATGCCCGAATACTACCCCGACGCCCTGGGCGGAAAGACCGGATACACTTCTCTTGCCGGCAACACGCTGGTGACCTTTGCCCAGCGGGGGGACATGACTCTCGTGGCTGTGGTGCTCAACGGCCACGCCACCCACTATATAGATACAAAAGCCATGCTGAATTTCGGTTTTAAGAATTTCCTCTCCGTGTCGGCCTCGGACTTTGACACCGGGTTTATTTCCCTGGAAAATGATCTGACCATCGCCGGACTGTCCCCCACGGGGCTGTCCGGGCTGGAAATAGATCCCTCCATGAGGGTGACTGTCCCCAAGGATGCCGACTTTAACTCCATCACCTCCCAGCTGGCCTACGACCTGACGGACAGCGATCCGCCAGGCTCCATCGCCCGAATTCGATATTACTGGGAGGATCGGGAGATTGGCTTTACCTATCTGACCGTGAAGTCCATGTCCCCCGACCAGGTGATGATGCCGCCTGCTGTTTCTTCCCTGGCGGCCTCCGGCGGACAGGAAGGCAATTCAGCCGAACCTGCGGCTTACTCCGCGGACCCGGAAGCGTCTCCCTTATCGGAAGAAACTCTCGCTGACGGGGCTTTAATCCCGGCCCCCCAAACCGCCGGCCTTTCAGAAGATACAGCCGGCAGCGGCGACGGCTCCCCCGAGACAAAAGACATCGGGGAGGGTGTTCCGGGCGGTTTCATAGACGGCGTTCTCTCCCGCCTGGCGGCTGTTCCCGTATTTTTTTGGGCTGCTCTCGCAGGCGCTGCCGCCGCCGGGACAGTTGCGGCCAACAGAATCCTCACTAAGAGGAATCTCCGCAGAAAAGAAGAAGAGGCCCGTCTCCTCCGCCGCCAGCGGCGTCTGGAGAGGCTCGAGGAAGCAGGAATTTCCTCCGAGCACTTTGAATATCTTGTAAAGCAGCGGCGCGCCAAGGCCGCCCAGAAACACGGATTTGCCCTGAGACAATATGATGATACCATTTAAAAAACACTTTTCGCCATCTAGGAGAAAGGTTGTAAAATGGGAGGTGCTCCTTCACGACACCCTTTTCACCGCCTCTCTCCTGACCACCGCCACGCTGCTCTCCGCCGCCTATTTCCTTCTGTCCCGCAACACCACCAATATAGCCATTATCTACATCCTGGCGATCGTGGTCATCGCTCAAAATACCGCAGGATATATTCCGGGCATTGTGGCCTCCCTGTTCAGTGTGACATTTATCAATTTGATATTTACCTACCCTTTCATGGAATTAAATTTTATTCTTGACGGGTATCCTCTGACATTTTTAGGCATGATGATCATCTCCTCCCTCACCAGCACGCTCACCACTCACCTGAAAGAAGAAACCCAGATTTCCACCGAGAGGGAACACATGCTGATGGAGGCGGAGAAAGAAAAGATGCGGGCCAACCTGCTGCGGGCCATTTCCCATGACCTGCGCACACCGCTCACCGGCATTATCGGCTCCGCCGCTTTCTACCTGGAACAGGGCGGGCAGATGGATGAGGCCCGAAAATCCCAGCTGGTGAAAAACATCGCCGAGGACGCCCAGTGGCTCCTCCATATGGTGGAGAATCTCCTGTCTGTCACCAGAATCAACAATCAGACGGCCAGCGTGCAGACCACCACGGAACCCCTTGAGGAGGTTGTATCCTCTGCCCTGCAGCAATTTCACAAACGCATGCCCTCGGCAAAAGTCCAGGTACAGATACCGGAAGAATTCATCATGCTTCCCATGGACGCCACCCTCATCGGGCAGGTTCTGATTAATCTTCTGGAAAATGCCGCCCGCCACAGCGGTTCTTCCAAACCTTCCTGTCTGTCCGTAACCACAGACAACGCGTATGTCTGGTTCCACATCCGGGATTATGGTTCCGGAATCAATCCCGATATGCTGGACACCCTCTTTGACGGGTACGCCTGCGAACCCAACAGCAGCAGCGACTCCCACAAAGGCATGGGAATCGGTCTTTCTATCTGCAAAACCATTGTAAACGCCCACCACGGACAGATTTTCGCCCGGAACCATGAGGACGGGGCCGAGTTTATCTTTTCATTACCATTTGGAGAACATACTTATGAATCAGAGATTAACAGCAGTGATCATTGAGGACGAGAAAAATATCAGCAGTTTTATAGAATCTATCCTGGCCAGCGAAGGCTACAGGACTTTCGCGGCATTCACGGGAACCGAGGGCCTGTCCCTCATCACCTCCCGGTGTCCGGATATCATTCTTCTTGATCTGGGACTCCCTGACATGGACGGCATAAAGATCATTGAGAAGGTCCGGCAGTTTACCCACACACCCATCATCGTCATCTCCGCGCGCACGCGGGAGGAAGAAAAAGTATCCGCCCTGGACCAGGGCGCCGACGACTATATCACCAAGCCCTTCGGCGCCTCGGAGCTCATGGCGAGAATCCGCACGGCCCTGCGCCACAGCCACCGGGACAGCACACTCAGCCCCGTGTACAGCTGCGGCGGACTGGTCATCGATTTTGAAAAGCGGCTTGTCACTTTAGACGGACAGGTCATCCATCTGACCCAGATCGAATACAAGCTGGTATCCCTTCTGGCCCGTCAGGCAGGAAAGGTTCTCACCTACGATTACCTGATGCAGCAGATCTGGGGCCCCTACAGCGACAGCAATAACCAAATACTGCGGGTCAACATGGCCCATATCCGGCGGAAGATGGAGAAAAATCCGGCAGAGCCGGAATACATTTTCACAGAGATAGGGGTGGGGTACAGAATGCGGGAAGAATAACCGCCCAACAGCTTCCTGCGGCGCAGGGTTCTGGCGCCGGGGGCGGAGGGCGCGTAGTCGCAGCACAGGGGACGGGGACGGCAACAGGAGCGCAGCTGCGGCACAGGGCGCAGGGGCGGCAACAGAAGCGCAGCTGCGGCACAGGGCGCTGAGGCGGCATGGGGGCGCAGGGGCAGCGTCCACCTTCTTTGAACACAGAGTCCGCGGCTCCATCATCCAGACCGGCTTCCCTGCCTTTTCTGCCTTTTCTACTTTTTCTTTACCTTCTTGATATCGCTTCTTATATGGCGCTTCTCCCGGAGTTCTTCTCTCTTCAAGAACACGCCCTCAGCGCCTTCCTCGTCTACCAGCCTCATGGTTTTCACCACGTAAAACTCCCCGTTCTCCGCCTTTTTCATGCGGATCTTTCCTCTGACATACCCGTGCTGGGGACACACCCCCAGGCTGAAATACAGTCTCTGGTTCAGGGAAAACCATCTTACTTTCTTCCGCAGCATGCGCCTGCACTTGTGACACACCAGATCATTTACCGTCTTATCTCTCAGCGCCGCCTCCTTGTCGGGAAATGTCCTGGACACATACTTGGAGTATGTGGGGAATTCCAGATAAATCTCCTCTTCTTTTCTCCCGGGAACCCAGTAATAATCCATGGACACATACGGCTCCCACACTCTGAAATCCATGTGCTGCAGCACCTTTCCTGTGTAGAAGGCATCATCTAAAGCCCGGTGAAACGGCCGGTCCTGCTGTATGGCCAACTCCTCCACCGCCTTGTCCAAAGATGTCTTCTCCCGGATATTTCCCCTGACCAGCGCGTACAGCTTCTGTACATCATAGTAGTACAGAGGCCTGGCAAAGGGTATCTCTATATGATAATATTCCATATTCCGCTGAAGCTCCGTCAGATCCATGGACCCCCATGTGCAGAACATGTAATCCTCTCCGCACCATTCCACAAACTCCCTGATCACCTCCGTGAACAGTCCGCCCTTCCGCCGAAGCTCCAGCATATCCATATGGGTCACTTCCGATATCTTGTAGTGAAGCTCCGTGTACACCTGGGGAGCAATGAGACGATGGAATTCCGACACCATCTGCAAATTCGCATCCATCTTCACAGCCCCCAGCTCTATAATCTCAAATGGCATGTGCTCTATAGAATTTTCTTTTCCTTCCGAACTCTGGTTCCATTCCAGATCAAATATGATATAATTTTTCATAATGGGGACATTATAGCATAGTTTGAGTGGGACCGCAAGGCGGGGATACGGGAGCGGTACCCATGTTTTCTATTGCGGTTACTGTTCACATGCGTTCACAGCAACCAGCAAAAACCCATGAAAATCGCCTGCGGCGATGGGATTTTTGCCTGCCCGCCCATGGCTGATCAGCGAAGTAATTAATCATGGCGTGTACAGCCCCACATTTCCCTGATAGAAATAAAAACGCCATTCAGCGTCATTCCCAACTAATAGAATTTTAAATAAACTTAAAGATACGGCAAATAACACAAAAGGAAACTTGGAGGACTGAATATGTACGAAGAACCAAAATACACCTATTACAGAAATAAACGGATTCCCATCTGGTGGAGCTATTACCTGCCGGACGAAATCAATCCTTACCAGACAATGGATACATTGACCTTGGAGAGAGGATGCCTTGCTGATTACTGGCACATTCATTCCTCAAATAAACACCCGAACTATCGGGGGGCGGAAGCCTGCAATTTTGTTCATGAAATGATACGCAACAGATTTGGCGGAGCTTTTCTGACATCAAAATTTCACTTCACAGGAGGACGGCAGGGAGAACACTCCTATCATGAGCCGGACCACCTGGTTTACAAAAATGCCCGGCTGGGGGATGACGAAAAAATCCACATAAAAAACGCAAGACAGTATTATGAAGATGTGATTTCCTTTGTGCAGAGTGTGCTTAGAGAGATTTCAAAAAATCATTATCAGTCTGGCAATAATTATAATGCACATGATTTCTTTCCCTATCAAACAGACGCTGAGATAGCTGAATCCATAGAGCGGGAAAAAATCAGAAAAGAGAACACAAAAAAACTTCAGGCAGAGCTGGAACAGTATATATTGGGCGATACATTTTTTATAGACATCTGTGAATTCAAAACTGTCAGGTTCAATGCCTCTTACAGCACTGACGACGGCTGGTTTAATGTTAATTTTAATTTCAAGGAGCTTACCACTAATATAGCTCCGGAAAACGGGTCTGTCCGCATTGTAATTAATATGCCGGATATATATTATCCCTGCTCAAAAAACAAAAATCCAAACCCGCCAACCAGAGTTATGAACATACCATATTGTCTGTACTTTTATAATAAACCAAGTGAGGATACAAATACTGTTATAATAACTATACCGGGCGTAAAGATCAGCGAGCCGGTAAAACAGAAAATCAATCTTGCCTGCATCCAGGCAATGGAGGAATATAACAGGGAACAGGAATATTCCAGGGGACAGGAATATAGGAGAGGATATCATTTCTTTCTTGATAATAATATCGGAACGCTGAACCTGTTTTATAAAGAAAATGCAGGTAAGGGGACCTGGAGAATGGGATACAGCTATCTTTCATGCTGAAATTATAATTTATTTATCGGGGAAGTGAACATTTATTTTTCACTGTTTGGATTTTTCAAAAAGCATAGCAGGCAGTTTCAACATAAAAAGACTGCAGAAACACACAAGTATCTCTGCAGTCCTTATACTCATTCAGGCAGCCGCGTCAGCGCATACACACTCGGCGGTAAGCTCTGCCTTGGCTTTATTCGTACTCAACCACATCCAGCCAGCTCTCCAACAGCTCTCTCTCCCCCGGGAGCTTCTTGTTCAGTCTGGAGGCGGCGGTGATGGGCATCCATCTCTGAACATACTGCTTTGCGGTGTCGCTCATCTCGCAGAATGTATCCAGATACAGATCCGCCAGCTTCTGGTCCTTCAGGGAGAACAGAAGATAGGTGGTAGCGGCATCGGCGGACGCGTTGCCCTGGGTAGCGTGAGACCAGTCCAGAATATAGTAGCGGCCTTTGGCATCTACCATGATGTTGCTGGGGTTAAAGTCGCCGTGAAGCACCTTGTTGTGCTTCGGCATGCTGGACAGACGGGTGTGCAGCTCGTAGCGGGTGGTCGCGTTTAACTCTTTGGAATCGGAGATCTTGCTGTTCCACTTGTCTTTCAGCTTGTTTAACTTAGGACATTTTTTACTGTGCACTTCCATCTGAAGGGCTACGAAGTCTCTCATGTATCTCTCAACATGATCCGGGTCCTCTGCCATGATCTCCTCCAGGGTCTTGCCTTCAATATAGTCGGTGACAATACACCAGTTTCCGTCGTCGGTCACGTTTACACCGTGAACCTTTGGGATCGGAAGACCGGTCTCCTCCACTCTGGCCTGGTTGAGAGCCTCGTTGAGAACGTCTGCCTTGGGATAATTCTTGTCAAATACTTTCACGGCAGTGTCACCTACCTGGTAGATGATCTTATGGGTACGTGTGGACAAAATTTTATCTGTCTTCATATTATTCTCCCTTCCTTATACATTACATAATTGCGTAAGCGGCGCCGCAGTGCTCCACTTCGATTCCTCTTCGCTCCATCTCAGTGGCGGGCATTCGCCCTATGAAATAAGCCTAATAGCAAATTTCTTATGTGCGGGCACTGCGCATCTTCTTATTGGCCCTGCTTCGTACATTCCTTTGGGAACGACCCCGCAGTGCTCCACTTCGATTCCGCTTCGCTCCATCTCAGTGGCGGGCATTCGCCCTATGAAATAAGCCTAATAGCAAATTTCTTATGTGCGAGCACAACGAAATTTGCTATTTGTCTTATTTCGCACTGCTCATTGATTAGCCATAGTATGCCTTCAGGTACATTTCTTTGATTTCGCTCATCAGCGGATATCTGGGGTTGGCGCCGGTGCACTGGTCGTCGAAGGCCTGCTCTACCATGTCGTCCAGAGTATCCAGGAAGTACTTCTCGTCGATGCCGTATTCCTTGATAGTCTTCTTCACGCCTACGGCGGCTTTCAGCTCCTCGATCTTCTCGATCAGCTTCTTCACGGCTTCCTCGTCGTCCTTGGCCTGGATGCCTACGAAGCGGGCGCACTCTGCGTATCTGGCGCGGGTGTGGGGATACTGATACTGGGAGAAGGTTCCCATCTTGGCCGGGCATTCTTCTGCGTTGAACTCTACTACAAGAGAGATCAGAAGGGCATTGGCGATGCCGTGGGGCAGATGATGGAACGCGCCCAGCTTGTGAGCCATGGAGTGGCAGACTCCCAGGAAGGCGTTGGCAAATGCCATGCCGGCCATGCAGGAAGCGTCAGCCATCTTGGCGCGGGCCTCCACGTTGCTGCCTTCATTATAACATGTCGGAAGGTATTCGAAAACATTTTTCATTGCTTTTAACGCAAGTCCGTCTGTGTAGTCTGTAGCCATAACAGAAGCGTAAGCCTCCAGGGCATGGGTCAGAACGTCAACGCCGGAAGCGCTGGTCAGGCCCTTGGGCTGGCTCATCATGTTGTCTGTATCGATGATAGCCATGTTAGGCAGCAGCTGATAGTCGGCAAGGGGGTATTTCACACCGGTCTCCTGGTCTGTAATAACCGCGAACGGAGTCACCTCGGAACCTGTACCGGAGGAAGTGGGGATGGCCACAAAGTAAGCCTTCTCGCCCATCTTGGGGAATGTGTAGACTCTCTTGCGGATATCGATAAAGCGCATAGCCATATCCTGGAAATCTACTTCCGGATGCTCGTACATTACCCACATGATCTTTCCGGCGTCCATAGCGGAACCGCCGCCCAGAGCGATGATCACATCAGGCTTAAATGCTGTCATAGCCTTTGCGCCTTCCTGGGCGTTGGCCAGGGTCGGGTCAGGCTGAACGTTGGAGAAGCACTGGTACACAATGCCCATCTCGTCTAATTTGTCGGTAATCGGCTTGGTGTAGCCGTTCATGTACAGGAAAGAGTCTGTCACGATAAAGGCTCTCTTCTTGCCCAGCACATGTTTCAACTCGTCTAATGCTACCGGCATACATCCTTTCTTAAAGTATACCTTCTCAGGTGCACGGAACCAAAGCATATTCTCTCTCCTCTCGGCTACGGTCTTGATATTCAGCAGGTGCTTCACACCCACGTTCTCGGATACGGAGTTCCCGCCCCAGCTTCCGCAGCCCAGTGTCAGAGACGGAACCAGCTTAAAGTTGTACAGGTCTCCGATTCCGCCGTGGGAGGACGGAGTGTTGACAACGATACGGCAGGTCTTCATGGCAGCCGCATGCTTTGCCATCTTCTCCTGCTCTCTCACGTCGATGTACAGAGATGCTGTGTGGCCGTATCCGCCGTCCGCAACCAGTCTCTCGGCCTTTGCGATCGCCTCGTCAAATGTT
Organism: uncultured Hungatella sp.; assembly: GCA_910577935.1. Taxonomy (GTDB): domain Bacteria; phylum Bacillota; class Clostridia; order Lachnospirales; family Lachnospiraceae; genus UBA3402. Next base: position 2,577 of record CAJTOT010000007.1, on the reverse strand, counting down.
TTTGCCTTGTACATAGCCAGCACAGGAGACAGCTTCTCATGGGCAAACTCCTCGGAGATGTCCACGGACTCAACCTCGCCGATGAGAATCTTTGTGCTCTTCGGAACCTCGATGCCGGCCAGCTGACCGATCTTGTACGCGCTCTGTCCCACGATCTTGGCGTTCAGCGCGCCGTTGATCAGGATGGTCTTGCGGACCTTGTTCAGCTCGTCGCCCTTTAAGAAATAACAGCCTCTCAGTTCAAATTCTTTCTTTACCGCGTCGTAAACCGGTTCCATCACAGTCACGGACTGCTCGGAAGCGCAGATCATGCCGTTGTCAAATGTCTTGGAATGGATGATGGAGCTTACCGCCATCTTAATGTCCGCGGTGTCATCAATAATAACCGGTGTGTTGCCTGCGCCTACGCCGAGAGCCGGTTTTCCTGAAGAATAGGCAGCATGCACCATGCCCGGACCGCCGGTTGCAAGGATCGTGTCAGAACCCTTCATGACCTCCTGGGTCAGTTCCAGAGAAGGCACGTCGATCCAGCTGATGATGCCTTCCGGAGCGCCCGCCTTGACAGCTGCTTCCAGAACCAGCTTCGCTGCTGCGATTGTACAGTTTTTAGCGCGGGGATGTGGGGAGATGATGATTGCGTTTCGAGTCTTAAGCGCAATAAGAGTTTTAAAAATAGCTGTAGATGTCGGGTTTGTAGTCGGAATAACCGCCGCGATAAGGCCGATAGGCTCCGCGATTTTCTTAATTCCGTAAGCCTTGTCTTCCTCAATAACGCCGCAGGTTTTTGTATCCTTGTAAGCATTGTAAATATACTCTGCTGCATAGTTGTTCTTGATAACCTTGTCCTCTACCACACCCATGCCTGTCTCCGCGACAGCCATCTTTGCCAGAGGAATACGCTGCTTGTTCGCTGCTTTTGCTGCCTCAAAGAAGATTTTGTCTACCTGCTCCTGAGTGTAGGCAGCAAATACCTTCTGCGCTTCACGCATCGCCTTCATTTTAGCGGTCAATGCTTCCACGCTGTCGATGATTTCTGGTACGGTGTTTTTTTCAATCTTTGCCATACTGGACCTCCTAAATGGAACTTTGTTTGCTGGTTGCTTCGTCGCCGGCTGCCTTATTGCCGGCCGCCTACTTCGCTAACTGATTCTTCAGATATGCTGGTGCTTTGGGATTGATATTTTTTTAACATATCTTATGGTTCTATTTTACTGCATCGTTAAAAAAATATCAATACTTATTTTATACAAATATGATGAAATTTCACTTTTCTTTTTGTGCAACTTTTTTGTCGTTTCAAAAGTCTTTTCTGTTGTTGTAATAACCCTGCCTGCCGATTCACTTTGGGCTTGACAAGACAGATATCTCGGCGTTCCCTGATTCATGAATTTGGCGAAACAGACCCTTTGTCCTGCTCAGTGATAAGGCAGCTTCTCAACGCCGCGGACTTTCAGACGCTCTCCCTCCACCTGGAACTTCACGTCAAATCCCCCAAAGGGCACGCCGTAGATCCGCTCCGGGTCCTGCACATAAGCGGGTCTGGGGTCCTGCGCCAGGACTTCCACCACAGCCCTTCGTTTCTCCTCCGGATACATGTTCAGCAGCGCCTCCGGAAAATCCACTTCCAGCTTATGCTTTCGGGTTTCTCTGGTATACCCCTCCTCTGCTTCCGGTCGGCAGTCGGTAAACGGAATGTAGGGTTTAATGTCGTAGATCGGCGTGCCGTCCATGAGATCCCCGCCGGACACCTGCACCACAGGACCCAGTTTCTCATCCAATCGTATGCCCTCCAGACGGACGCAGGAGAGCCCTATATTGTTGGGGCGGAACGGAGATCTGGTGGCGAACACCCCCATGCGTTTCTTTCCTCCCAGCCTTGGCGGTTTCACCGTGGCTGACCAATGTTCTTTTTTCGACTGGGAGAACTGCCAGAGCAGCCATATATGGGAAAACTCCTCCAGCCCTCTGAGCGCCTCCGGTTTTCTGTACTCCGGCTCAAATATAATAGTCCCCCACAGGGACTCTACCAGGCCGCTCTGCCTGGGTATGCCGAATTTGTCAGGGAAATCTGTCTTGATGCGGGCAATTATTTTCATAGCTGGTCTTCTCCTGATAAAAGTAAACCTCCATGCGCCCGGCGGCGGACGCGCCACCACCCCATAAAAGACCGGCGGGCGCATTTGGCATACCTGAATGGATGCCGCCTATTGGGCGGCGGATTTTCAAAGTAAAAAGCGTAACCGTTCAGTATCCCTCCCGCTTTTAGACCTCATTATACCGAAAAGCCTCTGATTATTCAAGAAAAGTTTTCCCGCCCCTCTCGTCCCGCCTCCAAATCAGAGAATCTTCAGGCGTCACCTCTCCCGCGCGTTCATGGCCCGCAGGGTTATATCAGGTGGCTGAAGTCATGTTTTTTCTTAAAGGCAAATTTCGCTGTTTTGTCATAATACCAGAAGGAGTCCCTGATCCTGTTATAATCATGAAATACGAATTCTTCTGTCTCCATATCCAGAAGCAGCGCGTTCAGCGCCATCACCTCATCTGCGGTAAGGTTTTTGACTGAATACTGATAATACC
>CAJTOT010000006.1:97250-115096 GCA_910577935.1 uncultured Hungatella sp. | reverse complement strand
AAATCAGTGTTCCAGAGTCTGGCCATGGTGACCCAGCTGGGGCTGTGCGTCCTGACGCCGATTCTGTTTGCTGTTTTCGCGGGTAATTACATCGATTCCAGATATGGGACGAAAACGCTGGTATTTCTCCTGATTCTGGGCACACTTGGCGGAGGTCGGGGCGCTTACATGATGGCGAAACGTCTCATCGACCAGGAGGCGAAGGAAGCGGAGAGGGAAAAGGCCAGGCTGATCGAACAGGCTCTTAAAGACCGGGATCGGTCTGTGACCAGGCCTAAAACGCCGGGCAGGATTCGTTCCGAAAGGGAAAAGACAGATATCACCGGGGGCAGGGGGGAATGATATGAGCAGTCACTTGAAGCATCTTGTCCTGGAGATGTCCGTCGGGATGTTTGCCTATGTGTGTTTTCTGGGAATTTTGGCGGCGCTCTTTCAAGATGGCCTGGATGGCATGGGATTTTCTTTGGGACCTGTGCTTCTGGGACTTTTTCTTGGCTTCGCGGCGGATGTTCTGATGCTGATCCATATGGCCGGCGTCACGGAGCGTGCCGCAGACAGCCAGGATGAGGCGTACGCCAACAAAACTACGATGGTACAGTCTGTGATACGCAGGGTGGTATTTATCATCGCGTTGTTTGTCCTGGGAAGCCGTCCGCAGATTGATGCGGTGGCGATGATCATCGGGGCTTTGGGCCTCAAGGCCGGAGCGTTTCTTCAGCCGGCTGTTCACGGGACTTTTTTCCGGGGAAAGGAACAAAGACCGGAAGAAGGTATCACGAAAGAAAGGAGGAAGGTGTATGGGAATGATGAAAATTCCGATGGTAGTCCAGGAACCTGATTTTATGATCCACGGCGTTCTGCAGTATGAAGCCTTTGGTCAGGAATTGTGGATTACAGATACCACTGTGGGGGCATGGATTATTACGGCTGTGCTGCTTCTCATCGGCCTGATCGCCAACAGGAAGCTGAAAGCTGCCGGGGATAACGATATTCCGGGCATGTTTCAGTGTATGCTGGAGATGGGAATGGAAGCGCTGGAGAACATGGCGCGGGGGATTCTGGGTGGAAACGCCAGGAAATTTGTCAACTACATCGGAACCATTTTTTTGTTCATTCTGTTCTGTAATTTGAGCGGCTTGTTTGGCCTTAGAGCTCCTACAGCAGATTATGGTGTTACCTTTTTACTGGGTATGTTCACATTCTTCATTGTAAATTATCAGGGACTGAAGAACCGGGGCTTCGGGCATTTTACCAGCCTGTTCCAGCCTATTCCGATTCTGTTCCCGATTAACCTGATCGGCGAGGTTGCCAACCCCATATCGATCTCATTGCGTTTGTTTGCCAACCTGCTCTCAGGCGTGATCATCATGGGACTCTGGTACGGAATGATGCCCTGGTTTGCCAAGATCGGTATTCCGGCGGCCCTGCATGTGTACTGCGACCTGTTTTCCGGCTGTATTCAGACATATGTGTTCTGCATGCTGACCATGGTTTATATCAATGACAAGATGGAATAATGCTGCCCTGTCCGCGGGACTGCCGGAAAACGGCGGCGGACAGTATAACCAGGCGGCTGATTTGAGATGAAAATGATATTCTATTTTTAGGAGGAAAAATTTTATGAATATTTCTGGACAGGAGTTTATTTATGGATGTTCCGCTATTGGAGCCGGTTTGGCTATGATCGCAGGTATCGGACCTGGTGTAGGCCAGGGTATCGCTGCCGGCCAGGGCGCTGCCGCTGTAGGACGCAACCCAGGCGCAAAGTCTGACATTACTTCCACCATGCTTCTTGGTCAGGCGGTTGCCGAGACCACAGGTCTGTATGGTCTTGTTGTTGCTATCATTCTGATGTTCGTTAAGCCTTTCGGTTGATTTAGGGCCGGGGAGACTTAGAAAAATCAGCAGGCGGGATTCTTCCCTGACGGCTTGGGCCGGGGAGGGGAAGGAGGCCGCGATCATGATAGGAACAGGAAGGAGGCTTAGACCTTGGAACGTTTAATAGGATTTGACCCGCAGCTGCTTTCCGAAGCATTCTGGACGGCGCTCAATATCTTTATTTTGTTCGCTGGGCTGTCTTACCTGCTGTTCAATCCGGTGCGGGATGTGCTGGAAAAGAGAAGGCAGAAGATTGCCGGGGAACTGGCTGAGGCGGCAGGCGACAAGGAGAGCGCTGCGGCCATGAAGGCCGAGTATGAAGCGAAGCTTAAAGATGTTTCCAGAGAGGCCGACGCGATTCTGGAGGAGGCCAGAAGAAAAGCCAAGTCCAGGGAGGCAGAGATCGTGGAGGAAGCCAGAGCTGAGGCGGCCAGGATCATCGAGAGGGCCAGCCGGGAGGTTGAGCTGGAGAAGAAGAAAGCTCTGGATGACATGAAGCAGGAGATTGTATCCATCGCTTCTCTGATGGCAGGCAAAGTTGTGGCGGCTTCCATTGACACGACGGTTCAGGATACGTTGATTGATGAGACGCTGAAGGAGATGGGTGAGAGCACATGGCAAAGCTAGTATCAAAGGTGTACGGCGATGCGCTGCTTGAGGCGGCCCGGGAGAAAGATAAGCTGGATGCTGTCTTTGAAGAGGCGAAGGCTCTTTGTCAGGTGTTTGAAGACCATCAGGACCTGATCCATCTGCTGGATCACCCCCAGGTGGTGAAGGAGGAGAAGCTCCGGATCATCAGCGATGTTTTTCAGGGCAAGGTATCTGACGAGATGATGGGCTTTTTGGCGGCTATCGTTGATAAAGGAAGGCAAAACGAGATTCTTCCCATTCTGGACTATTTCATCACACAGGTGAAAGAGGAGAAAGGGATTGGAAGGGCGCAGGTGACTTCTGCCGTGGAACTGACCGAGACGCAGAAGGCGCAGGTGACGAACAAGTTACTTACGACAACCCGGTATGTGGAATTTGAGATGAATTATATCGTAGATCCATCCCTCATCGGCGGCATGGTTATCCGCATCGGCGACAGAGTCGTTGACAGCAGCATTAAGACCCGGCTGTATGAGCTGAAAAAACAGCTCCTGGATGTACAGCTGGCTTAGAGACGAAAATATAGGAAAGAGGTGCGAACCTTCATGAATTTGAGGCCAGAAGAAATTAGTTCTGTGATTAAAGAACAGATAGAAAAGTATTCTACCAAACTTCAGGTGTCCAATGTCGGCACTGTCATTCAGGTAGCCGACGGTATCGCCCGTATCCACGGTCTTGAGAGCGCCATGCAGGGAGAACTTCTGGAGTTTCCGGGAGAGATCTACGGCATGGTTCTGAACCTGGAGGAGGACAACGTGGGCGCTGTTCTTCTTGGTGATACCAGCAAGATCAGCGAAGGCGACACGGTAAAGACAACCGGGCGTGTGGTAGAGGTTCCTGTGGGCGACGCCCTGACAGGACGTGTAGTGAATGCGCTGGGTCAGCCCCTGGACGGCAAGGGCCCTATCGAGACTGACAAGTTCCGCCGTGTGGAGCGTGTGGCCCACGGCGTAATTGAGAGAAAATCCGTAGATACTCCTCTTCAGACCGGCATCAAGGCCATCGACGCCATGATTCCCATCGGACGGGGACAGCGTGAGCTGATTATCGGCGACCGCCAGACGGGTAAGACGGCTATCGCCATCGACACCATCATCAACCAGAAGGGCCAGGGAGTCCACTGTATCTATGTGGCCATCGGCCAGAAGGCATCTACGGTGGCCAACATTGTTAAGACCTTAGAAGAGTTTGGGGCTATGGATTACACCACCATCGTGGTATCCACGGCGTCGGATCTTGCCCCTCTGCAGTACATTGCTCCTTATTCCGGGTGCGCTATCGGAGAGGAGTGGATGGAGAACGGCGGAGATGTTCTGGTTATCTACGACGATTTGAGCAAGCACGCGGCAGCGTACCGTACTCTGTCACTGCTCCTTAAGAGAGCGCCTGGCCGCGAGGCTTATCCCGGAGATGTATTCTATCTTCACTCCAGACTGCTGGAGAGGGCTTCCCGTCTGTCCGACGATCTGGGCGGCGGTTCCCTGACGGCGCTTCCGATTATTGAGACTCAGGCAGGCGACGTGTCTGCCTACATTCCGACTAATGTAATCTCCATCACAGACGGTCAGATCTATCTGGAGACGGAGATGTTCAACTCCGGCTTCCGCCCGGCCATCAACGCTGGTCTGTCTGTGTCCCGGGTGGGAGGCGCGGCCCAGATCAAGGCAATGAAGAAGATTGCGGCTCCTATCCGTACGGAGCTGGCCCAGTACCGGGAACTGGCGTCATTTGCCCAGTTCGGATCGGACCTGGACGCCACCACCAAGGAGCAGCTGGCCCAGGGCGAGAGGATCAAAGAGGTGTTAAAGCAGCCTCAGTACAAGCCCATGGCAGTAGAATATCAGGTTATGATCATCTACGCAGCCACCAGGAAACATCTTATGGACATTCCCACATCGGATGTGCTTAAGTTTGAGAGCGATCTGTTTAAGTATGTTGATACCAGGTATCCGGAGCTTCCGGGCATGATCCGGGAGAAGAGAGAGCTGACACCGGAGATCGAGGAGCTGCTTACGAAGGCTATTACAGAGTGCAAAGCCCAGCGCTAAGGAAAGCAGGTGAACGATCATGGCATCTATGAGAGATATAAAACGCAGACGCGACAGCATCCAGAGCACGGAACAGATTACGAAGGCCATGAAACTGGTATCCACAGTAAAATTGCAGAAATCCAAGGGCAAGGCAGAGGCATCCAAGCCGTATTTTAACTTGATGTATGACACCATCAGCTCTGTCCTGAGAAAGTCGGGAAATCTGGATCACAAGTATCTGAAACCCGGAGTTTCTCAGAAGAAAGCGGTTATCGCCATCACCTCCAACAGAGGTCTGGCAGGCGGATATAACAACAATATCGTCAAGCTGATAAACGGAGAGCTTCCCGTGGGGGACACATATGTTTACGCCATAGGAAGAAAAGGCCGGGATGGTCTTGCCAGAAAAGGATTTCAGGTCAAGGCTGATTATTCCGAGGTGATCAATGAGCCTTTGTACCGGGACGCGGCGGATATCACTCTGGAGCTTCTGGACAGCTTTATCAGAGGGGAGATCGGGGAGATCTATCTGGCTTACACGGCATTTAAAAATACAGTGACCCAGATCCCCAAACTGATCAAACTGCTTCCTGTTGAGATGGAGGCAGGGGAAGAGGAGAGCGGCAAGGCTCATGCCCTTATGACCTACGAGCCGGATGAGGAAGAGGTTCTGGATTCCATTGTGCCCAAGTATATGAGCAGCCTGATCTACGGGGCTCTTCTGGAGGCGGTGGCCAGTGAGAACGGCGCCCGTATGACGGCAATGGATAATGCCACCAGCAACGCGGAGGAGATGATCGAGGCTCTGAGTCTGCAGTACAACCGTGCGAGACAGGGCGCTATCACTCAGGAGCTTACTGAGATCGTGGCCGGCGCCAACGCCATATCTTAGGCAACAGGCTTTTGAAAGTGCGTGGAAAAGCAGAATTAATGAAAAAGGAGAAACAAGATGGCAGAACAAAACGTTGGTAAGATCACACAGATCATCAGTGCTGTTCTGGATATCAAGTTCAGCCAGGGAAAACTGCCGGAGATCAACGAGGCGATCAAGATCGCCATGAACGGCGGCGCCACCCTGACGGCGGAGGTATCCCAGCATCTGGGCGATGATACGGTGAGATGTATCGCCATGGGCAGCACCGACGGTCTGGTCCGCGGCATGGACGCGGTGGCCACGGGAGCGCCGATTACGGTGCCTGTAGGCGAGAACACTCTGGGACGTATCTTCAATGTTCTGGGTGAGGCGATTGATAATAAAGAGCAGCCTGTGGTGGAGAAGCATCTTCCCATTCACAGAAAGGCTCCCACATTCGAGGAGCAGTCTACGGAGACTGAGATTCTGGAGACAGGCATCAAGGTAGTAGACCTGCTTTGCCCCTATCAGAAGGGCGGTAAGATCGGTCTGTTCGGCGGCGCCGGTGTAGGCAAGACTGTGTTGATTCAGGAGCTGATCCGCAACATTGCCACAGAGCACGGCGGATATTCCGTGTTCACAGGCGTAGGCGAGCGTACCCGTGAGGGCAACGACTTGTACCACGAGATGACGGATTCAGGAGTTATCAACAAGACTACCATGGTATTCGGCCAGATGAACGAGCCCCCGGGGGCCCGTATGCGTGTAGGCCTGACAGGACTTACCATGGCCGAGTATTTCCGTGACGAAGGCGGCAAGGACGTGCTGCTGTTCATCGACAATATTTTCCGTTTTACTCAGGCAGGTTCCGAGGTGTCCGCCCTTCTTGGACGTATGCCTTCAGCCGTAGGCTATCAGCCTACGCTGCAGACAGAGATGGGCGCGCTCCAGGAGCGCATTACCTCCACGAAGAACGGTTCCATCACTTCCGTACAGGCTGTTTACGTGCCTGCGGACGACCTGACTGACCCGGCTCCGGCCAATACATTCGCTCACCTGGATGCCACCACGGTTCTGAGCCGTTCCATCGTTGAGCTGGGTATCTATCCGGCTGTGGACCCGCTGGAGTCCACTTCCAGAATTCTGGACCCCAGAGTGGTAGGCGAGGAGCACTATAATGTTGCTCAGAGTGTTATCCAGGTGCTTCAGAAGTACAAAGAGCTTCAGGATATTATCGCCATGCTCGGTATGGACGAACTTTCTGAGGATGACAAGCTGACCGTATCCCGCGCGAGAAAGGTTCAGAGATTCCTGTCTCAGCCCTTCTTCGTGGCAGAGCAGTTCACAGGCTACGACGGGCGCTATGTTCCCTTAAGTGAGACCATTCAGGGCTTCAAGGAGATCCTGGAGGGCAAACATGATGATGTGCCGGAAGGCTATTTCCTCAATGCAGGTAATATTGATGATGTTCTTGCCCGTGTCAAATAGGAGGGTAGAACATGGCTGATGTGTTTAAGTTAAAGGTTGTCACTCCGGAGCGGATTTTCTACGAGGGGGAGGCAGGCATGGTGGAGCTGTCCACCACGGAGGGGGATATCGGTGTCTATGCCAACCATATTCCCATGACTGCCATCGTAGCGCCGGGAGTGCTGAAGATCCACGAGGGGTCCCAGGTCAGGAAGGCGGCTCTTCACGCAGGCTTTATTCAGGTGCTGGCTGAGGAGATCACCATCATGGCCGAAGTGGTTGAGTGGCCTGACGAGATCGACATAAAGCGCGCCGAGGAGGCCAGGGTCCGGGCGGAGCGCCGTCTGAAGGATAATCAGACGGAGATCGACGTGCTGCGGGCCAAGATGGCTCTCAGGAGGGCGCTGACCCGTCTGTCTGCCAGGCAGTAGCAGGGGACAGAAAAAATAAAAGTAAAAGGACAGGCTGCGGCCGGAGAAACCGGCGGGCCTGTCTTTTTGACATATAATTATGTATCTGCCCCCTGGGGGCTGCCTCTTTTTTTAAATGGCTTTTTGGCGTATGGTTCCGTAAAAGCCGTTATTGTCCAAATCGTTATTCTGGCAGTAGGCTTTCCTATCTACACACCTTTTGTGAAAGCGGCTGACCAGGTGTGGGAAGGGGAGAACCATAAAAATTAGAATGTGAGTAGAATAAAACACAGGGGGCATCAAAAAATAACGGATGCCCCCTGTGAAGCATTTTAGTTCTCGCTCATAACACTCTTGGCAGCGATGCGTCCGGATACGATGATCTCCGAGATGGCGTTGCCGCCCAGGCGGTTGCCGGCGAAAATGCCTCCGGTTACTTCTCCGGCTGCCCACAATCCGGGGATGGGCTGATTGTCCGCATCCAGCACATGGCGTTCGTTGTCAACCACCAGTCCGCCCATAGTGTGGTGGGTGGAGGGAGCCAGGTAGCGGATGCTCAACATGGTGTCCTCGATATAGTTGCCCTCGGCGTCGTAGGTTCCGATGGTGTCGGTGGCAGAAGACTTGGGAACCTCCAGCTCCCCTAAGTTCTGGTCAAGGTATGCCTTGTCATACTCGGTGATGGTCTGATACAGGGTGTCATAGTCGATGCCGGTCATCTCGCAGGCTTCTTTCAGGGTGCAGAAGTACTCTTTGCCTTCCCGGTTGTTGGCCGCGGTGTTGTCGCCGCCCTTCATCACCTGAACCGTGAGGCCGCCTTCGCCGCCGTAGGTCAGCTGACCCTGGGACAGAACGTCGCGCTCCGCGGACTCGTCAACAAAACGCTTTCCTTCGTTGGCGGTCCCGGCGGGGCTGACGAAGATCACGTTCTCGCCTTTGCCGCCTGCCAGCTTGCCGTCGTCGGCCCAGCCGAGAGGCATAAGCTGGGTGAATTCCATACCTGTGACAGCGGCTCCTACTTCTTCGGCCATGGTGATGCCCTCGCCGGTGGCGCAGTTGCGGTTGGTGGTCAGAATAGAAGCGGACAGTTCGTCTTTGTTCCAGTAATCGTTGGTGGACAGAACCATGTCGATGTTGGCTCCGAATCCGCCGGTGGCCAGGATCACGCCCTTGTTGGCATGGAGAGTCACTTTGGTTCCGTCGTATTTCACCGCTTCGATGCCGCTGACTTTTCCGTCCGCGTCTGTGAGCAGCTTGGTGGCGGTGGTGCGGTACATAACAGAGTTGGCCTCGTTGGCCTTGGCCACGGTGTTTAAAGGAACCGCGAAGTAGCAGGCGTACTTGCCGGAGCCTTCCACGTTCTCGATGGTTCCGCCCTGGAAGGTGTTGATGCGCTGCCACAGACAGCCGATGAGGGTGTTGGTGGTCACGCCCCAGTTAAATACGGAGCCCTGGTCGGACAGCCACTCTTTGTCGGCGTTGATGTTCTGCACAAGCTGGCTTATCTTGTCAAAGTCACCGTAGATCCAGCGGCTCTGATCGTTGTTGAGACGGAGGCCGCCGTAGTAGGTCTGGAAAATGTGCAGCTCCTTGGTGGAGAAGACGGTGAGATCGCTCTCCTGAGCGCCTGCCGCCAGCTGAGGCTCCGCCCAGTCAAGGTACTTGCGGATCTGGGACTTCAAGGTCTTGAGGGTCTCCAGATATTCAGGATGGACGCCACGGGCCGGAAGGTTGTACTCTTCTACGGTGAGTTTGCCGGCGGAAGTATCCACAGTCTCGTCAAAGGGCTCCTCGCTCCAGTCTAAGATGGTGCGCAGTGTGTCGATACGTCCCATGTCGCTCTTGGACTTGTCATAGGTCTGTCCGTCGTAGGGGCATACGCCTGTGGCGGCGTCGGGATTCTCCGGATCCCATACCTGGTAATCGTAGACAGCCTGGAAGGAGCATCCGGCCACCAGAGTGTTGCCGCCCGCTTCCGCGTTTTTCTCTACGATACACACGGTCGCTCCCTGCTGGGCCGCTTCGGCCGCGGCTGTGACACCGGCGCCTCCGGCTCCCACTACGATGACATCGTAGGTCTCTTCGATGTCTTCGCCGGCAGCCACCTCATAGGGGATCTTGCCTGTTCTCAGAGCCTTGGCGTCACAGCCGGCCTGAGCGGCGGCGTCCTCCACGGCAGTGAGGACAGCGTTGCAGGTGAAGGTGGCGCCGGACACCATATCCACACCGGTGGAGGTGAAGTCCTTGATTTCCTGGAACATGATATCAAAGGCAGGAGTGCCTACATACTCAGTCTCCTTGCTGGCGGTCACCTGGATGTCGGTGATGGCGTCCTCGGTAAATGTGACGCTTAAGGTCACGTCACCGCCATAGCCGGTTCCGTGGCCTTCGTATGTACCTGGGGTGAAAGCCAGATCTCCCACGGAGATTTCCTCTCCCTTGGCCAGGGCGATGGCTGTTGTCAGGGCTTCCTTGTAACCGTCGGAAGTGACGGTGGCGCCGGATACGCCGTCGATCTCCGCGGATTGTTTCTCCAGAGCCTGTTTGTCCAGCTCCGCCAGGGCAGCTCCGCCGATAGCCTCGGTCTCGTCAGGACCTTCGGAGGCAACTGCGGTGATGGCATCTGTGTCTACGGTGATGCTCACGGTAACCTGGCCTCCAAAGCCTTTGGCGGAGCCTTCATAGGTTCCGGGGGTGTAGATTCCGGACTGGGCAGCCGTGGTTTCAGGAGCAGCGGTTGTAGTCTCCGGGGCAGATGTCGTGGGGGAAGCCTCCGAGGGGGCCGATGTCTGATTGCCTGCGCAGCCTGCCAGGGAGACCGCCATAGCGCTGCCGAGAATCAGCGCGGCAGCGGGCCTTGTTTTAAGTTTTTTCATTGATAAACCCCCCATATAGATAATATGATGCCGAGTAAGCATCTTACAGGATATTATACAATATGTTTTATAATTTGACTACCATATATATAAAAATATTGCTGTTTTTTAGGGAATATTTGACTTTTTTGTCTGAATTTTCTATAATATATGATGCCAGGGTCAAAAGGTCATGTATGACATGCTTGCATGTGAATACGTGACCTTGGGATCCGAAAAAACCTTTTGATCCCAACGTCATAATATATAAAAATAGAATTTTAAGGATGCCCAGAATATGGAGAATAAAGATTATCAGATCGGCCGAAAGATATTGAAGCTGGCTCATCTAATGGTCAAAAGAAGCAATGCCTATTTGAAAGCGGTGGATTTGACAGATGAGCAGGCCATAAGCCTGATCCATGTAACAGACTGTCCGGGCAGGACGATCAATGATCTGAAAGATTATCTGGGAGTCAGCCATCAGGCGACTCAGGGGATCGTAAAGCGTATGGCGGCGAAAGACCTGGTGTTCCTTGAGAAATCAAAGAGGGACGGCAGGGAAAAGATCATCACGGTTACGGAAAAGGGGGCCGGGATTCGCAGACATCTGGTGGGAGATGTTCTTGAAACGGGGTTAAGCCTTCTGGAAGGCGTGGGAGAAGAGGAGAAGGAAATATTTTACCAGGTTCTTCTGAAAGCGCTGGGCAACGTGGCTCCGGAGGGCAAAACAGACAGGTAAGGGTGGGAAAAATACTTTTTGACCCTGACACCATAATATGATATACTCTCAAAAAGACATATAAAACAAACAGTGATGGCTGACTTAGCGGGAGGTTGCATATGAAAGAGACGACATTGGTAATTATGGCGGCTGGCATCGGAAGCCGGTTCGGCGGCGGAATCAAGCAGCTGGAGCCGGTGGGACCGGGGGGAGAAATCATCATGGATTACTCCATCTACGACGCGCTGCAGGCAGGTTTTGACAAGATCGTATTTATCATCCGGAAGGATTTGGAAAAGGATTTCAGGGAGATCATCGGGAACAGGATTGAGAAGCTTGCCCGTGTAGAGTATGCATTCCAGGAGCTGGACGATCTGCCGGAAGGGTTTGAGAAGCCCGCCGACCGGAAGAAGCCCTGGGGGACGGGACAGGCTGTACTGAGCATAAAGGGACTGGTGGACGGTCCGTTTCTGGTGATTAACGCCGACGACTATTACGGAAAAGAAGGCTTTAGGAAGATCCACGACTATATGGTCAACGAGATGAAGGAAGACAGTCAGGTGTACGATCTGTGCATGGGCGGCTTTATGCTGGTCAACACCTTAAGCGAGAACGGCGGCGTTACCAGAGGCGTGTGCCGGGTTACAGAGGACGGATATCTGAAGGCGGTGACAGAGACCTACGAAATTCAGAGGGAGGGCCAGGGCCTGAAGGCCAGAGACGAGCAGGGGAATCCTGTGTCCCTGGACCAGAGCTGTCATGTGTCCATGAACATGTGGGGATTTCCTGTCACGTTCCTTGATGAGCTGGAAAAGGGATTTCCTGAGTTCCTGTCGGAAATCAAGGAAGGAGACATAAAGTCCGAGTATCTGCTCCCCAAGATCGTTGACAGACTTGTGGAAGAGGGAAAGGCCAGGGTGAGGGTTCTGGAGACGCCTGACAAATGGTTTGGAGTGACTTACAAAGAAGACAAGCAGGCGGTGGTAGATTCTATCCGCGCGCTGATAGCCCGGGGGGCGTACCCTGAAAAGCTGTCATAATTATTTTGAATATGAGAAAGTGAGGGTCCGGCTTATTTCGCCAGACCCTTTTTTCTGTAAATAAGGATTTAGGACAGGATCTCCGGCATAGGATGGAGTAAAGAAAAGCAGGAGAGGTTTATGACAAAATATTCTCCCCAGTGGAAAGAGATGCTGACTCCGGGGGCTTATACAGGACAGGATATAGAGTATTTCCAGGGAATGTACCCACGAAGAATAAAAGAACTTCAAAAATATGTGGCCAGACAGTGCGATATCATGGATTACGCAGGGAGTCCCATCTATGATGAATACCCGGATGCCGTCATGATCGATCAGACCTGCAGAGTCATCTGCCAAAATCTCCCCAAAGAATGGCAGAGAGACGAGGGCGGAAATGAGAATCTGGAAACTGCCGTGGAAGAGGAGCTGGCAGAGTTATATGAGGTTGGAGATCCTCCAAAAGAGATACAGCAGCAGAGTATTGAGCAGGGTGCAGAACAGAAAGCGGGTCTGGCAGAAGGCTTTCAGGAGGGTATCTTTGGAACTCTGCCGGGATTTAGTTTGCCGTCGGATCTGCTGTCCGCTCCGCCGTCTGGTCCGTCTGGCTGGAATCCGCCGCCCGGCCCGCCGGAGGGCCCTGGAGGGAGACCGCCCGGCCCGCCGTCAGGACATCCCGGCTGGAATCCGCCGCCCGGCCCGCCGGGAGGTCCCGGGGGAAGGCCGCCGGAATTCGGCCCGCCTTTTGGCCCGCCCGGCTGGAATCCGCCGCCTGGCCCGCCGGGAGGTCCCGGGGGAAGGCCGCCGGAATTCGGCCCGCCGCCTGGTCCGCCTTTCGGCCCGCCATCTGGCCCGCCCGGCTGGAACCCGCCGCCTGGTCCAAGGCCGCCCAGGAATTCTTCAGACAATTTGTTCACCGGGGGAAACTGGATTCCGGATATTGTCAAGGTTCTGTTCATGAACGAGCTTCAGAGGAGAAGGTGCCGCTCTGGTTTGTGCGGATGAATGCAAGGAGCTGCCCCTGCCTGTGAACAGTAACCCGTGTTGACATAAAACAAAGATTTTATAAAAGATTAAGTTGTAGTTTTTGTGGTTAGCATTTACAATAAGAGAAAACTTAAATGTAAGGAAGTTCTGAATCATGGGCAGAATCATAAAGAGAATTGTAATCCTGGCCGGTGTGTTTGTGGCGGCGCTGGGAGTTTATTTTATAACGGCACAGAATGCTATGGATAAGTCGGAGGCGGTGTACACGGTTATGGAGGAACCGTCTCTTCCGGTAGTGTACACAAGCATGTTTGAGGGTGAGGAGAACCGGCTGGCAGCATACCGCCAGGAGATGCGCCAGACGGTCTCCAGGGAGTCGCTGACGGTTCTGCCGGAGGACAGGCAGCTTCAGGTGAGAGTTTCCCCCTGCAGCCGGCAGATTACCGCGGTTCAGTATGAGATACGCAGCATGGATCTGACAAGGCTTGTGGAGCGGACGCCTGTGGAGACATGGGAGAACTCCGGGGAGGAGGTCCGAATGGTCCTGCCTGTCCAGAATCTGCTGACTAAAGAGAAGGAATATCTGCTTCATCTGATGATTGAGATCGAGGGGGAAGAGGTTCTTCACTATTACACCAGGATTTTGTGGACAGACAATGAGCATGGCCCGGAGATGATGGCTCTGGCGCGGGAATTTTCCACAAAAAGCCTGTCTTCCGCCCAGGCATCGGACCTTGTAACCTATCTGGAGACCTCCAGCACGGCGGACAACTCCTCTCTGGGGCACGTGACCATCAAGTCCAGTTTCTCCCAGCTGACCTGGGCCGGGCTGGACATACAGCTGGTGGGAGACATGGAGGTGACGCTCAAGGATCTGGACGGCATCATGGGGCAGATACAGGTCCAGTACAAGGTGAGCCGCCAGTCAGAGGACGGAGGAACCGAGTATTATGATGTAGATGATTATTACACCATGCGGTGGAATACGCAGAGAATCTACATGATGGATTTTGACAGGAAGACCAACCAGATATTTTCCGGAGAGAGACACCTGTTTTCCGGGAGAAGACTTATACTGGGCATTGGAAATGATGAAGCCGTTCAGCTGGAGAAGAGCTCTGACGGCCGGCATTTTGGATTTGTGTTCAACAGGGACCTTTGGTACTACGACCAGAAGGAAGGCCGGGTCGTCAAGGTGTTTTCTTTCAGAAGCAGTTCGGATGACAGCGGGCGGGGGGACTATGACCGGCACAATATCCAGGTTGTATCGGTCAGTGACGACGGGGATATGTTTTTCCTGGTGTACGGATATATGAACCGGGGACAGCACGAGGGATATCAGGGAATCAGCTTGTACAGGTATGATCACTCAGGATCTATAGAAGAGCGGTTTTTTATCCCGGTCACAGAGTCCTATGATGAGCTGCGCCTGGATATGGAGACGCTTTCATATTGCAGTGAGTCAGGGATGCTGTACCTGTTCCGGGATCAGGCCGTCTTCGGGATTGATCTGTCAAGCAATGAATATATAATCGTGGCAGAGGGGCTGGCAGAGGGCACTTATGCCATCAGCAGCGACGGTGAGAAGCTGGCCTGGCAGGAGGGGAGCAGCATCTATGATTCCAAAGTCATCCACGTGTTTGACCTGGCCACAGGGGGTGCCCAGAGAGATACGGGCTCCCCAGGGGGATGTGATCCGGTGCCTGGGATTTGTCCAGGACGATTTTGTCTATGGCCTGGCCAGGGAAGAGGGGCTGTGGATTCTCAACGGAAGAATCGAGACTCTTCCCATGTATGCCCTGGAGATCGTGAGCGGCGACATGGTACTTCAGACCCGGTACGAGAGGGAAGGGTACTACATCGCCAACATAGAGGTGGAAAGCGCCCGGATACATGTGGAGAGGTACAGAAAAGACGGCGGGAACAGTTACACCCATGTGGATGACGACACCATTGTCTGCAATACGGCGGCCGAGGAGACCTACATGGAAGGCATCGGCTGGTTCGCCTCCGAGATCCGCAGAAAGCTGTATTTTCTCCAGATCAATTCGGAGGCCGGAAGCGGCAGGGACGTTAAGGTGACGGCAGCAAAAAGGATCACTTATGATGAATCAGAACTCATGAGGCTGCAGCCGGGAACCGGGACGCCTGGGATGAAGTTTTATGCCTATGGACAGGGGAGCCTGATGGGGATTTACGAGGACTTTGCGGAGGCGGTAAACGCGTCCTACGAGGAGATGGGGCTGGTGACAGACGAGGCCCAGAGAATTCTGTGGAACCGTGTGGACAGAGGGGCTTCAAACACCATCAGAGATCCCCAGAGAGAGGCGTATGATATTGTCAGGAATCTGGGAGAATTTACGGAGGCAGCCCAGTTGGACAACGGGGTGGCGCTTTTGGACGCCAGAGGCTGCATACTGAACCAGGTCCTGTACTTTATCGGTCAGGGCTATCCGGTGCTGGCGTACATTGAAAACGGTGAATATCTGCTGCTCAGTGGGTTTGACCAGTACAATGTCACCCTTTTTAACCCCGCCACGGGAGAGTCCTGGAAGATGGGACTGGGAGACGGGGCAGAGTATTTTGCCGGTCAGAAAAATGACTTTATCTGCGCGGTCAATGTAGGAGATTAGGCTTTGGCAGTACTGTGGATATGCCTGCGAGAAGGAATGATGGGTTGACGAGCACCTTTCAATCATGTATAATCTACATAAACGAAAGAAAAATTTAAGCAGTCTGTAAGATAAAAGAATGATGATATAGAGGTGCAGGATGGAACAGTATATTATGAAAGGCGGTAATCCTCTGGTGGGAGAAGTCCTGATCAGTGGGGCGAAGAACGCTGCGCTGGGAATTTTAGCCGCCGCGATTATGACAGATGAGGATGTTCTCATAGAGAACCT
This sequence comes from uncultured Hungatella sp., assembly GCA_910577935.1. Classification (GTDB taxonomy): domain Bacteria; phylum Bacillota; class Clostridia; order Lachnospirales; family Lachnospiraceae; genus UBA3402. Next base: position 99,319 of record CAJTOT010000006.1, on the reverse strand, counting down.
TCCGGATGTCAGAGATATCAACGTTTTATTGGAGGCCATCCAGGAGATTGGTGCAAGAGTCGAGAGACTTGACAGACACACGGTAAAGATCAACGCGAAAGATATCCATGAAGTAGAGGTGGATGATGAATATATACGAAGAATACGGGCGTCTTACTATTTTATCGGCGCTCTTTTAGGAAAATACAAAAGCGCTCAGGTGCCTCTTCCCGGAGGCTGCAACATCGGCAGCAGGCCTATTGACCTGCATCTGAAGGGATTTCGGGCCCTGGGAGCCAGGGTGGAGATTGAGCGGGGAGCGGTGGTGGCCCACGCCATCGACCTGGTGGGAAGTCATGTGTATCTGGACAAGGTGTCGGTGGGCGCCACCATCAACATTATGATGGCGGCATCTCTGGCAGAGGGACAGACGATTATTGAGAACGTGGCAAAGGAACCTCACGTGGTGGATGTGGCCAACTTCCTCAACAGCATGGGGGCCAACATCAAGGGGGCAGGCACGGATATTATCCGGATCAAGGGTGTCCGGAAGCTTCACGGAACCGAATATTCGATTATCCCGGATCAGATCGAGGCGGGAACTTTTATGTGCGCCGCCGCTGTGACCAGGGGAGACGTGACGGTGCGGAACGTGATTCCCAAGCACCTGGAGGCCATCTCCGCAAAACTCCAGGAGATCGGATGCGAGGTGGTGGAGTTCGACGACGCGGTGCGGGTGGTGGGCAAGCCCCGCCAGAGACATACCAACATCAATACTCTGCCTTACCCTGGTTTTCCCACGGATATGCAGCCTCAGATGGCGGTGACACTGGCTCTGGCCAGCGGCACCAGCATCGTGACGGAAAGTATTTTTGAAAATCGTTTTAAATATGTGGATGAGCTGGCCCGCATGGGCAGCAATATCAAGGTGGAGGGCAATGTTGCCATCATCGACGGAGTGGGCGGCTTCACAGGCGCCTCTGTCAATGCGCCGGATCTGCGCGCGGGTGCGGCTCTGGTCATCGCCGGTCTGGCAGCCGACGGTTACACGGTTGTGGATGAGATCGGCTATATCCAGCGTGGATACGAACATTTTGAGGAGAAGCTGAAAGGGCTGGGGGCCATGATCCAGAAGGTGGATTCCGACAAGGCGCTGCAGAAATTCCGCTTAAAGATCAGCTGACTCTTGACAGCTGTATGTGAATCCGCTATAATTTTTATGTCAAAACAATTGAAAAGTACGTAATATCCCTTATTCAGAGTGATGGAGATACAAAGGATCTGTGAAGTCACGGCAACCCCGGACCCGCTTCGGACACGACGGTCAGACGCGGAGATAACGGAAGGTGCCAACCTGAGCGAGAAATCGAACAATAAGAGGATTTGATGTAAGATAATCAAGTCCGGAGTTCGCGCTACGGACTTTTCTTTGTGCCTTATTTTAAGATTTTCAAAGGAGGAAAAGATTTATGGACAAACGTTTATTTACATCCGAGTCAGTGACCGAGGGACATCCGGACAAGATGTGCGACCAGATTTCCGATGCGATTCTGGACGCCCTGCTGGAGCAGGACTCTATGAGCCGTGTTGCCTGCGAGACGGCAGTGACCACCGGTCTGGTGATGGTTATGGGGGAGATTACCACCAAGGCGTATGTGGATATTCAGAAGATTGTCAGGAAAACTATCCGGGAGATCGGATACGACAGGGCCAAGTACGGGTTCGACTGCGAGACCTGCGGCGTGATCACTGCCATCGACGAACAGTCCACGGATATCGCCATGGGGGTGGACAAGGCCCTGGAGGCAAAGGAAAATAAGATGAGCGACGAGGAGATTGAGGCCATCGGAGCCGGGGATCAGGGGATGATGTTCGGCTATGCCAGCAACGAGACGGAGGAATACATGCCGTACCCCATCGCCCTGGCCCACAAGCTGGCTCTCCAGCTGACCAAGATCCGCAAGGACGGGACTCTGGATTATCTCCGCCCTGACGGAAAGACACAGGTGACGGTGGAGTATGACGACAAGGGCAAACCGGTGAGGCTGGACGCGGTGGTTCTGTCCACCCAGCACGACGAGCATGTGAGT
>CAJTOT010000006.1:93161-96971 GCA_910577935.1 uncultured Hungatella sp. | reverse complement strand
GCAGGTTTGGCGGACAAGTGCGAGATCCAGCTGTCCTACGCCATCGGCGTTGCCCAGCCCACCTCTGTCATGGTTGACACCTTCGGTACGGGCAGGGTGAGCGACGAGGAGCTGGTGAAAATTATCAGGGAGAATTTTGACTTAAGGCCCGCGGGCATCATCAAGATGCTGGATTTGAGGAGACCGATCTACAGGCAGACAGCGGCTTACGGCCACTTCGGCAGGAATGATCTGGATCTGCCGTGGGAGAAGCTGGACAAAGCGGAGCTTCTGAAGAAATATTTAGGTTAATCATGTTCACTTATGAAGAGATTATGAGCCTCAATGAGCTGGAGATGAACGTCTGCCAGTACATATTAAAAAATAAAGAAAAAGCCGGTTATATGAAGATCCGGGAGCTGGCAGATGAGGCTCCTGTGGTAACGATCCTGGAGATCCTGGGGAATAAGCTGTATCGCCTGTCTCTTGGGGGCTAGTTCCGGCGCGGGTGTCAGGTCATCAGGAGGGCCGGACAGCCGGATAATCGAATCTGAAAAAACAGCGTGAATAAAAAACACGCTGTTTTTTGCTGTGACAATTTATAATCGACGGGAATGGTTTCATCTATGTGGATAAACACAACGACGGCTCCGGGGATTTGAGCCGCAGGCCGAAGAAATCCTTTTATTGGTACAAAAAAGTGATCGAGACCAATGGAGAGGAATTGTAAAGGCAGGGGAACGTGTGGTATACTTGTGTCGCGGGACAATAGAGCCGTGAGTGTCCGGCGGCTCACGTCCGGAATCGAACATAACATACAGATATTACATGGGGGTGCGAATTATGGCAGATAACAGAGAGATGAGGTATTCAGGGGGAAAATGTCTGTGTATTGATGTGGGGGGAAGCGCGGTCAAGTACGGGATAATCGACAGGGACCTGAACCTGACGGATAAGGGGGAGATTCCCACGCCTCACGAGGGAGTGGAGCCGTACCTTCTGGCCCTGGAGAGCCTTTACAGAAAGATGAAGGACCAGGTGGATGGGATCGCCATGTCGGTTCCCGGCGTGATTGACAGCGAGAACGGGATCTGCATCAGCGGCGGCAACTTGAGATTTATTGAGCATTTTAATCTTGCGGGGGAGATGGCCAGGCGCTGTGAGGTTCCGGTGACGGTTATGAATGATGCCAAGAGCGCAGCCATGGCGGAGGCGAGATGGGGGTCCTTGTCCGACTGCCGGGACGGCATTGTTATCGTTCTGGGAACCGGAATCGGCGGGGCGCTGATCAAGGACGGGAAGGTTCATTTCGGCAAGAGCTTTGCGGCGGGAGAGTTCAGCTTCCTGACTCTTGGAGAGAACTTGGATGAGCAGGGAGACACCTGGGCGGGACGGGCAGGCAACCCCAGGCTCCGCCGCCTGGTGGCCAACGCGAAGGGCATTGAGGACCCGGATGAGATAAACGGGTATGATGTGTTTAAGTGGGCCGAAGAGGGCGACCCTCTTGTTCTCATGGCTCTGGACCAGTTTACCAGAAGTATTGCCCACATGATCGTGAATCTGCAGATTATCTATGATCCGGACAGATTCGCCGTCGGAGGGGGAATCAGCAGACAGCCGCTTCTGCTGGAGTATATCAAAAAGAACCTGGATTATTTTTATACCCAGTTCAAGTGGCCGGGACAGAATGCGGACGTGACTACCTGTAAGTTTTTCAATGATGCCAATCTCATCGGGGCTTACAGCTATTTCTTAAGCAGATTTGGAAAAGAAGACTGACGAATTTCGTTTGTGAACATCCTAAGACAGCCGGGGCGCCCAGAGTTTGATGCTTTGCGCGCCCCGGCTGTCTTTCTTTTGGATATCACTCCTGCCGTCTCAAGCGGCTCCAAAGCGCTGCGGGCAGGAGGTTAACGGGGGGCTCTTCCCTGGATAAACGTCATGATCATCTCGTTGGTCAGACTGTCCCTGGATGGGGAGACGGGGATAGATTCCCTGTCAAACCACTCTGCCAGGGACAATTCGTTTTCGTCTAAGATGATCGTCTCGTCGTCGCCGTCCAGATCGCAGAAAAATCCCATAAGCACCGTGCCGCTGAAGGACCAGGGCTGGCTTTTGTAATAGCGGATGTTGGTGACAGACAGCCCCACTTCTTCCATGACTTCCCGCTTTACAGTTTCCTCCACGGTCTCTCCGATCTCCACAAAGCCGGCGAGGAGGGCATATTTTTTGTAAGAGCGGCCGGCGTATTTGGACAGGAGAAGACGGTTTTTGTGGGTGACGGCGATGATGACTGCCGGGGATATTTTGGGATATTCCACAGCGCCGCAGTCAGGGCAGTACAGCATGCGCTCCTTCCCGTCCTTTTTCATGACAGCGCCGCAGCTGCCGCAGAACCGGCGGGAGCGATACCACTGGTACAGCTGATAGCCGGTGATCCCCGCGAATGCCAGGTGCTGAGGCTCGGCGAGACGGAAGATCTCCGTGTTCTCCATGGCGAAGCCGGATAGGGGGAGGGGGTCTAAGTGATCCGCCAGGTAAAACCTCCTGCCGTCAATGGAGAAAAGATAGGTGACATGTTCCCGGAGGCCGTGGTCGTGGGAGGCCAGGTCCTGGAAGGTGGGAAAGGCAATCCCGTCCGGCTCCCGGCGGAGGAATGCCTTGTGGGGCTCATAACAGAGCGCATAGTCCTGGGGGCGGGGCGGGAGGAGAGAATATGTGTTGTCGTAGTGATGCGGAGCGATATCCTGTATCATAATAAATACCATCCTTTTTCTTGTGTAGATCTGCATGAACAGTAATGTCATTCTGCACTCTTATAATAAGTGTTTATACACAGAATGGCAAGAGTATTCCGTGAACTGCAGGTTGAACATGAAGAATTTTACTTGTTGGAGCCGGAGTTTTGCGGGGAATTGTATTATATATTCCTGTTGATAAAAGACCGCTGTGCGTGACGGCATTTTTAACAATCGTCAACTGGTTTGCCATGTCCCGGAGAAGCGGCGTGTGGACATTTTATGAAGGGGCGTCTCCTGAAGATATAGAATTAACGATACAATATTTAGAGCAGACAGGCGATGACGAATTGGCTTCGGTTGTCCGCTATGGCGCCCATGATTATCAGAATCCGAAGTATGCCGGAAATTGGAATTATCCAAAAAAGTGGATAGATGAGTCTGGCAAAATTGATGATTGGATAAACAGACACGAGGTCTGGCTGTATATGTGGGAGCGTAAAGCGCTTATTGACAACAAGACATTAATCTGCTCTCTGGAGGACGATGAGCGGAGAAGAACCGCCGTGCCTCCTGCTCTGTGAGATATGTTTTTTCCAAAACCCCGGTCTCCAATCTTGACATCTGTGAAAATATATCGTAAAATCACCATACATCAACAGATTTACCGGCTGTGAAGAGGATTAGTAAGCTGACACACATCACAGAGAGAGGGTCAGAGCTGAGAGGCCCTTATGTCCCTGGAAGCCCAACCGGCCTTGGAGCCCCGTATGAAACTGCGGCGTATTCCGGCGTTAACGGAAAAGAGAGAACTGTCACAGGGACGTGAATCCCGGACAGTTAATTAGGGTGGTACCGCCGGATATATTTAGTCATTCGGTCCCTTGCCGCACCATGGCAGGGACTGGGTGGCTTTTCTTTTTTTAAGTATTGTCTTCAGACCTGCCGGTGGGAATATCCCGCAGCCCTGGGATTTGCGGGCAGCGGGGCTGTCTCATTTAATTTTGCAGAAGGAGAGGAGATTTGTCATGGCAAACGACAAAAAACTGGTGGAGGCGATCACCTCCATGGATGTGGATTTCGCCCAGTGGTA
>CAJTOT010000006.1:90771-93058 GCA_910577935.1 uncultured Hungatella sp. | reverse complement strand
GAGCTTGACAGGCGTTTTAAAGAGACGGGGGTGGAGAATGTCTACATGCCCATGTTCATTCCCGAGGGGCTTCTTCAGAAGGAGAAAGACCATGTGGAGGGCTTTGCCCCGGAGGTGGCCTGGGTCACTCACGGCGGTCTGGAGCCTCTCCAGGAGAGAATGTGCGTGAGGCCCACTTCCGAGACCTTGTTCTGTGACTTTTACGCGAAAGATATTCATTCCTACAGAGATCTGCCCAGACTTTATAACCAGTGGTGTTCCGTGGTGCGGTGGGAGAAGACCACGCGGCCTTTCCTCCGTTCCAGAGAGTTCTTGTGGCAGGAGGGCCACACCGCCCACGCCACCGCCCGGGAGGCGCAGGAGAGGACGGAGCAGATGCTCAACGTCTACGCCGACTTCTGCGAGGAGGTTCTGGCTATCCCTGTAGTCCGCGGGCGCAAGACAGACAAAGAGAAGTTCGCAGGCGCGGAGGCCACCTATACCATCGAGGCGCTGATGCACGACGGAAAGGCTCTCCAGAGCGGAACCAGCCACAACTTCGGAGACGGATTTGCCAGGGCTTTCGATATTCAGTTTACAGACAAGGACAACACCTTGAAATATGTGCATCAGACTTCCTGGGGCATGACAACCAGGCTGATCGGAGCTGTCATCATGGTTCACGGGGACGACAGCGGATTGGTGCTGCCGCCCAGGATCGCGCCTGTCCAGGTGATGGTGGTTCCCGTTCAGCAGAAGAAGGAAGGCGTGCTTGAGAAGGCGTTTGAGCTGAAAAGCCGCCTGGCCCTGAGCGGATTCCGGGTGAAGGTGGATGACACCGACAAGAGCCCCGGCTGGAAGTTCAGCGAGTGCGAGATGCGGGGGATTCCTCTCCGGGTGGAGATCGGGCCCAAGGATATGGAGAAGAACCAGGCTGTCCTGGTGCGCCGGGATACCCACGAGAAGGTGGTGGTGAGTCTTGACCAGCTGGAAGCCAGGACAGAAGAGATCCTGGACGCTGTCCAGAAAGACATGCTTGAGCGGGCCAGGGCCCACAGGGACAGCCACACGTACACGGCGACGGACTATGAGGAGTTTGTGAAAACCGTCAACGAGAAACCGGGCTTTGTCAAAGCTATGTGGTGTGGCTGCCAGGAGTGTGAGGATAAGATCAAAGAGGACACCGGCGCCACCTCCCGCTGCATGCCGTTTGACCAGGAGCAGCTGTCGGACAAATGTGTGTGCTGTGGGAAACCGGCAGTGAAGATGGTGTACTGGGGACGGGCATACTAAAGAACAGTTTCCTGCACGTGCACAGGAAACTGTTTGTTGTCCGGGAACCTATGGAAAACGGGGAGGCGGGATTTATGGCAAAGGGAATAGACTCTCTTCAGATCCATATGCCCAGGCAGGCGGAGTATATTATTCAGACATTGAATGATAACGGATTTGAGGCATATATCGTGGGGGGCTGTGTGAGAGACTGTCTTTTGGGGCGGACGCCGGGGGACTGGGATATTACCACATCGGCGCTGCCATACCAGGTGAAGTCTGTCTTTCGCAGGACTGTGGACACAGGCATTGCCCACGGCACGGTGACGGTCATGAGGGGAAAAGAGGCCTATGAAGTCACTACCTATCGGATTGACGGGGAATATGAGGACGGAAGGCACCCCAAAGAGGTGATGTTTACCTCCAGCCTGGAGGAAGATCTAAAACGCCGGGATTTCACCATCAACGCCATGGCCTACAGCAAAAGGGAAGGCCTTATCGACGTGTTTGACGGGGTAAAAGACTTGCGGGAAAAGAGAATCCGCTGCGTGGGCAATCCTGTGGACCGCTTTACCGAGGACGCCCTGCGGATACTCAGGGCCCTTCGGTTCAGCGCCCAGCTGGGATTTGAGATTGAAGGCGGCACCAGGGACGCTTTGAGGGCGCTGGCCCCCAATCTGGTCCGTGTGAGCAAGGAGAGGATTCAGACAGAGCTGACGAAGCTTCTGCTGTCAGGGCATCCTGACTATATCAGGCAGGTGTTTGAAGAGGGGATAGGGCCTTATATATCAGAGACATTTTCCCGCATCCCCTGGAAAGAGGCTTTCATAGACAGCCGCCTCCCCTCTGTCCGCCGTCTCCGCTGGGCCGCCCTCCTCCGCCATCAGACGGAAACGGAGGCTGAGAGGATCTTAAAGGAGCTGAAGCTGGACAATGATACCATCTCCGGGGTCAGGCTTCTGACCCGGTGGTGGAAGAGGCCTGTAGGCACAGATGAGATTTCCGTGAGAAAGGTCATGAGCCGGATGTCAGAAGA
>CAJTOT010000006.1:85558-90694 GCA_910577935.1 uncultured Hungatella sp. | reverse complement strand
GCCGGCTGGCCGGGATTATACGGGGGAGAGGGGACTGTGTCAGCCTGAAGATGCTGGCGGTAACCGGACGGGATCTCATGGAAGCAGGGATAAAGCCGGGACCCGGAATGGGGGAGAAGCTGAACGCCCTTCTGGCCCTTGTGCTGGAGCATCCGGAGAAAAACAACAGAAAACTGCTGATAGAAGAACTGGAAAAAGGTCTGAAAAAATCCACATAATCTTTTCCGCCCCTTCATACCCTAGAAGTAGTTACAAAAAGGGCGTTTGGAGGGGTGGATGTGAACGAGAAATATATGGAAGCTTTGGCGCAGTACGATCTGACTGTGGATAATGTCCGCAAAGGGCGCAGCGGGTGGATCTGCGGGACCAGCCAGGGGACGATGCTGCTGCAGGAGTACCGCGGGACAATGAAACGCCTGGAATTTGAGACTCAGGTTCTGGGACAGGTCAGCCAGTCCGGTCTGCTCCAGGTTGATGATTATATCAGAACCAAAGGAGGGGAACTGATTTCCCTCTCCGAGGACGGGACCAGGCATACTCTCAAGCACTGGTACACCGGCAGGGAGTGCAGTATCAGGGATCACAGGGAAGTGAGGCAGGCGGTGGGAAAGATCGCCATACTCCATCAGCTGCTGAAGAAGATACCCAGGCAGGAGGAGTGGAATCTGGGGTCCATCGAGGTGGAGACTGCTACCCAGGAGATGGAGCGCCACAGCCAGGAACTGAAGCGGGCCAGGAATTTCATGAAAAGCAAGCGGAGAAAAACAGACTTTGAGCGGTGCGCCCTCAGCAGCTTCCCGGCATTTTTTGCCCAGGCCCAGGAGGCGGCAGAGGGGATGGCCAGGCTCAACAGAGACAGCGAGGATTTTACTCTTGCCCTGTGCCACGGGGATTTAGACCAGCACCACATCATAATAGAAGAAAAAAATGTGGCTGTTATAGAATATCACAAGCTGCATCTGGGAGATCAGATGACAGATCTGTACCATTTTATAAGAAAAGTCATGGAAAAGCATGACTGGAACCAGGCTCTCGGACTGGAACTTCTCAGCGCCTACGACAGGGTGGCCCCGCTGACCGGACGAGACCGTGAAAGCCTCTACTACCTGTTTTTATATCCGGAGAAATACTGGAAGCAGATTAACTTTTATATGAATGCCAACAAGGTCTGGATTCCTGCCAGAAATTTAGAAAAACTGAAAGGACTGGAGGAACAGACAGAGCAGAGAAACCGGTTTTTGTCCGCCATAAAAGAGGCAGGCGCCCGGAGGGCCGAAAGGTGAAAAGGCCTGCGTTTTTTTCTTCCCTTTTTCATGGTTTTGAAGTATAATAGAAACCAGCAAAAAGAAGGGAGAGTTACATCATGAAGGACTATAAAAAAATCTACGAAGAATGGCTGGCCAACCCATATTTTGACCAGGCCACCAAGGAAGAGCTGCGGGCCATCGCAGACGACGAGAACGAGATCAAAGAACGTTTCTATATGGATCTGGAGTTCGGAACAGCCGGTCTTCGCGGAATCATAGGAGCAGGTATCAACCGTATGAACATCTACGTAGTGCGCAGGGCCACCCAGGGACTTGCCAACTACATTATCAAGCAGGGAGGCGCCTCCAAAGGCGTGGCCATTGCCTACGATTCCCGCCGCATGTCTCCGGAGTTCGCGGACGAGGCCGCGAGAACCCTGGCTGCCAACGGTATCATGGCATATAAGTTCGAGTCCCTGCGCCCCACGCCGGAGCTGTCCTTCGCAGTGCGTCAGCTGGGCTGCATCGCCGGCATCAACGTGACTGCAAGCCACAACCCGCCGGAGTACAACGGCTACAAGGTATACTGGGAGGACGGCGCCCAGTTCACGCCGCCCCACGACAAAGGCGTTACCGAGGAAGTTTTGGCTATCGAAGACCTGTCTTCTGTGAAGACCATGACTGCTTCCGACGCCAAGGCGGCAGGACTGTACAAAGTGATCGGAGCCGAGATCGACGATAAGTACATAGCCAACGTCAAGGCTCAGGTGGTGAACCAGGATGCCATCGACAAGATGCAGGACAGCATCAAGATTGTCTACACACCCCTTCACGGAACCGGCAACATCCCGGTGAGAAGAGTGCTCAAGGAGATCGGCTTCCAGCATGTGTACGTAGTTCCCCAGCAGGAGCTGCCTGACGGAGAGTTCCCAACCGTAAGCTATCCCAACCCTGAGGCCGCGGAGGCGTTCGCCTTAGGTCTTGGCATGGCGAAGAAGCTGGATGCGGATCTGGTGCTGGCCACGGACCCGGATGCGGACCGTCTGGGCGTGTATGTGAAGGACAGCAAGTCCGGAGAGTACATTCCTCTGACAGGCAACATGTCCGGATCTCTTCTGTGCGAGTATGTACTGAGCCAGAAGGCTGCAAAGAACGCCATCCCGGCAGACGGCGAGGTCGTGAAGTCCATCGTGACCACCAACCTGGTGGACGCCGTGGCGGCAGGATACAACTGCAAGCTGGTAGAATGTCTCACGGGCTTTAAGTGGATCGGACAGCAGATTCTGAAGGAGGAGAATACAGGGGAAGGCCACTATATGTTCGGCCTGGAGGAGAGCTACGGCTGCCTCATCGGCACATATGCCCGGGACAAGGACGCCGTGTCCGCCAGCGTGGCCCTGTGCGAGGCTGCCGCTTACTACAAGACCAAGAACATGACTCTTTGGGATGCCATGGTGGCCATGTACGAGAAGTACGGCTATTATAAGGACGCCGTAAAGTCCATCGGCCTCAGCGGCATCGAGGGCCTGGCGAAGATCCAGAACATCATGGATACCCTCAGAAACAACACCCCGGCAGAGGTTGGCGGCTATAAGGTTGTGTCCGCGAGGGACTACAAGCTGGACACCGTCAAGGATATGGCTACAGGCGAGGTGAAGCCCACGGGGCTTCCGTCCTCCAACGTTCTCTACTATGATATGAACGACGGGGCCTGGATGTGCGTGAGACCGTCAGGAACCGAGCCGAAGATCAAGTTCTACTACGGTGTGAAAGGCACGTCCCTGGAGGATGCAGACGCCAAATCCGCGGCCTTCGGTCAGGCAGTGCAGGCGATGATCGACCCCATGCTGTAATGATGCCGGAAAAAAATAGCTGCGCAGAATGAAACTTTGCGGCGCAGTACCGGAGGACGGTGGCGCTGGTGGTTGTCCTGGCAGCTGCGGCAGCGCTGGCATTGGCCGGTCCGTGGTTCACATGGATATTTATGCAGATACAGAAAGCGCCGGATTATTTGACAGTAAATGGAGACAGAGGTAGGAGATTCCTACCTCTGTTCTATTATCTCCCGGAGTTCCCTCAGGGCATCCGCGAATTTTTTGGAAGATGCCGTAGGGTTGCCTCTCAGAAGGCCTTTCCTGTACAGGGACATGGAGGCGGACAGCTTTTTCCTGGCCTCCAGAAGATCCATCCGCCGCTGTGACAAAACACGGATCTTTTCTGCCACTGCCGCGGGAAGCTCTTCTGCCTCCTGGGCAATCCGTGCGGCGGCCTCTTCTTTCAGCTCCGCTGCCCGCAGAAGCGTCTCTTCCTTCAGCTCGGCAGCCTTCGCGCGGGCGTCGCTTTTCCAACCGGATACAAGGTGCCTGGCATCGTGTCGGAACTCCTCCACCTTTTGGGAGGTCTCGGCTCTGAGCAGAGTCAGCTGCACCTGCATATCCTCCAGCTCGGCTTTCATCCTGGTCATGGTTTCCAGAACCTTTCCCAGGGCCAGGGCTTCTCTGGTGGACTGGACCGTGTCCGCCGTAAAGAGGATGCTGACCAAGGCCAGGATGGGGATTTCCGCAGAAGGCCGCAGAGACAGAACCAGGTTTGCGATGGGCCGATGGATAACCTCTGTCAGAAAGATAGTGAGAAATCCCCAGGCGATGGAAGAGCTGAGGCAGATATACCCGTTGAGCTGAAAACGCTGGTTACTGTAATCCCAGTATCTCATCTTAAACAGTTTTTCCATCAGCCAGCCGGTGGTGTATTCCAGGGCCGTGGCGGCCACCACCCCGGAGAGATACACCAGCGCCAGGCTGCTTTTTACCGGAAGGGAGACCCACAGCATCATCACTGCCCCTGTCCCGTAGAGGGGAAGCATGGGAAGCCGGAGAAACCCCCGGTTGACAAAATGCCCTTCTTTCAGAGATACGTAGGAAGACTCGAAAATCCAGCCGAAAAAGCAGTAGATATAGAAAAATGCCAGCCACTGATGCCATTGATACGTGTACATAAAAACCTCCTCATGAAAATTCTGAGTATATCATATCTGCTTTTTTATCTATTTGCAATCCTTCTTAGTATGTCCCCAAAGATGGGTGCCGATTACAGAAAAGGCTCGAATAGGCTTAACAGGGCAACGGAAAACGGCTCTGCCTTCGCAGAGCCGCTCCTTAGGGAATGGTAGGTATATTTTAGGAAATTGTTTTAGGGGGGCCTGCCAGGGTTGCCCCTGACAGGTATGAGTATGAAAAAGCTTTGTGATTTCAAGTGGTTTACTTGAAACAAAGGCCCGTTACCCTTTCGGATAACGTACTTAAAGTATATAAGAAAAATGTGACCAAAATGTGTACCGGGGATAAAATAAAGATAAAAATAATAAAATAAAAAAAAACCCTTTAAAAACATAGGAAGATTGTATATAATAAAACCGACAATGTGGAACCATATGTATTAGAGTACCCTCTGGCATGTGTACAGAGGGGTCTTTTATCATAAGACGATAGAGGTAAGGCAAGAGAGACAGGAGGAAGAAAGGTATATGTTGATGTCCAACGACATTGGGATTGATTTGGGTACGGCCAGTATCCTTGTATATATCAAGGGGAAGGGAGTGGTTTTAAAGGAACCCTCGGTTGTGGCCATAGACCGGGATTCCCGCCGGATCATCACCTTCGGGGAAGAGGCGAGGCTGATGATCGGAAGGACTCCGGGCAATATCGTGGCGATAAGGCCTCTGCGCCAGGGTGTGATCTCCGATTACACGGTGACGGAGAAGATGCTGAAGTATTTTATCAACAAGGCTGTGGGGAAGAAGGCGTTGAGGAAGCCCAGGATCGCGGTGTGCATCCCCAGCGGAGCCACGGAAGTGGAGAGAAAGGCGGTGGAGGATGCCACCTACCAGGCG
>CAJTOT010000006.1:83863-85516 GCA_910577935.1 uncultured Hungatella sp. | reverse complement strand
GCCATCGGAGCGGGAATCGATATCTCCAAGGCATGCGGCAACATGATCGTGGATATCGGCGGCGGCACGGCGGATATCGCGGTGATCTCTCTGGGCGGCACCGTGGTCAGCACCTCCATTAAGGTGGCGGGCGACGATTTCGACGAGGCCCTGGTGCGGTATATGAGGAAGAAGCACAATCTTCTTATCGGAGAGAGAACCGCCGAGGAGATCAAGATCAATATAGGAGCGGCGTACAAAAGACCCGAAGTTCTCACCATGGAGGTGAGGGGACGGAATCTGGTTACGGGACTTCCGAAGACCATTGTGGTCACGTCGGACGAGACTCTGGAGGCTCTCCGCGAGCCTGCCATGCAGATCGTGGACGCGGTGCACAATGTTCTGGAGCGGACGCCGCCGGAGCTGGCGGCAGATATTTTTGACAGGGGAATCGTCCTCACAGGAGGAGGCTCTCTGCTCAGTGGCTTGGATTCCCTCATCGAGGAGAAGACCGGCATCAGCACCATGATCGCCGAGGACCCGCTGACCGCCGTAGCCGTGGGCACTGGCAAATTTATCGAGTTCTCCCACGGAGGAGACGGAAAAAAGGACTTTTAAAGCAGGAACCGCCCCCGTTGCTCTGCGGGGGCGGTTTCGGCGTCTGAGAATCAGAATATGGCAGAGGTGGACAATATGGCGGCAGTAACCGGATTTGTGGAGAAAATCAAATATCGGAACGAAGACAACGGATACAGCGTGCTCACCGTGTCCTCCAACGGGGAGGAGTATATTCTGGTGGGAACCTTCCACTATATAAATGAGGGAGAGATGATCGAGGCCGCGGGGACCATGACGGAGCACCCTGTCTACGGGGAACAGATGCAGGTGGAAACCTATGAGATCAAGACTCCCCAGGACACTGTCGCCATGGAGCGATACCTGGGCTCCGGCGCCATCAAGGGGGTGGGAGCAGCCCTTGCGGCCAGGATTGTCCGCAGGTTCAAGGCCGACACTTTCCGCATCATAGAGGAGGAGCCGGAGCGCCTTTCCGAGGTGAAGGGGGTCAGCGAGAAGCTGGCCATGTCTGTGGCAGAGCAGATGGAGGCCAGGAAGGACATGCGCCAGGCCATGATGTTTCTTCAGGAGTACGGGATATCCATAAATCTGGCGGCGAAGATTTACCAGGAGTACGGCTACAGGATGTACGGGATTCTGAAGGAGAATCCATATCGGATGGCAGACGATATACCGGGAGTGGGCTTTAAGATGGCCGACGAGATCGCCAGAAGAGCGGGGATTCTGGCGGATTCGGACTACAGAATCAAGGCGGGGATTCTGTACACCCTGTTCCAGGCCACTGCCCAGGGGCACACCTTCCTGCCGAAAGAGGAGCTGTTCAGCCAGGCCTGGGAGCTTCTGAAGGTAGACCAGGATATGGAAAAGTATCTGATGGATATGCAGATGGAGCGCCGCCTGGTGGTGAAGGTCATGCCGGGCTCCCAGAAGAACCAGGGAGACCAAGAAAAACAGGAAGGCCCCGCGGTTGTCTATGCTGCCCCTTACTATTATATGGAACTGAACACTGCCAGGATGCTCCACGACTTAAACGTCAGAGGGAAGATTCCGGAAGAGGACATACATAAACGTCTCGCCCAGATTCAGAGAGACGAGAAA
>CAJTOT010000006.1:73721-83677 GCA_910577935.1 uncultured Hungatella sp. | reverse complement strand
GAAGCCACGGGGTACGAGGCAAGGACGATCCACCGCATGCTGGAGCTGATGGGAGGGCCGGGGGACGAAGGGACCGTCGGCACCCGGTTCCAGAGAAACGAGGAGAATCCCCTGGAGGCTGACGTGATCATCATCGACGAGATGTCCATGGTGGACATCCACCTGATGCAGTCCCTTCTGAAGGCGGTGAGCGTGGGCTCCAGGCTGATTCTGGTGGGAGACATCAATCAGCTGCCGTCGGTGGGGCCGGGCAATGTGCTGAAGGACATGATCCACTCAGGCTGCTTCAATGTGGTGGAGCTGACCCGCATTTTCCGGCAGGCGGCGGAGAGCGACATCATTGTCAATGCCCACAGGATCAACAGGGGAGAGAAGATTGACCTGGCCAAAAGAAGCAGGGATTTTCTGTTTATCCGGAGGGAGAACCCGGACGCCATCATAAGCGCCATGCTGACGCTGATGACCAGGAAACTGCCCGGATATGTGGGGGCCGAGCCTCTGGATATCCAGATCATGACGCCTATGAGGAAAGGCGCCCTTGGGGTGGAACGGCTCAATACCATCCTACAGTCATTTCTCAATCCCCCTGACGGACAGAAGCCGGAGAAGGAGGCGGGAGGGACCGTCTTCCGCCTGGGGGACAAGGTCATGCAGATTAAAAATAATTACCAGATGGCGTGGGAGGTTCGGGGCGGGCATGATATTGTTACGGAGACAGGCA
The DNA here is from genome assembly GCA_910577935.1 of uncultured Hungatella sp. Lineage (GTDB taxonomy): Bacteria > Bacillota > Clostridia > Lachnospirales > Lachnospiraceae > UBA3402. The sequence goes on along the minus strand of CAJTOT010000006.1, from coordinate 82,956 downwards.
CCGGGGTGTTCAACGGGGATATGGGCATTATCAGGGAGCTGAACCTGTTCGCCGAGACCCTCCGGGTAGAGTTTGACGAGGGGAAGACGGCGGAATACAGCTTTAAGCAGCTGGAAGAGCTGGAGCTTGCCTACGCGGTTACCATACACAAGTCCCAGGGGAGCGAGTATCCGGCGGTGATTATCCCGGTTTTCAGCGGTCCCCGCATGCTTATGAGCAGAAATCTCATCTACACGGCAGTTACCAGGGCGCGGTCCTGCGTATGCCTGGTGGGACTGCCGGGGGTTTTCCAGGGCATGGTGGACAATCAGGTGGAACAGAGACGGTATTCCGGGCTGAAGGACCGGCTCTGGGAGCTGGAGAGGTTGTGATTATATGGAAAAAATGTTCCGGAAAATAACAGCGGAGGCGGCGGACCTTCTCTTTCCCCGCCGCTGTCCCGTATGTTTTGACATCGTGCAGCCGAGGGGGGAGCTGATCTGCCCTGGCTGTGTGAAAAAACTCTCTATTGTAAAAAATCCCGTTTGCAAGAAATGCGGCAAGGCGGTGGAGCACGAGAGGCTGGAGTACTGTCTGGACTGCAGCCGGCACAGGCGGTCATTTGAGTATAATCTGGCGGTCTTTGAGTACAACGATTGCGCCAGCCGTTCCATGGCTGCTGTCAAGTATAAAAACAAGCGGGAGTTTCTGGACTTCTACGGGGAGGCGGCCTGGGCGCGGTTTGAAAAAAGGCTGGTGCGCATGAACCTCCAGGCAGTGGCGCCGGTGCCGGTACACCCTGGGCGCAGGAGAACAAGAGGCTTCAACCAGGCGGAGATTCTGGCGGAGAAGCTTGCCGCCAGGCTTAAAGCGCCTCTGTGCCCAGACGCCCTCCGGCGGGTGAAGAAGACGGCTCCCCAGAAAGAACTGGACCCGTCCCAGCGGCTTAAAAACCTGGAGAAGGCCTTTGAGCCGGGGAAGCTGCCTCCTGGCGCGGAGAGAGTTCTCCTGGTGGATGACATCTACACGACAGGCAGCACCCTGGAAGCCTGTGCCAGAATCCTGATATCCATGGGGGCAGAGAAGGTCTTCACCCTGACGCTCTTTGTCGGCAGAGGCGCGTGAGAAAATCCATGTGTCCGGACATATTTCTTAAAAAAATAAATTACAAAAACCATAATTTAACACAATAAAGGGATAACATAGGAAAATAGCGAGATTTTACTTTATATAATTAATCAAAGAGTTAATAAAATTAGGAAAAATGCCGGTTTTGGGAAAAAAACTTGACGGACGTTCCTCAATCTGCTTATAATAGGGGGCATAGCTGAAAGCGGTAAAAGCTGACGGCAAACAGGATAGATAAGATTAAAATCGATGGCGATTTGAAGAGGATATTCGTGTGCCATCGATTTTTGCTTTATTTACCTGGGAGTACCCGGCCAAAGGCGTCAAAGACGTGTTCTGGCAGCCGGGAAGAGAAGGGAGAGATTATTATGAAAAGAAAACCTATTATGGCTCTGGCTATGGCAGCGGTTATGGCAGCTTCCGCTCTGGCGGGATGCGGCGGTTCCGGCGGCGATACGGCAGCGACAACGACGGCAGCCGGCGGCGCAGCGACATCGGCAGGAGGAGAGACCACGGCGGCGGGAAGCAGGATGACTCCCGATGCCAATGCCACGGGGCAGACCCTTGACGCGGCCATCTCCATCGGACAGACCGACGCGGAGGTGACTCCGGGGGGGACGCTGGTGGTATCCATGCCGTCAGCCCCTCTGACCCTGGACCCGGCCGGCTATACTACCGTTTACGAGAGCCATATTATGTACAATGTGCTGGAGACCCTGTTCATCTATGACAAGGAGTATGAGGAGTCTATTCCGTGCCTGGCTACCGGATATGAGGTGAGCGACGACGGACTGACCTACACCATCCACCTCCGCGACGATGTGTATTTCCAGAACGGCCGGTATGTGAAGGGAAGAAAGATGACCGCGGAGGATGTGAAGTATTCTCTGGAGAGAAGTAAAGAGGAGTCGCCTACCGACCGTGTATGCCGTGATTTCTTTGACTATGCGGAAGTAGTTGACGACACCACGGTTCTGTTACATATGACTTCCCCGGCGGGCCCGTTTATCACTCAGCTTACTGAGGTGGGCGCCTCCATCGTACCCAGGGAAGAGGTGGAAGGCTGGGGAGACGAATTCAGCAGCCATATCGTAGGCACCGGCCCGTTCACCCTGGAAGAGATTGTCACAGACGAGAAGGTTGTCCTGAAAAAGAACGATAATTACTGGGGCACTGAGCCCTATGTGGACGGAATCGAATTCCGCATCGTGTCTGATTCCAACCAGGCGATCAATGCGGTAACTACCGGCGAGGTTGATATTGCCATGTATCTCCAGGGCGAGTCCATCAAGAGAGCCGGGGACGAGGGACTGCTTCTGCAGACACCCAGTTCCGCCATCACCTATGTTCGCTTTAACCTGCAGAACGGTCCCACGGCTGACCCCAAGGTCCGCCAGGCGCTGACCATGGCAGTGGATATTGACGCGCTGGTGTCCGGCATCTACCAGTATGGCGAGGGAACAAGAGCTTATCAGCCGCTGACCGCTTACTCCTGGGGTTATGACACTTCCCTCAACGCCCTTGTCCCGGCTTATGACCCGGAAGGAGCGAAGGCGCTTCTGGCGGAGGCCGGTTATCCTGACGGATTCAGCATGACCATCTACATCGGTTCCACCACCTATCGGGAGAAAATGGCCCAGATACTTCAGTACTACTGGGGCGAGATCGGCGTCAAGCTGGATATCAAGTCCTCCACCATGGCAGAGTGGTCCGCGACGGTTCCGGATTCCTGGCAGGGCGATACGGTGAACAGCTTCGGCGTAAGCTGGAACTCCAACCCGGACCCCTATGGTTTCCTGGATAAGTTCTTCTCAACCACGACGATCCATGCTTCTTCCAACTCCGGCGGCTACACCGACGAGGAGATGGATAAGATGCTGAACGAGGCCTTTGCCCTGACCGACGAGGAGGCCAGGAGAGAGATCTACGTGAAAGCTATGGAAAAAGTTATGAACGAGTACACCGGTATCTATTATGCGTACGAGTGCCGCAACTGGGCAACCTCCAGCAGGGTACACGATGCGGTTCTCCGCGCGGACAGCCAGATGGTAGTGACATCTCCGTTTAACAATATCTGGCTTGAGCAGTAAGACAGGAGACCTGGACAGTCTTTAGAGAGTGAAGTTCCCAGAGAGGGAGGAGCGCCGCGCCTGCCCTCTCTGCCTTTATCCCTGGGAGACAGCCGGAAATGCAGCAAACAGAAAGGAATTTGTTTATGTTAAAGATGATGTTAAAACGATTCCTGCAGACCATACCAACATTGTTTATTGTCGTTACCATCACATTCTGCCTGACAAGAATGCTTCCCGGTGACCCGGCAGTGGCGATCCTTGGTATTGAGGCCAAGCAGGAGGATATCGAGGCTATGAGAGCCAAAATGAATCTGGATAAAAGTCTTCCGGAGCAGTACCAGCTTTATATTACCGGGTTGGTGAAAGGCGATTTCGGCTATTCCTACAGTTATCGGCAGGATGTTTTCCAGCTGATTATATCGAGAATTCCCAACACCCTTTCCCTTACCCTGGTGGCCCTCTGTTTTGCCTTTGTCATCGGCACTACCGTGGGAATCGTGGCCGCCATCAAACAAAACACGCTGTTTGACTATGTGTTCATGGTTTTGGCCCTGGTGGGCGTGTCCATGCCTATCTTCTGGATGGCCCTGATGCTGGTACTGCAGTTCTCCGTTAAAATGAATCTGCTGCCTGTCATGGGCATGGGCGATTGGAACAAGGGGTTTGGCGACGTGGTGAGCCATATGATTCTTCCCGGCTTCTGCCTTGCCACCATCCCCATGGCCACCTTTGCCAGAACCACCCGCTCCAGCATGATCGAGACCCTGAGCAGCGACTATATCCGCTGCCTGCGGGCGAGGGGAATCCGGGAGTGGAAGGTAATCATGATCCACGGGCTGAAGAACTCCCTTCCTCCTCTGGTGACAGTGCTGGGGCTTCAGATTGCCAGCACGTTTACAGGGGCCATTATCACGGAGGGAATTTTCTCCTGGCCCGGCATGGGAACCATGATCAACACGGCTATCAACAACCGCGACTATTCCCTGATCCAGGGAACCGTACTGTTCTCCGCGATCATGTTCGTGTTCTGCAATATGCTGGTTGATATTGCGTACATGCTGCTGAATCCCAAGGTAAAGGAGGTGTGATGACCATGGCTGAAAAGAAGACGCAGGATGTTCTGGGCAGGGAGGCCAACATGGCCATGCTCCAGAAGGAGAGAAAAGCCAACAATGCCTGGAACAAATTAAAGAGGAACCGCACTGCCATGATCGGCTTTTTTATCGTGGCATTTATGATTCTCATGGCACTTCTGGCTCCGGTGATATCGCCTTACAGCCCAAACGCCATCAACCCCGGAATTCCGTTTAAGGGTATCGGTTTTGCAGGCCATCCTCTGGGGACCGACGATCTGGGCCGCGACATTCTGTCCCGCATCATCTACGGGGCAAGAGTATCCCTGATCGTGGCCGTGGGCGCCACTCTGGTGGGCGCGGGCATCGGCGTGCTCGTCGGCCTGGTGGCCGGGTATTTCGGCGGCTGGCTGGATGTAGTGCTTATGCGCATCATGGACGGCATGTTCTCGTTCCCGTTTATCCTCCTTGCCATGATCCTGATCACCGTGTTCGGCAACGGGGTGACCAATGTGATCTTTGCCATCGGCATCGCCAGCGTGCCCGGCTTTGCCAGGGTCACCAGAGGCCAGGTTATCATCGTGAAAGAGGAAGAATACTGTAACGCCTGCCGTGTCGTGGGCGTGTCCGACACACGGCTGCTGTTTATGCATATTTTGCCGAACTGCGTGTCCCAGATCATCGTGTACGCGACGCTGCGGGTGGCGTCCGCCATTATATCCGAGGCTTCTTTAAGCTTCCTGGGACTTGGCATTGCCCTTCCCACCGCTTCCTGGGGGAGCATTCTGCGGGTGGGCCGGGACTGCCTCACCACGGCTCCCCATGTGGCCAGTGTGGCCGGCGTGTTTATTCTGGTCACCGTTATCGGGTTTAACCTGCTGGGCGATGGCATCCGCGATGTCATGGACCCCAAGATGAAACAGTAGGAGGAGGCCATATGGAAAAGAATGAGAAAGATATAATCTTAAAAGTAGACGGACTGAAAGTATATTTTTATACTGCCAGCGGCGTCAACAAGGCGGTGGACGGCGTCAGTTTTACCTTAAAGAAGGGTTCCACCATGGGCATCGTGGGTGAGTCGGGGTCCGGAAAGAGCGTCACCAGCTCTTCGGTGATGCGTCTTATGCAGGCCAAGAGCCAGAAGATCGTGGACGGAGGCATTACATTTGAAGATATCGATCTGCTGCAGATGTCTCAGAAGGAGCTGCTCAAGTTCCGGGGCGACGTGTGCTGCATGATTTTCCAGAATCCCATGACCTCCCTGGACCCGGTGTTCAAGGTGGGATACCAGATGGTGGAGATGATAAGAGAGCACCAGAATATCAGCAAGAAAGAGGCCTGGAACAAGGCGGTTGAGGCCCTGAAGCTGGTTGGCATCCCGGAAGCGGAGAAGCGCATGGAGGCATACCCCCACGAGCTGTCCGGCGGCATGTGCCAGCGTGTGATCATAGCCATGGCGGTGTGCGGCAATCCAAAGCTGATCATAGCCGACGAGCCCACCACCGCCCTGGACGTGACGGTGCAGGCCCAGGTGCTGGAGCTTCTCAAAAATCTCCAGAAGAAGCTGGACACCGCCATTCTTCTCATCACTCACAACCTGGGGGTGGTGTGGGATATGTGCGACACGGTTATGGTCATGTACGCGGGAAATACCGTGGAGTACGCCGAGACCGGCACGCTGTATCAGGAGCCTATGCACCCATATACGTGGGGGCTTCTGGATTCCATGCCCAAACTGAGCAGCGCTTCAAAGGAAGAGCTGACTACCATTCCGGGCACGCCGCCGGATCTGCGTCTCACAGGCCGCTGCTGTAATTTTTACAACCGCTGTCCCTATGTGACTGACAAGTGCCGGGAGAGTGTTCCGCCTCTGGTGGAGGTACAGCCGGGGCATTTCGTGGCATGCCACAGACAGAACGGTGTCGACCGTTTGGTGAGAGGGGAGGTGAACGGTCATGGAGAATAAGAGAGTGATCATGAAGGTGGAAAGCCTTCATAAGGATTTTGTCATCCGCAGCAAGAAGCTGACGGAACCCAACAAGCTGCTTCACGCGTTGAGCAACGTTTCCTTTGAGATCTATGAAGGGGAAACACTGGGGATTATCGGCGAGTCAGGGTGCGGAAAGTCCACTCTGGGCCGCTGCCTGGTGCAGCTGCACAAGCCCACCAGCGGAACCATCACCTACCAGGGCAGGGAGCTGTGGAGCTTGAAGGGCGATGAGCAGAAGCAGGCCCGGAGAAACATTCAGATGATTTTTCAGGACCCCTATTCGTCCCTGGACCCGAAAAAAACCGCCTCCTACTCTGTGACCGAGGCCATGAAGGTTCACGGCATCGGGGAGAACAGCAGGGAACGCCATCAGAGAGCCTTGGAGTCTTTGCAGGAAGTAGGCCTTGACATCCAGCACATGGAACGCTACCCTCATGAGTTTTCCGGAGGTCAGCGCCAGAGAGTGAACATTGCCAGAGCCCTGTCCATCTCTCCCAAGCTCATCGTGTGCGACGAGCCGGTATCGGCGCTGGATGTGTCCATCCAGGCCCAGGTTATCAATCTGTTTAAAAAGATTCAGCAGGAGAGGAAGCTGACCTACGTGTTCATCTCCCATGATCTTGGAATTGTGAAATACATCAGCGACAGGATACTTATCATGTATCTGGGCAGGATCGTGGAGCTGTACACCTCCCACGGCCTTTATTCCAACCCGCTTCATCCCTACACCCAGGCTCTTCTCTCGGCCATACCGCCGGAGAGCCCCTTTGAGAAAAGAGAGAGGGTGCCTTTGGAGGGCGATATTCCCAGCCCTATCGGCGACCAGATCGGGTGCCCCCTGGCAGGACGCTGTCCCAAGTGTACCGAGAGATGTAAAAAAGAGATGCCGGAACTGAAGGATACAGGTGACGGACACCTGGTTGCATGTTTCTATGTTTCTTAATTTTTTATTTGAGGGTAGCGTAAATCAGGAGGAGTGTGGTATACTGTCAGTAAGGCGAGGCATGTGAGTGAGCCCCTCCTTATGGCGCGTTGCGCATTTCCCGAAAGCTACATAATGAAAGCGCGCTGATACGTCTGCTGGTTTTCCCCGGCAGCCCTCCAGAGCGCTTTCTTTTTACATAAGAATCATTGCCAACAGTACATCGACATGCATGGGATACACAGGCCGGATGAGTGCTACAGGAACTTGGAGTGTTTGATGCCCCATGCCCGCGGCGGGGGGTGTTAACTGAAGCCTTTATACAGGCAAGGAGGAACATATTTTGAAAAAAGCAGAACAATTAATGGAGATGACAGCCAGACATGAAGCTCTCATCTACGAGACGGCAGATTACATCTGGAAGCATCCCGAGACAGGTTACCGTGAGTGGAACACATCCGCGTATCTGGCCGGGCAGTTTGAGAAACTGGGCTATACCCTGGTGAAGGCAGGAGATATCCCCGGATTCTACGCGGATTTGGACACGGGAAAGCCCGGCCCCAAGATCGCCATCCTGGGAGAGCTGGATTCTCTCATCGTGAAGAACCACCCGGACGCGGATGCCGAGACCTGTGCCGTTCACGCCTGCGGGCACAACGCGCAGTGCGCCACTCTCATCGGCGTGGCGGCGGCTCTCAAGGAGCCGGGGGCTCTGGAGGGGATGTGCGGCTCCATCCGTCTCATCGCGGTTCCGGCTGAGGAACTTATCGAGCTTGGTTTCAGGGAAGCGCTGAGAAAGAAAGGAATCATCAAGTATTTCGGCGGGAAAGTGGAGTTTATCTCCAGAGGGTATTTTGACGGAGTCGACATTTCCATGATGATTCATTCCGGCAATCTGGAAGAAGGAAAGTCTCTGTGCATCAGCAGGGGCTGCAACGGCTGCATCACCAAGAACATCACCTTCAAAGGGGTGTCCGCCCACGCCGGCGGCTCACCGGAGTGCGGGAAGAACGCCCTCTACGCGGCCACCTGCGGACTCAACGCGGTGAATGCTCTCAGGGAGACATTTGTAGATGATCAGCACATCCGTTTCCACCCCATCATCACCCAGGCAGGGCTGGCGGTCAACGCTATTCCCGAGGTGGCGAAGGTGGAGAGCTATGTGCGGGGAGCGTCCTTCGACGCCATGTATCAGTATAATAAGAAGGTAAACCGGGCGCTGGCTGCTTCCGCCGCGTCCATCGGCTGCAATGTGGAGCTGGATGACCATCCGGGATATTTTCCGCTGAACAATGACCCCAACCTATCGGATGTGGTGGCTGATGCCATGAGGCTTGTGGCCGGTCCCGACAGCGTGGACATGGATGGAGCCTGGGGAACAGGGAGCACGGATATGGGAGACGTGTCGGCCATCATGCCGGCGGTGCATCCCCACGCCAGCGGAGCGGTGGGCACAGGCCACGGAAAGGACTACTACATCGAGAATAAGAAGCTGGCCTGCCTTCGTCCCGCCCAGTGTCTGGCAGTGGCGGCGGACATGCTGCTGACAGACGGGGGGGCCCTGGCGAGGAAGGTCATTGCGGAGGCGAAGCCCTGCTTTAAGTCCAAGGAAGAATACCTTGCCGCTATCGACAAGGTGGCCATGGACAAGGATGCGGTGCGCTATAACCAGGATGGAACCGTCACCCTGGATTTTAGTAAATAAATGACGCCGGGGTCAATACCTTTTGACCCCAACAGCAAATGAATTAGTAAACCAAAACTGGAGGAAATGAAAGATGTTATGTATTAAAAACGGCAGAATTCACGACATGGTGAACCCTCAGCCTTTTGAGGGGGATATTCTTGTAGACGGAGGAAAGATCGCGAAAGTCGGTCAGAACCTTGAGATCCCGGAGGGGACAGAAATATACGATGCTTCCGGAAAAGATGTCTATCCGGGCTTTATAGATGCCCACAGCCATCTGGGGCTGGACGGCTATGGAATCGGTTTTGAAGGACAGGACTACAATGAGATGAATGATATCTGCGCCTCTCACCTGAGAGGAATTGACAGCTTCAATCCTCTGGA
>CAJTOT010000006.1:60818-73321 GCA_910577935.1 uncultured Hungatella sp. | reverse complement strand
ATCCGCATCGCCAGGGAGTTCGGAGTGAAGATGACCCTGGAGCACTGCACGGAAGGCCATCTCATCGTGGAGGAGCTGGTAAAAGAGAATCTGCCCTGCGCGGTGGGCCCGAGCCTGGGGCATGCCACCAAGTTTGAACTTCAGAACAAGACATGGGAGACTCCGGGAATCCTTGCGGCGGCAGGCTGCCGGGTGTCCATCATCACCGACGCGCCTGTGATTCCCCAGCAGTACCTTACCCTGTGTGCGGCTATGGCGGTAAAGGCAGGCATGGACCCCTGCGAGGCCATGAAGGCAATCACCGTCAACCCGGCAAAACATCTGGGAATCGAGGACAGAGTCGGAACCCTGGAGGCGGGGAAGGACGCGGACATCGTGGTGTACAGCGGAGATCCCCTGGAAGTCGCCTCAACACTGGAACTGGTTATGATCGATGGCAATAAAGTAAACTAGAAGAAGGGGAAGAGCGATGAAAAACTTTGTAATCACCGTAGCAAGAGGATTTGGTTCCGGCGGGCGCCAGATTGCAGCGAAGCTGGCAGATGAGCTGCATATCCACAGTTATGACAACCGGATTCTCAAACTGGCTGCCCAGTACAGCGGTTATGATGAGCATTATTTCAAGGAGGCTGATGAGAACTTAAACGGCAGCCTGATCACCAAGCAGCTCTTAGAGCTTCCCAAGATGTTTCACACCAAGGGCCAGCTGTCAAAGTTTGTGTCCGATGACAGGCTGTTTGAGTTTCAGAAGCAGATTATCGAGAAGCTGGCTGAATCCGAGTCCTGTGTGATCGTGGGCAAGTGCGCCGACCACATCTTAAAAGACTATGACAATGTGTTCAGCGTGTACGTGGAGGCCCCCAGGGCTTACTGCCTCCAGAGAGTCATGGACAGGATGTACGACATCACCCTGGAGGAGGCCGATGAGCTGATCACCAAGACGGACAAGTACCGCGCGGATTATTACAAGTATTACACCCATGGAAACTACTGGACCAACCCTGTCAACTATGATATCACCTTGAACAATTCAAGGCTGGGGGACGAGAAGAGCGTTCAGATAATCATCCAGTGCATGCGGATCAAGTTCGGGGAGGAGTGGTACAGCCAGTACATGGAGGGATTGGCTGCCAATGGGTGAGAAGCTGACAAAAAGTGATGTGGAAAAAATCCGGAAGGAGATTGAGCACAGGAAACTGGTGGTGCGCAGAGAGGCCATCGAGGCGGTGAAGGAGGCCAGAGCCCACGGGGACCTAAGCGAGAATTTTGAGTACCATGCGGCGAAGAAAGACAAGAACCAGAACGAGAGCCGGATCAAATATCTGGAGAGGATGCTGAAAAACGCTCAGATCGTGTCCGACGAGTCCAGAGACGATGAGGTGGGGATCAACAACACGGTGGAGCTGTACATGGAAGATGACGACGAGGTGGAGACCTACCGCCTGGTGACATCCATAAGAGGCAGCTCCCTGAAGAACATGATCAGCACGGAATCGCCCCTGGGAAAGGCTATCTTCAGGCACAAGGTGGGAGATCGGGTGTATGTGAGGGTCAGCGACACGGCAGGGTATTATGTGGTGATTCGAAGTATAGATAATACACAAGATGACACCCAGGATCAGATTCGGAGTTTTTAAATAAAAATCCGGCTCGTCCGGGGCTGGCGGCAGGTAAACAGGAGCTGCCCCGCTGTAGTTGACAGCGGGCAGCTCCTGCTGTCTGTGCAAAGGGACTGAGGCCTGTCTGCGGGGGAGGCAGGATCGGAATGTTCCCGGAGTCAATTCTCCCCAAAGGTGTGTTCCAGCCGGCTGTCCAGGGCAGCTCCGTGTTCTGCATGTTCCATAAAATTCACGATGAGCTCCGCTCCGTCCAGGACGGCCTTGCCGTAAAGGTGCTCCAACTCATTGACTATCGGCCCGCAGGCGGGGTCAGCCTTCTCCCTGATCACCATATCCTGCACCGCGTAGGGCAGACGGCCGCCCTTCATAAGGCAGCGGGTGATGAAACGCAGCCGATGGCCTGACGGCGCCAGTAAATTGCAGCAGAATCTCATGTGGCGGATGGCGGTGACGATCTGCCGGGCAGTGATGTCCGGAAAGAATCTGGAGATGATGCTTCCGTAGAAGATTCTGGGTCTCAGATGGGCAGTGGGGCGGCAGGTCATGGGATTCAGCCCGTCCCTTGTCATCAGATCGCGGTCCAGCTCCGCCTCGATCTCGCTGTGGGAGATTCCGGTCTCCCTGACCATGCGCTCCACATAAGGGTGGCAGCGGCTGTCCAGGGCGAAATGGCAGAGAAACCCGAATATATAGGCGTATTTTGAAGAAACTATAAAAGAGAGTGGCTTTTTTCCGGAAAAACGGGAATGGAGCCTGGAAGTATGAATCACCGAAGCCGCCTGCCGGAAAAACTCTGTTCCGGGCCGGGAGTGCATGGCAAAGCCGGTTTGGTTTACCGGATTTTTAATGTATGCTTTGTAGTAAAAGAGAAGGTCAGGCCCGTGGAGGCCGATGTTGTAGAGTCCGCCGTGGGAGCGGATAACAGCTTGAAGCTGCGGCGGCAGCTTCTTGTAGACATCACGTCCGAAGCGATAGTGAGCGTAAGTCGTAGGCATATTAAGTCCATCCTCCGTCAAGTCCGATAATCTGTCCTGTGAGATAAGAATTCTTATATCCCAAGTGGTAAACCAGGTCCGCCACCTCCTCGGCCTTCCCCAGCCGCCCCGCGGGAATCCCGTCCACCAGGCTGATGAGTTCGTCCTCCTCCAGAAACTGGTTCATCTCCGTGTCGATGGCTCCGCAGGCCACGGCGTTGACCTGGATGCCGCTGGGGGCCAGCTCCTTGGCCAGGGATTTTGTGAAAGCGTTGATGCCGCCTTTGGTGGCGGAGTAGGCCGCCTCGCAGGAGGCGCCCACATTGCCCCACACGGAAGAAATATTGATGATCTTGCCGTACTTTTGGGCCACCATGCCCGGAATGGCCAGCTTGCACAAGTTGAACACGGAGGTTAAGTTGGTACGGAGAATCCGGTCCCAGTCCTCGCTTTTCATGTCCTGGAGAAGACCGATGTAGGAGATGCCGGCATTGTTCACCAGGACATCCAGTCCCCCAAACTGCTTTTTAATCTGTTCAAACAACTTTTCACACTGACCCAGATCTCCCACATCCCCCATAAAGGCAAGGCAGGGGACCTGATAGGATTCGATGTCCTTTTTCGTCTGCATCAGGCGTTCTTCCCTGTGGATGCAGTTGATGACCACGTTATAGTTTTTCTTCGCGAATTTGACTGCGATGGCTTTTCCGATTCCCCGGGAAGCGCCGGTTACCAGAACTGTCTTTCTGGCCATATAATCACCCCTTTTTAAGATAGCTGAAGGATAAGATATTTTGTTGCTGTTCACGGGGGAATCTGTCACGAATGTGGGCTTACAAGGAAGCTTGACGCCCAAAATTCATGTCAGATTCACGGCCCTGTGAACTGTAACTATATTTTTAGGATTGCGGGAGCATGAAATGCGGAGCAATCTGCAGGCATCAGGGGGCAAAAAACCTTTTGACCCCAATATCATTTTTATTATAACACATGTCATTGGAGAATTGTACATTTTTTTAACTATAACCAGTAACCTCTTGCCGGCAATAAACCTTCGGACCTTTCTTGAAATTAGCCGGCGGCAGTGGTATGATGGTACATGGAGGGTACTTATGATGAAAAACGATGCGGATTTTGAGAGAGACTATGAAAAAATAAAAGAAATTCAGCCTGCACCTGATGAAGGCGGCTCCTATCTTCCCTATAACCGGGGAAGGAGGGGAAGAAAGAGGCGGGGGTCTGGAATTTTCGGAGGCGGAAAAGCGCCGGTGGTCTTCCTTGCGGCTCTTCTGGCATTTATTCTCGGAGGCGCCGCCGGCCTGGGAGTCGGATATTTTCTGTGGAGCTATGAAAAGCCTTACACCGTAGATCTGAAGGCAATCAAGGCTCCTGACTGGGTGGAGCAGAAATTTATACGAAAAAACATATTTTCCAGACCGGACGTGTCTCTGAAGCGTATAAATAATATTGTCATCCATTATGTGGGCAATCCGGGTTCCAGCGCCGAGGCCAACCGGCTGTATTTCGACAGCCTGGCAGATCAGGACCCGCAGCAGCCGGGAGCTTCCGCCAGCTGTCATTTTATCGTGGGGCTGGAGGGAGAGATTCTCCAGTGCATTCCTGTCAGCGAGATCGCCTATGCCAACGCTCCCCGCAACAATGACACCGTATCGGTGGAAACCTGTCATCCCGACGATACAGGCAGGTACAATGAGGCCACTTATGACTCCTTGGTAAAGCTGACCGCATGGCTGTGCAGGGAACTGGAGCTTACTTCCGACGACGTGATCCGCCATTATGATGTAAATGAGAAGAATTGTCCCCGGTATTTTGTGGAACATGAGGAACAGTGGAAACAGTTTAAAAAGGATGTTGAGAAGGCTTTGAAAGAGCTGAAGTAAAAACTTAATGAGAGGTGATGTGGATGGAACCAGTGTATGACTTGATTATCATCGGAGCCGGTCCGGCGGGGCTGTCGGCGGCGATCTATGCTGAGAGGGCCCGCCTGAACACGGTGGTCATCGAGAAGGATATGGCCAGCGGCGGCCAGGTGCTGACCACCTACGAGGTGGATAACTATCCGGGCCTTCCGGGAATCAACGGGTTTGAGTTGGGGATGAAACTTCGGGAGCATGCGGACCGGCTGGGGGCCTGCTTTGTCACGGATGAGGTGGAGCAGGTGAAGCTTGAGGATGCCGCGGAACCGGGGCAGGAGGCTTGCGGAGAAGGCGGGGAGCTTCTGAGGGCGGCAGAGCTCGAAGGGAGCCGCGGAATCCGGGAAAGACAGGCGGAGGGAGGCATAAAAGCTGTGGTCTGCCGGGATGGCATCTACAGGGCCAGAGCCGTTCTCATCGCCACAGGGGCCCGCCACAGGAAACTGGGAGTGCCGGGGGAGGAGAAACTGACAGGGATGGGAGTGTCCTACTGTGCCACCTGCGACGGGGCATTTTTCAGAAACAGAGAGGTGGCCGTGGTGGGCGGCGGGGACGTGGCCCTGGAGGACGCGATTTTCCTGTCCAGGATGTGCGCCAGAGTGTACCTGATTCACCGGAGAGACCAGCTGAGGGGAGCCAAAAGCCTTCAGGAGACCGTGTTCAGGCAGGACAATATAGAGATTCTCTGGGACACGGTGGTGGAAGAGATTCAGGGGGACATGAAGGTAGAGGGACTGAGAGTGAAGAATAAGAAGACGGGGGCCGAAAGGGCTCTCGGAGTCCAGGGCGTGTTCATCGCCGTTGGAATCACTCCCAACAGCCAGCCCTTTGAAGGACTGGTGGAGATGGACGGAGGGTATATCCAGGCAGGGGAGGACACGAGAACCTCGGCTCCGGGAATCTTTGCCGCCGGGGACGTGCGGGCCAAGCTGCTGCGCCAGATCGTCACGGCAGCGGCAGACGGGGCCAACGGGGTCACATCCGTGGAGCGGTATCTTGCGGAATCCTTCTGATAATCTGACCGGGGGAGAAAATTATGAATATTGTCTATGGGGCAAATGACGGCTATGTCAGGCATCTGGCGGCTTCTATGTGTTCGCTGCTGGAGAAACACAGGCACTGCCCTTCTGTCACAGTCCATGTTCTGTCCATGGGGATATCCGCAGACCATGTGGAGAAGCTGAGACAGCTGGCGGGCAGGTACGGGCGGGAACTGACTGTGGTTGAGCTGGGAGACTTGAGGAGCCGTTTTGAGGGGGACGTGGACACGGGTGGGTATGATCTGAGCATCATGGCCCGCCTGTTTATGGGGGAGGCGCTTCCGGAGGATATGGACAGGGCGCTGTATCTGGACTGTGACACCATTGTGGCCCGGCCTCTGAAAAAGCTGTGGGACACAGACCTGGGGGGACAAATCCTGGGGGCGGTGATGGAGCCTACCATCTACGAGGCGGTGAAAGAGTCCGTGGGCCTGGGGCCGGCGGACCCTTACTACAACTCGGGAGTCCTCCTGGTGGACTTAAAACTGTGGCGCCGGGAGAATATACAGGGACAGCTTCTGGATTTTTTGAGAGAAAAGGGAGGAAAGCTGTTCGCCGGCGACCAGGATATGCTCAACGGCGCGCTTAAAGGGCGGATCAAGCCTCTTCCTCCCAGATACAATTTTTTTACCAACTACCGGTATTTTTCTTATGAAGACCTGGCACGCCGGAGTCCATCCTACAGGGCGGTGACAGAGGATATGTTTGTCACAGCGAAAAAACATCCGTCGGTCATCCATTATATGGGAGACGAACGGCCCTGGGTGCGGGGAAATTTAAACCATTACAGGAGAGCCTACGAGATCTATCTGGACAAAACTCCCTGGGCAGGCGCGCCGAAAGAGAAGGGAAAGGAACTGTATATGCTGGCCTATCATATGCTGGATTATGCCACGGTCTTGTGGCCGGAGGTCCGGTGGCTTATCAGCAGGCATTTTGGGATGAAACTGGTGGAATCCAGAAAAAAGAGATGAAAAGGAGCCAGGCGGTTTTTCATGAAACTTAAGAACATAAACTGTGTCATCGTCAATTACAATGACGGGGACAGGGTGATAAAATTAATCGAACAGATCCGCGGATATTCTTGCTTTGACCAGATTGTGGTGGTGGACAACGCTTCCACCGACGATTCCTGGCAGCGGCTGAAGGCTCTTCAGGATCAAAAAGTGGCAGTGATCAGAGGGGAAAAAAACGGAGGCTACGGCTACGGCAACAACCTGGGAGTTACCTATGCCGCCAGGGTTAACAACGCCACCCATGCGGTGATCGCAAACCCGGATGTGGAGTTCTCCCAAAAGACGGTTCTGTCCATGGCGAGGATGTTTGACAGCCACCCGGACGCGGGGGTGGTATCCGCGGTCATGGAGGATATGGAGTACGGAGGTCTGGGATACGGCTGGCGGCTCCACGGATTCACGGGGGAGCTTCTGTCCATGGGGCCTGCGAGCAGGCGGCTGTTTAGCAGATTCCTCAACTACCCGACATCCTATTTTCAGGGGAAACGGGCAGCCTGGGTGGACGTGGTCCACGGCTCCATGCTGATGGTGGATACCGGGGCATTTCTGGAGTGCGGCGGCTATGACGAGAAGATCTTCCTTTACCAGGAGGAGGCGGTGCTGGCGTGGAGAATGAGAACCAGCGGGTTTCGGACCATCCTTGTGCTGACAGAATCCTACCTGCACAGCCACGGCGCTTCCATCACAAAATCACTGAGCAGCCAGACGGAGAGACAGAAGCTGCGCCACGACAGCGCCATGTACTACATGAAGCATTACCTGTACATCAATCCTGTCCAGGAATTAATCGCCCGGCTGTGGTTTGGGGTGATTCTTCTGGAGATCCGGGCAGCCGGAATATTGCTTCCCAGAAAGGGATAAAGGCCGGGGCAGCCGGGCGGCGGCTGTCACTCCAGTATAATATCGCAGACCATGTCCACCACAGCCGGGTCCAAGTCCGCATACAGGGGCAGAGTCAGGACCTGGCGGGAGATTCCGGCCGCCACCGGGGTTTCGTGTTCGTCGAACCTTCCCCGGTAGCAGGCATAGCTGTTGATACACGGATAGAAATATTTGCGGGCATGAATATTATGCCGGGCCAGCTCATGAAAGATCTGGTCCCGGTTTTTTTTGTACCCGTCAAACACCACCGGCATGTAGGCGTAATTCATCTTCACCCTGGGGTTCCTCCGGCACAGACGGATGCCTCTGACGCCGGAGAGCCGTTCCTGGTAGCGGGCGGCCAGCTTTTTTCTCTTTTCAATCTCCACGTCCACATGGCGCAGGTTGCATAGTCCCATGGCTGCCTGGAATTCGTTCATCTTTCCGTTGGCCCCCACATACTCCACGGTCTCGCTGTCCATAATGCCGAAGTTCTTCAGCTGGTACAGCCGTTCTCCCATCCGCAGGTCACGGTAGGACACGGCTCCGCCTTCGATGCTGTGGAACACCTTGGTGGCGTGGAAGCTGAACATGGACACATCGCCGAAGCCGGCGACCCCCTGCCCGTCCAGTTCCTCCCCGAAGGTGTGGGCGGCATCGTAGATGACCTTCAGGTGATGTCTGTCCGCGATCTCCTGGATGGCCTCCACATCGCATAAGTTCCCGTATACATGGACGGGGACAATGGCGGAGGTTTTCTCTGTTATGAGTCTCTCTATAAGGCTGACATCTAAGGTGTAATCATAGGAATTGATATCGCAGAACACCGGCGTCAGGCCGTTTCTCACGATGGCGTGGGTGGTGGAGGCGAAGCTGAAGGGAGTGGTGATCACCTCCCCTGTCAGTTCCAGGGCCTGTACTGCCAGTTCCAGGGCCATGTGGCCGTTGACAAACAGCTCCAGATGTTCCGCTTTCAGATACTCCATAAGCTGTCTGCGGAATTCTTCATGGTAATCCCCCATGTTGGTGAGCCAGGCGCTGTCCCACAGGGGTTTGAGCATCTCTACATATTCTTCCAGAGGCGGCAGGGACGAGCGGGTGACCGCCACCGGTTTTTCCAGCTTTTCTCTCATGGCTTTTCTTCCTTCCCGGACATCTCATCCTGCACCAGTATCCGTATGTCCTTGCGGGCCTGGACTCCTGTTCTGGCTTTCAGGTATATTTCTTCAGGTTCCTTTCCGGAGGCCCACATGACCAGGGCGTAGGGGAGATGGATGCCGGCCGCATGGCTGAAAGGATAGCCGCCTCCGAACCGGGCGTTCATCTCCAGCACATAGTACTGCCCGTCCTGCTCCAGAATATCCACGTCCAGGTTTCCCCTGTGTCCCAGCAGCCCGGAGAGGCGGGCCCCCAGAGCGGACAGTTCGGGAAGGCTGAGAGTCACCGCCCCGTCGGTCTCCCCGGCCCTCATGCCGTTTTTCTCCTTCACCGACGTGGTTCTGTACACTCCTGCCAGGTCGTTGATCACATCCAGGCCCAACTCCCTGCCGCTGATTTTTTCCTGTATGAGCACGCAGGCGTCAAGGTCTTTGGCAGCCTCGTATTTCAGATAGCTTTGTCCTATCTCCCGGCGGATTTTTCTGTCCAGGACACGGAGTTCCTCCTCGTCGTCCGCCTGGTAGACAGACAGGGACCCCATACCCCAGCGGGGCTTTAAGATCAGAGGATAGAAGAGGTTCCCGCCGCGGATCTCCCGAAGCGGGGCTTCCGGCTCAAGCCAGCTCCTGGGAGTGAGAATACCCCGGCCTGTCAGCGCTTGGAAGGTTTTCCACTTGTCGTTGCAGATTCCCACCGAAGGGGAGTCGGCTGTCACCACCGTGGTTCCTGCGGAGGCGAACAAATCCCGGCTGCCTGCCAGAACCGGCAGGTCGATATCAAACAGGGGAATCAGAAGGTCAATGTTCCACCTGCCGCAGTAGTCCAGCAGGAACGGGATGTAGGCTTGGTCGTAGATAAGGGGGGTGATTATATGCCGGTCCGCCGCGAAAAAAGCAGGGCTCACCTGGCTGTTGGCCGCGTGGACCGCGCCGGTGAGGCCGGCCATCTCAAGGGCCTCCTTAAAGTAATCGACCAGGTAGGTTCTCCGCCCTGCGCTTGTGAGCAAAATGTTCATGTATTCTGTCCTCGTTTCTTTTTTCGTGCTTCAGATGCCTGAATGTACCTGCGGAGCTTCTGGGCGGCGGCGTTCAGGAGTTTGTACAGCCATGGAAGCCGGGCCTCCATGCAGATGTAAAATTTTGTCCGGAAGGTCAGCTCGTCAAAATACCGCCTGTATTTTTTGCTGAGTACAATCTGGTAGCGCCGGGTATTGACCTTTGTGAGATACCATATCCGGCGGGCGGCGCTCTCCACGGCGCCGTGGAATCTGCCGCCGGTGGCCTGGTCGAATTCCCGGTACATATGTCTCATCTGGCAGACATAGCGCCGCTGTTTGTTGATGTAATCCCCCTTTTTCTCCTGGGTGGTCCAGGAGGTGGGAACCCCCACCCGGTAGACGCTCATGTCCCGGTCAATATAAAAGCCCCACCCCATGGATGCCGCCATAAGCTGCTGGGGGATATCCCCCACGGGACAGTTGGTGTAGTAGGATGGAAGCTCCTTTACCACTATGGAGGGGAACACTAGAGATGCCATGGCATAGCCCTGGGGCTTGTCGATGATGTCCTCGGGAGACAGACGCCTGGTGCCTTTGTAGGGGCGGATTCTCCGGTCAGAGAAAGAGCCGTCTATGGTCAAAATCCTGGCGCTGTGAATGCAGAGGGCACAGCCGGGGTGCTTCTCCAGAAAATCCACCTGCATCTGCAGCTTATGGGGATCGGTCCAGTAGTCATCGCCTTCGCACATGGCGATGTATTTTCCCCTGGCCCTTGGGAAATTAAAGGCGCCGCTGGGGTTGGTGATCCCCTTGGAGTACTGGTTTTCCGTCTGGAGCATGGGTCTGATAAGGTCCGGATACTTCAGGGTGTACTCCCGGATAATATCCTGGGTCCTGTCTGTGGAGGCGTCATCGTAGATGACGATCTCGTAGGGAAACGTGGTTTCCTGCATCAAAAAGCCCTCCAGCGCGTCCCGGATAAATGGCTCGTGGTTATATGTGAGGCAGCAGATACTCACCAGAGGCAGCTGCCCGCCGGTTTCGTTGACTGTCATGTCCGGCTCTCCTTTCCCATTCGTTCTTTTATAGAATTAATAAGATACCAAAAACTGTCCAGCCGGAACAGCGCTGCCAGCAGAACATAGACCGCCGCTCCGGACAAAATCTGGAGCGTCAGCTTCAGCCACGGGCCGCCTGGAAGCAGGCCTCCCAGGCCGTACACGGCGGCTGCCATGAGGGCGGCAGCGCCTGCGGAGGGGAGAATATCCATCCACTGGCTTCCTATACCGTAACCCAGCAGCTTTTTGTTGGGCCAGGCGTTGACAAAGGTGCAGAAGAAATCCAGGGCTGCCTTGATGGACACCAGCACCAGGGGGCCGAAGCGTATTCCGGCAAAAAGGCCTGCAAGTCCGGCTGCCTTTTTGATCACCTCCAGCTTCAGGAACACGTCGCTGCGGCCGCCCGCGTTGATGGCCTGGAGGTTGGTGATGTGGATAGGCCAGAAGGAGTAGGCGATGCACATGATCCGCAGATAGGGCACGCACGCCATCCACTGTTCTCCCAGAAGGGACAGCACCAGGGTATCCGCCACGGCGCACAGGCCGAAAAGCATGGGCAGAACCAGAAAAGAACTGACGCGGACCGCCCGGCGGACCATGGACTTCATCTGTTCCGGGTGATCCTGCCGGGAGGCGAAGACGGGAAGCAGCACGGACTGGATAGCGGCCCCCAGATTGTTGACGATCAGTTTTGGGAACTGGTCTCCCCGGTTGTAGACCCCCAGAACCTCTTCGTTGTAGATCTTTCCCATGATCAGCCCGTAGAGGTTGTTGAACAGGGTATCGATGAGGGAGGCGGTCAGGAGCTTCCAGCCGAAGGAGAACATCTGCCCCAGCCTGTCCAAGGAAAACAAAAGCTGCGGCCGCCAGGACACAGTGAGAAAGAGGACCAGCATCAGGGAGTAGTAGTAGATGACCTGCTGTCCCACCATGGCCCACACGCCGAAGCCTCTGTACGCCATCCATATGCTCACTGCCCCCGAGACGAAAGACGCCGCCAGGGTGGACAGGAAAAGTCCCCGGAATTCCAGTTTTCTTGACACGTAGGCCGTCTGCACGGAGATGACGGCTCCGGGAAACAGGACGAAAGCAAGAACCCTTACGATGTCCCGGAGCGCCGGGAGACGGTAAAACTCCGCGATGGCAGGAGCTGCCAGGTATAAAATCCCATATAAAAGACCTGCTGTAAGCAGGCTGAAATAACACACAGAAGAGAAATCACGCTGGTCGGCCTGGCTCTTCTGGACCAGAGCCGAGCTGAAGCCGTTTTGAACCACCACGTTGGCGATGGTAATAAAGATCATGATGATTCCCACTACGCCGTACTCTGCCGGGGTGAGAAGCCTTGCCAGGATAATCGCGATCACAAACTGGATTCCCTGGGCTCCTCCGTTCTCCAGTATCTTCCAGAACAGCCCGTTAAGCACCTTCTGTTTTGTATCTGTCTTTGCCATAATCACCGGACCTCATTACAAATCTCTTACGTTTCTCTTGCCAATACCTTTTATTTTACATTATTTCCTGGAAATTGTAAATCATATGTGGAATTTTCCAGGTAAATGTGATAGATTATCATAGGACATATTACTTTTAGGAGGTTTATTTTATGAACAGTAACAAGAAAATGTGGCTGGTCTTGTCTTTATCCGGAGTCATGGCCTTTAGTTCTGCATTTAACGCGCTGGCAGATAATGTAGGCCCTGCTTTTGATCCCCGCTACAATCCTGACATACAGGAAACGGAGGTTTCCGGTGAGACAGAAACCACCCCGGTGGTTCCGGAGAATCCGGATTCCACGGGAGAGACCGGCGAATCTCCGGAGACCGGGGAGGGCCAGGAGGGAACA
>CAJTOT010000006.1:53028-60579 GCA_910577935.1 uncultured Hungatella sp. | reverse complement strand
TGGCTGGACAAACTGGGCGCTCAGCGGCCAGCAGACCAACATCCCGGCGGACATGGCTCCCATCGAGGCTGTCCAGCTGCGGTTTGACGGACCGGTCCTGGATGAGTATGATCTGTACTATACGGCGGTTCTCAGCGACGGCACCGAGACCGGCTGGGGCAAGAACGGCATGACTGTCGGCTCCATGAACCAGGGGAATCCCATCCGGGCGCTGCGCATGGCGTTTTTCCGGAAAGCGGACCTTCCCGACATCGTCGTGGGGAACAGTGTGGTTTCGGCTCATCCGGACGGAATCCAGTACATAGACGGGCAGCTTCGCTATATCCACGGAGACGGTTCTAACTTTACCGGCTGGGGATGGGACGAAGGACAGAGATACTATTTTGTCGACTCTTATCCGGTAACCGGCTGGCAGTACATAGACGGTTACAAGTACTACTTTGCCGAGGACGGCAAGCTGGTGGAGGACTTAGAGCCTATAATCGGGGCGCAGGGACCTTACCTCATCCGCATCAACAAAGAGATGAACACCACCACGATCTACGTGGCTGACGGGCAGAACGGATATATCATCCCGCTCAAATCCTTCCTGTGTTCCTGCGGAGACGACACTCCAGTGGGCACCTTCAGGACTCCCGAGAAGTACCGGTGGCGTCTGATGAACAGCGGTGTGTCCTGCCAGTATGCCACAAGGCTTGGGGCGGGATTAAGCTTCCTGCTGCACTCCATCATCTATGACATAGCGGACATCAACACCATGCATCCGGATACTTACAATTATCTGGGAGTGGCCCGCTCTTCAGGCTGCATCCGCTTTACCACCGGTGATGCCAAGTGGATCTATGATCACTGTCCCATCGGAACCACGGTGGAGGTGTACAATTCTCCCGTGCCGGGTCCCTATGACAGACCGACCATCCTGGCGGCTATCCCGTCCACGCAGACCTGGGACCCCACAGACCCTCTGGCCGTAGCGCAGTTCGGGCAGTAACCCCGGTGATAAACACCATATGAAATACCATGAAAAAGGCTTCCGTCAGGGAGCCTTTTTCTGGTGAAAGGTGTTGAAGAATGCCGCCTTTTATCGTATAATGTTTCAGAAGAAACAGGACAACAAAGATATTGACGCAGGAGGAGCGATATGGAAAATACTGTTGCCGGAGACATGTCCCGGAGCGCCGGGAACAACTCCCGTGATCTGACGCTGGATTTTCTCAAAAGCGTCTCCATGGTGCTGGTTGTCTTTTTTCACAATATACAGTTAAATCCTGACAGTATTGCAGATAATATATTTATGATGTGGGGTAACGCGGCGGTTCCGGCTTTTTTTCTGGTGTCCGGAGCACTTTTTTTTACCCGTCCGTTCACCTGGAGGCGCCATATGTACCACATACTCCGCTTCTACCTGGCGATGACCGGGTGGAAGGTGATTTATCTGGCAGTCTATCACCCCATAGGAATCTCCAGCCTGGATTCCAGCCGCCGGCTGCTCACCTATCTTTTTTTGTTTGGGGATATAGAGGGGGTTCCCACTGGACATCTGTGGTTTATTCAGGGGCTGCTCACGGTTCTTTTGGCGGCGCCGCTTCTTCGGGTCTGTATGGAGCGGGACAGGAAGACGGCCGTGTACCTGATGGCTCTGTGCCTTGTATTTAACCAGATTCTGGGGGATGTGAATCTCATCGGCGAAGGCCTTGCCCGCCTTGTGGGAAAAGGGGCGTGGAATATCACCTCATTCGCGGAGATCAACCCTCTTTCTTTTCGGTATTCCAACTATATGTTTTACTATATGCTGGGAGGATTTCTGCAGGAGAAAAAGCAGGAAAAAGCCGTTTCCCTTAAGGCCGGCGCTGTCATGATCGCCGCGGGGCTTGCAGGCCTTTTGATATTCAAGTATATCCAGTCAGGCACATTCCGCTGGCAGAACACTCATCTTTCAGGCGGTTACTACCAGACCCCGACTCTGTTCATCGCCGCCGGTATGTTTTTATCTGCCGCCTGTATTCCCCTTCAGGGCAAAGGGGCATGGGCAGGAAAGCTGGCGCAGGGATTTTCCAGGACAGTGGGGACTTCCACCCTGGGGATTTTCTATCTGCATATACCGATTATCCATATCCTGACGCCACGGCTTTTTCAGCTGACGGCGGCGTATAACTGCTGGGCGCTGAATCTGCTGGAGAGCCTTGGTATCGTGGCCTTCTGCTGCGGAATCGTGTGGATTGGACGAAAACTGCCGGTTGTCCGGTGGCTGTTTTAAACGGTTTTGCAGGGAAGAGGGAAAAGTGAGAGAAAGACAGGGGGAAACAAGACGAGTGGAAGAACGAGAAAAGGTGCTGGTGGTCATCCCGGCCTACAATGAAGAGGCCAACATTCAGACTGTGGTGGACGAGCTGGAACAGAAGTATCCGGAGCTGGACTATATCGTGGTCAACGACGGCTCGAAGGATGGGACGGCGCGGATATGCAGGGAGCGGGGGTATGAGCTTTTGGACCTGCCGGTGAATCTGGGGCTTGCCGGGTGTTTTCAGGCGGGCATGAAATATGCCTACCAGCGGGGATACCGGTATGCCGTCCAGTTTGACGGAGACGGCCAGCACCGTCCGGAATATATAGAGAGTATGAGGCGCAGGATAGACGAGGGATATGATATCGTCATCGGCAGCCGGTTTGTGGATGAGAAGAAAGATTTCTCGCCCCGCATGATCGGAAGCCGTCTCATCGGCGCGGCCATTTTTCTGACCACGGGGGTTCATGTGGAAGACCCTACGTCGGGGATGCGCATGTTCAGCCGGGAGATGATCAAAGAGTTTGCGCTGAACTTAAACTACGGGCCTGAGCCGGACACGGTCTCCTACCTGCTGAAGCAGGGGGCGAAGGTGGCGGAGGTTCCGGTGAAGATTGTGGAGCGGACAGGAGGGGAGAGCTACTTAAAGCCCGGCGTGGCGGCCGGATACATGGCACGGATGCTCATCTCTATTCTGCTGATACAAAATTTCAGGAAACGGTGACAGGGCGGCAAAGAGACAGAAATACAGAGAGGCAGAAATACAGGCAGGAAGGCGGTGACAGACATGGAAAGACGGTGGGCGGCTCTTCTAATGAGGACGGGTCCTGACAAGGCGAGACAGGACATTTTGTGGAATATGGCGGGGAGTTTCTGCTATGCTTTTGCCAGCATGGTGCTCTCCTTTTTGGTGATGCGGCTGGCGGGGGAGGACCAGGGCGGGATCTTCGCCTTCGGGTACAGCACCTTCGGACAGCAGATGTTCATTCTGGCCTATTTCGGAATCCGGCCTTTTCAGATTACGGACAGGGCGGGAGACTACCGGTTCGGAGACTACCTCCGCCACAGGTTTGTCACCTGCGGCGCCGCTGCTGCTGCCGGGCTTTTGTATCTTCTTTTTGCCGGGTATACGCCGGAGAAATCGGCGGTGATCTTTCTGCTGGTGTGCTGCAAGATCGCGGATGGGTTTGCCGATGTGTATGAGTCGGAGTTTCAGCGGTGCGGCAGTCTTCACCTGACAGGAAAATCCAACACGTTCAGGACCCTGCTGTCCGTGGGGACATTTTTCCTGGCCCTTGTGGGCAGCGGGAATCTGGCGGCGGCCTGTCTGGCGGCGGCGGCGGCCCAGGCGGCGGGGATTCTGGTCTTTGACATGGCGGTGCTGAAATACGTGGAGGGTGTGGATTACCGGTGGAGCCGGGGGAGTCTGAAGCCTCTGACG
This sequence comes from uncultured Hungatella sp., assembly GCA_910577935.1. Classification (GTDB taxonomy): domain Bacteria; phylum Bacillota; class Clostridia; order Lachnospirales; family Lachnospiraceae; genus UBA3402. Next base: position 56,854 of record CAJTOT010000006.1, on the reverse strand, counting down.
AGAGACACGGGGCTCCTCTTTGTGTCCGTATTTTTGGATTTTTATATATTTTCCTCGGCAAAATACGCCATCGACGCCAACTTAGACGACGCGGCGTCGGGATATTTTAATATTATTTTCATGCCTACATCGGTGATCAATCTGGCGTCCGGGTTCGTCATCCGCCCGGTTCTGACTTTTCTCACCGACACGTGGAACAAAAAGGAGCTTGACAGGTTTGCCGGGAAGCTGATCAGTATTTCCCGGATTATCGGGGCTTTGAGCGTGCTGGCGGTGGCGCTGGCCGCCGGGCTGGGGAGGCCGGTTCTGTGGCTTCTGGAGCGGCTTCTGGGCAGCGGCTATGAGGGGCGGCTGACCTGTTACCACGTACCCTTTGTGCTCATCGTCCTGGGCGGGGCGTGGTACGCGTTTTTAAATCTCCACTATTATGCCCTGGTGATTATGAGGAGGCAGAAGGTAATTTTTATCATCTACACGGCCCTCACGGCGCTGGCCGCGGCGCTGGCGCCTGTGATGGTGAGAAGGCAGGGAATCCGGGGGGCGGCGCTGGCGTATCTGATTTTGATGGCGGTTATGGCCGCAGGCTTTATAGTCTGGACATGGTGGGTAATTAAAAAGGAGGAGAGACATGACAGAAAGGTTTCAGCCGGAGGTTGACCTGCTGGTGCCGGTGTACAGACCGGACAGGAAATTCAGCCGTCTTCTGCAGATGATCAGGCGGCAGACCTACCCCGTGGGCAGGATTATCGTGGTGAACACGGAGAAGGCTTACTGGAATCAGGCAGGGTATGGGGATGTGCCGGGGCTGGAGGTTCATCACGTGACAAAAGAAGAATTTGACCACGGCGCCACCCGAAATCTGGCTGCAAAGTATTCCGGGGCGGACGTGATGATTTTTATGACCGACGACGCAGTTCCCCAGGATGAGTTTCTGGTGGAGCGTCTGGTGGAGGCTTTGAGGGAGGCGGGGGCCGGAGGGGGAGACGGCAGCCATGGCCTATGCCAGGCAGATGCCGGACAAAGGCTGCCGCATGATCGAGAGGATTACGCGGAAATTTAATTATCCTGACCAGGAGCGGGTAAAGACTGCCAAAGATCTTCCCGTTCTGGGAATCAAGACATATTTTGCCTCCAACGTGTGCTGCGCGTACAGGAAGGAGATTTTTGACAGGCTGGGCGGTTTTATTGCCAGGGCCATCTTTAACGAGGATATGATCTATGCGGCAAACGTGATAAGAGAGGGGTACGCGATTGTCTATGCGCCGGAGGCCAGGGTGATTCACTCCCACAACATGACTCTGGCGGGGCAGTTCAGGCGGAATTTTGACCTGGCTGTGTCCCAGGCGGATCACCCGGAAGTGTTCGGGGGGCTGCCCTCGGAGGGGGAGGGAATCCGGCTGGTGAAGGCGACGGCCCGGGAGCTGGTGAGGGCAGGCCGGTTCGGGCTTTTGCCGGCGCTGGTTGTGGGGAGCGGCTGCAAATATCTGGGATACCGGGCGGGCAGGCTCCATAGGAAGCTGCCCAGAGACGTGATTCTCAAGTGCACCATGAACAGAGAGTACTGGGAGAGACAGTGGAGGGAACAGCCATGATGACCTTGACCTTGAGAGCGGCCCTGATTATTGTGTCCGTGGGAACTTTTTTTCTGATGATGAGGAAGATACGTCAGTCCAAGGTGCAGATCGAGAGCGCCATCTTCTGGATCGTCCTGGCTCTGGTTCTGGTGGTGTACAGCATCTTTCCGGCGGCGGCGGACTTGTGCGCCAGACTTCTGGGAATATATTCCACGGCCAACTTCCTGTTCCTGTTCGCCATCTTCGTGCTTATCGTGAAGGTGTTCAATATGACGATTCACATCTCCCAGCTGGAGACCAGGCTGAAGGAGCTGGTGCAGAGGATGGCCCTGGAGGAGAAAAAGCATGATGAAGAGACATAACAGGTGGTTGTGGGGACCGGCAGTGGCGGCGGCAGCCGGGGCCTGGCATTATCTGGACGTGAGAGCGGGAGCCGCGGAGAGCGGGGATCTGTGGCTGACAGCCCCGTACCTGTGGCTTCTGGCGGCGGTCACGGCAGGGCTTGGAGGCCTGGGATACGCGCTTACGGCCGGGGAGTCCGGCGCAGGCGGTAAGAGGGCAGGCGGCGGAGAGCGCGGCGGCGGGAAGACCGGGGCCGGTCAGGAACCGAAGGAACAGGGCCGCAGGCGGAAACAGAGGGGCGGGAGCCGGCCTCTGGAGAAGGTCTATCTGTTTGCCGGCCTGTTTCTGGGGATCTTGTATCTTCTGGTGCTGCCGCCTCTGTCGGCGCCTGACGAGATCAGCCACTATGTCAGCGCTTACCAGCTGTCCAGCCGGATGTTGGGCAGACCGTCCAATTCCGTCACAGGCCATGTGCTGGTCCGGCTGGAGGACAAGTGGCTGGAGGACGTGGGAGATGACTATCGGTATGAGACAGGGGAGGACGGATATCTGCGCCCCGTGGCAGAGACGACGGAGAATTCCCGCTTTCTCGGGAAAACTCTGACGGAGGAAACCTACAGAATCATAAGGGAGACGGGGATTTCAGGCCGGCGCTGTCCGGCTGCCGCCACCATCCGGGAGTCCGGCGGGCAGGAGCCGCTGGCGGTCTCCGTGTACCCTCCGGTAGTCACCACGCCGGCGGCCTATATTCCCCAGGCGCTGGGCATCTTGCTGGCAAGGCTGCTGAATCTGAACAGCATCTGTCTTTTGTATATGGGAAGGCTGTTTAACCTTTTGTTTTTTGTGGCAATGACTTATTTCTCCATCAAGCGCCTGCCTTTCGGAAAAGAGGTGCTGCTGGGGGTGGCGCTGCTTCCCATGACCCTCCACCTGTCAGCGTCATTTTCCTATGATGTGATGATCATGGGCTGTATGTTTTATCTGACAGCTGTTTGTCTTGACCTGGCGTGGAACAGGGAGAAGGTGAGGCCCCTGGACGTGGCGGTCCTGGCTCTCCTCATGGCGGCGGCGGGCCCCTGCAAGATGGTCTACGGGGCTCTTATGGGGCTGTGCCTCCTGATACCGGTAAAAAAATTCGGCGGCTGGAGACAGTGGACGGTATCAGCGGCGGCGGTGGCCCTGGGCTTCGGCCTGGCCATGGCGGCGGTCAACGGACATCTGCTGGTCTCCTACGCCACAGAGACAGGGGGAACCGTGTCGGGAGTGGCGGAGGCGGGCTACAGCTTAAGCCTGCTGCTCCACAGACCCCTTTTGCTGGCGCGCATGTTTTATCAGACGGTTCTGTGGCAGGCAGAGCAGTATCACATGTCCATGATAGGGGCATGGCTGGGAGGCCTGGACCAGGTGCTGGATGTGCCCTATGTGGTGGTGATTTTGTTTACCGCCGCCCTTCTGTGCCTGGCGGCGAAGAAACCGGGAGAGACTCTGCCCATGCCTCTGGGGGCCAGAGTCTGGGTGTGGATTCTGTGCGCCGCGTGCGCCGGGGCCACCATGCTGTCCATGCTCATCGCCGTGACGCCTCTTGGCTCCCCGGTTATAGGCGGAGTTCAGGGAAGATATTTCCTGCCGTTTCTGCCTGTGCTTCTCATATCTCTGAAAAATGATTTCATAATTTTGACAAAGAATTCAAACCGTAGTATATTGTATCTGATGTGCTGCGCCGACGGGTATGTGGTGCTGCGCCTGTACTCGATTGTGAGCATGCGCCTGTAAAAGACATAAAGGAGAGCCGATTATGGGAAAGATAACTGTAACACCTTGCGAGATAGAAGGACTCTATGTCATTGAGCCCACTGTGTTCAAGGACGAGAGAGGATATTTTGTGGAGACATACAACCAGAATGATTTTA
>CAJTOT010000006.1:38317-52864 GCA_910577935.1 uncultured Hungatella sp. | reverse complement strand
GCGACCTATGGAAAATGGTTCGGCGTGGAGCTGTCGGCGGAGAACAAGAAGCAGTTCTACATTCCGGAAGGATTTGCCCACGGCTTCCTGGTTCTGTCCGACGAGGCGGAGTTCGCCTACAAGTGCACCGACTTCTATCATCCGGGGGACGAGGGCGGCCTTGCCTGGAATGACCCGGAGATCGGTATCGAGTGGCCTGTTGAGAAGGGGATGGAGCTGATTATCTCCGAGAAAGACCAGAAGTGGGGCGGCCTGAAGGAAACATTTAAATTCCAGAACGTATAAGGACAGAAGTTTATGAATTATGTGATATCCCTGCTGAAGGATGTGGTGGCAAAGAGAAGGCTCATCGCCGACCTGGCGAAGGCAGATTTCCGCAAAAGGTTTGTGGGCTCCTATTTCGGGGTGGTGTGGATGTTCGTCCAGCCCATGGTCACGGTTGCCATCTACTATTTTGTTTTTGGAATCGGGTTCCGCAACGCGAACCCTATTGAAGGAGTCCCATATGTGCTGTGGCTGGTTCCGGGGATTGTGCCCTGGTTCTATTTCAGCGAGGCCTTAAATGCCGGGACCAACTGTCTTCAGGAGTACAGCTATCTGGTAAAGAAGGTAGTGTTCCGGGTGGAGATACTGCCCATTATAAAAATACTCTCCTGTCTCATCGTCCACTTAATCTTTGTGGTCATCATGGCGGGGCTTTGCCTGTGTTTCGGGTGGGCGCCGAGGGCCACATGGGTTCAGGCGCTGTACTATACCATGGCGGCGACTGTGTATGCCCTGGGGATGGTTTACTTTACCTGCGCTGTCCAGGTGTTTTTTAAAGACATGTCTCAGATTGTCAGCATCTGCCTTCAGTTCGGGATGTGGCTCATCCCCATTATGTGGCAGGAGGAACAGTTCGCGGACAGGGCGGTCTACCCGCTGCTGTCTGTGATTCTCAAGGTGAACCCTATGTATTACATCGTGGTGGGATACCGGGACAGCATGCTTCTGGGCAACTGGTTCTGGCAGCGCCCGACCCTGACCCTCTACTTCTGGGGAGTTACCGTCTGCATGTTTCTGGTGGGACTGAAGGTATTTAAAAGGCTGCGGCCCCATTTTTCCGATGTGCTGTAGTCCAGGCAAGACGGCAGAAAGCCGTCGGGAAGGAAGCGGCATAAACAGTCTTGAGGTGAATAATGGAAAACGCGATTACAGTAAAAGACGTGACGAAGGTATATAAGATATACGACAAGCCCATCGACCGGCTGAAGGAGTCTCTCCATCCCAGACACAAGGAGTATCACAAAAAATTTTACGCCCTGAATGACATCTCCTTTCATGTGAAGAAGGGGGAGACGGTGGGCATCATCGGAACCAACGGGTCGGGGAAATCCACAATTTTAAAGATCATCACCGGCGTGCTGTCCCCCACACAGGGGACGGTGGAGGTGAAGGGGACCATATCGGCCCTTCTGGAACTGGGAGCCGGGTTTAACTCGGACTACACGGGGATTGAAAATATCTATATGAACGGCACCATGATGGGCTTCTCCAGAAAGGAGATGGACGAGAAGCTGGGGGATATTCTGGACTTCGCAGACATCGGGGATTTTGTGTATCAGCCGGTGAAGACTTACTCCAGCGGCATGTTTGTCCGCCTGGCCTTTGCCCTGGCCATCAACGTGGAGCCGGAGATTCTCATCGTGGATGAGGCCCTGTCTGTGGGGGACGTGTTTTTTCAGTCAAAATGTTACCGGCGCATGGAGGAGATCCGGGAGAGGGGAACCACCATCCTCATGGTGACTCACGACATGGGCAGCATCATCAAGTACTGCGACAAGGTGGTGCTGCTGAACAGAGGGAACTTCGTGGCAGAGGGAGAGCCGGGGCATATGGTGGACTTATACAAGAAGATTCTGGCCAACCAGATGGACGCCCTGGAGGAAGAGCTGGAGGAGATGAATGATTTCTCAGGAGAGCAGTCCGGGGCTGACAGGGGACGGGAACACAGAATGGAGGAACACCATGGCGGCCTGATGAAAGACAAGCTGACCATCAACCCCGGCAGGACCGAGTACGGGGACGGGCGGGCGGAGATCTACGACCTGGGGCTGTTTGACGGGCAGGGAAATCTGACCAACCTTCTCCTGAAAGGCGAGAATTTTACCATCAAAGAGAAGATACGGTTCCGCGCCAGAATCGAGAGCCCTATATTTACCTACACCATCAAGGACAAGAAGGGGACGGATTTAAGCGGAACCAACACCATGTACGAGGGGACGGATATCCGGCCTGTGGGGCCGGGGGACGAGTATGAGGTGTCGTTTACCCAGAAGATGACCCTCCAGGGAGGAGAGTATCTTCTGTCCATGAGCTGCACCGGATTTGAGATGGGAGAACATGTGGTGTACCACCGGCTGTACGACGTGGCCAACATCACGGTGATCTCCAACAAGAACACGGTGGGAGTCTATGACATGGAGTCGGAGGTGGAGGCTCACAAGACGGAAAGTGACAAGGCTGGAGGTAGAGATGGCTGAGTGGAAATCAAAGGATGATATAAGCGGACAGCTTTTGAAGGTGTTGAGGACATACAAAGGCGACAGGCATGAGATACTGAAAGAGCATGGGCGCCTGGATTATCTGTATGCCCTGTCGGGCCAGAGGGAGAGCCTGATGGACTGGTATCCGTTTCGGCCGGAGGGAACGCTCCTGGAAGCGGGCTCCGGCTACGGGGCTCTCACGGGAGTCTACGCCGGGAAAGTGTCCGGTGTGGATGTGCTGGACCTGTCGGAGGAGAATCTGGCGGTGAACCGGCTCCGCCATGTGGAGTTTGGCGGGCGCAAGAATATACGCTATTTCCGGGGCGGGATACAGGAGTATGCCGCCAAGAGCGAAGAACGGTACGACTATGTGGTGTTTGTGGGAACCTTAGGGGAAAGGGCCCGGGAGGAGATTAAAGCGGCAAAGCGGCTTTTAAAGCCGGAGGGAGAGCTGATAGCAGCTGTCTGCAATCCTTTCGGCGTCAAATACTGGGCCGGGGTTTCAGAGGATGCTTTTAGTTTTTCGAAAAATGCCCTCATGGGATATCTGTCAGAGCGGGAGGACGGCAGAGACGTGACCTTCTACTATCCCATGCCGGATTACCGCCTGCCGGTGTCCATCTATTCTGACGAGTATCTGCCGGTTAAAGGGGATTTGACGGATACGGTGGAGGCTTACGACTATCCCAGGTATGTGGGGCTTGACGTGGGGGCCAGATTTGACCAGGTCTGCGAGGACGGGCAGTTTGACAGGTACGCCAACTCTTACCTGGCCATCTGGAAAAAAGAGGCGGCTGCGGGAGAGCGAGGGCGGACCGCCCAGTATATAAAGTACAACTGCACGAGAAAGGACAGGTTCCAGATACGAACAGTCATCTCAGGCGAGAAGGGGACCGGGGGAGATACAAGGCATGTGGAGAAGTCTGCGCTCACCCACGAGGGGGCAGGCCATATCCGCGCTTTCAAGGATAACTGCCTGGCTCTCAACAGACAGCATGTCCGGCTTAAATTCCCGGAGCCCCACATGAGCGGGGACGGGCAAAGCGCCGGATTTCCCTATCTCATGGGAGAGACTCTGTCGGAGCGGCTGGGGCAGGCCGTCATGGGCGGACAGGCGCCGGTGGAGGCAGTGAGGCAGGCCATGGAAATCGTCCTTCAGGTCCATGATTCCTGCCGGAGCCCATTTGCCGTCACGGAAGAATTTGAGGCAGTGTTCGGGCAGCTGCCTGACCGGATGCCGGCAGGCTGGGAGAGTCTGGAGATATCCAACATCGACGCCCTCTTTGAAAATATTCTGCTGGTGGGACAGGAATGGTTCTGTCTGGACTATGAGTGGGTTTTCTCTTTTCCTGTTCCGGTGGAATATATTAAGTACCGGATTCTGTACTATTTTTTCAGGAGGTACAGAAGTCTGCTGACAGGATACGGGAACGCGGGGGACTGGCTGGGGGAGTTCGGAATCACGGAGCGGGCGGCGGAAATCTACGAAAACATGGAGAAGAATTTCCAGAATTATGTCCACGGGGAGAACCAGAAGATCTACCTGGAGAACTATTACGGGGAGACTCTTCACCTGGAGGATATGGGGGAGCTTGAGAAGGAGCTGGCCCGCCGGCTGGAGCTTATAGACAGCCTCCGCCGGCAGCTGGAGGAGAAGGACGTGACCATCGGAAAGATATCGGAGGTCCAGCGTCTTACTCAGAACCATGTGAACAATCTGGAGGCCATCATAAGAGACCTCCGCCGCGAGGTGGGAGAGATGAGCAGCACCTTGACCTATCTGACCCGCCATGAGGCTCTTCTGTCCAAGGCGCGGCGGAAGGCGGGGGAGAAGCTGAACGAGAAGTACCCCGAGGGCACTGTGGAGAGGAAGAAGCTGTCCTATGTGAAAGAGTACGTGAAGCACCCGGTGCGCTCGGTGAGATTTTACAGTACCAAAGAGGGCAAGAACCTGATGGAGGGAGATTTTGCCATCGGAAGCGTGTACAAGGAACACGGGCGCCTGGTATTTCCCAGGGTGAGAAATCCCAAGGTGTCCATCATCATCCCGGTGTACAACCAGGTGGAGTACACTTACGCCTGCCTGGTGTCCATACTGGAGCACACAAAGGACGTGAGCTATGAGGTCATCATCGCCGACGACGTGTCCACAGACGCCACCAAAGACTTGGAGCGGTACGCCAGGGGGCTTGTGATCTGCAGAAACGAGACCAACCAGGGCTTTCTGCTAAACTGCAACCACGCGGCGGAGAAGGCCAGGGGGACATACCTTATGTTCCTCAACAATGACACCCAGGTGACGGAGGGGTGGCTCAGTTCTCTGGTAGAGCTTATGGAGTCGGATGAGACCATCGGCATGGCAGGCTCCAAGCTGGTGTATCCTGACGGAAGGCTCCAGGAGGCCGGCGGAATCATCTGGAGCGACGGTTCCGGGTGGAACTACGGGAGAATGGACGACCCGGACAAGCCGGAGTACAACTATGTGAAAGATGTGGACTATATTTCCGGCGCGGCCATCCTCCTGCCCAATGATCTGTGGAAAAAGATCGGAGGCTTTGACAGCCGGTTCGCCCCGGCGTACTGCGAGGATTCGGACCTGGCCTTTGAGGTGCGCCGGGCGGGATACCGGGTGGTGTATCAGCCTCTCTCCAGGGTCATCCACTTCGAGGGGATTTCCAACGGAACCGATGTGGAGGGCACGGGGCTCAAGCGGTATCAGGTGGAGAACAGCAGGAAGCTGAAGGAGAAGTGGGCGGCGGAGTTTGCGCTGCAGTGCGAGAACAACGGCAGCCCGGACCCGTTCCGCGCCAGGGAGAGGAGCATGGGGAAGCCTGTGATTCTGGTGGTGGACCACTATGTGCCCACCTATGACAGGGACGCCGGCTCCAAGACCACATACCAGTATCTGAAGATGTTTGTCAAAATGGGGTATGTGGTAAAGTTTCTGGGGGACAATTTCCTCCACGAGGAGCCATACTCCACACAGCTTCAGCAGATGGGCATCGAGATTCTCTACGGCCCGGAGTGCCAGTCGGGCATCTGGGACTGGCTGAAGAAGCACGGGAAAGATATTCAGTTCGCCTATTTAAACCGTCCTCACATCGCTGCGAAATACGTGGACTTTATAAAGGAGAACACGGACATCAAGATTATCTACTACGGCCATGACCTGCATTTCCTCAGAGAGGGCAGGGAGTACGAGCTCACCGGGGACATAGAGAAGAAGCAGTCGGCAGCTTACTGGCGGTCCGTCGAGATGTCTCTCATGTACAAGGCGGCGGTTTCCTACTACCCGTCCTTTGTGGAGAAAAACGCCATCAAGGCGGTGGACGCCGATATCCCGGTGAAAGATATCGTGGCTTACGTGTACGAGCAGTTCCGCCAGGATATTCCGCAGGACTTCGCCGAGAGGGAGGGAATCCTGTTTGTGGGAGGCTTCGCCCACCCGCCCAACGCCGACGCCGTGATATGGTTTGTCAGGGAGATCTATCCTCTGGTCCGCAGTCAGATGGAAGAAGAGGGGAAGGAGCCGCCGAAGTTTATCGTGGTGGGCTCCAAGGTGACAGAGGAGATCAAGGCATTAGAGGAGCCGGAAAACGGAGTGGTTATCCGCGGATTTGTCACGGAGGAAGAGCTGGCGCGGCTGTATGACACCACCAGAATCGTTGCCGTGCCCCTGCGGTACGGCGCAGGCGTCAAGGGAAAGGTGGTGGAGGCTCTGTACAACGGGGCGGCCATTGTCACCACATCCATCGGCGCGGAGGGAATCAGCGGCGCCGGGGAGGTCATGGCGGTGGAAGACGAACCGGAGACATTCGCCAGAGTCCTGGTCCGGCTTTACAGCCGGCCGGAGGAGTGCCGGAGGTTGAGCGAGAAGACTCAGGATTATGTGAAGACGCGGTACAGCGTGGAGGCTGCGTGGAGCGTGGTGAAAGAGGACTTCGCCGTGGAACAGGAATAGAGAAAAGCCGTCCCGAGGAAAATCCCTGGGGCGGCTTCTTTTGTGCTACGGCTCTTGTATGTCCGTCCCGGCCTGCCCGCCTATTTCAAGCCTGGCAGCCTCAAACCTCTCATAAAACTGGGGATAAAAGTCCCTGTGAGCGTCATAGGCCCTGAATATGAATTCATTGAGTATGAGCGTGTTCACTTGTTTCGCCCACTCCATGCCTTTCTCGGACACAGACTCTCCCAGATCTTTCAGAAAATAGTGCCAGTCGGCGATGAAGACCTCATAGCGGTCAAAGTCTTCCATGGCGATCCACTTGCGGACTCTCACCTTGGCGCGGTTTTTGCGGCGGCACTCGTTGACCTGGAGAAAGTAACGGAAGCTCCGGTTTTCGTAATAGCGTCCAAGAGGGAACAGGCGGCAGAAGCCGGGGCGGAAATCATGGATGGAACAGCGCCCCTCCCCGGTGAGAAAGGGACAGTGCCCGGTATCGTCTGTCATCTTGATATGGGGCAGGACGATGCCGTCCACCACGCTCAGTTCCATGTACCGGTCACGGAAGAGGGCGTTGGGGGAGACGTTCAGGCCGGAGGACAGAAGATAGATATCCATAGGGTCCAGGATGATGGTGTCGGCCATGCTCTCGCAGCAGGCGGAGCACCCGGCGCAGTCTCCGCAGCCGGCTTTCACAAGGTCGTTGGCGGTGTACAGTTTTCCGTCTGAGACTTCATTGAGATCAATATATCGGTTCATAGATGGCTCCTATCGGAATTTTGATGATAATGGATGGAACTAATGGTTAGTATATCGGAAAATAATTTTCCAGTCAATGAGAATGATGAGGATTGGTCAATGACAAACAGAGCCAATCTTGCTATAATGGTTAGAAGAAGCCGTCCAGGAAAGCGGAGCAAAAGGAGATTCCGGGTTCCGGCGGCGGGGTTATCCAAAGAAGGGTCGGAAGGAGAGAAGTGATGAGGGAAGAAGCATCTATCGCCCAGTGGGGCCAATTGTACGAGGCGGCTACGAAGCTGAAAGAGAAGAAGCCATGGGAACGGTTCTGGGACATGGATATAATCGGGATTCAGGAAGGCGGCGAGGAAGATACCGTGTTTATCAGTATTCTGGGGAGGGGAGGCAGCTGTTACGGAATCGCGGTCTATGAGGGATACGAGAGGTTCAACGACTACCTGCTCCTGGCCACGGCCGACACTCTGAAATTATCTTCGGAGTACGCCATGTTCAGCCAGAACAATCTGACCTGCTACTGGGGCGACCGGGGGGAGCTGACCGGAAAACAGAGGGAAATTATCAGGGAGCTGGGGTACAAGTACCGGGGAAAGAACCAATGGCTTTATTTTGTGTCCTACATGGCCGGCTATTTTCCGTGCAGCCTGGACCAGGATGAGGTCCTGCGGATGACAAAGCATCTGGGCAGGCTTTTGGAGGCCCTGGAGTGGTACGAGAACTGTCAGATGTCTGTAAGATTTCAGGATGCCAACATGTTCTTGTACCGTCGGGACGAAAAGACAGGACAGTGGGAGGGGGTGGAGGAGCCTCTTCCGTTTACGTCGCACCAATATGAAGAGCTTGTGATAGACAGCGAAGAACTGAAGGAGGAACTGAGAAATGCCCCGCGGACTTCGGCGGTTCTGGAGATGAACATGGATTATCTGGGGGCCGCTGTCACGGACAAAAAGTATGAGAGGCCGGGGAACCCGTGGGTATGCGCTGCAGGCGACGGAGATTCCGGGCTGATCGTAGATATGGCTCTGACAGAGCCGGGGGAGGACGGAGGGGTGAGACTTGCCCAGATGGCCGCCTCCTATATCCTGTCCCACGGCGCCCCGAAGGAGATATATGTGAACAATGTGCTGGCAGGCGCTGTGCTGGCGGAGATATGCCGCATAAGCGGGGTCTCCCTCATGATGGCAGAGGAGCTTCCCGTGATCAGGGAATTTATGGCAGCCGGATTAGGGGGCTTTTAATAAGGAGAATGGGGATATGACAAAAGATATGACCGAGGGCAGCATTGTCCGGCATCTGATCACCTACACCATCCCTCTGATCCTGGGAAACCTGTTTCAGCTGACATACAATGCCGTCGACTCCATCATCGTGGGGCGCTTCATCGGAAAGGAAGCCTTGGCGGCAGTGGGGACCGCCAGCCCGGTGATGAATATTATCATTCTGGGAATCTCGGGTATCTGCATCGGCGCGTCGGTGCTTATGAGCGGATTTTTCGGGGCAAAGCAGGAGGATATGGTGAAGAAGGAGATGGCAACCACCGCCGTGTTCGGAGTGTATTTTTCCGTCATCGTGGTGCTTCTGGGAATATTGGTGACAAAACCTCTTCTGAGGGCATTGTACGTCCCGGAGGAGATTCTGGAGACTGCCGCCTCCTATCTGCGGATTATCTTTCTGGGCGCGCCCTTTACCTTCTTCTACAATGCCGTCGCGTCGGCGCTGAAAAGTCGTGGGGGATTCAAAGACGCCCCTTAAGTTTCTGGCGTTCTGCTCGGTGCTGAACGGGGCGCTGGACGTGGTCTTTATCGGGGGCCTGCATTTCGGCATAATCTGCTCCGCCGTCACTACGGTGGCGGCGGAGGCTCTGTCCGCGGTCCTGTGCATTGTCTATGTATACCGCAGGATTCCCCTGCTCTGGCTGAAGCGGGGAGAGTTTAAGGTGGACAGGGAACTTCTGAGGCAGACCTTGCAGTACGGAAGCGTCACGGCTCTCCAGCAGTCCTGTCAGCCCATAGGAAAGCTTCTCATCCAGGGAGCGGTGAACCCTATGGGCGTGGACGTGATGGCGGCTTTCAACGCGGTAAACAAGATCGATGCCTACGCCTTTACGCCGGAGCAGAGCATCTCCAACGCCATCACCACCTTTGTGGCGCAGAACTCCGGGGCAGGGAAGGAAGAACGTGTCCGAAAAGGCTTCAGGACAGGAATGTTTCTGGAGTTTTTCTACTGGATTCTTATCTGCGGGACGATTCTCGCCCTGCGCGTCCCCCTCATGGAGCTGTTTGTGGGGGATGCGCCGGACATCGTGGCATCAGGCGCCGGCTATCTGGGAATCATGGCTTTGTTCTATCTGTTTCCAGGGTTTACCAACGGGATGCAGGGATATTTTCGGGGAAAGAAGCATATGAAGATGACCCTTCTGGGGACATTTATCCAGACCAGCCTGAGAGTTGTGTTTGTGTATGTCCTGACGCCCAGGATAGGGCTTTCAGGAGTGGCCTTCGCCTGCGCCGCCGGGTGGGCCATGATGCTGGCGGTGGAGGTGCCGTATTATTTTTGGATGAACCGAAGACGTGATTGACATAATTGTGATGCCAGGGTCAAAAGGTCATGTACGACATGCCCCCATGTCAATACATGGCTTTGGGAATGTTCAACATCATAATTATATCTCCACCCTCACCGACTGGTCCAGCAAAAATCCGTCTTCTTTCACCAGACAGTCATAGGCCATCACCGTCACGCCTGCCTTCCGGGCGCGCGCCAGCGCCTGGGCAAACTCCCTGTGCATCTTGTGGTTGGGGCAAAAGCAGGTTATGCCTTTCATCTGAATCACAAAGAGCACATAGGCGGCAAAACCGTCTTCCACCGCCTTTGACAGTTCCTCCAGGTGCTTCACGCCTCTCTGGGTGGGGGCGTCGGGAAACATGGCTATACCATTTTCTTCTAATGTTACTCCTTTTATTTCCATAAACGCCGGTTTTCCCCTGAGGGTGAAGGCCAGGTCAAAGCGGGACTGGCCGTAGGTCACTTCTCGGCGGACTTGTTCCGGCCGGATGCCCAGGGCTTTCTCGAAGCCGCCGTCTGTCAGCCATTCCAAGGCAGCCTGGTTGGGCGCCTGGGAATCCATGTTGATGAGAAGTTTTCCTTTGTAGACGGCGACCAGGGAGTACTCGGTCTTGCGGCCGCGCTCCAAGGCGCGGGGATGATATTCTAAGATTACCACAGCCCCCGGTATCAGCAGTTCTCTGCACCTTCCGGTGTTCTTCACATGGACCGTGTGCTCTTTTCCGTCAATTTCCACTTTTGCCACAAAACGGTTGGGCCTTGCCTTGAAAATTCCTTTTTTCACCTGTGCATATTTCATAACTGCAAACTGCCTTTCACATCCGGTTTAGTTTTTACATATTCTGGTTATAAATCAGTTTTCTGGTAAGTGTTTATGGTGCTTCCGTTGAGTCAGATCGAGGTGGGAGAGACGGTCAGGGTGGTATGGGTAGCCAGTGAGGGACACATGGCAGACAGGCTGGCCGGTCTTGGGTTTGTCCCTGAGGAAGAGATATCCTGTGTCCTGAAAGGGCCTGCAGGAGGGCTGAGGGCATACCAGGTGCGCGGCTCGGTGATCGCCCTCAGAGAAGAGAACATCGGCGAAATATTCGTCCAGGTGAATCCCTCCGGCAGATGACGCTTACAGGCAGAAGAAAAGGCAGCCTGGACGGCCGCCCCTTGAAGCTGTGTAAAAGTCCTGTATCTCAACTGCCTGCGGCGGAGTATATTACTCGCCGTCCACGTCCATATTAACCGCAACGCTGATCGCCCCTGACACGGTGGACATGGCGGAGATCACCGCAAACAGGATGATGAGAAGTCCGCCGCCCATAAAAAGCAGGAAAAACGCGCTCTCGTCGTCGCCGGTCTGAGCCGCAGCCTGTCCCTCACTGGCAGCCTGGGTCTCGGTCTGAGCCTGAACCGCCCCCTGGGTCTCCATGGCAGGAACCGCCGCCACCGAGAGGCACAGACACATCATAACAGTAACCAGGGCCTTTTTCAACATATTCATCATAGTATGGGATACTCCTTCCTTTTCATACTTATCTCTTTCGTAAATGCTTCCCACACAGTATACCACATTCAGGAGAAAAAAGAAATACCCAGGCACTTAATGTTTGCGATTTTCATACAGTAATTTTAACGTTACAGTTTAACGTTACGGTTCAGGCAGGGGTCTCTTTGCGGGTCTGCCGGCGCCGGCGGGAAAAAGATGTATGGGGGGGGGGGGGGATTTCATGGGAAATTATGAGATGACGGCGGTTCTCGCCGGCAATCCCAATGTGGGCAAGACCGCTATTTTCAACGGTCTTACAGGTTTGAGACAGCACGTGGGGAAATGGGCGGGAGCTACGATGGAGGCCGTGGACGGAGAATTTACATATGGAAAAAAGGTTTGTCTTCTTGTGGATCTGCCGGGCATTGATTCTCTGGAGGCCTGGTCTCCCGGAGGGGAGGCGGTGAGGCGTTGTCTGTGCTCGGGAGAAGCCGATGTCGTGGTGGTGGTCAGCGACGCCGTGTGTATGGAGAGAGGGCTTTATCTGTTAAAGGAGATTCTGTCTCTGGAGACTGTCCGGGATCAGGGGATTCCGGTGGTCTTGTGCGTCAACTGGCGCGATGAGGCTGAACGGAGGGGAATCTGGATCGATTTTGACCTTCTCCGAGATGTGCTGCAGTTTCCCGTGGTGTCCTGCAGTACCGGTAACAGAGAAGAGCTCACCCACTTGAAGGAGGCCATCCTGGAATGCAGCGGGGTCAGAGCCTGCTATGACTGTCTGGATTTCTCCCCGGGCCGGCTTGCCCGTGAAACCGTGCGCCGGGTCAGGGACGATTGCCGGGGGAGGGAGAGATGGGCGGGCCGGACCGGCGCAGCGCAGTTTTGGGAAAGCCTGCTGATGGTGGTTCTGCTCATGGCGGTCTTCTGGCTCACCATGACAGGCGCCGTCTGCCCTTCCGGGATTTTGCGGGAGCTGCTGTCCTCCCTGGAGGATAAACTGGCCGCCTGCCTGTCTGCCGTCCGCCTTCCGGATCTTCTGGTTCAGGCCATGGTCTGCGGCGTCTACCGGGCCTTTTCCTGGGTGGTGTCTGTCATGCTGCCGCCTGCGGTCATATTTTTTCCGCTGTTTACCATGCTGGAGGACTCCGGTTGTCTGCCCCGTCTGGCATTCCGTGTAGACGGGAGTTTCAGGAGATGCCGTGGATGCGGCAGGCAGTGTGTTGCCATGGCCATGGGAGTCGGGTGCAATGTGGCGGGGGTCATGGACTGCCGGAACATCCATTCCCCGAGGGAGCGGATGCTTGCCATACTCACCAACTCCCTGGCGCCCTGCTGCGGCCGGTTTCCCACGTTGTTTCTGCTCATCACCCTGTTTTTGCTCCCGGGTCTTCAGGGAGAGGCGGCCAGGTCCCTGATGGCGGCATTTCTTTTGACGGCCGTGGTGGTGGCGGGGGTCCTGGCCGCGATGGCTTGTTCCTGGCTGCTGTCCCACACATTTTTAAAAAATGTTCCTTCAGCCTTTACTCTGGAGCTGCCTCCCCGCCGCCGCCCTCAGATGAGAACAATACTTGTCCGCGCCCTTGGGGGCCGGGCTTTGTTTGTGATAGGCCGGGCTGCGGCAGCTGCGGTTCCAGCCGGGCTGCTGGTCTGGTTTCTCTCCGCCTGGTCTGTGGGCGGCCGCAGCGCTCTGTTTTATCTGACTGATTTTTTAGACCCTGCAGGACGCTCTTATAGGGCTGGACGGAGTGATTCTCGCGGCATTTCTTCTGGGATTTCCGGCAAATGAGATGGTGATTCCCATCATGCTGACGGCATATCTGCAGAGCGGATACCTGGTTAATCCCGCAGATTCCGCCTCTTTGCAGACTCTCCTTGCAGACAGCGGGTGGACATGGAGGACAGCTCTGTGTATGGCGGTTTTCTGCGTCTTCCACTGGCCGTGCCTGCCCGCCTGCCTGGCTGTCCGGAGAGAGACGGGGAGCATGAAATGGACTGTCCTGGCCATAGCTGTCCCCACGCTTCTTGGAGTGCTCCTCTGTGCGGCGGTAAACGGCATGGGGAATCTTTAACATTTTCTTCCATTTTTCTTCCGATTTCTTGCCATGCGTTGACCTTGAAAGGGATTGAGGATACACTCTATTAGATAAAGTATAGGATGACAGGAGTTTAAACTATGGCACAGCAAGAATTTTTAATCGGAGATATAGCCGCGATCACCGGTCTCAGCCGGGATACCCTGCGGTTTTATGAGAAAAAGGGCATACTCAATGCCCGGAAAAAGGCCAACGGATACAGGTATTTTACAGAAGACGACCTTTATCTGCTGGTTCATATACTGTTCTCCAGAAAGATGAACATCGGGCTTGACACTACAAAGGAAATGCTGCCTGTTCCTCATATGTGTTCTGACTATCAGGAGCTTATACAGCAGAGGATACAGGAGGAGGCGGAGGCTATCCGTTTTCACAGGCAGATTCTGGGGCGCCTGAATTCTATAAAAAAGATTTATGGCAAGACAGGGAGTTTCCGAGACAGCATCTGCATGAAAGCCTTCCCGCCCTCCCGCATACTTGCCAGGCTGGATTCACGGCAGGAGGGGCTGAAGCATTGGTTTAAGCTGTCCCGGGAATATCCCGGCCTGGATATGGTCTATGTCTATGACTGTTACCAGTACCAGTCCGGATTCTCCCTGGAGCCGGATTCGGCCGGAGCCTCCTCCTATGAGGCGGGGCTGCAGTACGAGTGCTCGTTTCTCGCCCTCTATCAGGAGGTGATTGAGGAGCTGGGGCTGGATTACGATTTTTCCGACAGGGAGATATGGTCTGACGGCTCCTGCATCCACACGGTGGCGGAGACAGAGGAGACTGTTCCGCCGGTATCCCTTGTATCCTCCATGCGGAAATGGGCTGCCGGGCGGGGAATTCTTCCGTCTGCCCAGGTCATTGTCACAGCCAATTTTTCCAGATACCAGGACGACGTGCCTTTCTACTGCCAGGAAATATATATACCGTCGGTAAAGAAACCGAAAGGTTTCATTCATTGACCCTGGAGCGGCTCCAAGGTATATAGTTGTGTCATCACAATTCAATTTGGAGGATACAGACATGAAAAGAAAGACAACTATGTACTCGATAGCAGGAGCGGGATTTCTTATGGCCATGGGCATGGGGATCACTTCATACGCCGCTACAGGATGGCAGAAGGAAGGGGACGACTGGGTGTATTACCAGAGGGAAGGGGAGGCTGTCACCGAAACCTGGAAAAAATCAGGAGATCACTGGTTT
>CAJTOT010000006.1:33747-37984 GCA_910577935.1 uncultured Hungatella sp. | reverse complement strand
ACGGGAGTTTACTACTGCGGGGACGAGGATGACGGCACCGTGGTGCAGAATGCCTGGAGGGAGCTGGAGGCTCAGGATGACGAGAATGAGGATGCCTCCTTTGCAGACCAGTACTGGTTCTATTTCCAGAACAACGGCAAGAAAGCCGTGAATACAAAAAAGACCATCAACGGAGGAAAGTATCTGTTTTTGGAGAACGGCAATGCCCAGTATGAGTGGTATGCCACTCCTTCCGACGCAACACCGGGGAACGCGGAGAGCGCGGTGAAGAATTCCTACTATAAACGTCCGGACCAGTGCTGGCTGGCCACAGGCTGGTTCTATACAGTGCCCAGCGAGGAGATCGACGCCCTGGATTACGCGGACGACCAGCCTTATTGGTTCTACGGACTGAGCAACGGGGGCGTGGTGACCAGCCAGATTAAGACTATCAACGGCCAGCCATACGGATTTGACGAAAAAGGCAGGATGCTTTATGGTCTCTATAAGATGAAAGTGGAGAATAAGAAGATCCTGTCCTATGAAGAGATTGAGAGCGAGGCGGACTTCCCGTCATCAGACGATGCCGATGCCGTCTACTATTTCGGAGACAGCCCGAAGGAAGGGGTAATGCAGACCGGTCAGTGCACGGTTGACCTGGAGGGAGAAAAGTACAAATACCACTTTAAGACCTCCGGAAGCGACCGGGGCGCAGGGACAGAAGGCATCTACAACGGGGCGATCTATGTGAAGGGACGTCTTCAGACTCTTGACAGCGGCATAAAATACGGGACCATCACCTATGACGGGAAAGAGTACCTTGTAAGCCAGTCAGGAAAGATTCAGAAGAACAAGAAAAACTTAAAAGACGGCGACGGGGTTTATTACTCCTCCGACAAGGACGGAATCGTGACGCACATAGGTGAGAAGCAGTAGGAGACAATGGAACAGAGAGGAGCCTGGATAACGGTGATATACCGTCTTCCAGGCTCCTCTTCATAATGGGCGGTGTCTGTCTTTAGTCTTTTGCCTTGAAGATCTTGTCAATGATGGTAATCAGGATAGTCCCCAGAACGAGCACTACCACGGCTCCGATTCCCAGGCGGGCCAGCTGGACGGTGAGATAGTGATCGGCGTTCCACTGATCATTGATACAGTAGAACAAGCCTTCCGTGTTCACGTCATACTGCTCGCAGAGCTCAGTGATGTTGGACAGAACCTGGCGGTGAACCCCGCCTTTGGTTCCCACGGGGAGAGCGGTTATCTTTCCGGCCTTCAGCTTTCTGGCGTCGTCCGCGGATATCTGAGCCAGTATGTAGGACTGGTCGGGGAGCTGGAGCAGAAAATATTCGCTGTACTCTCCGAGGATGTCCAGAGACATGTTCATCACGTCAGCACGGCGCCTGGGGCCGCCCCGCCTGCCGGAGTTGCTATACGCGTCAACCCAGGCGCTGCGGGCGCCTACGCCGGTGGGGATGATGTTAATGGGTTCCACGGTCACACAGGACACGGACAATGTATCCTCCCATTCCTCAGCGCTGGTGACTCTGGGTATGTCGTCGCCTGCGGGCAGGCCGATAAAGTCTTCATAGATCCCCTCCTCTGTCATCGCCAGAGAGACGGCATCTTCTTTTCCACGGAGTATGGATTCTACTCCTATGTTTCTTACCACTATAACTCCTACGATTATGGCAGCAATAACAGCGGCAAATTCCAATGCTTTTACGATTATCTTTTTCATATTCATAGCCTCTTTATAAATTAATGTCTATCTGTCAGCCCTGGGCGGACCGCCTATGGCATCCCACTGCCTGAGCAGGGGCTGAAAGGTCTCCAGAGGGAAAACGTAAGTACTTTTCACTGATTCCCCGCCTCTGACCTGGAGGAAATCCGTGATCACAACCTGCTGCTTCTGGCATCTGCCGCACCGGCAGACCTCCACCCGACACGCCCTCTGTCCTGTGGGAATCTGCTGTTTGCTCAGGATGGGCCTCATATGGGACAGAAGATATTGCTCAGGGTCTTCATATCTGGTTCCGAAAGAGACAGGCAGAAGAAACAGGTACTGGGGAGTGACAAGAACCGCGGTAGCTGCCTTGCAGTACATGCACACGGCTTTCCCATGTGAGCGGAGAAATAGTTCCCGGACAATCAGGATGCCCCATATAAGGGCCGCCCCGGCCAGGACGCCGAAGATAATCCCCGGCAGATAATATGTAAATTCGCTCATGTCTACAGCTTTCCTTCCGCCCGCGCCTTAGCCGTCAGGAGAAGTTCCACAAATGTATCGGCCTTGGATACCGCCTCCGCGCCGATGCCTGACTTTGTGCTGACCACCCGGTTGGTGAGCAGGGTGGGCATGGAGATCTTTTTGCCGTCCAGGTAGAATACAAAGCGGATTCCTGTCATGGCCGAAGCGACGGTCTTCGCTCCCCCCACGCGGGAGGCGCTGAAAATCTGGAGCTTTGTAGGGTTATATGCAGAGATAAATCCGATCATCCCGTTCTGCACGTCGATGTACAGTCTGCCTCCTCTCCCCTTAAAAGAACTGTTAAAGCGGTAGGGAAGACGGTCAACCTCCTTGGCGGTGCGCTTGACAAACAGCGAAGTCAGGTTTCCGTATCCGATGAGCATAATCAGAACCATCCACACGATAAACATAAACACCAGGCCCATAGCGAGAAACGTATCCGGCCGGAGTCCGTTCATGCCGATACATGTGATGAGAGACAAGAGGAACGGCAGCACGATGCCCAGGCCCAGCAGAAGCAGAAAAAAGAAACTCCCGAACCGTTCAAATTTTGCAGTTTCATGTTCTTTCATACTCGTAAAAAATCCTTCCTTTCTTTCTCGTAAATAGATAAAATTTGCCCGCAGGCATCTTCATTCTAGCATTATCCTGCGGGCATTGCAACTGTCAGTTATGACTAAGTTTCGCCGTTTTTGACAGTAGTAATTTGTCTGTATTTGAAATGAGGGATGGTAAAACACTGAGCCGCCGTCTGCGCCGGGGAGGTCTTGTAAAATCCGTATGCGGCGATGGTCCTAAGCCTCTGGGCGGGTGTCTGTTCCGGCAGAGAGAGGAATGCGCGGAGCACGGCTTTCTGGGCAGTGTTCATCTTTTTCCAGTGCATCTTTCCGAAAGCTCTTCCCTGCATGAACATGCGCCGGTAGTTGAGCTCCACCTGCCGCTGCCTCTGTGTCCGCTGCATCAGGTCCTTGACGCTCCCTGTCTTTCTGGCTCCCAGAAGATTGCCCTGGTGCTGCCGGTACATGGACAGGGGCTCTCTCACGCAGGAGATAGTGCCGAAACACGAGGCGCACAGGGCGATCCACCAGTCATGCATAAAACATGCCCCGGGAACCTGTCTGGCCAGATGGAGCAGGGGGCGGTTTATCATCAGGGCGCCGCCGGTCACAGGATTCTCCACAAGAATCTGAGGAAACCGGGTCCGTCTGGGGTCTAGGCGGCTGTAGGAGAAGAAACTGGGGCTGATCTGCCAGAAATCCCCGTCCACAACCTCCATATCCGAGTACACCAGGGCCGGGCGGCCCGGCGTCTCGATGTCTTTCATTCTCTTTAACAGCTTTTCTATCTTCAGGGAATCCCACACGTCATCCTGATCGCTGAACAGCACATAGTCCGCGTCTGTCCGGGACATGAGCCAGAAGAAATTCATGGCAGCGGCGGGGATGTGCGGTTCCCGGTTCTTGAAAGTTCCCTCCTTCACCCGATGGTCTAAGAGGATCTGATCCGGATAATACTGTTTATATTTCTCCAGAATCCGGAGAGTGCCATCTGTGGACCCGTCGTCCGAGATGATAATCTGGATATTGGGCACGGTCTGGGCAAGAATCGAATCCAGCTGCGCCTCTAAGTAAGAGGCTCCCTGGAAGGAGGCCAGGAGAACGGCTGCCCGTTCACCGTGTTGATTGCGGCTGCAGGTGTTTTGTAAATTGGCTGTGTTCATGGAAACCTCCTGTTCTTTGCAGTTCTATGTGTGCAGCTTTTTCATTATATCCAAGGTTGAAGGTATTTAATATTGCATTTCCGGCAAATACATTGACCGATTAACATCTGTTATTGCCCTCATTTTAATCTCAAGCACCTGCAGGGTCCATATCCATGTTTCCTGATTCATGGGGGCTGATTTCATATTCTTAGCTACTGACCGGTCCATCTGCCGTCTTCTCTCACAAAATAGCCGTCAGGAGTTCTCTCGTTGTGATACATGGCTCCAAGAGGTCTCCCGGCCTG
>CAJTOT010000006.1:31490-33421 GCA_910577935.1 uncultured Hungatella sp. | reverse complement strand
TGCCGCCATCCAGGCTCCAGGAACCGGATGCGCCGGAGCCGGGATTCGGCGCGGTCAAAGAGGCGCTGCCGGAACCGGAGCCGCCGCCGGAACCGGAGCCACTGCCGCCGCCGGAACTGCCGCCGCCGGAACCGGAGCCACTGCCGCCGCCGGAACTGCTGCCGCCGGACCGGGTTATGGTGAGGGTTCCTGGCTGTATGGTCACCAGATAGTTGGTGTCGGGGGAGGCGGTCCCGGTGATCGGATAGGTTCCGGCGGGAGAGCTCCTTCGGGCGGTGGTGGATAAGGTGACGCCCAAGTCGTCGATCTTGTCATCTCCCGTCAGAACCCCGTCGGCGGGAGTCTCGAGAGTCAGCTCAGGGTTGTCTCTGCTGACGGTTCTGGTCTTGTCGGCGGCCTTGACGGTTACAGGCTTTCTGGCGATGGACCAGGTGACGGATACGGTGTCAGCGCCGTCCGGCTGGTTTTCCCATGAGTAACGGCCGGCGTCCAGGAGGCGGAACTGAAGGGTGTAATCGCCTGCGCCGGTTCCGGAGGCAGCGCCTGTCATGGCCATGAGTTCAGGACTGTAGCCAGCCATATTTACTGTTATCCGGCTTCCTGTGTAGACATAGTCCTGTGCGGCGGGGACTGCCAGAGCGGTCTTTCGGGTGGTAACCGGCACGCTTTCCCAGGCGTCGGCATAGTTTGCGCTGCCGCTGACCCGGATGAAAAAGAAGTAGGTGGTTCCTGGCGTCAGGTCAGAGAACCGGGGGCTGTCCTGCCACAGGACAACATGGTCAGGGTCGTCGCTGCCACTGTATCCGTACAGGACGCTTCCGCCGCCGTTTCCCAGATCCAGAGGTTTCAGCTCCACGTCATGGTCTGTGAGCGCGGCTGTCTCGGGGGCGGGAATTTTCGGAGCCTTCTGGATAGTAAAGATTTCCGGCAGGAAGGAGATCTCGTAGCTGGGATTATTTTCTCCGGTGAGGCTTCCCTGTAAAATCCGGTAGCCCTCCGGGGACACGTTTTCGCCGGGCTGTCTGGAGAGGCTTCCCTTCAAAGAATCGCCGTCTGCCAGGGAGCCGTTTACCACACGGTAAGTCAGCTCAGGGTCGGGGTCCTTGTAGAACTTGGATGCCGGGTCTGCCGCGATACTGATTTTCCGCCGCTTTATGACGATTTCCGTGTTGACGGACACGGCGCGGGTGTTGTCTGTCTCGTCGATGGCGGAGACAAGCAGGTATGTCCCGGCATCGGAAGGGGCGGCATTCAGCCGGATACTGCCGGAGGCGGTGGTTTGATACCAGGTAAATCTCACATCGCTGCAAGAAGCGCCGGCGACTGCCACCTGTGCGGCAGCAGGTGTCCCGAAGGGTCTGCCGTCGTAGGTTTTGGCGCGGCTGTATGAGGCCGAGACGGACAGGGCAGGGGCGGCCTTCTGAATCGTCAGCGTCATGATGCCGGAGGCGGAGTTGTATTTATCAGAAGCCGGTATCCGCGCCCGGATGACATAGGTGCCTGCGTCGGTAGGCAGCCCGTCGGTGAAGGCGATGGTTCCGGAGCACTGATAAGAGTAAAAAGGAGTCACCGCAAGCTGCTGTGTTTTGCCGTCCTCTGTCTCCACTGTAATTGTGGGAGCAGCCACTGCGGCCGTCTGCCCTGTGTAGGTCACTATCTGGCTGGAGGAGGGGAAGGCCACAGTGGGGGTTGGGTTTAAAGGATACTGTTCTTCACTGAGTTCAGGACCGTTTGTGAAGCTGACACCGCCGATGGAGGCTGTGTTGGAGACAGGGTGGGAATCCAGGAAGGACCGGTATTTGCCGCCGGTTTTGACCAGGGTGTCAGAACCGAGCAGCAGCCAGTCTGTGTTCTCCAGCCCCGACACGGCGCCGTGGACCTTACTGCTTGAAGGATCATTCCAGGTCACATCCACGGCATACCACTTTCCT
>CAJTOT010000006.1:6405-30932 GCA_910577935.1 uncultured Hungatella sp. | reverse complement strand
TGGATGCCGTTAAATACCGTGGAGCCTATGGTGACAGCGCTGCCGGCGGAGAAATAACCGGCGTCAATCAAGATGTCATCCACTCCGTCATTGTCAGAGCCTTCCACCAGCATCTCATAGAAATCCTCGGCATAGTCGGGAAGAAGCACCCGGTCTATCCACCGTTCATGCTTTCCGGGAGCCAAATCCACCTGTCCGTCTCTCAGGCTGAAGAGGCTGGCGGTATCTTCGGCGGTGGTGAGTGTATCTCCCAGATCAATGATTTCACAGGTGATTTTCATGGCGGCGTCAGACGGCGTGGCATGTTCCGCGTCGGAAGCCGTGCTCACATATGAGTCAGGACTTTCAGGAAAGTCCGGTACTCTGTCCTTTGCGGTTTCGGCTCCGGGAGCACTCAGCCCCAGGCTGCCGCTCATGAGAGAGACGGCAGTGAACAGCGCCAGGCGTCGGCGCCTTCTCCTTGTGAAAAGGCGTCCGGTTTTCAACATATCCATTTGTTCCTCCTTTTTGGCAGCGTATCGTTAGTATGTCCCACGGTTGCCTGTCAGGAATATTTTATCATGGTTTTTCCAGAAAAGGAATAGGCATAGCGGGAAGGTTTCCATTGACGGAGGCGTCATGGAAAGCTATAATTTAAGAAATATTTGGTCAGCATGTAAAAAAGGGGGAATGACCCGTGATCGATCCCGTGAGGCACCGTCAGATGGAAGAACTGAATATGGTGGAGTTGTGTACCCGGATTTTGTACAATGCCAGGAATGAGCTGTATCTGAACATGCACTTTCTGGATGTGTCTTTAAGCAGTCTGGGGTTTGAGGCGGACCCGTCCGGGAGGGGGCTGGGGACCGATGGGTATGTGATGTACTACAACCCCGGCGATCTGGTCGCCATGTACCGCCGGGGGAGAGTCCATGTGAATCGGACATATCTTCACATGGTGTTCCACTGTCTCTTCTGTCACCTGGACAACCGGAAAAACAGGGCTGCGGGTTACTGGAACCTTGCCTGCGACATCGCCATGGAATCTGTCATCGACAGGCTTTACAAGTCCTGCGTCCATGTGCCGCCGCCGCCTTTCAGGAGAGACATCTATCTGCGCCTGGAGAGGGAGATGAAGGTGCTGACGGCAGAGGGCATCTACCAGTCTCTCCGGAATATGAAGCTCACGGAACAGAAGTTTGAGCGCCTGGCGGCGGAATTTTATGTGGACAGCCATGAGCGGTGGGAGGAGCCCCAGCCTCCGGGGATGCCGGTTCCCAGACAGTCCATGTGGAATGACAACCGGGAGAAGCTCCAGACCGAGATGGAGTCCATGGGACAGGAAGGCATGGCGGGGGACGAGGGCCGCAAGCTGTTGGAGCAGGTTCAGGTGGAAAACAGGGAGCGGTACGATTACAGGAGATTTTTAAGAAAATTTTCTGTCATGAGGGAGGAGATGCAGGCGGACCAGGATTCCTTTGACTACATCTACTATACCTACGGCCTGAAGACCTACGGCAATATGCCGCTGATCGAGCCTTTGGAAACCAGTGAGGTGTACCGGATCGAGGACTTTGTGCTGGTGATCGATACCTCCATGTCCTGCTCCGGGGAGCTGGTCAGGCGGTTTCTGGAAGAGACCTATGAGGTTTTAAGTGAGAGCGAAAGCTATTTTAAGAAGATCCACATCCACATCATTCAGTGTGATGATGAAGTCAGGTCAGATGTAAAGATTACCGGCAGGCGGCAGATGGAGGAGTATATGGAGAACTTCACTGTCCGGGGCGGCGGGGGGACGGACTTCCGGCCGGCCTTTGAGTATGTGAACAGTCTCAGGGCCAGAGGAGAATTTATAAGGCTGAAAGGGCTTTTGTATTTCACTGACGGAAAAGGAATTTATCCTGTAAAAATGCCGCCTTATGACACGGCCTTTGTGTTTATCCAGAATCAGTATGAGGATGTGTCGGTTCCGTCCTGGGCCATCAAGCTGATTCTGGAGGAAGAGGAGATCAGAGAGTTAACCGGAAAGTGGGAAGGGGGAACTGACATTGAACATTAAGCGGGCAAAGGAAGAGATCAAGAATACCATTGAGGCGTATCTGCTGAAAGACATGTACGGGGCTTACGAGATTCCGCCTATCCGGCAGAGGCCGGTGCTGCTTATAGGGCCGCCGGGAATCGGAAAGACCCAGATCATGGAACAGATTTCCCAGGAGTGCCGTATCGGGCTGGTGGCTTACACTATCACCCATCACACCAGGCAGAGTGCCATCGGACTGCCCTTTATCCAGGACAGAATTTATGACTCCAGACGGTGCTCGGTGACGGAGTACACCATGAGCGAGATTGTGGCCTCCATCTATGACAAGATAGCGGACACAGGACTGGCGGAAGGAATCCTGTTTATCGATGAGATCAACTGTGTGTCGGAGACTCTGGCGCCCACCATGCTCCAGTTTCTCCAGTGCAAGACTTTCGGAAACCACGCCATCCCCAAGGGGTGGATTATCGTGGCGGCAGGCAACCCTCCGGAGTACAACAAATCGGTGCGGGAGTTTGACATCGTGACCCTGGACCGGATCAAGATGATTCCGGTGGAAGCGGACTACGGTGTCTGGAAGGAGTATGCCCAGCAGGTGAACATCCATCCGGCGGTCATATCCTACCTCGACGTAAAGCGGCAGAATTTCTGCCGCATAGAGACCACTGTGGACGGAAAACTATTTGCCACCCCCAGGGGGTGGGAGGACCTGTCCAGACTCATAGAGGTGTATGAGAAGATACACAGGACTGTGGACAGAGAAGTGATTTTCCAGTATATTCAGTACCCTGTCATCGCCAAAGATTTTGCCAACTACCTGGAACTGTACTACAAATACCAGCAGGACTACCAGGTGGACGAGATTCTGGCGGGAAAAGTGAGAGAGGGGCTTTACCGCAGGCTGGAGAGGGCTCCCTTCGACGAACACTTAAGCGTCATGAGCCTGATTCTGGCAAAGCTCAACGGAGGTTTCAGGGAGATAGCCAGGAAAGAGGCCAGGCTGGAGCGGCTGGAGCAGCTGTTCGGAGGGATGAAGCCTGAGAGCGCTGTCCGCGGGGCCGGCATGAAGGAAGCCGGCGATTCTGTGCCGGATAGGAAAACGGCAGACATACAGGCATCAGCAGGGGGAGGCAGCCCCAGAGGCGAAAAATATGACAGCCCCCAGGAACATCTGGCAGGCCTGGCAGCGGGCATGAGAGCAGAGCGGAAATATAAATCCGAATCAGGGCTTTTAAGCCGCCGGGAAGATCATCTCTACCAGGACGTGACGGAGATACTGGAGCGCACGCTTCAGGCGGTGAGAGCCGAGGGATGCCAGACAGAGGAGGAGGTCTGGGAGAAAATATCTGAGGTATTCGAGGCGGAGAATAACCTGTATGAGGATATGTTTGAACAGTGGGGGCAGAGGCTGGAGCATGCCTTTGACTTCGTGGAGGCGGCTTTCGGGGACAGCCAGGAGATGGTAGTGTTTGTCACCGGGCTGAACACCGGGATCTACAGCCTTAAGTTTCTCCGGCAGTACGAGTGCGGCAGGTATTACCAGTACAACCGGCGGCTGCTGTTTGAAGACCAGGAGAGGGAGATACTGGGAACCCTGGGCGGCAGCAATGAATAAAAAAGCGCTTGCTTTCAGTATCCGGTCTGAGCCGGATTGCCGGTCCCGCATAATTCATGCAGGACCGGCAAAAATTTTGAATCCGGGCCTTTTTGCATGCGGCCGCCTTTACTTTTGCTTCTTTTCAGCCAGCCGGATGTCCAGATGCATGTCCAGCGCCGACGCGATTCGCACCATCATCTCGAGAGACGGGTTGTAGGTTCCGCTTTCAAACCGGGTGACATTCGTTCTTGGGATTCCTGCCCGCCTGGCAAGTTCGGCCTGGGTGAGTCCCTTTTCTTTTCTGCATCGGATGTACTGTCCGATTACGTCCTGTCGTATATTCTGCTGTCGGACTTCTATCAATATCGTCTGATTGTCTGCCGAATAAATATAATCCATACCCTGTCCCATAGTTTTCCTCCTGTCTTTGGATGCCGGGCGCGTCCTAGGACATCTTGGAAAGGGGCGCCTCTTCCATGCGGCTGTTCATGTGCCTGATTACCGGCCGGTGTTCTTCACAGAAGTCTTTTCCTGTGGCATAGACGATGGCGTCCACCCGCATGAAGGCCGGTTCCTGCCTGGCGGAGACTTCCAGGATGTCTCCGGGAACTACGGGAGCCTCCGGCGCATAAAGCCAGGAATACCGCTTTTTTGTCTTGATCTTCCAGGCATCTCCGTCCCGGACTACATGCCGTCCCGCCACGACCTTTTTGACAGGCTGGTCAGACAGCGCCTCGTAGATGTCGGGCTGTATCCCGTACTTCCGGGAGAGGAGGCAGGAGGTGTATCCGTCTCTCAGCTGTCTGTTCTCGTCCACCACAATACCGTGGGCCAGTCTGCCGGATGAGCGGTAATACTCTTCATAGTACGCCAGCTTCTCCGGACGAGGGGGCTCCATGTAATCAAGAAGAATCTCCTCAGGCCGGCATACATTCGTCTGGTTCATGATCATAAACCCTGTCAGCTTCCCCTCCATCCAGTCGGCGCTCCTCAGGGCCCGTCGGGCGGCATATATCATGCGGTCTCTGTCCGCGGGGTCTGAGGCTCTGTATATATTTCCGATGCCGGTGTACTCTACTCCGTAGTCCAGCAGCAGCCTGTCAATCCGCCTGATCAGTTCCTCGTTGGCCTCTTCTTCCGACGGGTCAATATTTAGATAAATGGCAGCTCCTTCGTTCAATCGTCTTCCTCCTTTACTGAAAAGTATCGTATATGATACATATATCGTATCATATATGATACTCTTTGTCAACGGTGATTTTCAGTAATTCCCGCTGTGGAGAAAAGGGTATTGCCTTTTTCGGCAGTAATGGTATAATTAAAGCAGCGGGGGTCAAAAGGCATTCCCCTCTGATGCCTGCGGATTGTCCCGGGCCTCGTGCTCTCACAATCCCGACATCATAACCATTTTACAGAGAAATGACTATAATGAAGACAACAGCTGCAGGAAAACATATTTGAGAGGAGGAGAACGATGATGTGGAGAAGAAAGATAACCGCGGCAGCGGCAGCGGCCATGATGGCGGCAGCCCTTGTGACTTTCCCGGCAGCGGCCCACGGCCACGGCCATCACAGACAGGCAGCGGCGGCAGACACCAGCTGTCCGGTGTGCGCGGTAGAGGGCTGCACGGAGAGCGGCCGCCATACCCATGACGGTCATGATTACTGTGGATATAACCACAGCAGCGGATACTGCGACGGTTCCTGCCAGACTGCTTCCGGTACTGCTTCCGGTTATGGCGGATGCCACGGATGCCACAGATAGGATCCCAAAAACACTAAAAAACAGGAGAACTGATTCCAAAGCTCTCGGGATATCAGTTCTCCTGTTTTGTCATGTACAGGCAAAATTTACTTGTGCTGGGCATAGTAATCATCAAACAGTTTGTTGATGGCCGTGTGGGTGTCGCCGCAGATAGACGGAAGAGATCCGCCCCAGGACTTCTCGGCTTCTCCAAAGCCCTTCTCCACAGCTTCCTGATACTTCTTCATCTTCTCTACATCGTCACCTGCCAAAGCGGATGCGAAATCAAAGATTCTCTGGGAAGTCTGCTTTACGCCCCAGTATCCGTCCTCAGAGATGGCAGCCTGGGCATCAGCCTTGGTCTTCGCGTCCACGGTGTAGTTGCCGCTGGCCATCATCTTCCAGAAATCATCGCCGTTGGCCATGGAGAAGTTAATTCCCTGCTTCTGGAAATTCTGAACCATCATGTTGGTGAAACGGGTCATCTGGTTATTCAGATCATCCTTAAGGCTCTGAACCAAAGATGCTCTCTCGGAATCGGTCATCTTTGTCGCGGCTTTCGCGTCTGAACTGAGCTCAACCCGGTCGGTGTCCGGCTGCTTCACGGCGCCGGCGGCAGCATCGGCCGTCTGCTGTGCCGCTGCAGGCACCGCGGCAGCGGACGTGGTCTGTGCCGGCTGACTGTAAACTCTCATAGCCATATCCTGATCAACTCTCATAAAACCCTCCTTTAAGCAAAATAAGTTTATATAGGTTATATCGGCATTAGCGCTGGAAACATAAGGCAGAAAATTTACAATGATTTTAGAAACAGAGGGGGGGAAGTATGGTATACTCTTCTTACACAGATAAAGAGAGGATTAGCCTATGAAGATCAAGACACGCCTGGGAATCGCGTTTGTCACCATAACCCTGGTGCCGATGCTGCTGATCTATCTGGCATTCAGTCTCCTCAGCCGGTATCAGATGAAGGCCTTCAGAGATTCCTACGGTCTGACGGAGCAGGTGGACCTGCTTTCGGGAAATTCCATGCAGGTCTTTAACCGTCTGACCCAGAGCAGCCAGAGGGCGATACAGGAAAAGATCAGGACTTCGCCGGACAGTTTTTCGGATATGGAGTACCTGGACACCGTCAATCAGGATCTGAAGCACAAGTATGCCTTTCTCATAGTCAGAAAGGGAAATGAGATTATATATTCAGGGGCAGACCAGGAAAACCCGGAACTGTATCAGCGCCTGCCCGACTATGACAGGCCGGAGAATACATTCCTGGAGGGCGGCATCTACCTGGACGGAGATATTCAGCACCTGATCAAGCAGGTTGATTTTCAGTACGGCGACGGGACTGAGGGAAGCGTGTTCATCATTTCCAGCGTGGAGGACTTTATACCTGAGGTCAAGTCCATGTTTCTGGAGATTTTGTTATCCGGGGTCATGATTCTTCTGATCACGGGAATGATGCTGACCGGGTGGGTGTACAAGTCCCTGCTGGCGCCTTTGAATAAGCTGCAGCAGGCCACCAACGAGATAAAGAACGGCAATCTGGATTTTACCCTGGATGTGGACATGGACAACGGCGACGAGATCAGCCAGCTGTGCCAGGACTTTGAGGAGATGAGAATCCGCCTGAAGGAATCCACGGAGGAGAAGGTCCAGTACGACAAGGAGAGCAAGGAGCTGATCAGCAACATTTCCCACGATTTAAAGACTCCCATCACCGCTATCAAAGGCTATGTGGAGGGTATTCTGGACGGTGTGGCCTCCTCGCCGGAGAAGCTGGACAAATATATCCGCACCATTTATAATAAAGCCAACGATATGGACCGTCTGATCGACGAGCTGACATTTTATTCCAAGATCGACACAAACAAGATACCCTACACATTTTCCAAGATCAATGTGGCGGGATATTTCCGGGACTGCGTGGAGGAAGTGGGGCTGGAACTGGACTCCAACAATATCGAGCTGGGATATTTTAATTATGTGGACGAGGATGTGGTGGTCATCGCCGACGCGGAGCAGATGAAGCGGGTGGTGAACAACATTATCAGCAACTCCGTAAAATATCTGGACAAGAAGAAGGGCATCATCAATATCCGGATCAAAGACGTGGGAGATTTTATTCAGGTGGGAATCGAGGACAACGGCAGGGGCATCGCTGCCAGGGATCTGCCTAATATTTTTGACCGTTTTTACCGCACGGACTCTTCCCGCAATTCTTCCAAGGGGGGGAGCGGAATCGGCCTTTCCATCGTCCGCAAGATTATCGAGGACCACGGCGGAAAGATCTGGGCCACCAGCAAGCTGGGAATCGGGACGGAGATTCACTTTGTATTAAGAAAATACCAGGAGGTTATTCACGATGAAACGGATCTTGATCATTGAAGATGAAGAGAGCATCGCGGAGCTTGAGAAGGATTATCTGGAGCTCAGCGGCTTTGAGGTGGCGATTGAAAATGACGGGGAGACAGGGCTTTCCAGGGCTCTCCGGGAGGAGTATGACCTGTTTATTCTGGATCTGATGCTCCCCGGCGTGGACGGGTTTGAGATTTGCCGCAAGGTCAGGGAGGTGAAGAACACGCCGATTATTATGGTGTCGGCGAAGAAGGAGGACATCGACAAGATCCGGGGCCTGGGCCTTGGCGCCGACGACTATATGACCAAGCCCTTCAGCCCCAGCGAGATGGTGGCGCGGGTGAAGGCTCATCTGGCCAGATATGAGCGGCTCATCGGGAGCGGAATGCCGGACAACGAGATCATCGAGATCCGGGGGCTGAAGATCGACAAGACCGCAAGACGGGTGTGGGTCAACGGCGAGGAGAGGAATTTTACCACAAAGGAGTTTGACCTTCTCACGTTTCTCGCCCAGAATCCCAACCATGTGTACACAAAGGAGGAGCTGTTCAGCAAGATCTGGGATATGGAGTCCATCGGGGATATCGCCACGGTGACAGTGCATATCAAGAAGATTCGGGAAAAGATCGAGTTCAACACCGCCAAACCCCAGTACATCGAGACTATCTGGGGGGTGGGTTACCGGTTTAAGGTGTAAAAGGTTATAAAAAAGTTGCCGAAAAGTGTACTTTTTGGCAACTTTTTTATGGCTGGGATTTCAGTCCGGCTTTTTATAATATCGCCAGTTTTTTGACACTGTTAAGAAATTTTTTGTAAATTATTTCTTGAAATTTTTTGGTACTAAAAAGTACACTTTAGGGTTAGCTACCAGTAAGGCGGCTGGGAAGAAAGGTATTTTCGGCACAATAAACAGTTCAAAGGAGAATGAAATGATGAGAAAGAAAGCAGGAATCGCATTGTTATCTGCAATTATGACGGCAGCTATGGGGATCACTTCTTTTGCGGGGAGCTGGCAGAATGACGGCACAGGCTGGTGGTGGCAGAACGACAACGGCGGGTATCCGGCGGGAACCTGGGAGTGGATCGACGGAAATGGGGATGGCGTGGCAGAGAGCTACTATTTTGATGAGCAGGGATACTGCCTGTTAAATACCGCCACGCCTGACGGATATATGGTAAATGGTGACGGGGCATGGGTGGTTAATGGGGTTGTTCAGACAAAGAACACGGGAGCGCCTTCAGAAGCGCCTGACGGAACAGCAGCCCGGCCGGCCCGGTACAATGACGACTACAGCGGCAGCTACACGATTCCGTGTTACGGGATGGATGGAAGCGTGACCTCTCAGACGATCACAGTCACCTACAATCCGGCAGACAAAACCATAACCGTTAATTACCCCCTGTGGGGAGAAGCCAGGACATACACCTACGGCGGAGTCGGCTATCAGGGATTTACTTTCTTTGAACTGGAGACCGAGGAGGAGAAGGATGCCGTCTTTTTCTCAGCCCCCGGTGTCGTGGAGTGGCCGGCAGAGGGAGGGACACAGTCTGTTCCAAGATTTTGAGAAAAGAAAAATATAGGACACCCGGACAAATAACCTCTTGATAAGTCTGGCGAATCTGGTATGATAGTACCAGTTTACAGATTAAGAAAAGGAAGTATATGTCCATGAGATACAAAACAAGATTTATCGCGTTCTTTGCCGCCATGGTGATTTTCAACCTGGCGGCTAATTTTGCTCATCCGGTGACGCCCACGGTGATTCAGAATCTGCATCTTCACGACTATATGTTCGGCGTCGCCCTGGCGGCGATGCAGTTTACCAATTTTCTGGTGTCTCCTTTCTGGGGAAAGTTAAACAGCTACATATCGGCCAGAATCTCCCTGCTGGTGTGCTGCTGGGGCTACGGCATTGCCCAGATATGGTTTGCGTTCTCTGTCACGGAGTTCCAGATCATTCTCGCCCGCATGTTCGCCGGGCTGTTTACCGGGGGCGTGTTTGTCAGTTTTCTCACTTATGTGGTGGGGAAGTCGAGACCGGAAGACCAGGGAAAGTACTTGACGGTCACGGCCACGATCCAGAGCGTGGCCAGCGCCTTCGGATACATGGTGGGCGGGTTTCTGGGGGAGATATCCGTGACCCTGGCATTTATGGTTCAGGCGGCAACCCTGCTGGCGGTGGGAGTTCTGTTTTTCTTTATCTGCCGGCCGGAGGCGGAGAAAGGGACCAGGAGCGTGTCCGCAAGGCAGCTGGCGAGGGAGGCCAACCCCTTTCAGGCATTTATCGACAGCCGAAAGTTTATGAGCATCTCCTTCGCCCTGCTGTTCGCGGTGAACGTGCTGATCAACTTCGGCAACACGGCCTTTGACCAGGCATTTAACTACTATTTAAAAGACGTGCTGGGGCTGACCTCCTCCTACAACGGCATCATCAAGGCAGCGGTAGGATTTATCTCCTTCATCTCCAACATAACCCTGTGCATCTGGATTATCAACAAGACGGATACCCGGCGGTCCATGGTAAGCCTGACCGCCGGGTGCGCGGCTGCTGCCCTGGGAACGGTGGTCCTCCCCGGCGTGGGGCTGTTCATCAGTCTCAGCGTCCTGGTGTATGCCGGATATTCGGTCAGCGTCCCCGTGCTCCAGAACATGGTGGCAAACCAGGCGGATACGGAGCAGAAGAACCTGGTGATGGGATTTTTCAACGCCACCAAGTCTCTGGGCAGCATCGCCGGCTCCATGACGGCCGGATTTATCTACTCTCTCCACGTGAAGCTGCCCTTCGCCTGCACCTTCGTCATCTACGGGCTTGGCGCGGCGGCGGCGCTGGGATATCTGGGCTGCAGAAAGAAATACGACTTATAACCCGGGCAGGGAAGGGCAGCGGACGGAGGAGAGGTAAAACAGAGCAACAGAATCAGGCGGCAGAATCGGCACATTTACTCATTGACATAAAGTGCCGGGTCTGTTATAGTATATCAATGTGGAAAACGAGAAGATTCAGGATCTGTCTTGAATTTTCTCGTTTATCATTTTGGATAAATCTGACGATTGATAATTTTCTCCTCAAGAAGGGAGAACTGTTATGGATAGACATAGAAAGAAGGAAAGTAAATGGAAACAGTAAGATTTGATGAGCTGCAGTTAGACGAAAGAATTCTCCGCGCGGTGACGGATATGGGATTTGAGGCGGCGTCGCCCATTCAGGCCCAGGCGATTCCGGTGCAGACGGAGGGGAGAGACGTGGTGGGTCAGGCCCAGACAGGAACAGGGAAGACGGCGGCATTCGGAATT
The DNA here is from genome assembly GCA_910577935.1 of uncultured Hungatella sp. Classification (GTDB taxonomy): domain Bacteria; phylum Bacillota; class Clostridia; order Lachnospirales; family Lachnospiraceae; genus UBA3402. The sequence goes on along the minus strand of CAJTOT010000006.1, from coordinate 19,921 downwards.
CCGCTGCTGCAGAAGATAGACCCGGACAACAAGAAGCTCCAGGCCCTGGCCCTGTGCCCTACCAGGGAGCTGGCCATCCAGGTTGCCGACGAGATACGCAGGCTGGCAAAGTACATGCACGGAATCAAGGTTCTGCCCATCTACGGAGGACAGGACATCGTGAGGCAGATTCGGGGGCTGAAGGATGGGACGCAGATCGTCATCGGAACGCCGGGCCGGGTCATGGACCACATGAGGAGGAAGACCATCCGCTGCGAACACATCCACACGGTCATCATGGACGAGGCGGACGAGATGCTGAATATGGGATTTCTGGAGGACATGGAGACCATCTTAAGCCAGCTCCCGGAGGAGAGACAGACGGTGATGTTCTCTGCCACCATGCCGGCGGAGATTCAGAATATCGCCAGGCGCTTTCAGAAAGAGCCTGTGACCGTAAAGGTGGTGAAAAAGGAGCTGACGGTTCCGAAAGTAACCCAGTACTACTATGAGGTAAAGCCCAAGACAAAAGTGGAGGTGATGTGCCGCCTCCTGGATATGTACGCTCCCAAGCTGTCTATCGCTTTCTGCAATACCAAGCGGCAGGTGGACGACCTGGTTCAGGAGCTTCAGGGGAGAGGATATTTTGCGGAAGGCCTTCACGGAGACTTAAAGCAGATGCAGCGCGACCGGGTTATGAGCAGTTTCCGAAGCGGAACCACGGAGATTCTGGTGGCCACCGACGTGGCGGCCAGGGGCATCGACGTGGACAACGTGGAGGCGGTGTTCAACTACGATATTCCCCAGGACGACGAATACTATGTTCACCGCATCGGACGTACAGGACGGGCGGGAAAGGACGGAATCGCCTTCAGCTTCGTGGTGGGAAAGGAAGTGTACAAGCTCCGGGATATCCAGCGGTACTGCAAGACCAAGATTATCCCCCAGGCCATCCCCTCGCTGGATGATATCACTGCCATCAAGGCGGAGAAGATCATGGAGCAGGCCATGGAGCTGATCAGGGACACGGATCTCACCAAGATGGTGAACATGATTGAGAGGACCGTTCTGACGGAAGAGGAGTGCACTTCCCTGGATGTGGCGGCAGCCCTCCTGAAACTGTCCATGGGCGAGGAGAACGAAGACATCATCGACAGCGGCAGGCCCGCCCGCTCTCTGGACGACTTAGACCGCTACGGCCGTGACGGAGGGGGCCGGGGCCGGGGAGGCAGAGACGGCCGGGGAAGCCGGGACGGGAGAGGAAACCGTTACGGCAGAGACAGCCGCTATGACCGGGACGGCAGGGAAGACATGGCCCGCCTGTTCGTCAACATCGGCAAGAGCCAGAATATCCGTCCCGGCGACGTGCTGGGAGCCGTGGCGGGAGAGTCGGGAATCTCCGGAAAGCTGGTGGGGAGCATCGACATGTATGACAACTATACCTTTGTGGATGTGCCCAGGGAATACGCGGACGCCGTGCTCCGCGCCATGAAGGACGTGAAGATTAAAGGGAAAAATGTTCATGTGGAGAAGGCCAACGGAAAAGGAAGATAGATAAAAAAATATTTTTAAAAAAAGTCGGACGGAGAAAATATTTTTATTTTCTGTCCGGCTTTTATTGATTTTTTGGATATAAATGGGTATACTGTATAAAAATATGAAAATGATAATGCGGGGAGGCGGGGCGGCCCCGCGGAGAGGAGAAGGCTTATGATCGTGCAGAGCAGCCGGGTATGGATCGGCGGACAGTTTCTGGCGGCGCAGCTGGAGATTCTGGACGGAAGGATTGAGAGAATTTACCCATACGGAACCAGGGAGGCAGACGAGGACTACAAGGAAAAACGGGTGGTGCCGGGATTTATCGATGTACACACCCACGGGGCCTACGGGTTTGACACCAACGACGGGGAGCCGGAGGGCCTCAGAGACTGGATGCGGCGGATTCCGGAGGAAGGGGTCACCGGGATTCTTCCCACTACCGTGACCCAGATGCCGGATGTGCTCACAAAGGCGGTGGCCAATGTGGCGGCGGTGGTGAGAGAAGGATATGAGGGCGCCGAGATATTGGGAATCCATTTTGAAGGGCCGTACCTGGATATGGAATACAAGGGCGCCCAGCCTCCGGAGGCCATCGCCAGGCCTTCCGTGGAGCAGTTCAAGATGTATCAGGCGGCAGCCGAGGGGCTGATCCGCTACATCACCCTGGCTCCGGAGCATGATGAGGATTTCGCGCTGACAAGGCACTGCAGGGACACCGGGGTGGTGGTCAGCATGGGGCATTCCTCCGCCTCCTACGAGGAAGCCATGATGGGAATTGCCAACGGGGCGACCTCCATGACCCACGTGTACAACGGGATGACCGGGCTTCTCCACAGAAATCCGGGACTGGTGGGCGCGGCATTCCGGGTGAGAGATATCTACGGGGAAATCATCTGCGACGGATGCCACTCCCACTTGGCGGCGCTCAACGACTATATCACCTCCAAGGGCCGGGATTACACCATCATGATCAGCGACTCACTGAGGGCAAAGCACTGCCCGCCGGGCGGGGATTATGAGCTGGGCGGACATCCCATCGAGATCAGCGAGAACGGACTTGCCTATCTCAAGGGGACGAAGACCATCGCGGGGAGCACGCTCTCCATGAACAGGGGGCTGAAGATTCTGGCAGAGGAAGCTCTGATTCCCTTTGACGCGGCGCTCAACAGCTGCACCATCAATCCCGCCAGATGCCTGGGCGTTGACTGCAGAAAAGGAAAACTGGCGGCAGGGTATGACGCGGATGTGGTGGTTCTGGAGGACAATTACGATGTGTGCCAGACGTACTGCAGAGGGGTGAAGATGCTGTAGGGAGGCATTTATTTGAGACGCATGCAGGATATAAGCCGGTGTGTGGTTTGTCTTAAAAGGCAGATCATTGACCGGCTTATGTCCGGAATCCGTTTTTTCGGCGGAGCGCCACTGCTGAAGGGGTGAGGAGGCAGTCTGACTCCCTGCCCGGAAAATTTCCCAATAAAAAACATCCCCCCAGCCGGAGCGTGTTCCCGGGATAATCAGTGTGAGACCGGACACCTCCGATACAGCCAATGGCCATACTCTTCCCAGAACTGGCGGAATGCGTGCAGCTGTTAAGACTGCAGTATGATTGTAAACCTTTAGAACAAAGTTGTCAACTGTGTCAGACAGACGGGGAAAATACAGTTACTGTTCAGGTAGGTCTGCGCACTGGCTGCGCTGACCGTATGCTAACCTGGGCAGGCAGGCAAAAATCCCATCGCCGCAGGCGATTTTCATGGATTTTTGCTGGTTGCATGTGAACAGTAACAAAATACATAGTTTGACAGTCTTTCAAATGCCTCCTTCACCCGGCTCAACGGCAGGGCCAGATTCATGCGGATAGTGTCTGCCTTGTTAAACGGCCGCCCGTCCTGCCAGATCACGCCCACGTCCCAGCCGGCCCGAAGAAGCTGGTCCAGGGTCATATGGTGTTCCCGGCACCAGGCGCTGCAGTCCAAGTACAGCATGTAAGTTCCCTGGGGGCGGGAGAGGGAGATGCCCTTGAAATGGGAGGCGATATAATCACAGGCATAGTCCACGTTGCCGCTGAGGACCTGGCACAGCTCGTCCACCCACTCCTGCCCCTCCTGGCAGTAAGCGCCGATGAGGGCGTGCATGGACATGACGTTCTGGGAATTGTAGTGGCACAGGGAGGACTGTTTGTCCAGCCGGTCCCGGAGATACTTGCTGTAGACGATGTGGTAGGAGCCCACCAGCCCGGCTAAGTTGAAGGTTTTGGAAGGCGCGTACACGGCGATGGCGCGGTTTCTGGCGTCATCGGATACGGACTGGGTAGGTATGTGCCTGTGCCCGTCCAGAAGAATGTCTGACCATATCTCGTCTGAGACTACCACACAGTCATTGTCTCTGTAAATCTCCATGGCTTTTTCGATCTCCCATTTTTCCCAGACCCTCCCCGTAGGATTGTGGGGGGAACAGAAGATGGCAAAATGAATGGAGTGTTCTTTTAATTTTCGATCCATATCTTCGTAATCCATACGCCAGATTCCGTCCTGGTCCTGGACAAGATCACTTAAAATCAGATTGTAGCCTACATTGGTGAGGGAAAATGTAAAACCGATGTAAGTAGGCGCGTGAACCAGAATCTTGTCGCCGGCGCAGCAAAAAGCCTGAGCCGCCGACACCACACAGCCCAGTACTCCGTTTTCGTAGCCGATGTGCTCCTTGGAGAGTCCGGTTACATGATTCCTCTCTGCCTGCCAGTTGATGATGGCGTCAAAATAGGCGTCGGACGGGTTAAAATATCCGTAAGCGGGGTGCGCCGCCCTCTCAGCCAGAGCCCGGGGAACTGTGGGCACCGTGGGGAAATTCATGTCCGCCACCCACATGGGAATCACGTCAAATCCCTCCTTTGGACCGCCAGGGGCGGTGGGAACCTTGCCGGGAGAGTCGACGGCGATGGAATCCATGCCCTGGCGGTTCATGATGGAAGTGAAATCGTATTTCATAGAATTGTCCTCGCTTTCTTTCGTGCTTTTATCTATCTACCAGTTTAACATAAGTCGGGGATAGCCGCAAGCCTTTGACCGCCGGGCAAGCGTTCGGATGCGGTTATCTTTTCCTGCCCTTCTGCTCCGGACAAAAGCCGGGGCATCCTCTGTATTCCCCGCCCATTAACTGTAACCTTGGAACAGTAACTTTGAACTGTTATGTGGGAATTGGGTTGTGCAGAAAGAAATTTTTCAGTATAATTTATTACGGTGATGCATGTACGGTGATGCATGGATACGCAGACATTTTCTGCGCGAACAAAATGAGGAGGAAATCCTGATGGAGGAGATAAAAGGAAAGAAACCCGGCCGGGCAAGGGGAAGAAACAGAAGGAGGTTCTGGGCCGCCCTCGGCGCCCTGTGGCTTGTGGCGGCATGTCTGACGGGAAGCAGTCTTGCAGGATGCGCGCCGTCCGGAAACAGCGGGGGAGAGACAGGGAGGCAGCAGACTGTCCGGGAGGCGGAGACAGGTCCGGAGGCCGCTGCCGAGAGCCAGCCGGAGGAGGCGGGTCAGGCATCTGCCGGGGATGAGCCGGATGAGGTAGAGAGGGCGTCAGCCGGGAGTCAGCCGGTAGAGTCCGAGAAGGCGTCTGCCGGGAATCAGCCAGTGGAGGCGGGTCAAGCATCTGCCGGCAGTCAGTCGGTGGAGGCGGAGAAGTCGGACAAGACATCTGGTGAAGAACCGTCCTCAGAGGCAGATCCGGGGAAGAGCGCCGGCGGGGAAGTATCCCCTGAGCCGGGGGAAAGGGGGGAACCGTCCGCGGAGGAGAGCGGGGAGGATGAGCCTTCCCTGACCGTGGATGAGTCAGGTGTTTACACTTCCAAGGATGAGGTTGCGCTGTATATTCACCTTTACGGCCATCTGCCCGGCAACTATATTACTAAAAAACAGGCGGAGAAGCTGGGCTGGGACAGCAGTACAGGCAATCTGTGGGACGTGGCTCCCGGAATGAGCATCGGAGGCAGCCGGTTCGGCAACTACGAGGGGGCGCTGCCGGACAAAAAAGGCCGGACATATTATGAGTGCGACATTGATTATGACGGCGGATACCGGGGGGCGAAGCGGATTATTTATTCTGACGATGGCCTGATTTTTTATACGGAGGACCACTATAAAACTTTTGAAGAACTGTACGGCCAGTGATACCAGGAGGCGCGGCTATGAGAAAAGTACTGTTGGATTTCAAACCGGCGAAAACCGTGGAGTGGATACATGAGTATCTGAAGTTTGAGCTGGAGTTTAACGATTATTATGGAAATAATCTGGATGCCCTCTACGATGGGCTGACTTCCATTACCCAGGACACCTGCCTGGGCGTGTTCGGTCCCCGGGAGGAGGGAAGGATATCCGATTACATGAAAAAGGTGAGAAAAGTGATGAAGGATGCAGAGGAGGATAACCCCCATCTGTGCGTGATATTTGGAGACATGGAAGAAAATTATGAAGAAGAATGAAGAGACAATCCCCATAGAAATTGTCCGCTCCCGGCGCAGGACCATGGCTGTTCAGGTAAAGCGGGACGGCAGCGTGGAGGTGAGGTGTCCTCTGTGGGTGTCGGACAGGGAGGCCTGGGATTTTGCCCAGGAGCACAGAGAATGGATATGGCGGCACCGCCAGGAAGTCCTGAAAAAGAAGGAGAGCCAGGTCGCCTGCACGGAGGAACAGGTGAAACAATACCGGCAGCACGCCAGATGGCTGCTGGCCCAGAAAACCTGGCAGTGGGCCCAGAAGATGAATGTGACCTACGGGAAGATCACCATACGCCAGCAGGCTACCAGGTGGGGAAGCTGCAGCGCAAAGGGGAATCTGAACTTTAACTGGAAGCTGGTTCTGGTGCCGGAGGAGCTGCTGGATTATGTGGTGGTTCACGAGCTGGCCCACAGGAAGGAGATGAACCATTCCCCCAGATTCTGGAAGGTTGTGGAGGAGCAGATTCCCGACTACAGAGAGAGGAGGAAACGTCTGAGGGAGTACGAGACAGAGATTGTGGTAGAAGGTTAGAAAGACATGTCCGACGAGGGGGCAAGAGAAGAAGCTCCAGGAAAGAAGCTCCCCGGAAAGAAGCCCCGGAGAAGAAGACGCAGGAAGGAAAACAGAAGAGATGACAGGAAAATGGATGGTATATGCGAAGAAGGCGGATTTTAACGCTATCGCCCAGGAATTTCACATCAGCCCAGTGACTGCCAGAGTCATGAGGAACAGGGACGTGTGCGGCCAGGAGGCCATAAGAAGATATCTGTACGGCACCGGAAGGGACATGTACTCCCCGCGGCTGCTGAAAGATGTGGAGAAGGCGGCGGATATCCTGAAAGAAAAGGTGGAGAAGGGAAAATGGATACGGATTGTGGGGGATTACGACATCGACGGGGTGTGCTCCACCTATCTGCTGTTTCGGGCCCTGAGCCGGGTGGGCGCCCAGGTGGACTACGAGATTCCGGACCGGGTCAAGGATGGGTACGGGATCAATGAGCAGATCATAGAGGCGGCGGCAGGAGACGGTGTAGATACCATTCTCACCTGTGACAACGGGATTTCCGCAGCGGCGGAACTGCACAGGGCAAAAGAGCTGGGCATGACGGTGATCGTCACAGACCACCACGACATAGCCAGGAAGGATGACAGAGATATCCTGCCCCCGGCGGATGCCATCGTCAACCCGAAACAGCAGGAATGTACATATCCGTGGAAAGAGATCTGCGGCGCGGTGGTGGCATACAAACTGATCTATGTGCTGTATGAGAAGTTCCAGGTGCCTCTGTCAGAGTGGGAGGAGATGCTGGAGTTTGCGGCCATAGCTACTGTGGGAGATGTGATGCGGCTCCAGGACGAAAACAGGATTCTGGTAAAAGAGGGCCTCGCCCGGATGCCTATGACGAACAGCGTGGGCCTTAAAAAGCTGGTGGAGAAAAATAACCTGGACATCGGCCATTTAACCGCCTTTCACATAGGATATGTCATAGGGCCCTGCCTCAACGCCGGGGGCAGGCTGCAGACTGCCAAGATGGCATTGAGACTCCTTCTGAGCCGGGACGAGGAGGAGGCGGACAGGCTGGCCGAGGAGCTGAAAGAGTTAAATGACCAGAGAAAGGATATGACCTCGGCAGGCGTGGAGGAGGCAGCGGAACAGGTGGAGACCCTGTACCGTGACGACAAAGTGCTGGTCCCCTATCTGCCGGACTGCCACGAGTCGCTGGCGGGAATCATTGCCGGACGATTAAGAGAGAGATTTCACAAGCCGGTGTTTGTCCTGACAGACGCTTCCGACGGCGTGAAGGGGTCAGGGCGCTCCATTGAGGGGTATCATATGTTTGAGGCCCTCCTGGAGGTGAAAGATCTTCTGACTAAGTTCGGGGGACATCCCATGGCGGCAGGGCTTTCCCTCCCCGGAGAGAAGGTGGAAGAGTTCCGGCGGCGGCTCAACGACAACGCCAGGCTGACGGAGGAGGATTTTATCCCTAAGATATGGATCGACGCAGCCATGCCTATGGAATATGTATCGGAGCCTCTTGTTCGGGAGCTGGAGATGCTGGAGCCTTTCGGCCAGGGCAACGAGAAGCCGCAGTTTGCCCAGAAGGGAGTTCATATCCGCACAGCCAAAGTTCTGGGAAGAAACAGGAACGCGGTGAAATTGTCCATGGTGACACCCTCGGGGGCGCCGGTGGAGGGAATCCTGTTCACGGAAGGGGACGCATTTATGGAGGAAATGGGAGGACGCCGGGAGATGGATGTAATCTACTATCCCGGAATCAACGAGTACAACGGGAGGCGCACTCTGCAGATGGTGGTGAAGGAGTACAGGTTCTGCTGATGCCGGGCCCTTCCCGGCGCCGTCAAAGACCATACCCTATGAACAGCAACAACCTTGACACCGCCTGAATGAATCCTTTATAATAAGTTAAATTTGTGAAGTAAGTTAAATTTGTGAAGCTGGAAGGAGAAACGCTATGGTTAATGAAGTTATGGAATTTATCACAAAATACGATCCGGAGGTGGGACAGGCTATCCAGTCCGAGGCAGCCAGGCAGAGAAGGAATCTGGAGCTGATCGCCTCGGAGAATATTGTGTCAGAGGCGGTGATGATGGCCATGGGCACGGTTCTGACCAACAAGTACGCAGAAGGCTACTCGGGAAAGCGGTACTATGGAGGCTGCCAGTGCGTGGACGTGGTGGAGACTCTGGCCATCGAGAGGGCGAAGAAGCTGTTCGGCTGTGACTATGCCAACGTGCAGCCCCATTCCGGCGCACAGGCCAACATGGCGGTGTTTGTGGCCATGCTGAAGCCGGGTGACACGGTTATGGGTATGAACCTGGATCACGGCGGCCATCTGACCCACGGAAGCCCGGTGAATTTTTCCGGACTGTACTTTAACATTGTGCCTTACGGAGTCAACGACGAAGGCTATATTGACTACGACGAGCTGGAGAGGATCGCCCTGGAGGCGAAGCCCAGGCTGATCGTGGCGGGAGCCAGCGCCTATGCCAGAACCATTGACTTCAAGCGGTTTAGGGAGGTAGCGGACAAGGCGGGGGCCTGCCTGATGGTGGATATGGCCCACATCGCAGGGCTGGTGGCCGCCGGCATTCATCCCAGCCCCATTCCCTATGCGGACGTGGTGACAACCACCACCCACAAGACCTTGAGAGGCCCCAGAGGCGGCATGATTCTGGCCAACAAGGAGGCTGCGGAGAAATTTAATTTCAATAAGGCTATTTTCCCCGGAACCCAGGGAGGCCCCTTGGAGCATGTCATCGGCGCCAAGGCCGTGTGCTTCGGGGAGGCCTTGAAGCCTGAGTTCAAAGAATACCAGAAGCAGGTTGTGAAGAACGCCAAGGCTCTTGCGGCGGCCCTGGAGAAGCAGGGCTTCAAGCTTCTCACCGGCGGCACGGACAACCATCTGATGCTGGTGGACCTGCGGGGCATGGACATCTCCGGCAAGGAGCTGCAGAACCGGTGCGACGAGGTATATATCACCCTGAACAAGAACACGGTGCCCAACGATCCCAGAAGCCCCTTTGTCACATCAGGCGTCAGAATCGGAACCCCCGCCGTTACCTCCAGAGGCCTGAAGGAAGAGGATATGGAGAAGATCGCGGAGTGCATCTGGCTGGCGGCCACAGACTTTGAAAATAAGGCTGACTATATAAGAGGAGAAGTCACGAAGATCTGTGATGCCTGCCCGATTTATGCCGATTAAAATTTTTTATAATATCAGGCAAAAACGGCTTCACAGGGACAGAAGAGAAAGGGTAAGAGTTAGAAGAACGTTATGGTAGTGAGCGTTTCAGGAGCATTTTACGTGTTCGAGACAGAGACAGATCCCACGAGAGAGGATTTGACGGATTTTTTCAAAGACCTGACAGACAATGATATCCTGGAAGTGCGGGTGAAGAAGCCTTATGGAAGAGACATTGTGTATCATGTCACCCGTTTTTTCCTGGACAATAATCTCAGGTTTATGAATCTGGCTCTGGAAAAATCCGACCAGGTATTTCAGCAGGTATCAAGGATGAACCTGTATGACTGTATACTGCCTGTGTTTGAAAACGGAAACTGCGTCAACTTTGTGAAAAATATTGAGACCAATTATCAGCACTATTATCGGTATGAGGGGGAGATCGACGTGAGCTTTCTCAACCGGTATCAAAGGATAGTCCTGTCGGGTCTCAACGAATACTCGGTGGAGCTGTACAAAAAAGCGCTTCCCCTGTGGAAGGGGAAGGAAGTGTTCCTGGCGGGAGGAGAGTGGCGGGATTATCTGGACGCGCTGCAGGCGCCGGAGGGAATACAGGTCACAGTGGCAGACCAGATGCCGGAGCCGGAGAAACCAGGGGCATCAGAGGAAAGGATACTGTATATAATCGAAGAAACTTCCGGGGAGAGAGAGGTTCCGGGAGAGGAAAAGGATGTCATGCGCTATGACGATGTCATGGCATTGACCTTTATGTTTTCCTATGTCATCTCCCCAGGCTGCCTCAACCCTGACAAGAAATTCTTTGTCATTGACGGGGTGTTCGCGGAGGAGGGAATTTTCGGAATCTGGGACAAGATGTTCGCGGCCGCCAGATACGCCCTGGCCAAAGGATACCTTCCGGTTTTCCAGATCGTGTCTTCCGACGGGCACAGATACTCCGACGCTCCGGGGGAGGACATCTGGAATAAATTTTTCCTTCAGCCGGGCGGTTACACCATGAAAGAGGTGCACAACAGCAGTTACCTGGCGCTGTCGCCCAACATGAATCTTTTGCCCGGCGCAAGGCATATCATGGACCAGGTGTCCGGCGGGGCAGAGCTTTCCTGGCCCAGAGGCCTGTTCAACAGCAAGGTGAAAAAGTATATAAAGGAAAACGGGGAGGCGCTGCTTCCCCGCCCGGAGAGGACTCTGGGGGTTCTGATGGCGGGAGCGCGCCGGGAAGACCTGGGCAGCGCTGAGGCGGTCATAGACAAGATACAGGAGTTTTCGGATGCCGGGGAATTTGATTATATATATCTCCTTGCGGAAGATAAAGCCGCGGGGGAGAAGATAGGCGAAACCTTTGGGAGCCGGGTCATATTTGCCGGACCGGAGGAACAGGAGTATGAGAAGGAGCCGGAACAGACAGTGACAGACCTGTATAACAGGAGAGATGAAGGTCTCCGCATGGGAACAGAATATCTGTGCGCTGTCAGCCTGCTGTCCCGCTGCGGCGGGCTGATCGTCCGGGGAGCCGGCAGCGGGCTGAGAGAAGTGGCCCAGGTGCCTGAGGAGAACTATAAGAAGATGTTTGTGTTCTATGCCGGCGGGGAGGAACCGCAGGGAAAACAGAAATAACCATAGGGCCGCGGCCCCATAAAAAAGCTCTGCCTGGTGTTTTGTGAGGGCAGAGCTTTTTTGACGTGTATGTTTGCGAGGGTCAGGTATCCCGCTGCTCGGTTGCGCTGTGAGTCTGAGGGGCTGCTGCCTGCAATGGGAAATTGGATTGGCGGGTGTGGAGTTTTTTGTACTCCATGACCGTGGAGTTGAAATATTTTTTAAAACTCACGCTGAAATACTGGCTGTTTTTATAGCCCACGGCTTCGGCGATCTCGTAGACTTTTTTGTTGGTGGAGAGAATCAATTCTGCCGCCTTTTTCATCCGCGTCTGAATCAGATAGTCATAGAGATTGATGCCGAAATGGTCTTTGAAAATGCTGGTCAGATAGCAGTGATTTACATAAAAATGTTCCGCGATCTTTGTCAAAGTCAGATCTTCCTGTCCGTAGTTTTGCTCCAGATAGGCTTTTATCTGATTCAAAAGGAGATTGGTGTCGCAATCGATGGAACGGAGAATGCTCTCATAGGATCGATATAGTTCATTCAGACTGCGTATGACCGTTCCATAGTGGAAAAAAGGCTGGGGAAACCAGGGAGCATTCTTGCGGAGAAGGTCCTTGACACAGGTTTCCAGGTCTGTGAGACGGACGCGGAATTCCTCCTCCTGGTCTAGCTCGCTGCAGGTAAACACGAAGAAAATCTGCATTGTCTCCGTGGTCATAAAAATGGAACCGTGGAATTCCTGAGAAAGGGCGGCGCAGAGCTGATCTAGAGCGTTCTTTGCAGGCAGAGAGAAGATGTCCGGATCTGTGTCTTTAAAATCAAGAAACCCGGCCATTCCGAAGCCATTGGAAAGATTTAAGTCAAATGCTTTGAAAACAGAATCGTCGATCTCACGGAAATGGTTCTGCATCATCTGGGACAGGTAATGTCTGCAGATAAAAGGATATTTATCTTTCAAGATGGCATTGGCGTTTTTGTCCTTTTCCACCAGCGCCTGCGCTTCCTTCAGAACCTGAATCAGCTGGGCGCTGTCCACAGGTTTGTTGAGGTAGTCCACGGCATTGAGTTTTAACGCCTGTTTGGCATATTCAAATTCTTTGTATCCGGACAGAAAGATATATTTTATATCCGGATAATAATTTCTGGCTATAAGAGCCATCTGTATGCCGTCCATAACCGGCATCTTGATATCTGATAAGATCACATCCGGCTGTTCCCGGCTCATGTAATCCAGGGCATCCATGGCGTCTCTGGCAGCATAGATCAGTTCCCAGCCCCAGGCTTTCCAGTCAAGCTTGGAAACAATTCCTCTTCTGGCAATGGCATCATCGTCAACAAACAGAATTTTCATAGTTTAAGTTCCTTTCCTGACAAGAAGTTAGAGGGAGGCGGATTTCCACCTGAGTCCCCTCATCCAGGCGGCTGTCAATGGTCAGGCCGAAGGGCTGCCCGTACTGGAGAGTGATTCTCTGATGCACATTTTTCAGCCCGTAAATAGGCGGAAACTTGTCCTCCTGAACCGGTTCACGATACAAAAGCGTTCTGATTTGTTCCAGACGGTCCTCATCGATGCCTGCGCCATCATCCGTTACCTGCAGGAGAAGCATCTGATTTTGAACAGAGGCCCGGATTTCCACGGTTCCACAGGCGCAGAACGTTCGGAGGCCGTGGCAGACCGCGTTTTCTGCCAGAGGCTGAAGGATAATCTTGGGAACAGGGATATCCAGCAGATTTTCAGGGACCTGAATCCTGTATTGAAAATCTTCAAAACGGGTGCGGAGTATGGACAGGTAGGAGGACACATGGAGGAGTTCATCCTTAAGGGGAATCAGTGTCTCTCCTTTGCTGACACCGATGCGGTAAAAATCAGACAGCTGGCGAACCATCAGGCAGGCGGCCTCTGTATCGCCCAGGTGACAGAGCTGGCCGATGCTGTCCAGGGTGTTGTACAGAAAGTGCGGGTTAATCTGGGCATAAAGCACTTTTAGCTGGGCGTCTCTGCGGCTTTGCATCTCGTCGGTGAGAGAGGCGATGAGATGGTTGACGCGGCCATAAAGGTGGTTGATGGCGGCGCTGATCTGAAGAAAATCTTTTCCGCCCACGGCTTTTACTGTTTCCAGCTGTCTGAGGGATTCCACGGAATCCAGCTGGCGCGCCAGATTTTCGGCGGGAGA
>CAJTOT010000006.1:0-6362 GCA_910577935.1 uncultured Hungatella sp. | reverse complement strand
CCCACAGCTGCCGCGGATTCTGCAAGGAGAACAGAAGAAAATCTGGCATTGTCCAGAAACAGTTCCTCTCCGGGAATCAGCGCCACAATGGAAAGATCCGGGACAGACATGGGAGAATACAGGGCGCAGAAGTCCTCCAGGTTAAAAAGAGAGACGGCATTTCCGGTGTCCGGAGGAACAGCAAGCCGGGACAGGCCGGCAAAAGGAGAATCCTCCCCGGAGAGGAAAAGAAATTTTCCTCCTCGGGCAATCGTGAAAAAGTTGGAGTTGGTCACGTGATAACAGTCCAGCTCTTTTTCGATAGCCTGATCGGAAAAGCCGATGTAGAGCAGCCCGTGGAGAGGAGAAGATTCCGTGCCAAGCATCTGTATGAGGCCGATCTGGGGAACCGCCGCGTCGGTGCCGATAAATTCCGCGGCGGTATCTTTGCCGATCCATGTGAGCTCAGAAGAAGAAAAGGCATCGTACAAGGCAGAATAGTCCGGCTGCCGCCACCGGAGGATTCCGCCGTAGTCGGACACGGTCAGAACGATGGAATTGTTGGAGAGCATCAGTATGGCAGTGCTGATATCCGGATGATTTTGTGCCACAAACTCCTGGATGCCGGCGGCCAGGAGCGTGTAATTTTTGGCGGAGACAGGCTCCAGCCCAGCCTCCATATTCTGATTCATTCTGAGAAAAAGAAGAGAATGAGTGACGGAATTGACAGCGGACTGATGAAGCCGTTCTAATTTGCGGCTGAGATTTTCGGTGGCCTGCCTGGTGAGGTCCATGGCGTTCTGGCGGATCATGCCGCTCATATGGCGGGTTCCTGTAAAGTAAAAAATGGCAGAGACAGATATGACCAGCAAAATAAAGGAGGAGCAAAAAATCATAATAATCGCCCGGAGTGAAAAAGATTTTAACAGACTTTCAACACTTTTTTTCATCAGTTTATTTCCCCCTGCTGCTTGTTAAAAATATTATAAACAGACTGATTTGCCGATGTCAATGAGGGAAGAGGAATTGGAAACAAGCTCCAAATATATCAAACTGTTTTCTAAAGATTTTGAATTATTTTTTCCTGATTTTTGTGGTTTACTGATAACAGAAAAGAAAAGGAGGGAAGCTATGGGAAGGAAAAAAACATATATGCCGTATCTGCTTATGCTGCCCACCGCCGCGCTGCTGATCTGGCTGCTGCTCTATCCTGTGGGGAATGTATTTTACACCAGCTTCCGCCGGGAACTGCTGACAAGGCCCAAGCAGAACGGATTCATCGGCCTGGACAATTTTGTTCGAATCGGCACTGACCCGGTTTTCTGGGAGTCGCTGGTTCACTCGTTCCAGTGGGTAGCCGCGGAGATGGGACTGCAGATGGTTTTTGGTTTGGGGCTGGCGCTGCTGCTGAAAGGCAGATTTAAAGGCTGTGGTGTCTTCCGCGCCGTCATCTTTCTGCCATGGGCGCTGTCAGGAGTGCTGGTGTCCATGCTGTGGTCCATGATGTACTATGAAAATGTGGGGGTTCTCAATGACCTTCTCCAGCGGCTGGGCATCCTGTCCAAGGCGGTGGCGTGGACAGGAAACAAGCACACGGCTTTTTGGGCCCTGATCGCAGCGGAGCTGTGGAGAGGAATTCCGTTTTTTTCCATCATGCTTCTGGCAGCTCTTCAGTCAGTCCCCCAAGAGCTGTATGAGGCGTGCAGGGCAGACGGCGGTGGGATGAGAGAAAATTTCTTTTATGTATCCTTTCCGTACATAAAAGAGACACTTGTGCTCACTACCCTGCTGAGGACCATATGGGAGTTCAACAGCGTGGACCTGATTCTCAACCTGACAGGGGGAGGACCGGTACACAAGACCACGACTCTGGCGGTATATCTTGCCAACACGGCGAGAAGAGACGGAAATTTCGGATACGGGAGTTCCCTGGCGGTTGTCTCGTTTCTGATCCTGTTTGTGCTTGCGGGAGGGTATCTGAGGCTCAGTGGATTCGGAAAGGAAGAGAGAGGGTAGGGCTATGAAATTATTCAGGAAAAAAAGGCACAGGAAGCAGGCGGCGGTATACTTGATCCTGGCGGCAGCGGTGGTGTGGACGTTATTCCCGTTTTACTGGACGATGATCACGTCTTTTAAGACCAGCCCGGAGATCGCGGCAAAGCCTGTGACCTACTGGCCGATGAAATTTACCTGGGAAAACTATGTGCTGTCATGGCAGAACAGCGGATTTTCAACATATTTCCTCAACAGCCTGAAGGTCGCCCTGTTGAGTACCGTGTTTACGGTGTTGTTTGCCGCCATGGACGGATATGCCCTGGCGAGATATCAGTTTAAAGGGAAAACCTTGTTTTTGCTGGCGCTTCTGTGCACTCAGTTTTTTCCCACCGCCATGTTGATGATTCCGCTGTTTAAGATTTACCACAAGGCGGGGCTGATCAATCATCACTGGTCGCTGGTTCTGACATACACCGTGTTCCACATCCCATTTAACGCGGCTCTTATGAGAAGCTTTATCAGCGGGATTCCGGAGTCTCTGGAGGAGGCCGCCATGGTGGACGGATGCAGCCGTTTTCAGGCAGTGGCCAAGGTGCTGTTTCCCCTGCTTCTGCCGGGGCTGGCGGCAGTATCCGCCTACTCGTTTATCAGCTGCTGGAATGAATATCTGTACAGTCTCATGTTTATCAGTTCAGGGAGCAAATACACTATCCCCGTAGGGCTGAGTATGACCATCGGGGAGTACAGTATTAACTACGGGCAGCTCTGCGCTGGCAGCATGATCGCGCTGGCGCCGGTTCTTGTCATGTTTGCGTATGTGCAGAAGTATATGGTGTCCGGTCTGGGAGCCGGGGCGGTAAAGGGATGATAGGGAAGGCCGGTGTGAAGGACAGTGAAGGACAGTGAAGGACAGGGTAATCGGGGCAGAAGAGACAGAGGAAGACACAGATGAGCAGAAAAGAAAAAAGAAAAGGAGAAAAACATGAAAAAGAAGATTGAGAAGAAACTTAAAAGAACAGCAGGGATGTTCCTGGCGGCTGCCATGATGACAGGAAGCCTCTGGGGATGCGGCCAGTCTTCCGGTTCGGGGTCTGGGGGAACGGACCGGCAGGAAGGGAGCCGGACGGGAGGAAACCGGCAGGGAGGAAGCCAGTCAAAAGAGAATCGGCAGGCGTCCGGGACAGGAGGTTCTCCGGCAGGAGCAGCTGGGAGTGAGGGGCAGGCTGGGAAAGTGACCTTGACCTTCTGGGACGAGAACGCGGGGGAGAGCCGGACCCCCTATTATGAAGAATTGATCAGGAGGTTCAACCAGTCCCAGGAGAGGATTACTGTGGTTTATGAGGGAATACCGTCGTCTTCTGCCAAAGAAAAATATGATGTGGCCATCTCCACAGATACCACACCGGACATCGGACACTGCAATGCCGCGTGGGGGTCTAACTGGGTCGCCCAGGAATGCCTGATACCTCTTGACCAGTATTTTGACACATGGGAGGAAGGCGCCTATATCAACGAAAATTATATAAGACTTAACCGGGAACTGGACCCGGAAGGGCGCCTGTACATGATCACAGACACCGTGTCCACACCCTTAATGTGGGTGCGCGCTGATTTGCTTAAAGAGAGAGGGGTGGGCATACCTGCTACGTGGGAAGAATTTTTCGACGCGGTGGAGATGATGACTGACGCTGACAAAGGAGTTTACGGATTCTCCATGAGAGGAGATTCCAGCTGCTGCGTGGAACTGCAGCATGTGCTTTACGCCTACTCGGGAATCGAAAATTATTTTGACGAAAACGGCATCTGTACCATCAATGCCCCGGAACACGTGGAATTCATGAAACGATATCAGGCGCTGTACAACACCTCCACGGCGGAAAGTGATATCACCAACAGCTATAAAGAGATGGTAGCAGCCTTTGACGGAGGATCGGCAGCGATTATTTTTCACAACACAGGCTCGGCCAGCGAGCACGCCTCCGCCCTTTCGCCGGAACAGTATCAGGCGGTATCTTTTCCCGTCTCCCTGAGAGGAACTTATTCGTACACCGCCGGGAGCCAGGGGGGATACTGTATCTTCGACACCTGCCCGGACCCGGAGGGGGCATGGGAGTTCATTGAATTTATGCTGTCCGAAGAGTCCAACAGCTACTGGAATGAGTCAATCGGCCAGATTCCCATGAACAACAAGGTGCTGGAGGAGCCGTGGGTGGAGGATGCCCAGGCAACGAAAGAAGCCCTGAACACCCTGGCGTCGGAGAAGTGTCATCTGGTGTCTCAGCCTAAATATCTTCCGGATTATTCCACGATAATGAATTCCAACAATCCGCCGAATTTTCAGGCAATGCTTCTGGAAGAGATGAGCGTGGAGGAATTTTTGGACCAGTGGGCAGAGCAGATGACGGAGGCATATGAGGAGTATAGAGGAAGTGAAGGGATTTGAGACAGCCAGGCGCCTGATGGAGGAAAACAAGGACACCGGCACAGTGATTTTGAGAATAGAGAGGAGAAGATAAGGTGGATATAGATATAAGAGAAGTGTTCTCTCTGAATCTGGGGTCGCCGTCCCTGCAATATAAGGTGATGCCGGCAAAGCTGGGGAGCGGGAAGAAAGGCTTTGCGGCGTTTTACGCAGCCTGCTATGACGTGGATATGCATTACAGTATGTTTGTGCCGCCAAATGACCGTCTTCACGGCATAGTATTTGACGACAAGGGGGAAATTCTCTGGAAAAAAGATCTGGGAATCTGGCCCAGCGCCGCCCTGTATAATTTTACGCTCATAGACATGGACGGTGACGGCAGAGACGAGCTTTATGTGGTGAACAATTCTGACCCCATACATCCTCTGTGGGTTGAGGCATACGTGATGGAGCGGCGGGATGTGGAGACCGGGGAAGTAACCGGCACATGGCCATGGCCAAACCATGGGGGGATTCATCGCTCCATGTGGTATTTCAGAAATCATATTTTTGCGGGGTATGACCAGGGAAAGCCGGTGCTGGTGACAGCTCAGGGAACGTATGAGGATATGTACTTTCAGGCGTGGAACGAGAAAATGGAAGGTATATGGACAAAGGAGATACCCAGGGAGGCCCCTGGCGCCAGAGGCAGCCATTCCTTCCCCATCGTTGATATAGACGGGGACGGGTGTGACGAGGTGCTGTGGGGAGAACGGTGTCTGTCCCTCCACGACGGCAGGGAAATGTTTTGCATCGAAAAGGAAAACTGGCATGGACACTCAGACATGTGCCAGCCTGTCTACAACCATGAGACGGGAAGGTGGCAAGTCTATATCAACAGAGAATCCCATGAGGAGAATGGCCCGAGAATCGGCATGTACGACGAAAAGGGAAATCCGATCTGGACTGCTGTGGACCGGGGACATATTCACAAAGGCTGGGTGGGGCGCATCGGACCGGAGGGCCGGCTGATCGCCAACGGCATGAGAATCACAGGCCAGTCCAAGGACGGGGTAAACCGATATTATACAGGGATCACGGAGTTTGTCTTCGACGCGGTTACAGGAGAGTCCCTCTCATGGCCCTTCAGCCTCTTTGACACCGCCCCGGTGGATATAGACGGGGACGGACTGCATGAGATACTAAGGGGCGTCGCAGGCGGGGATACAGAGCTGCTGGACCGGAATGGAAGAAAAATCTTTCATATGGGAGGAAAAGTGGCTATGAACACCAAGATACTGGATTTTCCGGGGGAGCAGGTTATGGTGTACGCCCCGGAAGGGAAAGTGAGCATATACCGGGATGTAAACGCCAGAGACTGCCAGAGGGCAAAGCAGCGGTATGCTTCTCCCTATTATATAAGAAATCAATACGCCAGGAATATCGAAAATAATCTTTGTATGCATGGAGGAATTTAGTTACCCGTACAGACAGGTCTGGGCTTTGCCGTGAGATGGAGCGAACAGCAACGGAATTCACAGAATTGAAAATTCAAAGAGGGCGCCGGGGAATCATCCAGTAATGATGATTCTGCCGACGCCCTGTTTTCGTGGATTTCTATAATCCACGCACCCAAAAGAAGCCACCGCCGCTCAACGGCATTCTCTAATCTTCCTGACCATGAATTTGACCATAAAAGGCGGAAAGAGAATCTAAGTATCCCCGCTTCACATCCATGGACGGGTGCACATACCGGTTCAGCGTGATCTGCACATCAGAATGTCCCAGCATCTCGCTGAGGCTTTTCACATCTGTTCCTCTCTCGATACAGTTGGTGGAGAATGTGTGTCTCAAGGCATGGAAATTTTTGTCTTCCACCCCCGCTTCCCTCAAAAACCTCTTAAAATGGTTCTGCAGCGTTCTCGGCTCCAGCGGCCGCTCTTTTCCAAATATATATTCCTGGCCCTCTCCCCCGCCAAAACGCCCA
>CAJTOT010000005.1:89122-115782 GCA_910577935.1 uncultured Hungatella sp. | reverse complement strand
AGAGTTAATCGCCGCTATGTTGTGTTGAATAATCATAACATATCCTCCTGATTTGAATTTCTTTCCCCGGGAACCTCCCTGTCCCCAGGTTCTTCTCCGAAGAGGGCCCTACTCCGGAAAAGTCTGTAAAGTTTATTTTTATTGGCTTTACATACTTATCTATCGTCGATATTCTGTAAAACTTAAGGGAAATTTTTCAAGTTTTTTCGTTTTATATCTGCCTTCTGTTTACTGAAGCAAACTGAGCACTGCCTGAGTGACAGTGTTGGCCTGAGCACACATAGAGTTCCCCGCCTGGTACATAATATTGTCTCTGGTAAAGGAGGTAATCTCATCTGCCATATCCGTATCTCTGATACGGCTCTCGGCACTGGTCATGTTCTCTGACGTCACACTGAGATTCTGGTACGTATGCTCCAGATGGTTCTGCGACGCGCCAAAGCCTGCCCGAATATCCGCAACTGCCTCAATGGCATTATCAATCAGAGCAACCGAATCGTTAGCAGCACCCAGGCTGCTGATATCAACTCCATCGATATTCAGTCCCTTTCTGCTCATATAATATCTGGGGACATCCAATGTCTCCGGCTGGCTGTGTCCTATCTGAAGAGTAATATCCGGATCTTCTTTTGACAATTCCGGAGGATTAAGTATGGGATTCTCCGGTTCGCTGCTGTCGAACAGAGGAATCTCATCAAAGTTCGTAGTCTCCCCAATGCGGTCAATCTCATCCAACAGCTGCATCCGCTCTGCATCCAGATTCCCCCTGGCCACGCTGTCATAAGTCCCGTTGGCAGACTGAATCGCCAGCGTCTTCATCCTCTCCAGCATAGAATGCACCTCGGCCAAGGCTCCGTCTCCGGTCTGGGTCAGCCCCACGCCGTCATTGGTATTCCTCATAGCCTGGTCCAATCCCCGGATCTGGCTTCTCATCAGCTCTGAAATGGCAAGCCCTGCCGCATCGTCCCCTGCACGGTTAATACGGTAGCCGGAAGACAGCTTCTCCAAGGACTTCTTCATCTTGCCTTCCGTGATTGTCTTATTTCGTGAGGCATTAATGCCTGGTATATTGTGCTGTATAATCATATCCGCAACCACCTTCCATTGTCACGTCGCAACGTCCGCAATCTATTTCTTATCTGTCACTGCCTATTATATCGGCATTTTTTGAGGGAATATAAGGGCGCTGTCAGATTTTTTTTGTGCCCTAAATTCACAACCCCCCCCGTCTGTACCAGAGAGCAAAAATCCCTTGCCGTCCCTGATAGCTTCTGATATAATACTCTCAAAGCAAAGATTTCTGCGGTCCGGGCTTTGACATCCCAAAGGACCAATCCGGCAGCTGTGCTGTGTCTATAGAGATTCTTATATTTTCTATAATGAAATCCTGCTTTTAAACCCACCAAATCAAACATAAAAGCAAGAGGAAACAGATATGTAAAAACGCGCCTAAAATACAGGCCGCTGCTAATGCTGTGACGAAAGCCACTGCTGCCCGCCAACCTTCATCCTGTCAAGACCAAAATGATTATGAGGCAGGACGCAAAGTAAAGTATCTGAATGTTTCTGAGCATTCCGGCCCGGATACCAAGGCGGCAGGCAGGCTTGCGGCAGACATTTTTTAAGTAACTTTATTTAAGTAACTTTAAGTGACAGAAAGCTGCCTTTGATAAGGAGAAGGGAACCTATGGGCATTTACGTGAATCCGAAGAACACAGCCTTCAGACAGGCGAGAAACTCAAAAATCTATGTGGACAAAAGCGGGCTCATCTCCTATACCAACCAGGTGCTGGATACCCTGCAGAAGAACCTGTGCGTCAGCCGCCCCCGCCGTTTCGGCAAATCCATGGCGGCGGATATGCTGGCGGCCTACTACAGCAGGGGCTGCCAGTCCGGACATCTCTTTGACGGGCTGGAGGTCGAGAAGGATGAGTCCTTTAACAGCCACCTTAACCGGCACAATGTGATCCGGCTGGATATACAGCAGTTCTTGTTTAATGAAACCCATCTTGATATTTTTATCGGTAAACTCCAGGAGGTGGTTATTAATGAGCTGAGGCTGGAATTTGGAAATTGTTTTCATGTGGACCAGTACGGCCTTCCCGGAGTTTTAAGACAGATTTACGCCGGGACAGAACAAGGCTTCATCTTCATCATCGACGAGTGGGACTGTGTATTCCGGGTTGCCAAGGAACGCAGGGACATACAGAAGGAATATCTGGATTTTCTCAGAGGGCTTTTTAAGGGCGCCGACTATGTGGAGCTGGCTTACATGACCGGGATTCTTCCTATCAAAAAGTATGGGGAGCACTCTGCTGTCAATATATTTGACGAGTATTCCATGGTTGATTCCAAAAACCTGGGGGCGTATTTTGGCTTTACAGAGGAGGAAGTCCGAACTCTATGTAAAAAGCATAACATGAACTATTCTGAGATGCAGTCCTGGTATGACGGCTACTCTCTCGGAAATCTCCATATTTACAATCCCAAATCGGTGGCCGACGCCCTGCTTTGGAGAGAATTTCAGAGTTATTGGACCGGCACCGAGACTTACGAAGCTCTCAAAATTTATATTGACATGAATTTCGACGGCCTGAAAGAAGCTGTCATTGAAATGCTGGCCGGCAGGGGCTGTAAAATCAATACCAGGCATTTCCAAAATGATATGACTACTTTCAACACCAGGGATGATGTCATGACTCTCCTGGTTCACCTGGGCTATCTGACTTATGATCAAAAACTAAGCCGGGCCTTCATTCCGAACCAGGAGATAGCACAGGAGTTTCTGAACGCGGCAGATGGTTCGGGCTGGGACGGCGTCATCCAATCCCTGAACCGCTCCCAGGAGCTTCTGGAGAGCACCTGGGACTTAGACGGGGACTCCGTGGCGGCGGGGCTGGCCGCCATCCACAGCCAGACCTCCTCCATACTCAAGTACAACGACGAAAACTCACTCGCCTGCGCCATCCTCATGGCCTACTACAGCGCCAAGGCCTATTACATGAACCCGGTTATGGAGCTTCCCTCAGGGAAGGGCTTCGCGGATGTGGTCTGCCTCCCCAGGCGGAACACCGACAAGCCCGCGCTTCTGGTGGAGCTGAAATGGAACAAGTCCGCCAAAGGAGCGATTGAACAGATCAAGGAGCGGCAGTATGCCGACTGGGTAAAAGAGTATACCGGGGATATCCTGCTGGTTGGCATCAACTATGATCAGGAGAAGGGACACCAATGTGTCATTGAGACGTTTGTGAAAGAATAGAAGCCCCTTTTCTCCGGCCCACGTACACCTCTCCTCTTTAGACCAGACAGCACCGGACAGCGCGTCATCTTATTCTCCTCCACCCGGTTAAACCGTCCGGGATTCACCTGTATCTCCTGTTCCATCTGGGCAAATATATCCTGGGCGGTTGGATTCCCGGCCTCTTCAAGCATGCGTTTTGTGTAAATCCCCTTAGGCCTCTTATAGTTGGCAGGAGCCACCATCGCCTCATACTTTTTCACCGCCGTGTCCAGTTCCATGCCCTGGCTGATATTTACCAGGAGAACGCCCATGCTGCGGCTGCGCAGCCGCCCTGTAACCTTTCCGGCTCCTATGGACTTCTCCCGGCTGTAATACTCCTGCCTCTCCTGGGGCAACTTGTCGTATTCCTTCTTATATTTAAGAAAATCTTTGAGAACCTTTTTCCACTCCCCCCCTTCCTGCGTATCACCCGATGAGAATATCCTTCACGTGTTTAAATGTGGCGGCGGCGCACAGATTTCCGAACAGCTTCCCTGCCTCCTCCACTTTCTCCTTTTCCTCCTTCACGCAGTCCTCATAGATCCGCTTGGGAAGATAACGGTTGATGGTCTTCACCTCCCACTGGCCTTTCTCCTGGGGAAGAAGCCCTTCGTCCCTCATCTTGTACAGCTCCTTCTCCACCCTGGCCCTGGTGACGATGGACTCCACCACCTCCAGAGCCGCCGCCTTCTCGGAGAGCTTTTCCGGGTCCTCCTGCTTCCTTCTGCGGCTTGCCTTCTTCACCTCCCGGAGATCTTCCCTGACCAGCTTTACCACGAAGGGGCAGTTCCTCTCCTGGCTGTTCAGCCTGGTCTGATTCTTGACTACCACTCCTTCCCCCTGGTCTCCGTAAACCGATTTCCCCACAAACTGCTGCACATGGTCCCAGCCCTGGAACGGTCCCTCGTAGAACACATGCACATACAAAAGGTTGTGTCTTTCGGCGAACTCCTTCACCTGGCTCTGGGACAGATAGCAGCCCTCCCCCACATCATAGATGTCATAGACATACCATCTGTTCATCACCTCCGGCTTATAGATGATGGCGTGCTGTGTCATCCACTCGCCGAAGATCACATAGTCCGGCGTATCCCGGTAGTCCTCCGGGTTCAGCGTCTGCACATAGTCCCAGAACCCACTGAGCCGATTGTCTTCGTGGAGCGGCAATTTCCGGGAAAATGACGCCAGCTTTCCCGTCTCCCTGTCGTACCTGACGGAGGCATTGCTCCCATCCATCTTCTCGGAAATCTGAACCAGATCCCCCTTCCTGAACCCTAGCTTGTAGTCCTCCTTCAGCCTCTCGATATCCATAAATTTTTTCTGTTCCATACCCAAACTCCTTTCTCTTCGGCTGTCTCTGCCTCTTTCGCTCTCACCGGCCATCCCGGGTGATGCCATGCCTGCAAACCAGGCAGCCAGATCAATCGTTAACCGTTAATTAACGTTACCATGCCTCCCTGTGCAAATCTGCATTTTCGGTTAGGATTTCACTATAGCAGAAAACACCCCTTCTCCACAGGATAAAGGGGTGCAAAAATGTCAAGCCATATTTATTTTTTCTCACATCCATAGATATCTGCTTCCATTTTCCGGCTTTTCCGAACAAAGGCATCCGCAAGATAGTCTTTCTCTGCGGCTCTTCTCCGCAGCATCTCTCATCCACGGCATCTCTTATCTAAATCTCTCCTGCTCCGGATTCTCCCAGGACCTGAATCCCGCAGCTTTTCAAAAGCTCTGCCGTCACGCCGTCTCCCCGGATGAGGGTTTTGCTGAAGCTCCCGTCATAGATCTGTCCGCATCCGCAGGACGGGCTCCGCTCTTTCAGAACCGCCCGGCGGCAGCGGTACAGCCGTGCCATCTTGACCGTCTCCTCTGCGCCTTTCCTGTAACAGGAAGTCACGTCTTCTCCCAGCCTGTTTCTGACTTCTTCCCCTATACGCTCCGACGGCTCCCTGGGAGTCTCCATTCCCCCCAGCTGCTCCGGACATACTGGAATCAGAGTGATGTCCTCTCTCTCCAGCAGCTTCGCTACCCGCTCATCTGCCTTCGAACTGCCGTCATACCGGCAGCCGAGCCCCAGAAGACAGGCGCTGACCAAAATATTTTCCCTCTTTTTCTCCATTTACAGCGTTCCGCCCCTCCTCATCCTTTCCAAATCCGCATTTCCTCCTGAACAGCTGCACAGCCCCCGGCCTTACTCCAAAGGCTTCTGGTAAAAGGATCCGATAAATGTCTCTGTGGGCATCACGTTCACAATCACCGCCGGGTCCACTTTCGTCAGGTGAAACATGATATCCTGCACTTCGTAGGTGGACACCACCGTGTGGAGGAGACTCATCTCCTTTCCGCTGTAACCTCCGTAGCCGTTGACCACGGAGATCCCGTGCTTGCAGAAGCCCACATACTCTTTCACCAGCTCCTTCGGCTTCTGGGTGGTGATCTGCAGCGTCACCCGCTTAAACCGGTGATAAAAACTGTCGATGGTCCTGGTGCATATAAACTGGAACAAAATGGAATACCCGGCATTCTCCCACCCGAACAGCGCCCCGAAGATGCACAGCAGGCCGCAGTTGAACACGAACACATACTGCCAGATGGATTTGCCCAGACGGTTGGACACATACAGGGCGATAAAATCCATCCCCGCCGTGGAGGCGTTGCCCTTCAAGGCGATGGCGACAGAAAGGCCGTAGAGAAATCCGCCGAAGCAGATATTTAAAAGCACATCGTCAAACAGGGGCTGGCTTTTCATGACCTGGAGGAGAATACTGGACAGCACCACCTGGACCATGGAAAATATGACAAATTTTTTGCCGATCTGCCGATAACAGAACAGGGCCACCGGAATATTCAGAGCCACCATGCCCACGGACGTGGAAAACCGGAGTCCAAACATCCCGGTGATCCTGGACAGCAAACTGGCGATGCCTGTGAATCCGCTGGGAAGAAGTCCTATAGGCTCCAAAAACGTATTCATGGTAAATGCCTGCACCAGGGCAGAGGCCGTCACTGCCGCAGACATGATCAGATATCTTTTTCTCATCAACCCTTTGTTCATCAGCTCTCCTGACTCTTCACCTCACGGACAGCCCTGGAGGCAATCTCCTCACACACAGCCGCTGTAAACTCACTTAAGGGACACTGGCCCTCATCGCCCTGGAATCTGCTTCTCACGGCCACCACACCTTCCTCCTGCTCCTTCTGTCCCACGATGAGCATGTAGGGAATCTTCTGCATCTGCGCCTCCCGGATCTTGTATCCGATCTTCTCGGAGCGGGTATCCAGCTCCACACGGATTCCCGCCTGGTCCAGCTGCTTTCTCACACTGCCGGCATAATCGATAAACTTGTCGGAGATAGGCAGAACCTTCACCTGCACGGGAGCCAGCCATGTGGGGAACGCCCCGGCAAAATGCTCGATGAGAATGCCGATAAACCGCTCGATGGAGCCGAAAGCCACACGGTGGATCATGATGGGACGGTGCTTCTCCCCGTCAGCCCCCTGGTACTCCAGCTCAAACCGCTGGGGCAGCTGGAAATCAAGCTGAATGGTGCCGCACTGCCACGTTCTTCCGATGGCGTCCACCAGGTGGAAATCGATCTTGGGACCGTAGAACGCGCCGTCGCCCTCGTTGACCACATAGTCCAGTCCCAGCTCGTCCAGGGCGCTTCTCAGTCCCTCCGTCGCCATCTCCCAGTCCTCATCGCTTCCCATGCTGTCCTCCGGCCTGGTGGACAGTTCCACATGATATTTGAAGCCAAACAGGGTGTAGACCTCATTGATCAGCCTGGCCACCCCCATGATTTCCCCTTTGATCTGATCCGGGGTCATGAAAATATGAGCGTCGTCCTGACTGAAGCACCGCACTCTCATGAGACCGTGGAGCTGTCCCGACTTCTCGTGGCGGTGAACCAGGCCTATCTCTCCCATGCGCAGGGGCAGGTCTCTGTAGGAGCGGGGCTCGGAGGCATACACAAGCACGCCCCCCGGACAGTTCATGGGCTTGATGGCGTAATCCTGCTCGTCGATGATTGTGGTGTACATGTTATTTTTATAGTGATCCCAATGTCCGGAGGTCTCCCAGAGGCTTCTGTTTAAGATGACAGGGGTGGATATCTCCACATAACCTGCCTTCTTGTGAATCTCCCTCCAGTAATCCAGAAGCGTGTTCTTCAGCACCATGCCCTTTGGAAGGAAGAAGGGAAAGCCCGGCCCCGCGTCGTGCATCATAAACAGTCCCAGCTCCCGCCCCAGCTTCCGGTGATCCCGCTTTTTGGCCTCCTCCATCATGGTGATGTAGGCCTCCAGCTCCTCCTTCCTGGCAAATGCCGTGGCATAGATGCGGGTCAGCATCTTGTTGTGCTCGTCCCCTCTCCAGTAGGCTCCCGCGATGCTGGTCAGCTTATACGCCTTCCCCACATCCTTTGTGTTCATCAGGTGAGGGCCGGCGCACAGATCCGTGAATTCTCCCTGTCTGTAGAAGCTGATCTCCTCCCCCTCCGGCAGGTCCTGGATAAGCTCCACCTTGTAGGGCTCCTCCTTCTCCTTCATGAGAGCCAGAGCCTCCTCTCTGGGCAGCGTAAACCGCTCCAAGGGCAGAGCCTCCTTGATGATCTTCTTCATCTCCCCCTCAATCTTTTCCATATCCTCCGCGGTGATAGGAGTCGAAAAATCGATATCATAATAAAAACCGTCAGCGATGGAGGGGCCGATAGCCAGCTTGGCGTCAGGGTACAGCCTCTTTACCGCCTGAGCCATAACGTGACTGGCCGTGTGGCGCAGAGCCGCCAGGCCTTTCTCATCCTTTGCCGTAAGGATGCTCAACCGGCAGTCCCGGTCCACCATGGTTCTTAAGTCCACGCTCTCCCCGTCTATCTCCCCGCCGCAGGCCATTCTGGCCAGCCCGGCGCTGATGTCCGCCGCGATGTCTATCACCGACATAGGGCTCGGGTACTCTTTCATGCTTCCGTCTTTCAGTGTTACTTTCATGACAACTCTCCTTTTACATATATTTTTAGGAAAATCCTCTGTAGGAAAAAAATCCCTCCCCACAGTCTCCTGTGAGAAGGGACGATCAATTATCGCGGTTCCACCCTTTTTGCCAGAGCCCTTTACGGTTGCTCTGACCTCTTTTTGATGATAACGGAATCGCCGTGTCCGATTAGGGACCGCTCAAGGGTGGTCTTCCGATACCGGCTCCGTAAGATGCTCACACCTTCCCATCTCTCTCTGAACGGCTCCTGGTAACCTACTTTCCCTCTCAACGCGTTACGCTTCTTTTTTGATTATATCATTGCTTCTTGTTTTGTCAAGTATGAATTTCCCGTTTCACTCTGCCGGTCTCACAGCATAATCACAAGAGCCGTGGTGGTGGCAACCACACCCATAAGGATAGCCAGAGAGTTGATGGCGCTGGACAGCTCAACATCCCCTTTCAGCCGCCCCACATAGGCCGGGCACACGGAAGTGATGGGGCCGATGACACAGATGGCGATGGCCTGGCGCACCTCCAGCTCAAAAGGCGCCAGAAAATAAAATCCCAGGGCCAGAGCCGCGGCCATCCCGAACCGAACCGCCAGAATCCTGGCCATCAGCTTCAGCTTCTCCTTATCCGCCCGGATCTCAAATCCGATTCCGATCATGAGCATAGCCACAAATGCGTTGGCTCCCCCGATGGTCTCCGCCACCGTCACCGCCGCCTGGGGAATCCTCAGCTTCAGTATGGTCAGGGTGGTCATCACCAGATACACGTCGAAAGGCAGAGAGGACAGCAAAGAGCGCAGAATTCCCGCCAGAGACGGCTTTTCCGCCTCGCCTCTCACCATGCTGGCCACAGTAAAATTCAGCCCTGTGCACATGACCGCGTTCCCCGTGTCAAACAGGCTTGTGGCCGCCACCCCCACAGGTCCCAGAAAATTCTGTACAAAGGGAGTTGTAAAGCTGCCGATGTTATACCCTGAAAGATTCAGCATGTCAAAGGCTTTCTCGTCTCTCTCCTTCCCGATGCTGATCAGATACCCCACCGCCATGGTAGCCGCGTTGCACGCGATGCCGACAACACAAATAATCAGCATGGACATATCCATGCTGATCTTGCTGAAATTGGCGATGATCGCCGCGGGAAGCGTTATCCTTATATTGATTTTGGATAACAGGTAAAAGTCCTGGGCGTGGAAAAATCCTTTTCTCTTAAGCCCGTACCCCATGGCGATGATAAACACGAAGGCAAATGCCTTCATCAGCACAACTTCCATCCCCGCCATGCTACCTGACCTCTACGCTCCAGCCCTCCGGCCCTTCTATCCTGCCCAGCTGGATTCCCGTGATGGTGTCATACAGTTTCTGAGTCAGCTCTCCGATCTTTCCGCCGCCGATTGCCATCCGGGCCTCCTCGTAGCGGAGCTCTCCTACAGGAGAGATAACCGCTGCCGTTCCGGTCCCGAAGCACTCTTCCATGGCCCCCGACTCCGCCGCGGCAACCACCTCTTCCACGGAAATCTGCTTCTCCTCCACGGGAACTCCCCACTCTCTGCACAGAGCGATGACAGAATCCCTGGTGACGCCGGGAAGGATGCTCCCGTTCAGCTTGGGAGTCACCACGGTGCCGTTGATCTTGAAGAAAATGTTCATGGCGCCCACCTCTTCGATGTACCGGCGGTGCACGCCGTCCAGCCACAGAACCTGGGAATACCCTTCGTCATGGGCCTTCACCTGGGACGCCAGTGACGCCACATAGTTGCCGCCTGTCTTCGCCTCGCCGATGCCGCCCTTCACCGCCCGGACATACTCGTCCTCGATCCAGATCTTCACCGGGTCAAGCCCGCTTGCGTAGTAAGCCCCCACAGGAGAAAGAATGATCATAAACTTGTAGGTGTGGGAAGGCCTCACTCCCAAAAACGGGTCCGTGGCGATGACAAAGGGGCGTATATACAGAGAAGTCCCCGGCTTCGTGGGAATCCAGTCTCTGTCCACGCTGACCACTGTTTTCAAACCCTCTATAAACAGATCCTCGGGAAGCTCCGGAATACACAGCCTCCTGTTGCTCCTGTTGGCCCGCTGAAAATTCTTGTCCGGGCGGAACAAAAGGATTCTCCCGTCCTCCGACTTGTAGGCCTTCAGTCCCTCAAACATCTCCTGTCCATAGTGGAACACCATACAGGACGGCTCCAGCTCCAGCTTGTGGTAGGGCACCACTCTCGGGTCATGCCAGCCCTTTCCCTCCTCATAGTCCATCTCGAACATGTGATCCGTAAAAATGGTTCCGAACACCAGCGGATTGTCCTGTCCAGGCTTCTCCTTCGGACAAGCGGTTCTCTCAACTCTGATTTCCATAACTCTTTACCCTTCCTTTCCTATCGGCCCTACGCGCGCCGGCATCCTCTGTCAGCCCCCAGGTCAGTAGCTTTTTTACTGTCAACAATTATCAGACAAAAAAGCCCGTCTGTCAACCACTTTTACTGTTTTTCCTCAATATGGAGCCCCATCTTTTTCATAACAGGCATGATAACCTGCTCTCTGAAAAAGCTGACAATCGGCCCTGTGAAAAAGGCCACCGCCACCGTGCCCACTCCGATCACGCTCCCCGTCACAATTCCCACAAAGATACTTATGAGATCCATAGCTATCCTCGCCCATTTAAACTTGATTTTCTTGTGGGAATAGGTTTCGATTACCACCCCCAGGCGGTCATAGGGAGCAGCCCCGAGATCACACAGCATATACAGGGCGATTCCAAAACACACCACCAGAACTCCCGCGGCCAGCAGAGGAATCCTGGCCGTCATGACGCCCGACAGCCCCTCAATGGTAATTCCCCCAGCCGAGAACAGAAACATATAAAATTCTATAAAATACCCCAGCCCGAACATATTCACCAGAGCGCCTATGCCAAAGCTCTTCCGGTCCAGGATAAACACCGGGATAAACAGAATCGTATTAAATATCACCTGGTACAGCCCCAGGCCGATGCCCAGACGGCTGCTGACCCCCAGATTCATACAGGTAAATGGATCTGTGCCGAATCCCGACAGCCTCAGCAGGGATATTCCCCCTCCCAGTATCAGGTTCGCCACGACCACCAGCGCGACTCTGGCCGCAAAATCATTTTTCTTCTTCCCCATCACTCTCTCCTCCTAAGCTCCCGCATTGTTTTATATTTCTGTTTACTTTTTGACCGGCCGGCTTTGATCTTCCCCGCCTTCACACATGTCCAACCGCCCTCCGGTTCACGGCTTCCACAAACGCCCCCACCTGCTCCATGTCAGGATTGTCCGGCAGAACGCTGTTCCTGGCAGCCTTTTCCAGGCGGGACTCATAGTCTGCCAGAATATCATAAAATTCTCTGTCAAAGGTTCTGTCCTCCCTCCAAAAGCCTCCGTTTCTGATCTTCATGAGCAGTTCCAGGTCCCCGGTCCTGTGTGTGCGGATCTCGCCCTTCTCCAGAATCTCTATGGCCATCATAAACAGGCGTATCAAGTGCATGGCGTGTTTGTTCAGATGGTTATCGTCCTTTTTCCTGTTGCGTTTTCCGATATGATCGTAGTCCCTCACCACATTGTGCATGGTCCGCCACATGGTCTCATAATGTCTGAGCGGAAGATGGCTGTAGCTGGCGTCCACAAATATCTCCGTGTCCATGCCGGGAGTTTCCGCCTTGTCAATGTACAGCTCTACACTCCCCTTGTCAAAGGTCTTAAACCGCCTGCAAAAATCCTCCAGCGCGCTGCGGACAGAGCGGAGAATGTGCTGTTCCCTCTCGTTCTGGTCCATGGAATCCCTGGCCAGGGCGTTCTGAATCCGCCTCAGCTGGGCCCCCGCATATCCCCCGAATGATCTGGCGGCGCGCTTGGACAGAAACAGATGCCCGTTCTCCAAAAGCTCCCTTCCCAGAGGCGACACGATCAGATACTGGTCCGGGTCCAGACCCAGAAGCTCACAGGTGTTGGGGTTACACTCCAGAAGAAGCCCGACAATCTTGTTGAAAGAATAAATCACCGTATCCGTCTCGCGGCTCTCGTACTGTTCAAACCGGGTCAGTCCCAGAATATCCGAAGGACGGTTCAGGGCGACTCCTCTGAAATCCACATCGCTCCCCTCCCGGCTGGTGCCGTAGGCGTGGCTTCCCCCCAGCCCCAGAAGCATAATCCTGTCTCCCAGGCGGGGATCGGTTCTCAGAAAATCATATTGGGAGGTGTTCATCAGAGCGATAAAATCTGTCATTGTCTTCACTTCCTTTCCCGGGCCGGCGTCTTATGAAAAAAAGTATACCTTCCTTGGCAGGGTAAGTCTAGCATTTTTTATCGTAATATAGAAAAAACAGAAAAAAACAGGCTGCGAAGGCAGCCCGGACGGCGGGAAAATGGGAAGATCATGCTTTTTTTGATGTCAGCGCTCTCCTGCTTTTCAAGAGAGCGTCTGCCCCGGCTATAGTCTGATACGCGGCGCATCCGTAGGCGAAGCTTGAAACCTGGTCCGGCGAAGCTTCTCCCGGAGCATTGATGCAGGTTCTCAAAAAAACATCTGTCTCGAATTCTTTCACAAAATCAATCTCTTCACTGTCTTTCTTTTCCCCGGATTTCAATAATTCCTGTTCCATATTGCCTGAATTCTCCTTGCGTCTGTACTGACACCAGCTTATATAAAAATTGCGTCCAAATGTTGTAAAAACTGTGAAATATCTGTGAAATCCTGCCGGCTGAAAATCATGTCCCAAAATTCCTTTTCTGTCCGTCTGTTGCGGACACCGCGTCTGCTCATCGTCCGCTTGCCAGAACCAGGGAGAAGCTTCCGCATGATAAAAAGCAGGACTTAAGCGCCCTGCCTCTCCAGATCGTCGCCTGTCATGTCTCCCAGCAAGTCTTTCAGCTGGTTTACAGACAGATTTTTCTCTTTCAAAAGTTTTGTCACTTCCCGGATATGTTCCGACTCGATCTCCTCAAGAAGAGACTGGCGTTTCTCCTCCATGGCAGCAATGGCCGCCCGGTACTGCTCAATGGCCGCCTCCGTGCTGGTCAGCTCGTCCTCCAGTTTCTCTCTCCGGGTCCTTCTATGCCTTCTCTCCATGTTTGCCCTCCTGATATCATATTACGGTTGTCCGTTTATTGCCATTATATGACAGAGGGGAAAGAATTATTCACGAAAAATATTTTGAGCATTTTTTCTGTAATTTCTGCCTGTTTTGGGCATTTCAGTGTTGACACCATGAAAAATATTATATATAATGATGTTGGGGTCAAAAGGTTTTTTCGGGTCCCAAAGTCATGTATTGACATGCAGGCATGTCATACATGACCTTTTGACCCTGGCATCATATAAGAGACCTAAAGGGGGTGCTTGGATGACTTTCGGAAGCAGATTATCCCGGCTCAGAGAAGGACGAGGATTTCATACCCGCAAGAGTTTTGCCGAACACATAGGAATACCGGAGACTACATTGAGAAATTATGAAACCGATGTAAGAGAACCTGGATATACATTTCTAAAACAAATGTCTGATTTTTTTGAAGTGTCCACAGACTATTTATTAGGAATAACAGAAGAAAAAGAAAGGCGTTCCACGCATCAATTAAAGTCCTCCGAATTTGAACACATTGAAAAATACCGCTCCCTCGACGATCCGGGCCGTTCCCACGTCGACTCCGTGCTTAACTGGGAACTCGAGCGCTCCGGCCAGCTCCGGCAGTCCCTGGAACGGATCACAGAGCTGGAGGCCCGAGGACAGGCTTTCAGCCGCCTCCTTTCCTATTGCAGCCGGATGGCCGCCGCCGGGAAGAGCAGTGAGTTTGAGGATATGATCTGCGGCGCCATGGAGGTTCCTCTGGATGGCGGGAACTGTCATGCCGGCTTTGCCATGGGAGCCAGCGGTGATTCCGGGGAGCCGGATTAACCCCCATTCCCGGAAGCGGCCCGATGGTGTAGAATAGAATTATAAAACATATTCAGGAGGATAAACGAATGCTGGAAAAAAAAGACCTGGAAATGATAGCCGAAGTTGTAAGCGGGATTGTCAAGCCCCTGGACTCAAGACTCGACAGCATGGATTCAAGGCTCGACAGCATGGACTCAAGGCTCGACAACATGGACTCAAGACTCGACAACATGGACTCAAGACTCGACAACATGGACTCAAGACTCGACAACGTAGAAAGTAAAGTAACCGAAATCCAGATGACCCTGGAGAATGAAACGAATAAGGAGATCATGATCATAGCGGAAGGCCACCTCGACCTGTCCCGCAAGTTGGATGATGCCTTAAGGGTGGAGACCGAGAAAGAGATGCTCCTGCTTCGGGTCTCCCGGCTGGAGAGCGATGTCCGAAAGCTCAAGCAGCGGATTAACGAGACCGCATAGATATTGACAATATTTTTTTCTTTATAAAAATGCCGTCAGCAGGGCTGGACTCACGCTTTCGCTTTCATGATCTCGGGCGCTATGCGGCCTCCAGCTTCAGCATAAAACGGCATAAAAACCCCTGAAAACGCGGCATTCATCGAAGAATCCGCCGTCTTCAGGGGTTTTTATGAGAGTGGACCTGACGGGATTTGAACCCGTGTCCAAAAACCAATTCCCTGTTCTTCTACTATCATAGTCAGCCAATTGACTTTCCCTCTGCCGCCCGGGGGACTGACGCTCTGGCGGTTTTAGTAGCTTCATAATACGCCCGCATACTCAAAGCTTTGTATGCGTCGTTTCTCACATAGTCGACGCCAGGTTCTTAATGTGTGAGTGCACTAAGGCTGACGGCTGCAACTAAGCAGCGTATGCTAAATTATCTTCAGCGTTTATATTTAATTTTGCCATTTGACGCATCGCGTGCGGATAGCTTCACCAGCTGCATGATCCCTGTCGAAACCAGTACAGGCCCGTTACCGGATGTAGTAATGATATACTACTACACTTCCCCCCGGATGTCAAACACAAAATTTTTACAATTTTCTGTACTCAATTTTTCCGTATTTACTTTTTTTCTGTACTGAAACAGATCGGGGATGGTCTCCTTTGTTTTGTTCACCGCCGCCGCGAACATCCGACCGAAATCCAGCACCGGATTCTTATATTTTACCAGAATTTCCCACATTTCCTCTTCCACAAGGGTTTTGAATATTCTTCTGAACAGAGGCGAGATCAGCTCCTTGTCCCAGAAGCCCCCGTTGGCCACTTTCATTTTCGCAAATTCCTTCTCGATCACGGAGGCGCTTAAGAACTCCTCCACGATCTGCCGCTCCAGGGATATCCCCAGGCACAGCTCTCCCCTCATCTCCTGGTAGTCCTTTGCCACGATTTTGGCCCAGACCTGGCAGCTGTCCTCCGTAAAAAAGCTGTAATTTTTGATGACGATTCCCTCGCCTATGCCTCCGCCTTCCCTGACCAGCCAGGTATTTTTCTCCAGAAACGGCACAAAATCCTCAAATGTCCCGTTTTCCACCACTCCCAGAGGCTTTATATAATCAAGCCCTGACGCCTCTATATCCTGCTGCCACGCGTCATAGGGCAGATAGCGCAGCCCTGTGGATGTCCTCTCATCCGCCACCGCCACGTCAAAAACATAGAATCTATTCCACGCGTCCGCTTCATAGTTTTTCAGCGTATGAGGGATCAGCCACTCCCCGAACAGCCTGTGGTCCGGATGCTTCTCCAGATAAGCCCTGAGTTTTTCGTCCGTCTGGGAGAAGGCAAAAAATCCGTTGTCTTTTTTCTGTTCTCCCAGTTCCCGGTTTCTGGAGGCGGCGTGGAGGCGGCCGTCGCCGGTGAGCCACGCGCTGGCGTTGGCGCCGTCAATCTTGGGAAACACATAGCATGTCCCTTTCTCGATTCCCCTCACTCCTGTTCTCCCAAAACGTTCTACATGCTGATATCTCATAAATGTTCCCACAATTCATTCCTCCTCACTCACCGATTAAAAATACATATCCCTTCTGCTGGTTAACCATGGTCCCGTCGGCAATGCAATTTACCGGGTCCGGGATGGCAGTCATCTTCTCTCCCCGCCTCTGCCTGTAATTGTACACCACCCCCAGAACCACGTACCTGCCGCGGTTTTTCACCGCCGCCTTCATCTGCTCGTTGGACAGATACACTTCCCTCCTGCGGACGCTCCCTGCCGTGTGGGTCTTTACTTCCAGGTAGTATTCCTCCCGTTTTCCTTCTGACGTGACCGTCACCCGGATATCCCAACCGGCCTGATGGTACACCCTGCTGTCCGGGTAGAAGATTCTCACCTGGCTTTTTTCGTCACGCTCCCCTAAAAGCAATAGCTCCTCCCCGCTCTCCCGTACCTTTACATAGTTTTGCCCAAGAAAATATTCCGCCACCTTGCCCAGGGCAAATTTCTCTCCCCCGATTCCGATTTCCCGGCAGATATCCCTTCGGCCTTCTTCCGGCAGCGCGCCGAACTCCGCTTCCATGGCCTGGTCCCAGACCATGTCCTCCCACGCTGTGCGCCTTCCTGCGGACATCCCGCCTTCCCGGTCCCTCTCCCAGTTCCTCTCCTTCTCCGCCTGTTCCTTTAAGGCCGACAGCTTCTCCATGGCCTCCTCCGCCGTGGACGCCCCCAGCTTCTCCAGGATAGACTGGCACTCCATGGCTTTTCTCTGGATGCGCACCGCCGCCTTGGGAGTCAGCAGACGCATCTGCTCCTCCTCCTTTGCAAATCCCGGAAAATACCTTTTTGCCAGCTGGGGGTTCTCCTGAATCCACCCCAGAAGGGCCGTGCACGCCTCCTGGTGCTCCGGCTTCGCGTCAGAGAGGTTCCTGGATGACAAAATCCCCTGCACCACCCGGTTGATCCTCATGGCCACCTCCTCGTCCCCCACAGACGGAAGAGAGACATCCTTCAGGGTGATATTTCTGTCCAGCATGTACTCATACACGTCGCAGGCGCCCTCCTGGTCCGCGAACTGCCCCGCGATCCTCTTGAGCTGCTCTCCCTGCGTCCTGTCTTCCCTTAAGTCCTCCAGCGCCCGGAAGCTCCCTTTCTGATTAGGAAATGCGCAGGCGCGCCGCAGATTTGACTGGCCCATGTACCAGAACGCTTTTTGATAGACTCTGTTGAGCCACCCATAAGCCTCCTTCCGGCTCTTCCCTGCCAGCATCTCCCTGCAGAGGGTTTCCATGTCACGGCTCCCCTCTATGGCCTCCAGAATCTGCCTGGCCGCGTTGGAGAAGGCGTTCCGCCACATTCCGTCATAAAACTCGTCGTCCGCC
The DNA here is from genome assembly GCA_910577935.1 of uncultured Hungatella sp. Classification (GTDB taxonomy): domain Bacteria; phylum Bacillota; class Clostridia; order Lachnospirales; family Lachnospiraceae; genus UBA3402. The sequence goes on along the minus strand of CAJTOT010000005.1, from coordinate 98,300 downwards.
ACATTCCGCGGCGGGAGTTCTTCCCCGTAGACCTCTCTGTAGGCCGCCCTGGACAGCTCATAGAGCTCCCTGTCCTCCCCGCAGGACAAGAGAAGCTGCCACGCCTTTCTCCAGACATGCTCATACTGGCTCTGCCGGAGGCTGCCGTTTGCCGCCCCGTACTTGCGGCTGCTTCTCCTGAGAATATGATTGTAAAGCCTCACCCGGTCATAATCCTCCAGCTCCTTAAGTCCCATATCGTCAAATCCGCTGTGGAGCAGGTTTTTCCTGAGCCTCAGCGGCTCCTCCCCCTTCTGCGGCTCCAGCTGATCCAGAACATCGCTGACTTCTTTCAGTATGCAGGGAATCTGAGGGTCTCTCCTGATTTCATGGATATGAAACAGCCGCCTCTGCCGCCAGTCCTCAGGGTCCTGGTTGGGAAACAGGTTTAGCTCTCCCGCCCTGATTCTCACCGCCAGCTCCCGATTCTTCATGGCAGCCCTGTACAGCGCCTGGCACCATTCCAGGGCTTCCATCTTGTCTTCCTCCAGACTGTCCGCAAGATAAGCCCCGGCCCTGGCCGCCACCGTCTCTATGCTCAGGGATTTCGACTCCGAAACCTCATATCCGGCAAATGCCAGACTCCAGTCCTCCTCCCCCTCCGGAACCCGGATATGCCGAAGAACCTGGACAAGCCTTCTCAAATCCTCCGTCTCCTCACGGCTTTCTCCCCGGAGGAGATACAGCTCCTCGTGGCGGAAATTCACCGTCCCCGCCCCGGTTCTGATCATCTCTTCACCGGACACGATGTCCAGAAGCCTTTGGTAGAGATGCCTCTTCACCCACTCCTCTGACAGCTCCCGGCTGGGCGTCCACCCCGGCACGGCCACGATATGGTCCATCCTTCTGTATCCTGCCTCCAGCGCGCTCCTCAAAAACCCTCCGTACAGCCTTACTCCCCGCTCCATAAGCTCCTTGTTCACCACCGCGTCCCTGGAAGTTTCATTGTCCACCAGGGTGATCCCGCTTCTGGATTCATTGACCCTGAAGCTCCTGCAGTTGACCACCACGGGAAACGGAAAATTTTCCGTCCCGATGAGAGGAAAATCCACAAACAGCCTGGGCAGCTTCGGCGACACAGGCACAAAGCCCTCCCCGTCCCAGCCGGCGGCCACCGTCAGGTCTCCCTCCGAAAGCCACACCGCCGTCTGAACGGAGGCTGTCCTCTCTCCTCCCTCCTCCGCGATTTTCTCTACAGACAGCCTTTTGAGCCCGCCTCCCGCGTCTTCCTGGGGCCCCCGCTGAAATCTTACGGTCCGGGAATTCTCACCTGACCCAAAAACCAGCTCCACGGAAGCGATCTTCTCAGAAAACAGAAGCACATAGAGGATAGTCTCCTGCAGATCCTCCAGCCCCCTCCTGGCGGCTGTTCTGCTCTCCTGGCTGTCCAGATGATAGATAAAGCCGGTATTAAAAGCCTCCGGAGAAAAATCCTCCTTCTCCTCCGCCTCATCCACCTTCTTCAGCTGTTCCATGGTCTTGAAAATCTCGTCCAGAATCTCTTCCTTTGTGGTTCCTCTTCTGTCCAGCCTCACGGAAAACGGCTTACACGGAAGCTCCCCGTCCTTAATCAGACCCTGAATATCCACAGTCTCACTGAGCTGATAGGTGGTCATGAAGCCTGTTCCGAACTGTCCCACCGAGGTATCCTCCGGGCTTTTAGAGGACACCTGGTTGATGATGGATAAAATATCCTTCACCCGAAAAGGCTTCCCACTGTGAGAAAAAGTGACCGTATCCTCCAGAAGAACCACTCTCACCCTCACCGCCTGCTCCTCATAGGCCACATCCCGGCTGTTCTGAAGCAGCTCCATAATCCACCGCCTGGACTGGGAGATATCGCTCTCATTCCTGATTCTGTCCATATGCTGGAGAATCTTAGTGGCAATACCTGTCTGATAGACGGTTCCTATATTCCAGTCAATTAACTCCCTGTATCCCATACGCGTCCTCCCTGATTCTCCTCACCGATTCAAAAGCTTTCCAAAACCGAAACTCTATGAAAATATTAGCAGAGTTTTCTCCTCCTGCTAACAGCATCTGCCCTGAAAAGTGACACCTGAAAAAAAAATACCGCCAGCCAATCGCCTGACGGTTTCCATTTAGTCAGCTTTTTGTAATATTTGCGCCCATAATAGTCTTGTTCACAGTCACCGGAGCGACTGCTTCATCTCTCTGTCAATCTCTCTCTTCTGGTCCTTCTTTGCGATGTCGTCCCTCTTGTCGTACAGCTTCTTGCCTTTTGCCAGCCCGATCTCCATCTTCACCAGGCTGCCCTTAAAATACACCTGGAGAGGAACCAGGGTGTACCCCTTCTCCGCGATTCTGGAGCCCAGCTTTGTGATCTCCGACCTGTGGAGCAGCAGCTTCCTCGTCCTCAGAGGGTCTTTGTTGAAAATATTTCCCTTCTCATAAGGGTTGATGTGCATGCCGCAGACGTACACTTCCCCCTTGTCGATGCGGATAAATGATTCCTTGATGCTGCACTTTCCCATGCGGATGGACTTTACCTCCGTGCCGAACAGCTCGATGCCTGCCTCATACTTATCCTCAATAAAATAGTCATGATACGCCTTCTTGTTGTTGGCGATGAGCTTTGTAGTCATTTTCCCCATAATCTTATTTTCCCCTTTTTAATTTTCCGGCGGGTCCTCACACAGCACGAAATCGATGGTTCTGGTCATTTTGTCGGCGCCCGCCACCAAAACACGGACCTTCTGTCCCAGCTTGTATCTGGTGTTGGTCGTCTCCCCCACCATCTCCATGTGTTCCTCGTCAAAAATAAAATAATCGCCTTTCAGCTCGCTGACCCGCACAAGCCCCTCTACCGTGTTGGGCAGTTCCACGTAAAGTCCCCAGCCGGTGACGCCGGAGATGGCTCCCTCATAGATGTGCCCTATGCGGCGGGACATGTATTCGCATTTTTTCAGCTTGTCGGTCTCCCGCTCCGCCTCATCGGCTCTCCGCTCCATGGCGGAACACCGGACAGCCACCGGCGGGAGAATCCTGTCGTAGTGGGCGATCCGCTTCTCTCCCAGGCCGCCTCTTAAGTTTTCCTTGATAATCCTGTGTATCTGCAGATCCGGATACCGGCGGATAGGCGATGTAAAATGTGTATAGTAGTTGGCGGCCAGGCCGTAGTGGCCGGCGCAGACGGTCCCATACTTGGCCTGACGCATGGAGCGCAGGGTCAGGCGGCTGATGAGAGCCTCCTCCGGCGTCCCCTCGATCTTGTCCAGAAGCTTCTGGATCTCCTTGGGGTGAACCTCCCCGTTCTGGGTCCGGATGGTATATCCGAAATTGTTGATGAAGGTGGCGAGCCTTTTCATTTTTTCCGGATCCGGGTACTCATGGGTCCGGTAGACGAAGGGCAGCTCCTGCCAGAAATAATTCTCGGCGATGGTCTCGTTGGCCATGAGCATAAAATCCTCGATAATCTTCGTGGCCGCGTTTCGCTCATAGGGCTTTATCTCCACCGGTTTTCCTCTGTCGTCCAGCACGATCCTGCTCTCCGGAAAATCGAAATCGATGGACCCCCGCTGCCTTCTTCTCGCCCTGAGAATATCCGACAGCTCCTTCATCAGGTCGAACATAGGGACAAATTCCTCATACTCTCTCATGGTCTCCTCGTCCCTGTCCGTGATGATGGCGTTGACAGCCGTGTAGGTCATGCGCCGGTCCACCCGGATAACCGTCTCCGCGATCCGGTGTCCCAGCACCGTCCCCCTGCCGTCGATCTCCATGACACAGCTGAGGGCCAGGCGGTCCGTCCCGGCATTTAGAGAGCAGATGCCGTTGGACAGCCTGTGGGGCAGCATGGGAATCACCCGGTCTACCAGGTACACGCTGGTTCCCCTCTTAAGCGCCTCCTCGTCCAGAGGGGTTCCCTCCCGGACATAGTGGGTTACGTCGGCGATATGGACTCCCAGGGTGTAATGGTCTTCATTTTCCCTGGAGACGGTGATGGCGTCGTCCAGGTCCTTGGCATCCTCCCCGTCGATGGTCACGGTGGGCAGATGGCGCAAATCCAGCCTTCCCGCCATCTCTCTCTCGTCCACCTGCTCCGGCATCAGGGAAGCCTGCCTTATCACCTCAGGAGGAAATTCCTCCGGCAGGCCGTACGCCTTGATGATGGAGAGGATATCTGTGCCCGGGTCGTTGACATGGCCGATGATCTCGGTGACCACCCCCTCCGGCTTCTTCCTGGGGCCTCCGAAATCTGTGATCTTCACCACCACCTTGTGACCGGTGACAGCCCCCATGTCCTTTCCCTGGGGGACAAAGATATCCTGGGTCAGCTTCTGGTTGTCCGGCAGCACAAAGCCAAAGCTCTTGTTCTTCTGGTAGTATCCGATGACATTCTCGTTGGCCCGCTCCAGAATTCTCACCACGGCGCCCTCCTGCCTCCTGCCCTTTGCCTGGGCCTCCTCCGCCACCAGCTGCACTCTGTCCCCATCCATGGCCCCGCCAGTCTTCTCCGCCGGGATAAAGATGTCCCGCTCAAGCCCCTCCACGGTGACAAAGCCGAAGCCCCTTGGGTGGCCCGAAAAAATGCCTGCCCGGGCAAACTCCTGCGGAAGGCCGTACTTGCCTTTCTTGGACACGCTGACCTTCCCCTCCGCCAGGAGAAGATCCAGGATTTCCTTCAGCCCCTCCCTCTGGGACTTGGGGACATCCAGCAGAACAGCCAGTTCCTTCAGCTTCATGGGAGTGTAAGCCTTGTCATGAATCAGTTCTTCCAACATGGCTTTTCTCTGTTTTAATAATTCTTCTGTCATGATCTCCTCTTTTCTATGATACGAAAAACACTCTTGTCGCCAAGAGTGTCGTGTCGTTCCTTTACCAGATTACGTTTAAAACCAGCGCCAGCAGCAACACGGCCGCGGCTGCGAACTTCGTGAACTTTTCCAGGTTGCCTTCCATGGAACGGGCCTTGTTCTTACCCCAGTAGCTGTCTGCCATGCCGCTGATGGAACCGAGACCGGAAGACTTGCCCTCCTGAAGCAGCACAATAACGGTAAGGGCTATACATATAACAACGAACACGATGGTCAAAATTGTTTTCAGCATATTTTTCACACCTCCTATAGTCAAACACCGTAATCATAACATACTTTTCCATGAAAAACAACCGAAAGTTTGACTTTTGCCCTGTTTTGCCCGGATTTCCTGTTAAAGTTCCTCCTCGATCCGCAGGAGCTGGTTATATTTTGCCACCCGGTCGCTGCGGCAGGGGGCTCCCGTCTTGATCTGCCCGCCGTTGACCGCCACCGCGATGTCAGCGATGATGGCGTCCTCGGTCTCTCCCGAGCGGTGGGAGATGACGGTTTTATATCCGGCCTTTTTCGCCGTCTCGATGGCCTCCAGGCTCTCTGTCAGAGTTCCGATCTGGTTCACCTTCACCAGAATCGCGTTGGCGGCCCCCAGCTCAATTCCCTTTTTCAGGCGCTTTGTGTTGGTGACAAAGAGATCGTCCCCCACCAGCTGGACCTTGTGCCCCAGGGTTTTTGTCAGAAGCTGCCACCCTTCCCAGTCCTCCTCCCAGAGGCCATCCTCAATAGAAATAATCGGGAACCCTTCCGACAGCCTCCGGTAATACTCCACCATCTCCCCGGCGTCTCTCTCCACCCGGATTCCTGTCATCTGGCTCTCTCCGGGGAACACGTACATCCCTGTGGCCTCGTCGTACAGCTCGCTGGAAGCGGCGTCGATGGCGATTCCCACCTGGCTTCCCGGCTGGAATCCGCTGAGGCTGATGGCGTCCACCAGGTAGGACAGCACCTCCTCCGTATTCTTAAGGTTGGGGGCAAAACCGCCCTCGTCGCCCACTGCCGTGGCGTACCCGTTGGTTTTCAGCAGCCCCTTAAGGGTCTGGTAGATTTCCGCGCACATGCGGAGCCCTTCGGAGAAATTGTCCGCCCCCACGGGCATGATCATAAACTCCTGGAGATCCACCGTGTTATCCGCGTGGACGCCTCCGTTTAAAATGTTCATCATGGGAACAGGCATCACGTTCCCGGAGATTCCCCCCAGATACCGGTACAGAGGAATCCCCAGGCTGTCCGCCCCGGCTCTCGCCGCCGCCATGGACACAGCCAGTATCGCGTTGGCGCCCAGCCTGGACTTGTTCTCCGTCCCGTCGGCCTCCCGCAAAAGCCGGTCGATCTTCCTCTGGTTCAGGACATTTTCAAACATCACCGCCTCCGCCAGAACGGTGTTCACGTGTTCCACCGCCTTGCGGACACCTTTTCCGTGATATCTGGCTTCCCCGTCTCTCAGTTCCACTGCCTCGAACTTTCCCGTGGACGCCCCCGACGGCACCGCGGCCCGTCCCACCGCTCCGCCTTCCAGATGCACCTCCGCCTCCACCGTTGGATTGCCCCTGGAATCCAGGATCTCTCTTCCCCTGACCTGTACGATCTCATATTTCTCACACATAAAAAAATGGCCTCCTTCACAATCAGTAAACATTAGAAAGGATAGCCATTTTTTTATATTTTATTCCATATCTGCCATAACTCTTCCGGCTCCCGGAAAAGCTCTCCTCAGGCCAGGTCAGGCTCTCAGCTCGATGCCCATCCCCTTTAGGCCGTGGAGAAGCTTCTCCATCACCGCGTTTACTTCCTTGTCCTCCAGGGTTCTGTCTTTGGCGCGGAAGGTGATGGAGTAGGCGACGGATTTGTGTCCGGCCAGAATCTGGGCTCCCTCGTAGATGTCAAACAGCTGGCAGCTCTCCAGAATCTTTCCGCCTCTCTGGACGATCATATCCTCAATCTGCCCTACCATGACAGTCTTGGGAACCACCATGCTGATGTCCCTGGTCACTGCCGGATATCTGGCAAGACCCTCGTATCTCCGGTCGTAGGTGGTGAACGGGAGCAGCGCGGGCATATCCAGGACGGCGATGCAGGCCTTCTCCCCGATCTTATAGCTGTCCGCCACATCCGGGTGGACCTCCCCCAGATAGCCGATGACCGTTCCCTCATAGACCACGTCTGCCTGGCGGCCGGGATGAAGCCACGGTTTGCCGGACCGGGGGTCATAGTGAGGCTTCTTTGCCATGCCTGTCTTGTCGAAAAACTCTTCGATGACGCCTTTCATGTCAAAGAAATCCACTTCCCCGTAAGCCCCCAGCACAAACTGCATTCTCTCGTCAGGCAGCTGTGTGAGAGGCAGGGCGTCAGGCAGATAGACATTGGCCAGCTCATAGAGGCGGACATTTTTATTTCTTCTGTTATAGTTGGTGGACAGGGAATTCAGCATGCCGTGGAGAGGCGTGGTCCTCATGATGCTGAAATCCTCCCCCAGGGGATTGGATATCTCAACGGCCCGGCGCAGCCCGCAGTCCTCCGGAATCCGGAGCCTGTCAAATACTCTGGGGCTCTCGAAGGAGTAGGTCATGCTCTCGCTGAAGCCGCAGAACTCCGCGATGTTCCTGGCCGTCTCCTCCACCCTCATCTTGTAGGGCAGCCCTCCGGTGGTCGCTTCTCCTGACGGCAGGGTGGTGGGAATGTTGTCGTATCCGAAGAAGCGGGCCACCTCCTCGGCGATGTCGGCGGGGCGCTCTAAGTCCTGGCGAAAAGTGGGCGCGATGACCTCCCCTGTCTGCTCGTCCACTTTCAGTTCCAGTCTGCCGAAGTACTCTGCCATGTCTTCCCTGGTGATGTGGGTGCCAAGAAGGCTGTTGACCTTGTCCGGGTCAAAGGGGATTCTCCTCTCCCCGCGTTTTTCCGGGTAAATGTCGATGATTCCGCCAACCACTTCCCCGGCCCCCAGTTCCTCCACCAGCTGGCAGGCGCGGTCGATGGCTGCCTGGGCGTTGTTGGGGTCCAGGCCCTTCTCGAACTTCCCTGACGCGTCGGTTCTCAGGCCGATCTTCTTGGCCGACAGGCGGATGTTGACCCCGTCGAAACAGGCGGCCTCAAATACCATGGTCTTCACATCGTCGGTGATCTTTGAGTTCTCGCCCCCCATGATTCCGGCGATTCCCACTTCCTTCTCCCCGTCGTTGATCATGAGCACATCGTGGTCCAGCTTCCTCTCCTGGCCGTCCAGCGTCTGGAACACGTCCCCGTCCTTTGCCCGTTTTACGATGATCTCATGTCCTGCCAGCTGGTCGTAGTCAAAGGCGTGCATGGGCTGGCCGTACTCTTCCATCACATAGTTGGTGATGTCCACCAGGTTGTTGATAGGGCGGATTCCGCTGGCCGCCAGGCGCCTCTGCATCCACTCCGGAGACGGCGCCAGCTTAATATTCTTCACCATGCGGGCGCAGTACCGGGGGCACAGCCGGGTGTCCTCCACGGAGACTTTCAGATAGTCCCGGATATCCTCGCCGTTGCCTGTAGGAGTCACCACCGGCGGGTAAAAGGGTTTTCTGAAGGTAGCCGCCGCCTCCCTGGCAATACCCACTACGCTGTAGCAGTCCACACGGTTGGAGGTGATCTCATACTCGAACACCGTGTCGTGAAGTCCCAGAACCTCTATGGCATCCGCCCCCACAGGAGTGTCTGCAGGGAGAATATAGATTCCGCTTTCCGGGGCTGACGGGTACATGTCTCTGGAGGAGCCCAGCTCCTCGATGGAACACATCATGCCGTTGGACTCCACGCCTCTCAGCCTGCCTTTTTTGATCTTGATGCCCTCCTCGGGGAGAGGTCCGCCGTCATGGCCCCCCGCCACCTTGCCGCCGTCCAGGACCACGGGGACTTTGTCTCCTTCTTTTACATTGGGAGCTCCCGTGACGATCTGGATGGACTGGGAGCCGATATTTACCTGACAGATGATCAGCTTGTCCGCGTCCGGATGACGTTCGATCTTGTCGATCTGCCCTACTACGATTTTTTCAAGATTCTTGTCAAGGCATTGGTAACCCTCCACCTTGGTCCCGGATAGTGTCATGGCATCCGTGTACTCCTGCGGAGTCACGTCTAAGTCCGGAACGTATGCTTTAATCCATGATAGTGCCGTATTCATGATTGGAATCTCCTTTTATAGTTGGTTTATGCTCTATAGGCTTCGCCTTTTTCGCTTGGGGGCTTTCGCCCCATACCTGTGTACCTATCGCCCTCCCACTGAGCGGGCAAGCTTTCTCTTCTCGCTGCCCCGGCGGGCACGCTCTAAAGGCTTCGCCTTTTTC
>CAJTOT010000005.1:37990-89024 GCA_910577935.1 uncultured Hungatella sp. | reverse complement strand
TTCGCTTGGGGGCTTTCGCCCCATACCTGTGTACCTATCGCCCTCCCCCTGAGCGAGCAAGCTCTCTCCTGGGGAGGGCGATAGGTACACAGGTGCCCGCCTCATTGCTGATCAAAACTGTCGTAAAAATCTGATGTCGTTTTCGTAGAGGAGTCTCATGTCGTCGATCTCGTATTTTAGGAGGGCTATGCGCTCCAGGCCTACGCCGAAGGCGAAGCCTGTGTAGGTTTCGGGGTCGATGCCGCACATTTCGAATACGTGGGGGTGGACCATCCCGCAGCCCAGAATCTCGATCCAGCCGGTTCCTTTACAGAAACGGCAGCCTTTTCCGCCGCATTTGAAACAGCTGACATCCATCTCTGCGCTGGGTTCTGTAAAGGGGAAATGGTGGGGGCGGAATTTTACTTTGGTGTCCTCGCCGAACAGTTCTCTCGCGAACTCTGCCAGGGTGCCTTTTAAGTCGGCGAAGGTGATATTCTTGTCAATGACCAGTCCTTCTACCTGATGGAAGGACGGCGAGTGGGTGGCGTCTACCTCGTCGGAGCGGAACACCCGTCCCGGAGAGATCATGCGGATAGGCAGCCTGCCCTTCTCCATGGTGCGGGCCTGAACAGGGGAGGTCTGGGTCCGCAGCACAATTTCCTTGTTAATATAAAAAGTGTCCTGCTCGTCCTTCGCCGGATGGCCTTCCGGGATGTTCAGCTTGGTAAAATTGTACTCGTCGTACTCAATCTCAGGTCCTTCCACAACCTCATATCCCATTCCCACAAAAATCCGCTCCAGCTCTTCCAGCGCGATGGTGTTGGGATGACGGTGGCCTGCATTGGCCTTCCTGGCGGGCAGGGTTACATCGATGACCTCTGCTTTCATCTGCGCCTCCCTGGCCTTCCTGGCCAGGGACATCCTGGTCTCCTCCAGCTTGGTCTCAATCAGCTCTCTGACCTCGTTGACCATCTGTCCCACCTTCGGCCTGTCTTCGGGGGCTACGTTCTTCATGCCCTTCAGCACGCTGGTCAGTTCCCCCTTTTTCCCCAGATAAGCCACGCGGATCTCATTTAACCGCTCCAGGGCCTCGGAAGACTCGATCTGCCCGAGAGCTTCTTCTTTGATCTTCTCTAACTGCTCTTTCATGGTATTCTCCTTTTCCTTGCTTTTGACGGGTTGTCTCCGGCTTCTCAGCTTCAGCCCCAGCGCACATTTCCCGAAAGGTTTTATCATGAAACATGCGCCTTGCAGCACAAAAAAATCCCTTCGATAGACGAAGGGACGAATTCACCGCGGTACCACCCTGATTCCTGTATCCCAGATACAGGCACTCACTGCGCGTAACGCGCGCCACACGTCGCGGCCTACTGAAACTCTGGATTCGGCTGTGAATCCCCTGCTGTTCAGCCGCGCAGCTCCGGCGGGAATTTCGATTGTCTGTCTGAACTGAAGGGAACTCGCAGCCGGTGATTCCCTCTCTCTGGCAGAAAACAGACATCTACTGACGCCTTCATCGCTTTTCTTTATAAAACCTTACGGTACATTTTAACATATTTTGTTTAAATGTCAACTGGTTTCCGGAATTATATTCTTATCTTATGTTTGCCGCGAATCACATCTTCCGCAGCCGCTCTTTGGCCGGCCCATACCCGTCCTTCGCAGCCATGCGGTAATACTTGAGCGCCAGCTCTCTCTGCCCGGACACTTCATACCAGGCCCCCAGATTGTAGGCTGCCTTGAAGGACCCGGTTCCTACCACCCCGCCCAGCCCGGGCCTCTCCCCCAGCTCCAGACAGCGCAGATAACTCTTTTCGATGTTGGGCAGCAGGGATATGTGGCGTTCCACATCCGACAGAACCCTTTTCATATAAAAAAGGCCGCACACAAAACAGAAATCCGGCCAGCTGCCCAGATTCCCCTCCTCCCGCTTGACCACGGCGGCGGCCTCGTCCAGACACTCCTGAGTCCCCACATCCAGAAGCGTATACAGATAGAGGACAATCCCTTCGCCTCTGTAGCCTTCCTCCGGCCTCACAAGCCTGTAGAAATCCCGGAAATGTTCCAGGCTTTCCTCCTGTCTTTTTAAGTTCCGCAGCGTGCCCGCAAGCTGGAACTTGTAGTATCCATCCTCCGGGCACTCCTCCACAGCCCGCCGAAGATAGGGAAGATTCCTCTCCCCCTTGTCCTCATACAGATAGCCGTCATGGTCCGCCGCCAAAGGCAGCGGATAGCAGGGCCAATCCCCCTCCGGCTGCTCGTGAATCAGCCCTGTATACCCTACGCCTTTTGGGAGAAGTCTGGGGAGAACCGAAGCGCTCCGGCTGATTCCCTCCTCATCCCGGTAAGAATCATACCTGGTGATGCCCCCAAGCCACTTCCCCTCCCTGCCGGCGAGAAGCTTTTCCAGCCCTTTGCGGCTGCAGGGCCGGAGGTACTCGTCTGCGTCCAGGATCAGATTCCAGTCCGCATCCGAGTGTTCCAGGGCGTAATTGCGTGCAGCAGAAAAGTCGCCGACCCACTGAAAGTCCACGACCCTTGCTCCCATATTCCCGGCGATCTCTTTGGTTCTGTCCGTGGAGCCGGTGTCCGCTATGATCATCTCATCCACCAGAGGCTTCACCGCCTTCAGACACTTCCTCAGACACCGCTCCTCGTTCTTGACAATCATGACCAGGTTGATCTTCACAGCTTTTTCCTTCCCTGCTGCTTCTGCTTCTCCATCTGCTTGGCGAACACAAACTTCCGTATGGTGGCCTCTGTCTCCGAAGGCAGATTGATAAACTTGCAGCCGTAGCCGAAACCGCCTGTGGCTGCTCCCCTGACCCGGAGAATCTCCACCTTCATCTGACACAGGTCCTTTTCAAACCGGTGGGTAAAGGATAACCGCTCCCCTGTCTTGATAGCCTGGGAAGTCACCAGGTAGATGCCTCCCGCGCTGATATTCTTTATGGTGCCCACAAAGAACAGGCCGCTGTCCATGGTGAACTCTGTAGAGATATGTACCCTCACCCTTAGATCCTGCTGCCTCTGGAATATGTTTGCAATCTCCAGAACCTCGCAGTCCGCCATCCACGGCTCCAGCATCCGGTTCTCCTGAACATTCTTCCGAAGCACCACCTCGCAGAAGCAGCGGATCAATCCCTGCTGTGTGTCATAAAAATCCACATACGTCTGAAATCTGACGCTGCGAAGCTTGTAATTGCTGAAATACAACCGGATATTCTCATTCTTGTCAGTCTCCACCCTTGCCCTGGAGAGAGGCTTATTGTCCGTTCCATATACCAGACAGGTTTCGCAATCTCTTAATTTCATAACGTAAATCCTTCCTCCTTCACGCCCATATTCCCTGCGCCCGGCAGACAGGCCGCCCCCTCATGGCACAGCTTCTTCCCTCTTGCGGTCCCGGCCTATATGGTTATGGAGCCCACTTCCCTGCTGGCATTCATCATCATCTGCATCCGCATAATCTCTATAAGGCTGACAAAGCTCTCCTTATCGAGAGTTATGGTATCCCCGTCCGTCGACGCCGTCCCCAAAAGAGCGCTGACCATGCCGGAGCCGGAACCATAATAGCTTCCCACCCCGCCGGACAGAAGGCCGTAAAGTCCTGACGACTGGCCATAAGAGCTGTAAGAGCCGCTGTCCGATGAGCCGGACAGCAGAGCGGCAGAACCATACATGCCCGCCAGAGTCTGAGCCGTCGTCTTGCTCTTTTCCACGGTCTTCCCCGTGGTAATCGGCGATCCGTTCATGTAGGCCGTAACTGTCTTCACATAATTCTGGGTCTCCTTGTAGGGGGGAATCCCGCCATACTTCTGCACCGCATTAGGACCCGCGTTGTAAGCGGCCAGAGCCAGACTCACATTACCTCCGAAACGGTCCAGATTCTCCTTCAGATATTTTGCCCCGCCCATAATATTCTGCCTCGCGTCATAAGGGTCCGTAACTCCCAGGGATCTGGCCGTGGCAGGCATAAGCTGCATCACGCCGATGGCTCCCGCCTTTGATACCGCGCTGGCGTTAAAATTAGACTCTGCCTTCGCCACTGACTTTAAAAGCTTTTCCGATACCCCGTAGCGGGCCGCCGCCTCGGCAAAGACAGCGTCCATGCTCTCGGTCTTGCTGGCCTCCTTAAAAGCTGTCTGGAATGACTCGCCGGCCTTTTCCGTCTGCCCAGCCCGATGATTCTGGGCGCTGACCGCCTCACTGTTGACTGCTGATACCGCTAATTCCATAATATATGCTCCTCTTCCTCAAATATTGCCGCAGTTCAGATGCTCCGAACCGCGGCCGGATATTGCCTGCGGAGGGTTAACCAAACCGACGGATTACCGCTTCTGGGGGGCTGTCCCATCCGCCCCGATGGTCCAGCCATCCACCTCCGTGCTGACAGCCATGCTGCCGTCGCCGTTGAGATAATACCACACGTCGGAAATCATGTTCCAGCCCGTGCGCATCTTTCCGTCCGCCCCAAGATAGTACCACTTTCCGTTCACCAGCGCCCAGCCGCGCTGCATAAGTCCTGAAGCGTCTGTATAATACCAGGAACCCGGCTCCGGCTGAATCCAGCCTGTGAGCATGGACCCGTTTTCCGACAGATAGTACCAGGAATCCCCTGACGGGTTCACCCATCCGGTCTTCATGATCCCCTGCCCATCCATATAATACCAGAAACCGTCGATGGCAGCCCAACCCCTGGCCATATTGCCGTTACCGTCAAAGTAGTACCACTGGTTGGATATCTTCTTCCAGGTATTCCTCTCCTTCGTGCCGTCAGGCAGAATATAGTTGTTGCCCTTGATGTCCCCGCCGTCGGCGGTGGCGCTGCCCATCTCCTCCCAGTCAAACTCCTGCTCCGTGGAGGACACCGCCTCCCCTTCCTTCAGGTACTTCTTCTCGTCGGAGGTTAAGGGAACCGCTTTTACCTCATAGTAATAAGTCTTATCCTGGTCTTTCATATACTGGGACAGATCCACGTTGGCAGTCTCCACATTCAGGCGCTTCACCACCTTGTTGTCTCCGTAGAGGGTCACCGAATACCCCGGCGCGTAATCCACCGCTTTCCACACTGCCCGGTTCTCGTAAGTGCTGCTCCACCCTGCCTGGGTGGTGTTCCCCAGCACAGTCACCGGCTTATAATCCACCCTCACCTGGAACTTCTCGTCATCCAGGGCCTTCGCCGACACATAATCGGCCCCGGTCACCTTGCACTTGGAACGGTTTAGGGACGTGGGAAATACCTTTCCGTCCTCGGGCGCGAGAGTGATCTCCACCCGCACCTTTTTCCCCGGCTTCCACTTCTCGTACTCTGTCCGGTACTGGTAATCCACGATATAATAGCCGCCCCCTCCGGCGGTGATCTCCGGCTCCGGAATCTCTTCCTGCTCTCCAAACTCGGTCTTAAACGTAATGCTCACGCTCTCAATCACGCTGGAATCAGCGCCGTAAGCCGTGATAAACGTGTCCGCGGCCAGGCCTTCAAGCCCGGCTCCGCTGACTGCCGCCGGAATTCCGGCAGGCCGCGCCGGCGCGCCGGGCAGCGCGAGAACCGCCAGACACGCCGCAGCGCCTGCCGCAGCCTTCTTCACATGTCTCCAAACAACCTTGTTCAATAACTTCACCTCACATTCTACCTCCAAATGCCGTCGGAATCAATATACAATCCTTCAATCCATGTATCTCTGGCCATCTCTCCCGAATCGGGATAAAAATAATACCAGGAACCGTCTATATCGTACCAGCCTGTGATGATCTCACCGTTGGTATCCGCAAAATATGTCTTCTCGTCGCGCAGTATCCAGCCTGTGAACATGGCTCCCTGGAGGCTGTTGTCCAGAGTGTTCAGATAATATCTCTTGCCGTCCAGCTCCAGCCACCCTGTGCAGAGGCTCCCGTCCTGGTTGAAATAGTAGTAATACCCGGCAATCACCCGCCAGCCTGACGGGGCCATGGTTCCCATCGAGCGTCCGCCTTCCTTCTCGGGCAGGAAATAATACCAGGTTCCGTCTATCTTTGTCCAGCCCAGGGCCATCTGGCCGTTGCCGTGAAAATAATACTGCTCCGCGCCGATGGTCTGCCAGCCTGTAACCATGTTGCTGCCGGTGTCAAAATAGTACCAGTACCCGTCGATATCCGCCCAGGCGCCGGTGCACAGATCTCCTGAGGGATAACGGTATTTCCATAGGTTTCCGTCTTCAAACCAGCCGATCTTCTGGTCCGTGCCCTTCACCGTGCTCGGGCTTGACGACTGCTGGCCTTTGCCGTCGGACACATATCTGTCTGTAATCCGCAGCTCCCCGGACTCGACCCAGTCGCTTTTCCTGCCGTATTTTTTCTGGAAATCCGTGTCGGGGATGGTGCGGATCTTGAACGTATAGTCCCCCGTCTTGGTCATATATGGGTAGAAGTTATAGCTTGTGCCGGAAGTGCTCTCCACCTTAAAGACATTCTTGTCGTCCCTGAGAAGCTGCACCTCATAGTGTCCCGAGCCGTTCTCCGGCTTCTCCCACTTGGCCTCCCCCAGGTTCTTCTCGTTCCAGTAGGCGTCCTTGGGCGGGTCATAGTCGCCCTTTAACGGGCTGATCCTCAAAGTAACCTCTAAGTTGTCCCCGTTCCTCCTGGCCGACACGAACGTGCCTCCGCTGATCTTCACATTGGACGCTTTGTAGCTTGCCAGGAAATAATTCTGGCTCACGTCCGTGGGCTCGAGAACCACTTTCATCCTGGGCTCGTCTCCCGCAGTCAGCTCTTTGGAACTGCTGTCCACCCACTGGGCGCTGACCACAGCATACTGGGAACCGCTGCCCGACACCGCGACGCCGTCGTCGGACGCGCTGCTTCCCACCTCGATGCCCGGCAGCGCGCCGCCCGCCTTCAGCTTCGACGAGACCTTTATGCTCACGGAATTAATAGGCTTCGTAGCCGCCAGCGAATCCGCCGGCACCGCCGCCGCAAGACAAAAACATGCCAAAACAAACGCCGTCCATCGTTTTATCAATCTGCTCATATCACATCTCCTTATATCAAATCTCCGGCGCCGAGACCGGCATCAGGGCTTTCCCTCCGCCCCTTCCTCCGCCTCCGGCTCCTGCAAAGCTTTCTCCATGCTGTCTCCTTCGCCGGGAACATACCCCAGAAAATAGATATAGATGTCAACAATCGCCTGATACAGCTCTCTCGGAATCTCCGCGCCCAGCTGAAGCTGAGTCAGAAGGGTCGCCAGGGAATCGTCTTCATAGACCGGAACCCCTGCCTCCATGGCCGTCTCCGTGATCTTCTCCGCCATGTATCCCATGCCGGAAGCCACGATCACCGGAGCGCCGTTTCTCTCAGGACTATACTTTAAGGCCACGGCTTTCTGCCGCATCAGCTCATCAAATTCTGACATTGATCGTTCTCTCCTTCTCACGTATCTCGGGGAAAATTTCGTCCACCCTTCTGTCCCGGCGGCGCTGGCGCACCATCAGCTGACTGAAACGGATGCCGTTTCCTTTTAATATATCCGCCACATCCGTCTGGATCTTCTTATCCTCCTTTGTCAGATGAGGAGGCACATACAGCTGAACCTCCGCCTGGCGGTCCTGCAGAGTCATAACCAGTTCAAACTTGCCTACGTTGTGGATATCGAACTTTAAAAACAGCTTCACCTTCCGCCCTCTGCCGTCGTCCTCTCTCTTGGAGTCCGGATCCACCCACATCTCCGACATCACGTTATTCTCCTCATACTGAAAAGGAATAATAAAATGAAGCAGCGGCATATACACGCTCTCGTTGAGAAGCATGCCGTTCATAATAGTGTAAAACTGCTGTACATTCTCAAGACCTGCCTGGCCGTTAGCTCCTTTCAGAACCAGCTGGGACAGTCCTTCCGCGAAGCCTGACAGAGGCTTCTGTCTCGCCCCCTCCTGGGAACCGGTCTTCAGAAGGCCTTCCAGTTCCTCCCTCAGCATCTGCTGCAGAGGTCCCTTGATATCTTTCAGGGGCTCCCTGCCCTCTCCTGCCTCTTTCAAGGCTCCCTGCAGTTCTTCCGCCTGCTCTTCCTCCACGCCTTCCCGGCCGCCCCACTGCTCGGCGAGACGCTCCAGCTCCTCTCTGGCTTCTCCTTTAAAGAGCCTGATAAAATCCCTGTTGCCCGCCAGGTTCTCAAAGAGCTGTATCAGTCTGTTCTTGCCGCCGTTCTGATACCTGGCGGCGTGGAAGACCAGGTGCATGGTGGCCTCCCTTATGGGGCCGTAATCGTGGGTCCTGGAAATGTATCTGGACAGATACGGAATCAGAACCTTGTTGAGAACTTCGGAGTTCTGGGCCGTATCCCCGTTGGCCGCCTGCCAGTCCATGGACCGGGACAGCTCTCTGAATTCCTCCTGATAAGACCGAAGCAAAAGCTGCTCGATATCCGCAGTGAGAGAACCCATCTGCTGCAGAAGATGAGCTCCCGAAGAATAGTTGTTGTAAGCTTTAAGGAAAGGCAGAGCCGACTCCCACAGTCCCTGGGAAGAACTCTGGGTCAGGATAGATCTCAATTTATCAAAGAAATCCCCGGTAAACTTGGCCTGAAGGTCTCCCTGTCCCTGGACAAACGCCAAAAGATCCTCCGGCGAATCCACCTTCATGGTCATCATCAGCTTATCTACCAGCGCCGCCACCTCGGTCTGCCCTGCGTCCTTGATGGCTGCCATGTCGGAAAACAGCAGGCGTTCCAGCACGCCTGCCAGTTCCCCTTCTTCTCCCAGGCCTTTGATGAAGGCGCCGTAGTTACTCTCATAATTGATAACATTAAACAGGGCGTCCTGGGCCGTATTCCCGGTCTGCTCTCCGTCCCGCCCGTCGCTTCTGACTACCCGGGTAGGGTCCGCCGGGTTGTGAATCGCCGGATTCCCCACACCGTGCTTCGGGTCCTGGGGATTAACCATATTTCGGTTGTCTACATTAAGATTCGGTGTGGTCACCTGCAAGATATTGGCCATATATCCTATAACCCCCCAACTTCTTTATAAAAACGCTTCTGCCCGGGCGCCGCATAATCCGTACCCCTGACAGAGCGGGCATCAGGGGGCAAAAAAACTTTTGACCCCAACATCATAATATTTATATATCGGCACTCGTGCTTTTTTCATTATACAATTTTTTCTCTTTTTGCACAAGGGAAATAAATTTACTTTATTTTTACGGCTTTCTGAAAAAATCACGGGGCATTGCGCTTATCTTTGTTTAAAAAATGCCGATATGTATCAATATAGTAGGTGCATAATGTTTATGTGTGCTAGTTTTTCAGAAGGGAGGTCACTTATGAACATTACATTTCAAGCAATGAACACCTCTTACCGTCCATCGGTTCCAGTACAGTCGAGACGCGCGCCTCAGCCGCAGAAGGCCAGGGGCGATTATGATACCGTGAATATCCGCAGGGCTTCCGCCGCGGACGACGATGAGACCTTCGCCCGGATGCTGGCCCGCAGAACCGCCGCCCAGCTGGGAAGCGTCAGCCAGGAACGCGTCCAGGAGCTGGGGAGCAGAATCGCCGATGGCTCCTATGCGCCGGATTCCCAGCGCATCGCCGGACGGATGCTGGGGCTGGGCTGACGGTTCGCCATCGGATCGTTGTCAGAAAGGAGCCTGTTGATTTATGAATCACGACAGACAAGAATTATTGGACAATTTTATTGCCGTCATCAAAGACCTGACCGTTCTGGCCGGCGACATCGCCCAGGTGGAGGATCACAAAGCCCAGGCAGCCTCCCAGAAGCGTCACGAACTTCTTGACGGCATTATTCAAAAGGAGCAGGCTCAGATCCTGAAGCTGAGAGGTTTGGAACAGCACAGGGTCCGCCGCGCCAAGGCGCTGGGCTGGGAATCTCTCACGTTCCGGCAGATTCTGGAGAAGGCCGAACCCGGCGAGAAGGAGGTTCTGACTCCCCTGTTCACCGAGCTGGAGCGGCAGCTGAAGCGGCTGGGCGATTCCCGCAGGTCGTCGGAACAGATTATCAAAGTCCGAATCCACGAGATCGAGACCGCCATCGCGCGGCAGCAGGGCGGTTCCTACAACAGCGCGGGCAGTGTCAGCCCCAAGACCCCGCCTCATCTCAAGATGAGGGATACTTACGTCTGACACCTGACGCCGTTCCTGTCATCAGCCCTGGGCTGATGATTTATGTTGCAGCAACATATTTTCAATTTTAATAGAAGAAATACTTGGAGGATACACATATGGTTAGAGCAACCTTCGCCGGTTTCGGCACAGCGCTCTCTGCTCTGCAGGCCAACCAGAAGCGGCTTGACATCACAGGGCAGAACCTGTCCAACATGAACACTGCCGGCTACACCAGACAGCAGCTTCAGGTGTCCAGTTTAAACTACACCCATCCCATCTCCCACTACATGAACGGTTCGGAGATTTCCGTGGGATTCGGCGTGTCCATGGACACCGTCACTCAGATTCGTGATCCGTTTCTGGATGCCCAGTACAGGAATCAGATGCAGAAGTCAGGCTACAGCAACGCCATGCAGACTTCCCTGGACCGGCTGGCCACCTTCCTGGACGAATCTCACATAACAGGCATTACCAACGCCTTCAACGATATCCAGTCCACCCTGACCAACATGCACGATCTGGGCAAGGTCAATGACCCCATCTATGAGGCGGAACTGCGCACCAGGATGCAGGCTCTGACCAACCTGCTGAACCAGAGCGCCAGGGATATCGAGCAGGCCAAGATGGAGGAGTACAACCGTTTGGACGGAACCGGCACCAGCGAGCAGGGCGCCGTTCAGAAGGTAAACGATATCCTTCAGCAGATCGGCTCCCTCAACCGCCAGATCAAGCAGAACCAGATCCACGGCCAGCCCAGCCTGGAGCTGATGGATGAGCGGAACGTGCTGTTGGATGAGCTGGCAAGTTATATTCCCATTGAGGTTACTTATAAAAAAGATAGGGATCATGACGGAATTAAGAATGGTACGGGAGAGAATGGCACACCTGCAGAAGAAGACCTGTCCGAGATATATCATGTGGACAGCGCCGGGCGCCCTATCGCAAAGAAAGACTGGCCGGATGATCTGTATGTAAAAGCGGAGTACATTGATAAAGATGGTAATCGGCAGACTCTTGACCTCATCAACGGCACGGAGGGCATCGGGGAAGAGAACCACATGAAAGTGAAAATCCCCAACAGTGCTGATATCCTAAGTCCGGGCGGAGATCCTGGTGACGTTAAGCTTGAGTTTTATAATCTTAACTCCGATGGCTCGGTGAAGGGAAATGCTGTTGTGGAGATCGGCGTTATACCTGCCGCCGGCACTACACCTGCAGCAACTGTCCAGTTCTCAAGCGGTTCCATCCAGTCCAGTCTTGACATGCTGTGGAAGGACGGGAAGACCGACGGCCTCAGCGATGTAAAGGGTTATGACTACTATATGAATGAGCTGGATCGGCTGGCTGGTTCTTTTGCGGAGGTCATGAACACATTAAATAATGTTTATAATGGGGATAAGGATCCTGTACAAAATTTGTTAGTTAATAAAGACACTGGGCAGATAGCGTCTATTACCGCTGCCAACATCGGCATCAATTTAAAATGGGTTAACGGAGATGTCCATGTCAACTCCAAAGGTGACAATGCCACAGATACTGTGTTGCTCATGAAGGAAGCCATGGAGGCTACTTATCCATATAGTGGTTTTTCCGATGGTAAGGGCGAGATAATCCTTGATTCCAATAAGGATCCGATACTGAAAGATATAGATCTGAACGGCAACTCCTTCGCTAACTTTATGACTCACGTTTCCACTGTCCATGCCAATGATTCCTACAGCAATCAAGTTGTCTTAAAGAACAACGTGACAGTGCTCAACGGCATCCAGAACTCCCGTGATTCCGTTTCAGGCGTCAGCCTGGACGAAGAGGCGTCCAACATGATGATGTACATGTCGGCTTACAGCGCCTCCTCCCGTCTTATGACCACGCTGGACGAGGCGCTGAACACCCTGATCAACGGCACCGGCCTTGTGGGAAGATAATGACCGGTTAGTTTATATTATACATGGAGGTATTTTTACATGCGTGTTACCAATGCGTCAACCTATAGAAATTTTACCACTTCTGTGAATTCTGTTCACCTTGCTCTGAACAAGAGCATGAACAAGATTTCCAGCGGTGAGCTGTATGAAAGCGCCGCCGAGAATCCCCTCGCCTACTATGAGGGCAAGCGGTTAGACAATCAGTATCAGGATTTCGAGACCAAAAAGACTCTGCTGAAGGATGTGCAGAATCGTGTCTATCAGCAGGAGCTGGGCGTGCGGAATATTCAGAGCCTCCTCTCGGAGGCAAAGAATAATGTCCAGTACGCCAACACGGCCACTACTACCGATACGGCTCTGGATACCACAAAGTCCGCCCTCCTTCAGGAGATGCATGAGATTGTCAACACACTGAACACACAGTACGAGAACTTTTATGTCTACGGAGGCAACGATGTCTCCACCCCTCCGTTCTCCCTCAGTGAGGACGGTTCGGTGCTGACTTACCGGCATAAGTTTTCCGGCGATGATGAGCCGACAGAATTTCAGATGGAATTAAGTCAAGACGCTGATGGTTCCTATGGATATAAGTTATTAGCAAAAGATAAAGATGGCAATCCGCCGGCTAATCCGGCAGATAACGTGCTGGGCACCATGGAGGATTTGGTAAAAGCCATGAGCGAGCAAGGCCGCGTGGATATCGGATATGGTTCCATACAGGATAAAACCACCCTTCTGGATACTTATACCGGAGGCATGAATGTTTTAACTGGTATAACTTCCGACGCAATCCGCACTTGGAAGAAAGATGCTAATGGCATCTATACTGATTCTGAGGGCAACGATGTCATGCACTACCTCAACAGCAGCCCCTTAGCCCTCATCGGCCGTTCCGTCCAGGCTATCGGCAAGTACCTGGAGAGCGGCAAGACCGACAGAGGCGAGATGAACCAGGTTCTCAGCAACACGATCACGGACATGACAGTCACTGAGCATTCACTCAGCAGCTTCTACGCGGATCTGGGCAACAAGTATCGTCTCATCGATGATATGGATGACCGCCTTGGGGATCTCATGAATTCCCTGAAGGTACAGTACAAGGATAAGCTGGGCGCCGATCCCTATGAGTCCATCATGGAGATGTACAACAACAATTACGCTTACAACGCTGCCCTTCAGGTAGGTTCAAAGCTCATGGGTTCTTCTCTGTTTGATTTTGTGGGTTAGAATATATTGTAAGGTTTTAACAGAAAGGAGGTTTGAGTATGGAACAGCTTATCAAAATTACATCCGAGCCCATGCGTATGGTACGTTTTTCACAGAATGCCCGATTGGTAAGCTCTCAGAATGTGGACATGGAAAGAAGAAAAGCCGTGGCACGTCAGATGTCGATGCGCAATTCCGCAGGGCAGGGGGGCATTTCTGTCGAAGATATCAAGAGAATCAATCACACCTTTTCCAAGAAGAATATTTCTTCTCAGGTTCCGGAAGAGTCTGCCGCCCAGAAGGTTGTTGCGCGCCAGCCCCAGGTTCAGCCCCAGATGAAAGCGTCTGCGCCTTCGTCCGAATCTGCTGCTTCGGAATCTGCGCCTGTCGTTGCTTCGGATTCCGCTCCGGCAGTGCCCGTCAGCAATCCGGCTCCGGTTCAGGTTCAGGATGTCTCTGTAGAAAGCGGTACTTCCTACACTGCCCAGAAAGGCGCTTTTGAAATGAGAGTTGCCAAGGGAGAACTGACCTATCTTCCTCCCATGGTAATGACCATCATCACCCAGCGTCCGTCGGTGCATGTGGAGTATCTGGGTGATTTTAACTATGTTCCTCCCAGAGACGGTGATTCTGGAGGAAATGTCAATCTGGCCACATAGGAGTGTTTACTTATATGACAATAGAGACAGATTATGGTACAGTGGAATATTCGCCGGAGGATCTCATTGTTTTTACTGACGGACTCTTCGGATTTCCAAAGTTAACCCGTTACCTTCTTCTTCGCATCAACGAAGAGGAGGGTGACGATTCCATACTTTTGATGCTGTCAGTGGAAGACCCGAATGTAGTGTTTGTTTTGATCAATCCTTTCTTCCTCTGTCCCGACTATTCCCCTGTGCTGACTCCGGAGGAGCTCGCCTGCCTGGAGGTCACAGACAGCGGAGAACTTTCTTATTATACGATTTGTGTCGTGCGGAATGATTACCTGGAGAATACGGTGAATTTAAAATGTCCTCTGGCGATCAATCCTAAGACACGGTGCGGTATTCAGATTATTTTGGAAAATACTTCTTATGAATATGTTCATAAGCTGGGTTCTTTTCCATCTGTAACCAGTTCAAACGATGGTTCTGACGGGAGTGATGAGGTATGCTGATTCTACGACGTAAAAAAAATGAAAGTCTCCTGATTGGGGAAAATATCCGCATCACCATTATTGATTGCGCGGCAGACGGCGTTCGTCTGGCTATCGACGCGCCGAAGCAGATTTCTATTCTCCGGGAGGAGCTTTCTGAAGCAGAGCAGACTAACAAGATGGCTCTTACGCCTGATATCAGTTCTGTGTGGAAACTTCAATCCCTCCTTCACACCAATAAACCTAAAGATGTCTGACTGTTATGATTCAAAACAGCATCACAACAGGGGAGCTGAAGAGCTCCCCTGTATTTATATTGCTTCCGGATTTTATTCTGCTTTCTTCTACCCTCTTAAACTTCTCCACAGCAGCCTGAGACCTCTGATAACCCAGTACAGCGGCAGAAGCACCGGGAGCTTTTCCAACACGGGATATATGGAAGACATGTAATGGAAATCGGGAAATATCCAACTCAGCTTCCGCTTCATCTCGGTATAGCGCTGATCCCTCTTTTCCCGCTTGATATCCTTCCCTTCTGCCTTCTTTTCTTTCTCAATCTCCTTGTCAACAAGGCTCTGCAGCTTCAAAGCCTGCTCGTCATTTTCACGGTTGACAATTCCTCTGCTCAGAAGCCTTTCTTCCAGGATATCATAGACAACCGTGTCATCAGCCCGGCTTATGAGGAAGGTGTCTGTCTTCTCGCCAAACCACATGTAGGCAAGCTCCAGAATCTTCTCAGCCAGGCCGTCAATCCTGAACTCAGCCAGCCTTTTCCACAGAGCGTCTTCGTCTATCTCCTCTTTCCAGGCTCTGTGACACAGGAGAAGCTCCAGTACTTCCCTGACAGTCAGCTCATCTGTGACATATCGATATGCCGCGCCGGCCATACGGTACAAAAATTCGCTCTCCGGCGGAAGCATCCAGATATTCTCATAAGGCTCCTTGATCTGGGCCGACTCCAGTATCTTAACCATATTTTTGGTGTATTTGGAAGTCCTGAAGGGCAGTTTGTGATACAAGATAATGGGGATGCCGGACACCTTCCTCATCCTCTCCCCAAATCCATTGTAGGTTTCATCTGTCTCATATCCCAGATCCACCAGATATCCCTTTGCCAGATAATATTTTTCCTCGTCCATAAATATCTGGACAGGTCCGATGTCTGCTGTCTCGGAAAGCCTGTATAATCCCCGAACCGACTCGGAAGTCAGAATCGTACAGGAAATCTTTCTCATATCCAGCCATGTCAGCACTTCCTGAAATGACTCTCCGCAGTGTTCTCCAAACTGTAAAGACTCCTGATAACGCTTAAAGAAACGGTCCCGCCATTTATCCGGCACCGTTTCCCTGTAACCCAGAAGTCCGATATATACAATATTTGCCACTTTGTGGTAATCCGACAGGCGATACATTCTCTCCCAGTCCAGACGATTATACGAAACCTGGCGGTCATCCTGACGTATAACCGATGATACAATTCCTACAAGAGAACGTCCTTCAAACAATAAACGATTCATATTTTTCTCTTTTTCATAATTAATGTAGGCATTACCTGGC
The DNA here is from genome assembly GCA_910577935.1 of uncultured Hungatella sp. Lineage (GTDB taxonomy): Bacteria > Bacillota > Clostridia > Lachnospirales > Lachnospiraceae > UBA3402. The sequence continues at coordinate 73,126 of CAJTOT010000005.1, read as the reverse complement.
TGCTGTCTGGTTCTTGTAATGAGCCTTTCCCATGGCCAGTTTCCGGTTCAGCCTCTCGTCCATCTCACGGAGGCCTTCCAGTACATCCTCTGTCTTCCGCCTGATCTCAAAAATCTTTTTCTCCTCCGGGGTCTTTCCCTGGGCCTCACCCAGTTCCGAAGCAACAAGACCTTGAAGATACTCATAATTTTCCCTGCTGCTCTCCCCCATCTGCCATATCTCTTCCATGCAGGCTTCTATCTTCCCCATCTCATCCCCCCGAAGCTGGAGAACCATGGCAGCAGAAATACTGTCATTGCGGCCGATGCACTGTTCCAGCTCCTTTGTCAGTCTGTCCAATTCCCGCACCGCGTTGTATCTTCTCTGAAGAAGAACCATAACCTTCTCTGTGTTCACTTCCATATGCCCGGTATCCCTTCTTATCCCCTTACTTCCTTAACCTTGGCTATGTGCATATCATTGACCTTCCTGCTGGCCCCATCAAATCCTTCTCTCAGTTCGGAAAGAATGTGGCGGATACGCCCTATTTCATCTTGCCTTCTCTCACGGCCAGCCTTCACCCGGCTTAAGTCAAAAATCAGATAATCATAGATTCTCTTCAGATCCCAGCTGATCGGCTGATCGAAATCCAGTATATCAATCAAATAGCGGACAATTCTGACCACTCGGTTTATGCAGTCCTCAAAATCCGAATAATTTTTTTCCTCTAATGAGATCTCTGCCCTGGTAAGACGTTTGATAGTCTCGTCAAACAAAAGAAGCAGCTGTTCTGCGCCGGACATGGAGTAAATGCTTTTTTCTTTATAACGATTATATCCGTTCATCTGATTCCTTCCTTTAAAAATCCTGCAGAACGTGTCGCCGCGCAAGCTATATCCTGGAAGCGGCACGTTCTGCCGGACAATTCATACCCCTTCGGGCATCCCTGTGATTCATGCCCCTGGCGGGGCGGGTGTTCTGGTGCTGTACTGAAGACAGTCGTTCTCCCTTATCAGCCTGTAAGCTGGGAGAGATAGCTCTGCTGTGTATTCATCTGATTGAGGAGCGTCTCCATAGTGGTGAACTGGGAAATATAGCGGTCCTGCTCTACCTGGAGCTGCTGCTGGAGCTTCTCGATAGTCTCCTGCATCTCTTTCAGCTGCTTGTAAATCTCGTTGCTGTTCAAAGTGATGGGCTTTTTCTCGGAACCCGCTATGTCGATAAGGCGTCCGTAAGAGTCGCCGCCGTTCTTGGAGGCATACTTGGTCGCATATGGCGTGAAAGTCTCGTCTATGACGTCAACCAGGCCCTTGCGCACGCTGCCGCCGCCTGTGAAGATGTTGGACACCTTCTCCGGATTGCTCTCCATGGCATCACGGAACTTAGCCTCGTCAAACACCAGTGTTCCGCCGTCTAAGTAATCCTCGGAGTAAGTAATGCCGATCTCCTTCAGATCATCATAGCTGGCGCCGTTCTGCATCAGCTTTGTGAAAATCCCCTCGAGGGCGCCGCTCAGATCCTGCATAGCGGAATCGCCGTAGAGAATACCCTGCTTTGCCTTCTTCTCCCAGTTCTCGATGGAAGTCTCATCCATCTCTGCTTTCTGTTCGTCGGTAAGAGCGCCGTAATTGCTGTCGGGACGGGTTCTCACATGGCCGCTGACCATTGTTACGATCTCGTTGAACTCCTCGAAGAAGCTCTTTACCTTTTCCACGGCGCCGTCTACGTCGGCCTTGGCGGTGAAGGTGACAGAGCGGGAGGTGTCGAAGCTCTCGGCTGTAATCTTATCTGTCTCAACATTCACTCCATCCTTCAATCCAAAAGTACCGGATATAGTCACATTCAGCCCTTCCAAATTGAACGTGTTGGAGGCGCGGTCTAATAATACCGGCTGGCCGTCGCCGTAGCTTACATAGATCTTGGCGTTTTGGCCGCTGGTCAGACCCTTTTCCTTTCCGTCAGCTTCCGTCAAAGCCACCATGTTGCCATTGGCATCCTTTTCAAATTCTCCGCTTCCGTCAGCCTTTTTCTTATATTGTCCAAAAAGGGCTTTGGCCAGATCGCTGTCCAGGTTGATCTCCCGGCCTGTACCCGTCTCTGAAGATACTAACATGAATTCGCCGGTGGCGCTCACATAAGTCGCCTTGACTCCCGCCGCTGATGTAGAGTTAATCTTTGACAGAATATCGCTTATGGAACTGTTCTTTGTGAGTCCTGTGATCTCCACGCCGTTAATCCTAAGATCGAGGGCATCGCTGTCCGGTTTTGTGATCGTCAATCCGCTGTAATTATCTCCCAGCAGAGCATCCTGGGTTAACTTGCCGTTAAGATTTACCTTATTGGACGCGCCATATTCAAGTCCCAAGTTAGTCAGTAAACCGGAATCGCTGGATACGATAGAAAGAGTGGAGTCTCCCTTGTTGGTTTTAAATACCAGGCCATCCGTCCCCGCCTCAACATTAACCATATCCGTACCGAATGCCTGATTCAAACGCTTCTGAAGATTATTCACCATCATCTCCATCTGCTTAGTTTTATCTGTTTCTTTAGCTATAGCGTCGGCTTCCTCTGCAGTAATCAGTTCAATTGCTTTCTGACTTCCATCATAGTTGAAAGTCAGCTTCTGGCCAGTCATTTCCTTGAGGGCGCTCGGTGTATTCAGATAAGAGTCTTCAAATTTTTGTTTATCTTTACTGTTAAAATCATCCAGTGTAATACCGCCGTTTTCAATTCCTTCCGTGTACCCCAAGCCTTGCAATGCCGAACCGCCACGAATTTTCACTCCTGACGCATCACCACCTAATGGATTTAATTTTATCTGGCCACTAGTACTATCTATTTCAAATTTAAATACATTTTTTAATTCCTTTTCACCAATCTTTAACTCTGAATGCTCCAGATAGCCATTCAAATACTTAACTATATCCTCTGGTGAATCAGAGACGAAATTAATTTTCTCTGTCTTGGTTTCGCTGCCTTCTGTATAAGTATAGGAACTCTTAAATTCAAAATCTACTGTATTTGTCCAGCCTGTCTTATCATTCTCATAATAACCAAATGTGATCTTCGCGCCCTCCAGCTTGGAAGACTTCCACTGTTCATTCAGATCCTTTAAACTTGTCTGAATCCCATCAGTTGTATGCACCTCTGACCGCCGCACCGTAGAAGTCGCCAGCTGGCCCACTCCCAATATGGATACATTGTTCAGCATACTGGAGCTTCCCGTAGCCGTAATAAAACTGGTAGACTCTTCCTTTCCATGCACCGTAATCTGATTCTTCGCAAACGCTGACGGGTCTCTCAAATTCGAACCGGACGAATAGCTGGCATACTTATCCGCCCAATCCAAAATCTTGTCGCTGACTTCTCTATATGCCTCCTGCTTCCAGCCAAGCTCTGTCACCTTCTTCTTCTGGTTGTTGATCTTGGTGGTAGTACCCAGGGTCATCTGCTCAATGATGGAGTCACGGTCGATGCCGGAAGCCATGCCGCCGAAGCCTCTCAGCGATGTGTTCCCCAAACTGGTGCTGCTGTTGGTACTCGATATACTCGCCATCTCTCTATCTCCTTTCACTTCAATACCTTGAAAAATTTCATTTTTAATCTATACTTATTTATCGACATGTTATATAATAAAAATAATATCTTGAAATTCATTTTTACTATTTTTATACTTGGAGGTAACATTTTGTCTATCATAATTACAGTTTCCAACCAGAAGGGCGGTGTGGGAAAGACCACCACATCAGCGGCTCTCATGTCAGGAATTGCCATGGCGGGGAAACGGGTTCTGGGCATTGACCTGGATCCTCAGGGCAACTTAGGGTTCTGTCTGGGCACGGGTATGGCTAATCCTCACACCATTCTCGACGTGATGAAAGGACAGGTTCCCGTTGTCAAGGCCCTGGTCCGGTGCGAGTACGGCGACCTGCTGGTCTCCGACATTACCCTAAGCAGCAGCGGTCTGGACAAAATCATCAGCAACCGGGAATATATCCTGAGAGATGCCATCCGGCCTGTCATAGATTTTTATGATTATATCATCATCGACACACCGCCGGCTCTGAACCTGCTGACGGTCAACGCCTACTCTGTCTCGGACCATTTGATTATCCCCATGGCCTCGGATATTCTGAGTCTGGTAGGCCTCGCACAGTTGAAGGAGACCATCGAATCTGTCAGGGAATCTTTCAATCCCGGCCTCAACGTGCTGGGCATTCTTTTGACCCGTTTTAACCCCCGGACGCTTTTGTCACGGGATGTCCTTGAGATGGCCGAGCAGCTGGCCGGTCAGATCCACTCAAAGGTCTTTGACACGAAAATCCGCTCCGGGGTGGCTATTGCAGAAGCTCCGGCCCACGGTGAGAGCATTTTTTCATATAATCCGCGCTCGGCGGCGGTGAAAGATTATCAGGCGTTTATCGATGAGATCGCGTCGGATATTCATTTAAAGGAGGATTTAGAGAATGGCTAAGAAAACCAACAGGACATCACATGTTATGGATCTTCTGACCAACGGCGCTTCCGGTGAAGCTCCCGAGACGGTCAGTGAAGTCCCCGCATCGGGGCAGGAGAAAAAAAGCGATGTTCAGTCTCATACAGTCACCCCGGCTAAGGTTACTGTAGTTGACGAAGGCAGCATCAATGATCGGGTTTCACAGGAGATTTTAGGGCAGCTCACCGAGGAACTGGAAGCAGAAAAGAAAGAACAGGCTGCAGCGCCGGAACAATCTGATCCCCAGACCGTGCAGGCAGAGGAAGCGGCCCCGCAGGATACCTCCGGTTCATCGGAGACCGACGGCGATGCGGCTCCGCAGGCCCCTGAGGCCGATTCCCATGCGGCAGACGAGGCTGATTCTTCCCAGGCAGATACGGAGGCTCCGCAGGCCCCTCCGGCTCCGGCTGAGGCGGCCGGGACAGTTCCGGCGGCAGCTTCGGCTCCGCAGGCCCCCGAGACCTCTGAGCCCCAAAAGCAGCCTCATCCCATTATTCCGGAGAGCCATTTCAGCAGCCATACCCAGAACCGGGAATACCGGTTCATCAATGTTATGGAACAGCTTCTCATGCGCCAGGATCTGGATGCCGTGCTGAAGCAGCACAATGTATGTACCTGTCCCCGCTGTATGACAGACGTGTGCGCTCTGACCCTCACAGGTCTTCCGCCCAAATATGTCGTTACCAGCAAGGACTCCATCTCCCCCCTTCTCAGCTACTATGAGAACAAATATAAGATACCCATCCTCACAGAGCTTATGAAAGCGTGCAGCAAGGTTCGGGAGAGTCCGCGGCACAAGAAGACCAATTAAGATATCCGCTATTTATGTAATTTCCTCTTAAATCACAGACAAATTCCCTGGAGCTCGGCTGTTCCAGGGAATTTGTCTTTTAAATATTCAGAAGTGTTTTTTACATCATCGCCTTACATGCAGCCAAAGTCTGTGAGGCTTGCTTTTCCTCATCCTACTCCCACATGGACAGCTCCTCCGGGCTGAGAATCCTGTCGATCTGAGCCTTGGTGTTCTCCTCGGTGGCTGGCAGATACCCTGTCACAGGCAGGTTTCCTCTCTCCTGTCTCGCCCGGGCCATAGCCAGCTCCCAGTACTCCCTGCCCTCGTCGCTGCCGTTTACGCAGTACTGCACGGCGCCGTCCTCGTCAGTCTCCAGGGTAAAGCTCCACACATTCTCAAACACCGTGGCACCGTATTCCATCTGGAACAGACTCATCTCTCCGCTTGTCTGTGTCATCTCCAGCCAGACCTCCTCCCCATCCGGGTCCAGGTAAAGGGTTCCCTGCCCTTTGTCTGACCTGTCAAATTCCGCGGAAAGCTGAAACTTCTCGTCCTCAGGAGACCAGACCATAACCTTCACAAGGTTCGCGGCCTTCTCCACGCCCTCCGTCACTGCCAGGTCGCGGTAGCCGTCGCCGTTTAAGTCAATAAGCAGAAAGAACTGCTGAAGCTCCGGCTCTGCCTGAGTCTCCTGCTTCGCCTTCCCCCGCCTTGAGCTTGCGGTCCTTGTGCTCTTGGGGGCGGACTTTTTCAGCTCTGACCTTATGGCCTTGCGGTACTTGTCATACCGCTCCACGCGGGAGCCGTCGGCCCCCACATATCGGTCGTCATCTGAAAATGTGTTAAAACACATGGCGCCGTCCGGTCCCATATAATACTTTTTTCCCTCTTCCTTGTCGGTCACCCAGCCGGTCTTCATGTAGCCTTTTGAGTCCACATAGTAAGTCTTTCCCTGGTCCTCAATCCACTCATCCTTGGCCGGCTCATCCCAGGAATACAGATACTGCCAGTTCTTCCCGTCGTCTGTCATCTGCCACTCGCCTGCCTGGGCCGCCCGGACAGTCATGGTGCCTGCCCCTGTAAGCGCCAAAGACAGGCAGAGCCCCATTATCTGTTTTTTTGTCATAAATATCTCCGATTCACACGCCAGGATCTAGTACAATCCCGCCAGTCTTCCTTTCTCAAACCGCTCCAGCAGCCTGTCGATGACATGAACCAGATTTCCTATCTCCGGCTTTGTCAGCTGCTCATCCGCGCCCAGCTGCTCTCCTTTAATCCGCATCTGGTCGTCGATAAGGGACGAGAAGATAACCACCGGAAGATGTTTCAGCCTGGGATCGTCCTTCACCAGCTTGGTGAGGCGGTGTCCGTCCATCTCCGGCATCTCGATATCGGTGATGACCAGATTTACCTTGTCGTAGAGGCTGGGATCATGGGACAGGCCCTTGAGGTAGTCCCATGCGTCCTGGCCGTTGCTGAAGTTGGTCACGTCGGTAAATCCCGCCCGCAGAAGGGCATCGTCAATCATCTTCTGGAGAAGAATAGAGTCCTCAGCAATCACAAGAGGGTTGTTGCAGATCGGGCGGTCTCCCATCTGCTCCACCTCGGAAATCTGGATGCTGGTCTCCGGAGCGATCTCTGCCACGATCTTCTCAAAGTCAAGAATCGTCACCAGCTCCCCGGCGCACTGGGCGATGCCTGTGGCCACTCCCTCTTCTCCGTGAGTCAGAGTCTTATCCGGCTTCTGGATATCCTTCCAGGATATACGGCTGATCCCCTCGATGCTCTGCACCCGGAAAGCAACGGTCATCTTGTTGAAGTTGGTCACAATAAACAAATCCCTGCTCTTGTGTTCCAGATAATCGTTGGTCAGATAATATCCCAGGTCAATGACCGTGATCAGCAGATCCCTGGGTTTGAAGATCCCCTCCACCGCCGGGTGGGCGTGAGGCATGGCCTTCACCTTCTCCGACATCATGATCTCCTTTACCTTGGCCACATTGATGCCGTAAAACTCTCCCTGGATCGTAAACTTCATAATCTCAATCTCATTAGTACCTGATTCCAGAAGGATTCCCTCTTTTTCTTTCTCCACTTTTATCCTCTCCTCTCTAGAGATGCTTTTCTGGTTTTCCCACAGTACGTATCACCACGTCTCCGTTGGACACATCGATCAACATGGTTCTTGCATAGGCGCCGCCTGTATCCTCAGCCGCGATGCGGAACCTCTCTTCCATCAGGATCTTCTTAACCATGGCCGCGTTTCTCTGTCCGATATTGCCGAAGTCAGAACTTCCCTTCATCTCGAACATCTTGGCCCCTCCGGCGATCTTCACCACCGTTCGGTTCTTCATCATTCCAAAAGCCGTGAGCTTGCGGACCGTCTCTTTGATCCCGCTGTCAGCATATTTAAACACCTTGGGATCATTGGGGTCAACTCTCGCCGGAAGCATGATATGCAGAAGCGCTCCCAGCTTGATGAGGGGATCATAAAAACTTATCCCAATACATGAGCCCAGGGCATATGTGATGATCCGGCTGTCGCCCCTGGCAAATTTCATATCGCCAATCCCTACTTTTAATTCCTTCTCCACCATTATTACGAAACCCCTAATCTCTGTAAAATACCATTAAGAGAATTGATATCAGGAAGCATCAGAAGCCCGTCAGAAAGCTTCTGTCCATCGATGATAAATTCTGCATTAATGTACATCAGCTTGTCGGTCTCATAGCCGTACTCCGCGATGGGAACTGTCAGAATCCCTCCCAGCATGTTCACCGTGGAACCGGGAACCGACAAGTCAATCTCCACTCCCACCAGCTGGGTGAAAGCGTTGACATAAGAACATATGATTATATTGCCCACTTCCTCAAGAGCCGAGTAAGCCAGCTCATCTAACTCCTCAAAGGATTCAATATGCACGCCAACCAGCTTTTCCAGAACGGCGTTGGCAAGATCTTTCTTAAAGATAAACAGCATAAGACCTTCCACTTCGTTGGACATCCTCACCAGAGTGGCCACTACCAGCTCCTCGATCTGTCCAATCTTATTCACCGTCTCCTCATAGCCCAGGATGCTGACCTCAGGAATGGTGATGCGGATCTCCTTCTGAAGGAGCTTCGACAAAGCTGTGGCGGCATGGCTGGTCCCGATGCTGCTGATCTCTTTCATCACATCCAGTTCCTGAAGATTCATGTCTTCATATCTTTTCAGTCTCATATGCACCTCTTATTATCTCAGAGAATTGATGGTAGACACAATCTCGTCTGACGTGGTCACCATCTTAAGAGCATAACTGTATGCTCTCTGACACTCTATCATCTTTACCATCTCTTTTGCCAGATCCGTGCCCGAGCGCTCCAGGGCGCCGTTCTGTACATTCGCGTTCTCAACCAGAACAGGCTCCATCCCCTCCGGGGGCGCGAATTCATTGTCCCCCACGCTTGTAAGGCGGCTGGGGTTGGAGAATGTGTACACGCCGATCCTTGGACTGTTGTCCTCGCCGTCCTCATCGTCGTCCTCGTCTTCTTCCTCCTCCTCGTACTCCTCGCCTGACACGGCTGCGACAATACGCTCTAAGTTGGGAAGGTCAGCCTCCAGGCGCTCGCCGTTCTGGTCCAGCACGATCTTTCCGCTGTCCGTGGTCAGGAAAAAGCCTTCCTCCAGTTCAGCCTTGCGGAAATGTCCGTTTCTGGTGAACGTGATCTCCCCCGTAGCCGGGTCCTCCACCATGAAGAAAGTGTTGCTATCCACCAGCGCGAAGTCCAGAGGCGCGTCGGTGCGGGCAAGCATGTCGGTGCTGAAATTGGAATATGTACGCTGCATGCGAATTCCGTTGCCTGCCATCAGCTCTGTCACAGCGTCCTCCGAATCGTTGAGATTGTAGTTAAGGAGGTCTGAAAATACCGCCGTCTTAGGCTTGAATCCATTGTTGTTGATGTTGGACAGGTTGTTGGCGATAACGCTCATCCTGGCCATCTCGCTTCCGGCGCCCAGAGCGCCTGTATAAAATGCCTGGTACATCTCTTATTGCCCTCCTTACAATCTTCCCACTTCCGTGGCGGCCTTGCTCATGATCTGGTCATACATCTTGAGCACCTGGGCAGCACTCTGCAGCGCCCTCTGAGACGACATCATGGAAGTCATCTCCTCGACCATATCCACATTGGACTCCTCGAGAGACTTCCAGAGCAGAGAAGGATTCTCCACCTCCTGGGCAGCCTGGGCCGTGGAAAACAGGCCGTAATCCTCCTTGTGAAGCTGGTCATAATCCTCAAAATCCACGACCCTGAGGGCTCCCAGCACCCGCTCCTCGACCTCCTCCACCTCGCCGTCCTCGCCGCCGGAGGTAGATGCCGGCACATATATGACGCCCTGGCTGTCCACCTGAAAATCCTCTGTGTCGATGGCGATGGGGCCGTCGATTCCAAGAACCCTCCCCGAATTGTTCAGGGCAAGGTATCCTTCGTCGTCCACATAGAAAGAACCGTTCCTGGTATAGCGGACTCCCTCCGGAGTGTCAATGCAGAAAAAGCCCTTATCCGTGAGAGCGAAATCCAGGATTCCCTCTGTCTGGTCATAGCCTCCCTGTTCATAATTCACGTAAGTCCTGTCCGCCGTCTTTATCTTGGACGTGGCGGCGAGAGGCTGGGCATTCTCCTTGTAGCGCATTCCGGTACGGTAAAGCATCTCCTCCTGGAAGGTGGTGCTCACCATCTTATCTCTTTTATAACCCGGCGTCTGAACGTTCACCATGTTGTTGCTGATCACATTCAGGTTCCTGGTCTGGGTTAACATACCTGATGCCAGGTTATAGAATCCCTGGTACATGTCTGTCTCCTCCTTTCCTTAAAGCGGTTTTCCCTCAGTGGAGATAACCGCTCATATATGTTTTCAGTTTGCGGATAGCCGAACTGTGGATCTGGGATATCCGCGGCTCGCTGACCCCCAGAATTCTGGCAATCTGCCCCATGTTCAGCTCCTCCACATAGTAGAGAGAAACCACCATCTTCTCTTTTTCTTTCAGGCTGTTGATGGCCTCCGCCAGTATCTGGCGGGACTCGCCTTTTAAAAATGCTTTTTCCGGCTGAGACTCCACGTCCCCGCTGGAGAGCTGGAGAGACTGATGCTCCCCCTCCTCATCGGTTATCATGTCCAGCGAGAGCACGTTCATCATGGTGCTCATGCGCTGCAGCTTCCTGTACTTCCGCACATCCATCCCCATGGAGGAGGCAGTCTCCTCGTCCGTGGGAGGGCGCCCCAGATTCCGGCCCAGAGCCAGCTGCTGCTCCTCCATGGCCTTCACCTGCTTGCGGAAATCCCTGGGCATCCAGTCATTTTTCCTCACCAGATCGATGATCATCCCCCGGATGCGGCGTGAGATAAACGTCTCGAATTTATTATCTCGCTCCGGGTCATATCTGTCAATACCTTTCATGATGGCGATGACGCCCTCATTGATGATATCCTCCATCTGAAGAGAGCCGGTATATACATTGCGCATCTGGTTCGCGATAGTTTTTACTATATAGAGATAGCGGAGCACCAGGGCCTGCTTCACTTCAATCCTGCCCTCCGCCCGGTACATCTCAAGAAGCTCCTCGTTGGTCTTCTCTTCCAAATAATCTGTCTGAACCATGTTCCGTCATCTCCCTATGGCCGGTCAGGCCCCCATTCTCCCCCTGTTCTCAAGAGTCAGGCTGCCGATGGACTGTATCTGCACGTTGTTGGATATCTCGTTGAACGACAGCACTCTCACATTGGGATAAAACTGCTCAATCAGCCTGTAGAAATGAACCCTCATAACCTGGGATGTAAGCACCACAGGAGTCTGGGTGAGTCCGCTGAATTTCTTCAGCTGCCCCGTCAGCTGATTGACCAGACTCTGGAGAACATCCGGACTTAAGGCGAGATAATATCCCCTCTCCCCTTTTGACAGGCAGCCCACCATGGTGCGCTCCAGCTCGGAATCCAGGGTGATAACCTTCATGCTGCCATCCTCGCAGTACATGCGGGTGATGGTTCTCTTAAGCGCCGTCCTGATATTTTCGATGAGGCCATCCACATCCCTGACCGGAAGGCCCGTATCGGATATAGTCTCCAAAGCCGTCTCTATAATAGTCTCCAAATCCTTAATAGGCACGCCTTCCTTCAGAAGGCTGGTAAGCAGTTTCTGGAACAGACTGTAGGAGATGAAATTGGGAAATGCCTCCTCAATCAGTTCCGGCGATGTCTTCTTTATGTTCTCAACCAGATGGATCACTTCCTGTCTGGTAATCAGCTCATGGGCATGCTGCTTCACCACCTCCGACAGGTGGGTCACCAGCACGGACAGCGGGTCGATGACCGTGTATCCGTAAATCTCCGCCATCTCCCGGTCCTCCGGCCGAATCCACTTGCTTGGAATACCATATGCAGGCTCGATGGTTTCGATGCCATCGATCTCTTTCTCCGGATTTTCCGGCTCCAGAGCCAGGAAATAGTCGATGAGGATCTCTCCCCTCGCCACTTCCTCTCCCTTTATCTTGATACAGTACTGGTTGGTGTTCAGCGCCGAGCTGTCCCTCAGCCGGATGGAAGGAATGACAAACCCCATGTCCTGGGCGTACTGCCGCCGGAATATGATGATCCGGTTGATCAGACGCCCGCCCACGGATTCGTCCACAAGAGGAATCAGGCTGTAGCCGAACTCCATCTCTATGGCCTCCACCGACAGGAGGCTGTAGACGTTGTTCACGTCCTTGAAAAATTCTTCCTCGCTCACCGGCTTCTGCGGCTCCGGCTCCTCCTGGCCGCCAGACTCTCCCTCGGGACTGTAGCCCCGCAGGGTCGGCCCCTGCCCGCCGGCGCCCATGACTCCTCCGCCGGCCACGGCAAGCCCCGGTTCCTCTCCCATCCTTCTGTACAGGAGATAACCGCCTGTAATCAGTCCCACGGAGATGATGGCCAGCTGGAGCACCGGCATCCCCGGAATCACCACCAGCACCGCGATGACGATGCCGCTTATCATGATAGCCACAGGCTGGGCCTTGAACTGCTTGGAGATATCCTCGTTTAAGCTCCCCTCGGACACGGCTCTTGTCACGATCATGCCCGTGGCCACGGATATCAGAAGAGAAGGAATCTGTCCCACCAGGCCGTCGCCCACAGTGGCGATGGAGTAGGTGTTCAGCACCTCCCCGATGGTGCCGCCGCCCTGGACCAGGCCGACGATGCTGCCGCCCACCAGGTTGATGGCGGTGGTGATCAGGGACATAACCGAGTCACCCTTTACAATCTTGGTAGCACCATCCATGGAACCGTAGAAATCCGCTTCCCGCTGAATCTTCTCACGGCGCGCCTTTGCCTCCTGCTCATCAATGAGTCCGGAGTTCAGATCCGCGTCGATGGCCATCTGTTTGCCGGGCATGGCATCCAGGGTAAATCTGGCCGCAACCTCGGACACACGCTCCGCTCCCTTGGTGATGACAAGGAACTGCATGAGCACGATGATCATGTAGATAACCAGACCAACCACCACGTTGCCCTGGAGAATAAAGTCACCGAAGGCCTTGATGATCTGTCCCGAAGACCCTGCGCTGGTGAGAATGTTTCTCGTCGTGGAGACGTTGATTCCCAGGCGGAACAAGGTGGTAATCAGCAGAAGGGACGGGAATATGGAAAATTCCAGGGCGTCCTTGATGGTCATGGTGATAACCAGTATCATCAGCGAAAGGGACATATTGAGGATAATCGCCACATCCACCATCGCCTCCGGCAGAGGTATGATCAACAACAGAATTATAGTCAATACAAACAGTACAATGGAATAGCTCAGTAACTTTTTCATGCAAAAACTCCATCCCTCAATCTTTCATCTATTGGAACATGTCGTCCCGGTGGTTCTGCCGGTAAATATATACCAGAATCTCCGCCACCGCCCCGTAAAACTCCGCGGGAATCTCTCTGTCTACCTCGCAGGAGGCATAGAGCGCTCTGGCTAAAGGCCTGTTCTCCACAATGGACACCCCGCTCTCCTCTCCCAGCTTTATGATCCGCAGAGCCAGGTAATCCTGACCCTTGGCCAGCACCACGGGAGCTCCGTTCTTCTCCGGATCATACTTTAAAGCTACGGCAAAGTGGGTGGGGTTTCTCACGATCACATCGGCCTGAGGAACGTTCTGCATCATTCTGCTCAAGGCCATCTGACGCTGGATTCTCCGGATTCTTCCCTTGATTTCAGGATTTCCCTCCGTGTTCTTAAATTCCTCTTTTACTTCCTGTTTGGTCATCTTCATGTTCTGGGCATGATCCCATCTCTGATAAAGATAATCCAAAAACGCAACAACGGTAAAGGCAATGCACACCTTTACCACCAGGTCAAACACAAGTTCAAGCATATGGCCGGCGGACACGTAAAGGTTCATATCGATCATCCTGGCCACCCGGTCCAGATCGCTCTTTAATAGATTATACAACAAAGCGAGAAGCAGTGCAATCTTAATCAGGTTTTTGGCAAGGTCTACCAGCTTTTTTATGCCGAACATTCTTTTAATTCCGTTGATGGGATTCATTTTGCTGAATTTTGGCCTCAGCATATGAAAACTTACATTAAAACGGGTCTGTATCCCATGGCCCAGAATACCGAGAGCGATCGACATCAGCAAAACCGGCATAGAACACTTGAGCACCGCCGCAATCATGTAAGCAAAGATATGAGTGGAGGCAGCCAGCGGGTCGTCCGTCACTGCCATGGAAAACAGATGGATAATACAGTCTCTCGCCGTCCTGACCATAAACGGCAGCATAAGCTTGGCCATATAAAACACGCCGAACAGCATGACAACCGTGACAGCATCCTTGCTCTGGAAGATATTACCTTCCTTTCTGGCATCTTTAAGACGTTTACCGGTTGGTTGTTCGGTCTTTTCCTGTCCGTTAGACTCCGCCAAGCTTCACCACTCCCTTCTTCCCCAAAGCTCTCCCTTGCGGCTGTCTCTGTTCTCCGCAGCCCCGGAATCCGCAGCCGGCAGGGCAAATCCTCCTGCCCGCCAACTTCTGCTTCAGCTCATCATGACGATCAGCCGCTGCATATATACAAACATGTCTCTCAAAATCGCGTGCATCTTGTCTGCCATCGGACTGAACAGATATACCAGCATCATCAGTCCCACCAGAATCTTCAGCTGAAAATTCACCGCGAACACGTTGATCTGGGGGATCATGCGCATGAGAATTCCCACCGCCGCCTCCGTCACCATCTCCATGGCGATAATCGGAAAGGCGAACTGAAGTCCCATGACGATATTGCTCTTAAAAATCTCAAGAACCATCATGTACAGCTCCGGGCGGACAGTCACTTCCCCGAAAGGCACCAGCCTGGCGGACACGAAAAACATCCCGATCAGATGCACATGGCCGTCCACTGCCATAAACAGCAAAAACAAAAAGGCGTAGAACAGGCTGGAGGAAACCGTCACCTGGGTCCTGTTGGCCGGGTCGTACACCTGTGCCATGGACAGTCCCATGGTATGGTCTATGATGGACGACGCATACCGCACCACCATAAAAAAAAGCTCCATGGAAAATCCCAGCACAAACCCCACAAGCAGCTCCTTCATCAGCATAACTCCGAACTCCACCATGGTGGCCGGTTCATGCTGCAGCGCGCCGCCTGCGGACATGTACAGCATAAGGGTCAGCATAAAGACCAGCGCGCCTTTGTAGGAGGTGGGGATGTTGGATCTGCCCAGCACGGGGTTGAACGCCACCGCTCCTGTCATCCTCATAAACACCAGCGCAAACAAGATAAACATAAGGCTAACTCCCTATCATCAAAGTCAGCATACGCTGGAAAAACTCCTGCAGGGTGGACAGGATGGAACTTCCCAGAAATCCCATGACCACAAGTATGGAGAGGAATTTAGGAACAAATGTCATCGTCTGTTCATTGATCTGGGTAGCTGCCTGAAAAATGGCGATCACCACGCCCACCACCATACTGACCAGCAAAAAAGGCATGGCCAGAAGCACCGCTGTCTGAAATGTCTGATACATCACGTCGAGTATCTCCGCTTCCGTCATAGCTCACCCCTCCTGTCAGCGAAAACTCTGTATAATACTGGAAAACAAAAGTTCCCACCCGTCAACCGTCACGAAGAGCAGAAGCTTGAAAGGCAGGGAAATCATAGCCGGAGGCAGCATCACCATACCCATGGACATCAGCGTCGTGGAGACGATAATATCCACCAGAAGGAACGGAAGGTAAATCAGAAAACCGGCCGTAAATGCCCGCTTCAGCTCGCTGGTCATAAACGAAGGCACCACCACTGTCAGAGGATAGTCGATGGCCTGCTCCTCCTCGGGCGTGTCGGACATTCTGACAAAATTGTCCAGAGTGCTCTTGTAAGTATTGCGGACCATGAATTCCTTAAGCGGCACGACCATCCGCTCCACCGCCTCCTCCTGAGTGATCTCCTCCCTCAGATAGGGCTGGTAAGCCTCCTCGTTGATCCGGTCGATCACCGGACTCATGATATATAAAGTGAGGAATATGGATATACCCGTTATCACCATGCTGGGGGGCGCCTGCTGAACACCCATGGCATTCCTTGCAAAAGACAAGATGATGACAGTCCTGGTGAAGGAGGTCATCATGACTACAATGGAAGGCAGGAGAGCCACTATGGTGAGCATGAATAGAAGATCCAGGGTCGGGACATTCCCGCCGTTCAGCTGTGTCAGAAGGTCGCTCATTTGTCTTCTCCCTCCTTTTTCTGATGACCAGCCAGGTATCTGTCAAAGACATCCCGGAAGGGAAACTGCACCGGTTTCTCCTGAACCGGCCGCAGAGCCTCCGTCTCAAAATCGCCTTTTACTTCTGCCAGAAACTGTATTCCGGCCTGGCTGACGCCGATCAGATAATTGGACTCCCCCAACTTTATGAGAAGAATCCTCTGGTTCTGCCCCACCTGCAGCTGCTCAATGACCTGCAGGCAGCCCGAACCGGAAGTTTTTATATACTGCTTTGCCAGCAGCCGGCTGCACCAATATGCAAACACCAGCACCACCAGAACGGTGAGCACTGAGCGGAACAAAGTCAATTCCCCCATCTTACAGGCTTTCCGGGTGCAGTTCCCTTGTGACGATCTCTGTAATTCGAATGCCGAAATTGTCTTCCACAACTACGATATCGCCCTTGGCGATACACTGTCCGTTGACGAACAGATCCACCTGCTCTCCTGCCATCTTGTCGAGAACCACCAGGGTGCCCTGGGTAAACTCCAGAATATCCCGCACCAGTCTCTTGGTACGGCCGATCTCGACGGAAATCTCAAGAGGCACTTTCATGAGCATCTCCTGATTGGTCTTGTCCTCCTCCCCTTCCTCTGACTCGTCTCTGATAGACGGGGCAGCCATGGGGCGGATAATGGTAGTTCCGCCGGAAGACTGAGCTGACGGCTGCTGCGCCGCCGGCGAAGGAGCCGAGACAGACTTCATCATCTCCATCATCTGCATCTGTGTCTGCTGCATCTGCGTAAACAGCTGAAGCATCATGGGATCTGCGCCCATAGGCGGATAGGGATAATACGGCTGTCCTCCCTGTCCCATGCCGGCCGCAGACGGCATTCCGGGCGCCGCAGGCTGAGGTTCCGCTGCCGGGGCCGCTGCCGGGGCGCTTGGGGACGTTCCCGCAAGCATGGCGTTGATCTCCTCCTGGGACATGGTCCCGCCTCCGGAAGAAGCTGCAGGAGCCTCCGCTGCCGGGGCGCTTGAGGACGCTCCCGCAAGCATGGCGTTGATCTCCTCCTGGGACATGGTCCCGCCTCCGGAAGAAGCTGCAGGAGCCTCCGCTGCCGGGGCGCTTGGGGACGCTCCCGCAAGCATGGCGTTGATCTCCTCCTGGGACATGGTCCCGCCTCCGGAAGAAGCTGCAGGAGCCGGGGCCGGTTCCGGCTCTGACTGAACAGAAGCCGCCTCCGCCTGGGCAAAGCTCTCGGCGAAGGGCTCCAGGAGACGCTTGGTCAGGGCAGTGGACATGATGTTCATGAACTCACTGTTTAACTTTCCCTCGATCTCCAGGCGGAACCGGACCACCACCATGCCGTCCCTCTCCGGAAAATATTTCACCTTAAAATCATCCGGTTCTCCGATATCAAAGGATTTCGGAGTCGATATGTTTACTATCGTGCCTAAAAACTCTGACAGCGCCGTGGCTGAAGCCCCCATCATCTGGTTCATAACCTCACAGATTGCGCTGATATGAAGCTCGTCAAGCTCCATGTCACCGTAGGGAGGTTCCTCACCCAGCATCGTGCCCACGATGATTCCCACGTCCTCCCGGCGGAACATCATGATATTCTTGCCATCCAGTCCTTCGACATAATCAATCTCAACGCCAATCGCCGGTTCCAGACGTCTGAATTCAAACTCGTCCCGGGTCAAGACAGAAACCACCGGCGTTGTGATGTTCACGGTGGTCCCCAGCATAGTGGAAACCGCCGTTGCTGACGCGCCGAGACTGATATTCATAATTTCGCCTATGGCATCTAGTTCCATTTCGTTAAAGATGCTAGCGCCCATTTTTCAATCTCCTTTTATCCTTATTTATTCAGGCAGCACGGATATTATTTTCCGATATCCAGTGCTTTCTGCGCCATCAGCTTCATCGCGTTTAAAGCCGTAACGTTTGCCTCATAGGACCTGGTTGCCGACATGCTGTCAACAGTCTCTTTCAAAAGGTCCACATTGGGCATCGTCACAAAACCGTTCTCGTCAGCATCCGGGTGATTGGGATTATACACCTGCTTCATCTCGCGGTCATCCTCGACGATACCTGCCACACGGACTCCCGCGTTCCTGCTGGAAAATCCGTTTCCCTTCATAGCGCTGCGCATGGCCTCCTGGAAGGAACCTGCCCCATAGCTCTCGAAGACTATATTTTTCCGGCGGTAAGCCCCGCCGCCCTCTGTTCTGGTGGAATCAATATTAGCTATATTTTCTGCCGCAATGTCCATTCTCATACGTTGAGCACTCATACCAGACGCGCTGATATCAAAGGAACTCAAAAAAGCCATCTCTCTGCCTCCCTCTCAGGTTAGTTTCCTAAAATCGTGTTAACGGTCTGTACAATTCTCTCCGCGTTAAATGGCTTTACAATAAAATCCTTCGCTCCGGACTTGATGGCGTCTACAACCATGCCCTCCTGCCCCATGGCCGTGCACATAACGATCTTCGCGTCCGGATGGGCCTCCCTGATCTTCTTAAGCGCCTGCAGTCCGTCCATGTTGGGCATTGTGATGTCCATGATCACCATATCCGGCTTCTCTTCCTCGTACTTCTTTACGGCTTCCGCTCCGTCCTGGGCTTCCACAAAATTGTCATACCCGCTTTTTGTCAAAGCGTTCTTAACCATCATCCTCATAAACGCGGCATCATCTACCAACATAATCTTAGCCATTTTTTCTTTCCTCTCTTTTCTTGACTATTTTTGTTTAGCAAACAGCTTCTCCTGGCGGGTCCGCCGTTCTTTATATTGACGCAGGTTCCTGCCGTCATACCTCTTCAGTTCCTGCTTCCGGCAGGCTTTCGCGGGCGCTGATTTCCCGGGCATCGTCGTCCGCCTCTTCCTCGTCAAAGAGGCGTCTGCTGATGCGGACGGCCACATTCTTCTTGTACACGCCCATTTTACCGCTGAACCACAGCTGTTTTCCGATATACAGTTTCACATCCTTGTCTTTGCCCTTGTTCATGTCGATGACATCACCTACCTTCAGGCGGTAGATATCATTGAGATCAAGAAGCACGGTGCCAAGCTGTCCTGTAACAGGAAGCTGGGACTGGCGGATATTGTCCAGAATCGTTTCCCGGTTATCCTCATAAGAGTAACCTCTCGCGATATGTTTGCGGGTATCGATAATCTGGAAAATATTCTCCAGAAGATTGCCCGGAAGGCATATCCGGATGCGCTCCACCGCAAGGCCCGTCACATCCACGTTCAGGTGGATGATAGCCACCGTCTCGTCAAGACCCACATCCTGTATCATGCTTGGATTGTCCTCGATTCTCTGGGCCTTGAACTCCATATTGATGTAGTTGGAAAAACCGTCCTTCAGCGCCTGAATCAGGTATGACAGGATTCTGCGGTACAGAGCGGTCTCCACGTCCGAATACCTGTATCCCGGTTTCACCTTCGCCACCTCGTCTCCTCCGCCCAGCATATGGTCGATGAGCGTGATCACCAGACCCGGCGACACGTACATCATAAGAGGAGGCAGATTCTTATTATACTCCTGTATCGTGGCATTTACCAGTGTAACCGTATCATTTTCATTAAGAGAGTTTACATATTCGTAGTAACGCCGCTCCTGAACCTCCATCACCGTGATATCGGTCATGACCCTGAATATGCCGTTGACCTGGGAGGTGATGATCCGCGCGTAATTCTCGAAAACACTTGTGAGAATCTTGATCTTGTCTTTTGTAAACTTTCTGGGACTGTAAAAGTCATACTTGCTGTATTTGACCTGGGGAGCCGCCTCGGGTTTTGCTTTTACGGTGCTTGCTTTTTCATCCTTAACAGGGGCCGCCGGCTCCTCCGCTGAAGGGGCTGCCATGGACTTTAAAAGCGCGTCTATCTGACTTTGTGATAATACATCTGCCATTCTCTAAGCCACCTCTCCTCAATTTATTCTGCCGGAACCTGTTGTCCTGCCGTATCCGGTGAAAGGGACTCGGGAACCATACTGGCCGCTCCCTCCATGTTTCCCTCCTCCACCGGCGCGAAGCCTTCTGGCGCCTGCTGGGAAATCCCGTCGGTAACTACCACGCCGCCCTCGTCCATGTTGGCGTAATACTCGTCATAATAGTCGTTCATGGACTTGATATCCGCCCCCGCGTCTACGATGAGAAATTCCACGCGGCGGTTTCTAGCCCGGCCTTCGCTGGTCTCGTTGGTATCCACCGACCGGTACTGGCCGTAGCTGATACCCACCAGCTTGCTGGGATCGATGATGTTCTTGTTCTGAATGTATGCCGCCACCTCCGCGGAGCGGAGGGCGGAGAGCATACGGTCCGTCCTGGCGTTGTTCTCGCTGTCAGGGCGCGCCTGGGCTGTATGGCCCATGATCTCGATCTGGGAAATATTATCCGCCTCTTTGGCGATGATCTCACAGAAAATATCCATAATGGCCGTGGCCTGCTCGGTGAGCACCGAGCTGTCGCCGTTGAAGAAAGCCTGGTTCTCGAACACCACAAAGGTGTAGCCCTCTCCCCTGGACACGGACACCCCATCCACGCCGCTTTCATTCAGCTGCTTTACCAGGGTGACCCACAGCTCCTCCGCCTCCTCCAGCTCCGGAAGCTCCTCGTCGTCCTTGAGGACGCCGGACACGTCAAACTCGCCTTCAGCGATATTCTCATTGATAGCAATCTGTTCCGTATCTCCGGAATTGGGGAAGATGCTCTTGACGAACATCTCCCACTTCTGCTGGTTTATGTCGGACATGGAGTACAGCATGACAAAGAAGCAGAGCAGCAGTGTCACCATGTCCCCGTATGTATCCATCCAGCTTCCGCAGTCCTCGCCGCCTCCGCCGCCTTTTTTCCTTCTGCTCATCAGCCCTCACCGCCTTCGCCGCCGGACTTCGCCGCCTTGAGAAGCAGTTTCTTCTGCTGTGAACGTTTCATACAGGAGAGGAGATGCTCTCTCAGGAACTTGGGATTCTCCCCTGCCATAATGGCCATGACTCCCTCTACGATGGTGGCGCAGTAGAGCTCCTCCTCAGCCTGCCTGATTCTCAGCTTCTTGGCGATAGGCTGAAAAAAGATGTTGGCAAAGGCGCTGCCGTAGAAGGTAGTGATCAGAGCCACGGACATATCCTGTCCCAGGTTGCTGGCGCCGCCTCCGTCTCCCAAGTTCATGCCCTTCAGCATGTTGATCAGACCTACCAGTGTACCGATCATACCGAAGGCGGGGGCGTAGGCGGAACCCTTCTCATAGATGCCCGCCGCTTCATCGTGGCGGGCAGCCATGTCGTCAAGCTCTTTCTCCAGCATCTCCCGGACTTTATCCGGGTCGTTGGCATCTACAATCTTCAAAATACTCTGTTTAAAAAACGGGTCCTTGATCTCCTCGGCCTTCTCCTCCAGAGCAAGAAGACCGCTCTGTCTGGCCAGCATAGCAAGATCCACCATCTGGTCCACCAGCTTGGGAATATTGTACTTTCCCCCGCGGAACAAGATCAGAATATGCTTTGGTACATCCTTCAATATTCGAAATGGGTAACTCGCGATCAGAGCCGCGATGGCGCCTCCGACCACGATGGCCAAACTCTGCATATCCCAGAAATTGCCCAGTTTGTCAAAACCGATTCCCCAAACAATCAAACCCATGGCCATTATCCAGCCAATAAGTGTTGATATATCCATTGATTTTTCCTCCTAATTAAAAATTACCGATTCCGCTTATTTATCCCAGTCCCCCCGGAATCATACATCCACTGATAAATGTTCTGATCTGCTCTAACACCGATTCTGCGGAATCTTTTACAAGGAAATAATATCCATTCATCATTTTGATCTTCGTTTCGGGTATCGACTCCATAGACTCAATCTGAAATATATTCAAATATAACACTTCACCGCTTAACCGTGTCACCTTAATCATTCTCTTCCCTCCGCTGTCATCTGTCTGGCTCACACAACTCTCGGAGAAATAACCGCCTTTTTCCCGGTCTCTCTCCCCGCTGATCCTGTCCATACGTGCTTTGCGGGCTCTGTCCATTATTTTCTGATCATTGCTGATGCGCCGTCTCATGTCTCAATTACCGTTTCATATTCACCAGTTCCTGAAGGATCTCATCGCTGACCGTGATCATCTTTGAGTTGGCCTGGAACCCTCTGTGAGTCGTGATCATATCCGCGAATTCCTTGGCAAGGTCCACGTTGGAGGACTCGATGTAGCCGGTCATCAGGCTGGCTGCGCCGCCCTCGCCGGGCTTGCCTGCCGCTACCTGGCCGGCGTTGTCATTCTCGTTGGTGACATAATAATTACCGCCTGCCTTTGTAAGACCGTTGGGGTTCTGGAAGGTGGCGATGGCAAGCTGGCCGATTTCGATGGTTTTGGAGGTTTTTACAATTTCTGTCTTTGTAGCATCATTCGGGTCTGTAATCTTTTCCTGCGTCTGAACTGTCGCCGTAATCTTACCAAAAGCATTAACCTCAATAGCAATAGATATTACTGGTTTATCATCTGCCTCATCCCCCATCGCCAAATCATCACCAGGATTGTTCTGTATCGGGAGACGCAATGTTGTCAATTCGTCTGCCGTCCCTGTAACTTTGCCATCTGTAAGCTCAGACCTATAACCATACACAAAGTTTTTATTGGCATCAACAATATAACCATTACTGTCTACCATAAACTGTCCTACACGGGTGTAGTTAAAATTCTCCCCCTTAATGTCCGCATCAGCACCAAAACCCGTAGTCTTTTTCTCAGGGCTGGTGATAAAAAATCCCTCGCCGTCAATAGTAGCGTTGAATCCCCCTACATAGGAGGGCGTGCTGGAAGTCATATCCATACCAATACTTCCCATCAAAGTACCGTAACCGTACTGAGCCGCGTTGGTACCGGCAGATCCGTTTGCGCCGCCGGCTCCTGCCGTAGACGCCGTGGAGGTCTGATACATGGCCTCCTTAAAGGTATAAGTCTGGGCTTTATAACCAAACGTATTGACGTTCGCGATATTATGGCCCACCACATCCATCTTGTTCTGGTGGGCCCTGAGGCCTGCCACGGCCGAATCCATTGCTCTTAACATAATCTTTTCCCTTTCTCTGTCCTCTCCCCCCGCCTGTCTGGCAGGGGGATTCGCCTCCTCATACGAGGTCCTGCTACATCAGGACAGCACTGTCAATATTTGTGAATACCCGCTCCCTCATGTCGCTCTGGGACATGGTGGTGACCACGGTGTTGTTGGGCACGTTGACGATGAACACTCCCTGACGGCCGATGACTGCCACGTCCCTGGCGCCCTTCTTCCTGGCGCCCTCCACGGCGTGCTCTAAGTCGCTCATCAGCTGGTTGTCAACCGGGATGCCCCTCTCGTTCATGCGCTTCGCAGCATGTTTGGAAAAATTCAGGCCCGTTGCCCTCTGCTGGAGAAGGGTTTGAAAGTCTGCCTGATCTCCCCCCGTTCCAGACCTTACGGCGTTCTGGCCCGGGATAGCTGACGGCTTGCTCTCCACAAAGCCGACATTGTTCATATTCATACTGTCCCCTCTTTCCAAAAAACCTGCTTAAAACTGTCACATTGCCGTTACGCCAACGCCGTGGGGGTCGGTGTCGTTCTCCCCGGAGCCGTCTTCGTCTTCCTTCGGCACCTCGTCGCCGCCTTCCTCCTCGTCATCCTCGGCGTAAGGATTGGGAACCTTCCCCATGCCTACCAGATGGGCAAGGGAATACTCCTTGTCGTCCCCCTCAAGCTTGATGGTGGGATCGCCGCTGGTAAAGTTGACCCACTCCACCTTAGCATATTTTACATCGTATGGAATCTCTTGTCCATAGGAATTTTTCTTGGTCTGCGCCATTGTCACTTCCTGGCCCACCAGGCTGGCCGCGTAGGTCTGTGTGGTGACCGCGGTGGAAGTCTTCAGCGCGTCCGTCATGGAAGTCATGGACTGCACCATGGCCATCTGGGTCATCTGAGCCATCAGCTCGCTGTTGTCCATGGGATTGTTCATATCCTGGTTCTGCAGCTGGGCGGCCAGAAGCTGAAAATATCCGGTCATGCTTATGGTGTTCTTGTCGTTGGATTCCACGGTGTAGGCCCCTGTCTTATAAGGCGTGCCTGTTCCGCTTATTGATATATCCGCCATGGTTTTCTTTCTTCCTCCTAAATAAGTCCCAGCCTGAGCTGCTGGGCAAAGGACTCTGTCTGGTGCTGATTCTCATGGTGCCTCTGCTGTTCCTGCCCCTGGTCCTGTCTGCCGCCTCCCCGGCTCTGCTGCTCCTCCTCGCCCTGGCTCTGCTGCTGGGGGGCGTGGGTGTAGATGATGGTGTCCTGGCCGGTCTTCTCCTCCAGAATAGCCGCGATCTCCGAGGCCCTCTGATTCAGGAGCTCCAGGGTTCTGGGGTTGGACGCCAGGATAGACACCGCCGCCCTGCCTCCTTCGTAGGCCAGCTTGATGGTGAGCTTTCCAAGGGCCGCCGGTTCCAGCTCGATGACCAGCTCCCGGCCGTTCCCGGGAAGTTTTGCCGCCAAGGTCTTCCCCAGGTCCTGGGGCAGACGGCTCTCGCTGGTTCTCAGAGGAATCTCCCCTGTCTTCTCCCCTGCAAAGGGCTGCCATGACTGCTCTCTCTCACTGTCCGTCCGGTACGCCGGCTCCTGCGCTGCCTGCTCTGTCTTTCTGTCCTCACGGACTTGCGAAACCCCTGTCCGGGCTCTCGCCGCCGTGTCGGCTTCCGCCGTCCCGGGACTGTCTGCCGCCGTGTCCTCGGCAGTGGACTGCCATAGTCCGCCTGTCTCCTGCCCCTTCTCTTCATGGGAAGAAGCGTTCTGGTTCCGGGCCTCGTCCTGCCGCGGGGCTTCCGGCGCCCTTCTCTGAGGCTGCTCTGTCTCCGGGACTGCCTCCGCCCCCTCAGTGTCCGGGGAGCTCCCGGCTTCCGCCGCCCTGGGGATGTCTGCGGCTTTGACTTCTGCCGCTGCCCCCGCTGACTCCTCTGTGAGATGCTCCGGCAGAACTTCCTGGGCTGCCTGGGCTGCCTCCGTCCAGGCCCCGGCTTCCCCGCCCTCCGTCTGAATCAAGGCGCTGTCCTCCCGGGCTGTCAAAGCCTCCTGAAGCTGTGAGCCTGCTGCCGCCTCAGGGGTGATGCCGGCCACCTGGCTGTCCTCAGGGATGAGAACCGTCTCTCCTGCTCCCTCCTGCGGTGTGTCCTCAGCCAGCATCCCGGTGATCTGGGCCGCTGTCTGCCAGAGACCTGCCTGGAGAAGCGCTTCCTCCACCGCGTCGTCTCTGCCCTGGGACTCCTTCCCGTCTTCCGGGACCTTATCCTTTGGCTCCTTCTCCGCCTCTGCCGCCTGACTCGCCTTGTCGTCTTTATTCAAGACCGAATCCGGCTTTTTACTGTCGGTCTTTGTCTGAGTTCTGTCCGGCTGCGCCGTATCCTTCTTCTCCTGAAGAAGCTTCACAAACCCCTGACTCTGATCCGGGAAAGCCGTCTGGCCGGCCCGGCTGGCTGTCCCCGCTTTCGCCTGAACAGCTGTGGGCATTTTTACTGTCTCCACATCCTTCCTCCTTTCCTTGGGAAATCATGGCCCTTTTGGGCCTGTATATAATCATCAGGCTTTCGCCTGTGACTATCCAAGTCAAATGCCGGCCTTCCAAAAAACCGCCGCCGGCCCCGGTCTCTCTCCTCTCAGCCTCTGTGCTGAGGCCGGATTCTCAGAGTATTGCCGGTGACGAACTCTTCTATGAAAGCCTCGTCGGCCTTGGCCGCCGCCTTCTGATATTCCTGCAGTTTCTTTTCTTTCAGCTTCTCGAACTTGGAGGTGTCCACCTTGGCGGTGATCACCTGCTTCTTCTTCTCTTCCTCCTGCCTGCGCAGGACCTTGAGGCGGGCCTTCTCCTCATCGATGATCTGCTCCATGCGCCCGATGCACATGTCAAACAGCCGGTAGTTCTCGATGGCGGCCCCTTCCTCCTTCGCCTTGTCAAAGCTTGATTCGAAACCGGCCAGCTCCTGGTGGAGACCTGTGATCTCTTCCTGCTTGCGGTTCACCTTCTGAAGGATCACCGCGTGTTCTGTCTTCAAATTATCCAGCACCTGGGTCTTGTAGTCCAGCACTGTCTCCAATCGATATCTAAACTGCTTCACATTCCGCTCCTTGCAAATCAGCCGGTTATGGCCTCTATAAGCCCCAGAGTCTCCTCATAGCTGAAGCTCTCGTTGATCTCCTGCCGTAAAAATCCGTTGATGGCGTCAATCTTTCCCACCGCCTCGTCAAGGGCCTGATTGCTCCCCTTCTTGTAAGCTCCGATGGAAATCAGGTCCGCGTTCTTCTGGTAGAGTCCCAGAAGGTTGCGGAGGCGCGACGCCGCTTTCTGATGCTCTCCGGGCACGATCTCCACCATAAGGCGGGAGATGCTGGCGCCGATGTCTATGGCCGGAAAATGATTTTCGTTGGCCAGCTGTCTGCTGAGGACGATATGGCCATCCAGGATGCCCCGCACCGTGTCGGAGATAGGCTCGTTGGTGTCGTCGCCCTCCACCAGCACGGTGTAAACCCCGGTGATGGAGCCTCTCTCAAAGTTCCCGCTGCGCTCCAGGAGCTTGGGGAACTCGGCGTAGATGGAGGGGGTGTAGCCTCTGGCAATAGGCGGCTCGCCGATAGCCAGGCCGATCTCCCTCTGGGCCATGGCGTACCTGGTGAGGGAGTCCATCATCAGCAGCACGTCGTACCCCTGGTCCTTAAAATACTCGGCGACGGTGGTGGCCACCAGAGGACACTTCATCCTCAGCATGGCGGGCTGGTCGGAAGTGGCGACGATCAGGACAGACCGCCTCATCCCCTCCTCCCCCAGGTCCTTCTCGATGAATTCCAGGACCTCCCGGCCACGCTCCCCCACCAGGGCGATGACGTTGATGTCCGTCTTTACGTTTTTGGCGATCATCCCCATAAGGGTGCTCTTGCCCACGCCGGAGCCGGCGAATATGCCGATTCTCTGTCCCTTTCCGATGGTGTTCAGGCCGTCGATGGCCTTCACCCCGAACTCCAGCCTCTCCCGGATAGGGGGGCGGTCCAGGGGGTTGATGTAGGGGCTCTGAACCGTGTAGTGCTTTGAGGACGGAAAAGGCGCCCCCCCGTCTATAGGCTCCCCCAGGGCGTTGATGATCCTCCCCCTGAGGAAATCTCCCACCGGCACTTTCAGCCTGTGGCGGGTGTTGCGCACGAAACTGCCGGAGGCGATGCCGCTGGTCGCCTCGTAGGTCATCAGCTGGATCTTCCCCTCCTTGAACCCCACCACCTCGGCGGGCATCTGCCGGTTCAGCTCCTCGTTGTAGATCATGACGATGTCTCCTATGCTGGAGCGGCCGCCGGAGGCCTCCATGGACATCCCGACTACATTTTCTATCTTCCCGATATGGCTCACTGTCTCGGTCTTTCCGATGAGCTGCGGTATCTTTTCATACATGGGAAACAACCCCTTCTGCAACCTTATATTTCTTCTACAGCCTTATATTTTCCAGGATATCCCTGATATTGCCCATCTGGGTGTTGACGCTGACATCCACGATCTCCTCGGGCATCTCTATGATGCAGCTGCCTCTGTCCTCTTTGTCCATGACAATGAACTTGATGTTGTCCGACAGACGGGAGAGCTCGTCGAGAACTCCCGCATCCGCGGTCATCATCATGTCGTAGTCATACTTATCTATGTATATCTTCACCCACGCGGTCTTCTTCAGTTTTTCCGTGGCAGAGATAATCATCTGCTTGATCACCTCGCCGCTGGACCTTAAGCTGACATGGATAACCTTCTCCCCCACCGCTATGGCGCAGTCCTTCAGTTCATCCAAATAGGCGCGCAGGCAGCGCTCCTTTGCCCTGTCAACTGACTGAAGGGCCTGCTTCATGTCCGCCTGGAAGCCTGCCAGCCGGCTTTGGATCTCCTCCTGGAAATCCGCCGCCGCCTGCTCTCTGCCGTCGCCGTATCCGGCTTCATATCCTTCCCTGCGTCCTTCTTCATAGGCCCTTGTCTGCTCTTCCTGCGCCTGCCTCTTGCTGTCCTCCAGAATGCGGGCGGCCTCTTCTCTGGCTTCTTCCAGAAGCCTGGCCCCTTCTTCTCTCCATTCCTCCAGAAGCTTCTCCTCTTTCTCCCTGAGCATCCTCTCCTGGGCGGCCGCAGCCTCCTCAAAAAGCTGCTCCGCCTCCCGGGAAGAAGGCTCCTCGGAAGAGTTCTTCTTCGCCTGTGTCCCCTGCTCCTTTTTCTTGCCTTCCATGGTGTACCGGGGAAATTCAGGTTTTCTCAGCGTCACGTCCCGGTTGTTCATCAGCTGTTCCAGCGGCGGGAGATAATTCTCGATCCGCGGGTCCGCCGATGCCTGCGGGCGCTTGATAATCCGCTTAGACGAGGATGTCATCATCTCCTTCTCCCTTCTTGATGATCACTTCACCCTGCTCCTCCAGTCTCCTGATAACGTTGACGATGCGCTGCTGCGCCTCTTCTGCGTCTTTCAGTCTCACGTTGGTAGTGATCTCCAAGTCTCCCCGGACCGAATCCGCCATACGCTTTGACATGTTTCTGAAGAAGATATCCCGCATCTCCTCCGACGCGCTCTTTAAGGCGTACACAACATCCTTGGTATCCAGCTCTCTGACAAAACGCTGAACCGATCTGTCGTCCATCTCCAGAATGTTCTCGAACACGAACATCTTCTCTCTGATGCTCTGGGACAGCTCCGGATTTCTCTTGTCCAGCTCTTCGAAGATCTTCCTCTCGCTGCTTCTGTCGATGTGGTTCATCATATCCGCCACATAGTCGATGCCGCCCAGATTCATGTTGTCCTCGCTGGTGATGATGGTGGCGAACTTTCTCTTCATCTCCTCCTCCACGATGGCAATGGCCTCGGGGGACACGCGGTCCATGCGGGCCATGCTCTCCACCGTGGCGATGCGCTTCTCGTCGGGGAGCTGCTCCAGAACCTGGGCCGCCTGCTGGGCATCCATATACGCCATGATCAGGGCGATCACCTGGGGCCTCTCGTTCTGCAGCAGGGAGAGGAGCGCCTTGGGGTCTCCCTTCATGAAGAAGTTAAAAGGTTTGGACTGGAGAGTCTTGGAGACCTTCTCCAGAAGGTTCTCTGGCCGTGGACTCGCCGAAGGCTTTCTCCAGAACGTTCCTGGCGTAGTCCAGTCCTCCGTCAGTCATCATCTTATGTGTCAGACACAGCTTATAAAACTCATCCAGGGTGGACTCCACCTGGTTGTTGGAAGTCTTTCCCAGCTTGGCGACCTCGTAGGTCAGCTCCTCAATATCCTCCTCATTCAAATACTTGTATATCTGGGAGGCTCTGTCGGCTCCGAGGGATACCACCACCAGGGCAGCTTTGCTCTTCGGGTCTGTTATGGCTTCTCCCTCCGGTTTGGACGCGCTACTTTCTTCGATTGCCGTCTTTGCTTCTGCCACCTTCTTCTACCTCCTCTCCTCTTAACCAGCTCTGTACCAGCTTCGCCGCGATCTGCGGGTTCTGATCCACGAATTCCGCTATGTTCTGCTTCAGGCGCAGGCTGCGCTGCATGCGCAGGTTGAGGATCTCCTCGTTCTTGGCGAACTCGTCTTCCTCCTCTTCTCCGCCCGGAAGCATGCCGGCGCCTTCCGCCGCTATGGCCAGGCCGTTCTCATCCGTAGGCAGCTCGCCTGCGGACAGGGCGTCTCCGTCGATAAAGTCGCCGCCCTCCATCACTACTTCCTGGAGCTTCTTCTTCTTTCTCCTTCTCAGGAGCAGGAGAAGCAGCAGAAGCAGGAGAAGCAGCGTCCCGGCCCCTATGGCGATCCACACCAGAAGCGGTATCTCAGTCTTTCCTTCCACGTCGCCTTCGCCGGTTCCCACCTCCTGGTCTCCGGGAGTCACAGGAACATCCACAACCTCTCCTCTGTCGCGGATGATGGTGATCTTGTCGCCGGCTCCCTCCACGGGAATGCCTGCCGCGTTGGCCACCAGGCGGAGCAGTTCCTCCTGGGTCGGCGCATCCATGCGGTCGGTGATGATCACCACGCCGATGGAGGTATCCTCCAGAACGCCGGGATCAATCTGGCGCTGTTCTTTTAAAGTATTGTACAGCCACTCTCTGGAGGCTGTGCTGTTATTGTATGTATCACCGTTCTGACCTGTTCCGTCCTCGTTGGTGTATCTGGGAACGTCTGCGTTGGCGTCGGCTCCCACCACGCCGCCCGTGCCCGCGCCCCCGGAACTGCTCCCCTCGTCGGTGAGGTCCTCGATTCTCAAAAGGCCTTCCTTGTCTTCTTCGTCAATCTTCTCCGGCACCGAGTACTGGGTGGTCTCCTGGATCAGCCGCTCCATATTCAGGGTTCCCTTTACGGACACGGCCACGTTGCCCATCCCGTAAAGCTGTTCCAGAACCCGCCTTACATTGTTGGCGATGTTGCTTTCCACCAGGCTGGTGAGGCTGGCTATGCTGTTGAAGCTGCTCGTGCTGCCGTCTCCGTCCGCCCCCACCTCCGTCATGGTGGCGGCGTCAAACACCGCCACGTCGGTGAAGGTCATGCCTCTCACCGCGTGGGAGATCAGGGTCTTCACGGCCTGGGCCTTATCCGCCGTCAGGACGCTTCCGTTTTTCATGGTCACCACCACCGAAGCGGACGCGCTGGACGCGGACTGGTCTTCCCAGGCATACAAAGACTCGGAGCCTTCATTGATTGTCACCTTGGCATCCTGCACGCCTTCGAACACCCGGATGGTCGCTCCTAAGCGGTCCTGCAGTTCATACTTGGTGATCAGCTTCTTGTCAGACTCCGTCGTCATCAACCCAGTATTATTCAGATACATATCGTAGGCGAAGCCGCTTTTGGGGTATCCCTTGCTCAGCAGGTTCACCCTGGTCTGCTCCACAGCGGCTTCCGGAACCCGTATGGCGCCGTCGCTGGCATTATACCGGTATTCAATCCCCTCATCCTGAAGAAGGCCCACCACCTCCCTGGCCTCGTCCTGGTTCAGTCCCGTGAACAGCGTGGAGTAACCCGTCTGATTGCCCAGAAGATTCAGAGCGACAATAGCCACCAGCGCGATGGCCACCGTCCCTCCGGCGATGGTCTTAATAATTTTCTTAGTTTTCTCCGGCATATTCTGCCAGCTCTCTTTCCAGTTCTGCATTTCTCTATCCAACCTTTGTCATATTCTGGAGCGCCTTCAAAAAGGCGCCGCTTCCATGCGCCGCCGCATGTCTTAACAGATATTAAACATTCATCTTAATCAGTTCATTGTATGCTTCCAGAGTTTTGTTGCGCAGCGTAATCAACACATCCACGCTCAGGCTGGCTTTCGCTTCCGCGATAGGAAGAGTGTGGGCATCGTCCAGTTGTCCCGTGCTCAGAAGGTACTGCTTGTGCTCCACATCCGCCTGAGTCTCCTTCACCTGGTCCAACGCGTTCTTAAACACACTTTTAAACAGAGATGCATCTGTATTGGCCACCGCCACATTCTGGGCTTCCTCTAGCTGCCCTCCCCCTATATTCCACAGCTGCATCGGGGTGATAAATCCTGCTCCATCCATAATCATTCTCTCCGTCCTTTTGTCTCCTCGTGATTCGTGCCGGCTCCCCGCCTTCTATCTCCGGCTTAAAAAGTCTTGGCGGCGTTCCTCAGACGAGTCAGATCGTTGTTCAGCGAACTCAGTATAAACTGATATTCATAAGCCGTCCTCACAATCTCAACCTGTTCCTGGTCCACATCCACGTTGTTCCCATCCAGTCTGCTGGACTCGTTCCATGTGGTGTTCAGCCGGGAACGGGTGCTGTTGATGGCCTCGTACACGGTTCTCTTGGGATGGTGCTTCGCCTTGCTGGCATCTTTTATTCTCTTGTTCAGTTCCTCTTCAAACGATATATATTGTGATTTGAATCCAGGTGTGTCGTCGTTGGCTATGTTATTCAACGACACTGTCTGACGCTGCCATAGATAGTCTAGAACTTTTTCTGTCAACGCAACCCCATTGCCATATATCTGAGACATAAAAATCTCTCCTCTCTTATATTCTATTTTCCATTATACGCCACGCGTTTGCAATAGTAAGTTCTTGGAATTTCCTCTTTTACATTCTTTATAATAATAACATCAGTTCCTCTTAAAATCAAGACGGAATATGGATATGATTCTATTTTTTTAGTATAGATTCCGTATTAATTTTTTGTTAAAGTCATATATGGAAAATACACAAAGAGAGTCCGGACCTGCCGGACTCTCTTTGGAATTCAGTGATAATCAGTCTGACTAAGCGAGAATGTTGAGCATGGAAACTGCATAATAATTGCCGAGATTATAAGCCCCGCTCCTGGCAAAAGTGGCGAACTGCTTGAAAGAGTCGTTTACATTCGCGGCGTTCTTGGTGTTGACGGAAGATGCCCCGTAGGTCTCCACAGGCTCGGAACTGGTGACCTTCTTCTCCCCCGTACCGGAGGTGGTTCCGCTGTTGAGAACCTCGTCCACCGACGAATCCAGGATGGCGCTCGCCTTGGTTCCCAGGCGGTCGGCGATGCCGAACTGTCCGCCGAAGGAATTCTTCACATAATCCGAATCGTTCTTGAATGTCTCCTTGAACTTCTCCTCGTCGATCTTCAGGTTGCCGTTGGTGTCATGGCTCATGCCGAAATACTTAAGGCCCTGGTCGGTGGGAACCGCTCTCTTTAAAGATTCCAGCTGGGCGCTTAAGCCGTCGCCGTGCTCCCCGTTGTTCTTCAGGTAAGAGATGGTGTTGTTGTACTTCTCTGTCAGGTCCTTCACCGCCTGGTACACCTCGTCCGCCGCCTTGTTCAAGTCGTCCTCGGTGGCCTCTCCCTTCTCAACCTTCGCCTTGACCGCGTCGTACTTGTCAAAGACGTTGTCCTTGTTGCCGAGCTGCAGCTTGGACGCGGAGGTCTCTAACTCCTCCAGCCTTGTCTGATATCCCATGAGGAAGCTGGAAGTGCTGCTCGCCTTGTTGGAACTGCTGGTGCTTGTGCTGTCCTTGCTGTCGCTTATTCCCAGACTGTCCTTGAGCTGGTCTGTGACCTTGTTGGCGTTATCGGTCCAGCTGGAACTGTCGATCCCGCTGGTGCTGTTGGAGGAAGAGTTGTAGCCGTAGTTATAAGTATAGTAGCTGCCATACTGATTTGATGAAACTCCGTTTACTGCCATAATTAATCTCCTTTCCGGTAATAAATACCATATTTTATTGAGTATATCGGTATTTCCGGCAAAAAGATAAGGGGAATGGAAGGGAAAAATTACCGTTCTCTCCCGTATTCCGCCAGTATGGTTCTTCCTTCTGCCAGCGTCGCCGGCATGTCGATGAGCCTCTGGTTTTCTGAACCTCTGAAGGCCAGCATTAAGTTTCGCTGCTCTTTTATGAATCTCCCGTCCACAAGGACATCCAGCTTCTCCAGGAAGCCGTCTGTGGCCGGGCCGTGCCGGCGCCCTCCGGGCCTCAGGTCCGTCTCGTAGGTAAAACCGGTGTAGCACCAGATGTCTTTCCCGGGAAAGCAGTCCTTCACTTTCGCCGAAAGCTCCAGGAGAACCGGCTGGTTCTCCAGCTCCATGGGCTCTCCGCCCAGGAGGGTCAGTCCCTGAATGTAGGCGGGTTCCAAGGCTTTCAGTATCTCCGCCCGGGTCTGGCCGGTGTAGGGGAGGCCGTAAGCGAAATCCCATGTCTCCGGCTGGAAGCATCCGGGGCAGCGGTTGGTGCAGCCCGACACGAACAGGGTGACTCTCACGCCGGGGCCGTCGGCGATATCCCACTTTTTAATCGCGCTGTAGTACATGTCTCTCCTCTACAGGTGCAGCACCCGGTCTTTGATCTCCTGGGTTCTGCCCTGATTCCAGAACTGGGTTCCTATGTAGCCGCAGGTCCTCCTGGCCACATTCATCTTGTCCTGATCCCGGTTGCCGCAGCTGGGGCACTCCCACACCAGCTTGCCGTGCCGGTCCTCCACGATCTGAATCTCCCCGTCGAAGCCGCAGCACTGGCAGTAATCGCTCTTGGTGTTCAGCTCCGCGTACATGATATTGTCATAGATATGGTTGAGAACGGCCATGACCGCGGGGATGTTGTTCTGCATGTCAGGCACCTCCACATAGCTGATGGCTCCTCCCGGAGACAGGGCCTGGAACCTGGACTCGATGGTCAGCTTGTCGAAGGCGTTGATCTCCTCGGTCACGTGGATGTGGTAGCTGTTGGTGATATAGTTCTTGTCGGTGACGCCCTCGATGATGCCGAAGCGCTTCTGAAGGCACTTGGCGAACTTGTAGGTGGTGGACTCTAAAGGCGTCCCGTACAGAGAGAAGTCGATGTTCTCTTTCTCCTTCCACGCCTTGCAGGCGTCGTTTAAGTGCTGCATCACCTCCAGGGCGAAGGGCATGGCCTCCGGGTCCGTGTGGGACTTTCCCGTCATATAGTAGACGCACTCGTAGAGCCCCGCGTACCCAAGGGAGATGGTGGAGTAACCGCCGTACAGCAGCCTGTCGATGGTCTCCCCTTTCTTCAGCCTGGCCAGGGCGCCGTTCTGCCACAGGATAGGCGCCACGTCGGACAGAGTGCCCTTTAGGCGCATGTGGCGGCACATGAGAGCCCGGTAGCACAGTTCCAGGCGCTCATCCAGGATCTCCCAGAACTTATCCATGTCTTTTCCCGAGGACAGGGCCGCGTCCGGAAGGCTGATGGTGACCACTCCCTGGTTGAAGCGGCCATAGTACTTGGGCCTGCCCGTCTCCGGCTCCACATAGGGAGTCAGGAAGCTGCGGCATCCCATGCAGGTGTAGCAGTGCCCTTCCCCGTTCTTGTCCACCTTGTTCTGCATCATGATCTTCTCGGAGATGTAATCCGGCACCATCCTCCTTGCCGTGCACTTGGCCGCCAGCTCTGTCAGATAGTAGTAGGGGGAGCCGGGGCGGATATTATCCTCCTCGAGAACGTAGATCAGCTTCGGAAATGCCGGCGTGATCCACTGTCCCTTCTCGTTCTTCACCCCCTGTATCCTCTGGCACAGGGTCTCCTCGATGATCATGGCCAGGTCGTGCTTGAGACGCTGATCCTGCCCCGCCTCGTTTAAGTACATGAACACGGTGAGGAAGGGGGCCTGGCCGTTGGTGGTCATCAGGGTGATCACCTGGTA
>CAJTOT010000005.1:11347-37922 GCA_910577935.1 uncultured Hungatella sp. | reverse complement strand
CCCTGGTGCCCTCGCAGCCCAGCTCCCTCAATTCTTCCCGCACCTCCAGCACGATCTTCTGCCGGCTCACGTCCACGAAGGGCGCCAGATGGGTCAGAGAGATGCTCTGGCCTCCGTACTGGGAGGACGCCACCTGGGCGATGATCTGGGTGGCGATGTTGCAGGCCGTGGAGAAGCTGTGGGGCTTCTCGATGAGGGTGTCGGAGATCACGGTCCCGTTCTGAAGCATGTCATCCAGATTCACCAGGTCGCAGTTGTGCATGTGCTGGGCGAAATAATCCGCGTCGTGAAAATGGATGATCCCTTCCTCGTGGGCCTGGACCACCTCCTGGGGGAGGAGAAGCCGGTTGGTGATATCCTTGCTGACCGCGCCTGCCATGTAGTCTCTCTGCACGCTGTTGACCACCGGGTTCTTGTTGGAATTCTCCTGGAGCACTTCCTCGTTGCTGCACTCGATAAGGCTGAGTATCTGCTGATCCGTGCTGTTGGCTTTTCGAACCAGTTGTCTTTTGTAGCGGTATGTGATATAATGGTTGGCGACTTTGTACGCCTGATGGCGCATGATCTCTTCTTCCACCATATCCTGGATCTCCTCCACACCTGCCGCCCGGTTCAGTTCCTGGCACCGGCTCGTCACCGCCTGGACGATTCTCACAATCTGATCCGAAGTCAGATGCTCTTCTTCCTTCACGGTACCGTTGGCTTTCTCCACCGCGTTCTGGATCTTCTGCGCCTCAAAAAGGACTTCCTTGCCGCTTCGCTTTATAATATTCATTCCCGCAACACTCCATATATTGTATTATTTGCTGTCGTCTATATACTACATGTAGTATTATAACTGATATTTCCAAAAATACAAGAGCGATTTTTAAAATTTTGCCAGACCATGATCTTTAAAGGCTGTCCGCCTCATTTTTTCCAGAAGCTCCTCTCTCACCCCAGCCGGATCTGTCTCTGTCAGCTTCTTGTCCCTCACCAGGCACCGCCCCGCCACATAGACGGTATTCACGTTGGCGGCCTGGGCGCTGTAGACCAGGGCGGCATAGGGGTCATAGACGGGGAACATGTTGACCGAGTCCGTCTCCACGATGACCAGGTCCGCCTCCTTCCCCGGCTCCAGGGACCCGATGATGCGGCTGAGGCCAAGAGCCCTGGCGCCCCCGGCGGTCGCCAGGGCCACGATATCCCTGGCAGGGAAGGCGCTTCTGTCTTTTAAATGGTTTTTGTGGAAATTGGCGCAGAACCTCATCTGGGTAAACAGGTCCATGGTGTTGCCGCTGGCAGGCCCGTCGCTTCCCAGGCCCACAGCCACCCCCGCCTCAAGCATCTGCTTCACCGGCGCCACTCCCTTGGCTGCCTTGGTGTTGGAGCCGATACAGTGGGCCACGGAGGCGCCTCTCTCCTTCATGAGCCCGATCTCCCCGCCGCTGACCTGTATGGCGTGAGCCGCCAGCGTCCTCTCCCCCAGGACCCCTATGCGGTCCAGGTACTCCACCGCGCCGCATCCGTAGGTCTCTCTCAGATGGGACATCTCGTAGTCCATCTCCGCCACGTGGAGAGTGAAGGGAACCCTGTATTCCATGTCTTTCTGGTATGCCAGCTCCATATACTCCCGGCTGCAGGTGGTGGTCCCGTGGGGAGACAGGCACACGGACACTCTTGGGTTGTCCCGGTACTTTTTCATGGCCGCGAGCCCCAGCGCCACGGCCTCCTCCGGCGTTTTCGCGTCGCAGGTGGCCTGGTCCATCACCGTCTCTCCCGCGATTCCCCTGATTCCCATGGAATCCATGACGCCGGCCAGGTCTTCGGCGTAGTAGTACATGTCCATCACCGTGGTCACTCCCGCCAGAAGGAGCTCGCAGATCCCGTACCGCGCCGCCAGCGCCGCCAGCTCCCTGTCCATGGCTTTCTCCTCCATGGGGAGGAGAAATACCCTCAGCCGGTCCCTGCAGTCGTCCCCCAGCCCTCTGAAGGGGATCATGCTCATATGGCAGTGGGTGTTGACCATCCCCGGCATGATGATGCCGCCTCCGGCGTCCTCCCACCGGATTTCTTCCTCCCTGCCTTCCTTTTCCGGCAGAAAATCCCCGTACCGCTGTCTCAGCTGTTCCATGGAGCCTGTCTCCGTCACCCTGCTCCCTTCCATGGCCACATAGCCTTCCGGATACATGTCCAGGTTCTCGTTCATCGTAACCAGCATTCCGTTGTACACTATGGTTTTCATTGTCCGCCTCCTGTCCCGCCCGGCGGAAAAACAGAGAGCCCGCGCCCCAAGCGTCCTGGCTCCCCGTTCCCTGCCGTCTCTTGTCATCTTGTTTTTATCTCTCATCTATGACGGGTCGTCCCCGGAATAGATGGTGTATCCGTTTCTGCCTCTCTCTTTCGTCTCGTAGAGAGCCTTGTCCGCGCACAGATACAGCTCCTGGTAGGTTTTTCCGTGGTCCGGGCTGTAGGCAACCCCGACGCTGCAGCTCAAGGGATGGCCCGAAACCCCTTTTACGGAGATCTCCCGTATTCTCTGGCACATGTTCTCCACCCTGGCCACCGCCGACTCCCTGCCTGTAATATCCTTCATCAGCACCACGAACTCGTCGCCGCCGATCCTTCCTATGATATCGTCCCCCCGGAATTCCTGGGCCAGCACTCTGCCGATCTGGCGCAGGGCGTCATCTCCCGCGGCGTGGCCGTGGACATCGTTCACTGACTTGAAGTTGTCCACATCCAGCATGAGAAAAGCCTGAATCCCCCGGGCGGAGTCGTGAAGCCACTGGTTGATCTTTTTCTCGGTGCTGTCCTTGTTCACGGCTCCTGTGAGCGCGTCTGTCTGGGCGTACTCCATCAGTTCCTTCTGTTCTATCCTCTTCTCCTTCCACAGATATACCAGAAGCGCTCCCAGGCCGCCCAGAAGTACTCCCGCCAGGATCAGCTCATAATACCGGATAAATCCATAGTCCTCCTGAACCTTCTCCATAGGAACCAGATAGCACAGCATCCAGCCGCCCAGCTCCATCGGCTCCCACACCAGATAGCTGGCGCCCTGTCCTGATTTTATTCTCATGCAGCCGCCGGTCTGGCTGGAAAAATACTCTTCCGTCTGGCCGTAGTGCTCAAAAAAGTCGTCGCCGCTCCGGATCTGATGTTCTTCCTCGTCTCCGTCATAGGAGACCACGGCGCCTTCACGGGTGACGATAAGGTTGTATCCTGTTCCCCCATAGATGTCTTCGAACAGCAGGTCGTTGAGGATTCCCACATCACAGGAGCCGGCCAGCACCCCGGCGGTCTCCCCGTCCCGGACTATGGGAACCGCCAGGATCACGTGGCGCTCCCCGTCCACGCTGCTGGCGATGGGGTCGCTTAAAGACCGGCCCCCTTCCACCGCCTCCCGAAAATATTTTCTGAAGGACACATCCTTGGCGGTCCCGTTCTCATAGGTTGCCCAGCCGTTCCGGTCAATGATGGCCATGTTCACAAAATTATTTTTCTCGCACAGAGACTCAAGAAGTCTTAGGTTCTCCTCTGACAGCATCTCCGGAGAGGCGCCTATATAGGCCGCGATCCCCTCCAGATAATCGTGCTGAAGGTCAATGATCTCCTTAAAATGGACGCCCTGTCTTTTCACGTGTTCCACGATGGTGTCTTCTGCGGAGTCCACCACGTTCACCTGAACACAGTAAAAAAAGTAGCAGATGCTGAATATCATAAATATCAAAAACAAAACGCAGGCCGTAACGTATTTTTTTATGCCCGGCTCCTGTCCCTTCTTTTTCATAAATCGTCCTCTGTCTCCCGCCTCTTCTCTCCCGGCCCCAGGGCCTCTGGAGAAAAGCGTCATCTCACCCCAGAATTTCGTCCAGCGTATCAAAAAGCATCTTAATATCAATAGGTTTCGCTATGTGGCCGTTCATGCCGCTGTGAACCGCCTCCCGCTTATCTTCCTCGAAGGCGTTGGCCGTCATGGCGAGAATCGGGATGGAGGACAGCTCTTTGTTCCCAAGGCGGCGGATGGCTTTGGTGGCCTCGTAGCCGTTCATCACAGGCATCTGCACATCCATGAGCACCAGCTGATAGTATCCCGGTTCGGAATTCTTAAGCATATCCACGGCAATCCGGCCGTTCTGGGCCACATCTGTGACAAACCCTGCATCGCTCAGGATCGCCACGGCAATCTCCTGGTTCAATTCATTGTCCTCAGCCAGAAGAATGCGTCCTGTGTGGTGTTTAACCTGGGTATCCGCCTTCCGTGTTCTTCTGTGCTCATCCCCTTCCATGACAGAGATCAGGCAGGTTCTCAGCTCGGACAAAAACAGGGGTTTGCTGCAGAAAGCGGTGACTCCCGCCTCCGTGGCTTCCTCCTCGATGTCCGCCCAGTCGTAGGCGGTCAGGATGATAATGGGCACATCGCTTCCCGCTTCTTTGCGAATCCTTCTGGTGACTTCGATGCCGTTCATGTCAGGCAGAAGCCAGTCTACCACGTAGACGCCGTAGCTGTCTCCCCGCATGGCCGCCTGCCTGGTGCGCAGCACCGCCTCCTTTCCCGACAAAGTCCACTCCGCCCGCAACCCCAGCTGCCCCAGCATGTAGGACACGCTGTCGCAGGTGTTGAAGTCGTCGTCGATGACCAGGGCGCGGCAGTCGCTCAGATCTGGTATCTCCCCCTGCTCCCTGATCTCGGAATTGAGACGGAAGGTAAATGTCACCGTCACCTCCGTGCCCACATTCTGCCTGCTCTCCACCTTGATGGTGCCGTTCATCATGTCCACGATGTTCTTGGTGATGGCCATGCCGAGGCCGGTTCCCTGGATTCCGCTGATGGTGGAGGTCGTCTCTCTCTCAAAGGGCTCGAAAATATGAGCCACAAACTCCTCGCTCATGCCGATGCCCGTGTCGCTGATATGGAATTCGTAGCTGGCGCTTCCCGCAGGGGCCCCCGGCTTCTCCGTGATGCGCACGCTGATGGTGCCGTTGGCCGGCGTGTACTTTACCGCGTTGCTCAGCAGGTTTAAGAGCACCTGGTTTAAGCGCAGCTTGTCACAGTAAATCTCCTCGTCCAGAATATCCACCGCGTCGATGCACAGCTCCAGCTGCTTTGACCGGATATCCGCCTGGAGAATATTGCGCAGGCTGTGGAGGATATCGGGAAGGCTGCAGGGCTTCTCGTCCAGGCGCATCTTGCCGCTCTCGATGCGGCTCATATCCAGCACGTCGTTGATCAGGCTCAGAAGGTGGTTGCCGGAGGTCATGATCTTCTTGAGATACTCCTCCACCTGGTCGGTCCTGTCGATGTGGGAGAGGGCCAGGGAGGTGAATCCCACGATGGCGTTCATAGGCGTCCGTATATCGTGGGACATGTTGGAGAGAAAGACGCTCTTGGCCCGGCTGGCCCGGTTGGCCTGGGAGAGGGCGTCCTCCAGCGCGCTCTTCTGCTCCAGCTCGCTGCGTATCTCCTCGTCCACACTTCGGAATCCCAGAACGATGCCGTGGCTCTCTCCCCAGTCCCCCGTCGACACCACCTTCATCTGAAAATACTTCATGTCCCTGTTGTTCATAACCCGGTGATTCACATAGTTCTGCCGCTTCACCGACAGCTCCTTCTTGAGCCACTCCACGGCGCAGGACCGGCGCATCAAATCCTGGTCCTCCTCGTAGACGTACCGCTCTATGTAACTCTGCATGCACTCCCCGAAGGAAAGCTCCCTGCCGAACACGGAGGCAAACATCTCCTCCTCGTCGCTGATTCTCAGAGGGGTTCCCAGGCCTGTGTCCAGGTCGAAGAAGCACACAAGGCTGTAATCGATGCTCAGCGCATGGATCAGCTCCATCTGGTGCCTTTCGTGCTCCTTCTCCCGGAGCTTCTGGGCGGTGCAGTCCAGAAGAAACCGCTGATACTGCAGCTGTCCGTTCTCCCTGAGGAGCTTTATGTTGCCCATGATATGGCGGATCTCCCCGTCCGGCTTCTGAACGCGGTACTCGATGTTGGTGCTGTCCCCTTCCTTGTTCAGCTCCCGTATGCTTTCCCGCAGCTTCTCCTTGTCCTCCTCCATAACCGAGTCCGCCACCATGTCAAACCCGGCGGCGGCCATCTCCCGGACATCCTCGTAGCCCAGAATCTCCAGGGCCGCCCGGTTGACGCTGATGATTCGCCTTCCGTCCACGGTGTGGCAGAGAATCCCGCAGTCCATGGTGGTGAAAATGGTCTCCAGCGTCTGGTTCTTCTCGATAATCTCCTGCTCGTAGGCTCTCTCCTGGGTCACGTCGATGGCCACGCCCACGGTTCCCATGACGCTTCCGTCCACGTCGTAGAGAGGCGACTTGTAAGTGGTGAGCAGCTTCATCCCCTCGCCTGTCTTTACCACCTCCTCGGAAACGCAGGTCTGCCTTCTGGTCATGACCTCCCGTTCCGACTCGATGCAGGCCGGGTCGTCCTCCTCCACATCCCATATGTAGGCGTGACCCTGCCCCTCCACCTGCTCCCTGGTCTTGTTCACCGTCCGGCAGAAGCTGTCGTTGACTTTCTCGTGTATTCCGTCCCTGGTCTTATACCAGACCAGATTGGGCACATGGTTGATGGTGGACTCCAGATACTGGCCGCTCTCCCACAGATCCTTCCCCAGCTTGTATCCCTCCTGCCATCTGAGGAAGCGGAACCGCACCTCCTCGTCAGACATAGGCATAATCCACAAATCCTTGATCTTCGGCAAAAATTCCGACAGTCCCGAAACCTGCTCCCTGTCCGCTATCAGGATCAGCTCCTCCCCGCTGCTCCCTCCTCCGGTCAGGCTCTCCGCCGCCGCTCTCTCATCCCTATCCCTTACATCGGCAATGATCACGCTGACCGGGGCCGCCGGTCTCTCTATAAGGTCACTGCTGACAAATTCGTGGGCAAACTGTTCAAGAGGCGACATCTCTTTTATAATTTCAAACGCTCTGCAGCGACTGCCTGCCAAATAGAAAGAAACATGACAATGATACATCTTTTCTTCCCCCTGTGTTCCGCATATTTATGTACATAATTTTCCTTATACTCTATCATACTGTATTTTGCAAATCATATCAATCGCTTTTCTGAAATTTACCGGATGATTTTAACGTTACAGTCCTCACAGGGCGGGCGCTTTAAAACAGGATCCTGGCCGGAGAACTTTCCCAGGATATAAAAACAGGTGCCTGCAAAATCCGGACACCTGTCTTCGCCTCTCTATTCTCCGCCTCTGCCCGCGGCGTCTCCGCAGCAGGCGTCTCATGGCAGGCCTGTCACACCAGGCGGCGCCGGGGACTCAGAGGCCCGTCTGCGGACACTGTTCCCTCCGCCTTCGCCGTGATCCTTGTGAGCCCCTCTTGTTGATTCCCCTGACATTTTCACCCAGTCCGTAGATGACATCCTGGGGGGGGACATGCCATAGGAGAGGATATGGGACTGATCCTCTCCCGCCGAAACCGCAAAATGAGGAAACGCCTCGGTCCCCGCCGCCGGACACCCCTCCGGCTCCCGGACTACTGAGCCGCCGCCAGGAGACCCGCCGCCGTCTCCGCCACGGTCTCTGCCTCTTCCGTGGACAGGTAGCCGCAGGCCTCCATCCGCTCTAAGACCTTCAGCTGCCTCTTGGCCGCCAGATCCGGGTTCCGGGTGGGGGCATAGACGGACGGGGCGTTGGGTATCCCTGCCAGGAGAGTGCTCTCGTACTCGCTCATCTCCTCCGGCTTCTTGCCGAAGTATCCCTGGCTGGCGGACGCCACGTCATAGTAGCCGTCGCCGAAATAGATGGCGTTGACATACAGCTCAAATATCTCTTCCTTCGTGTGGTGTCTCTCCAGATCCATGGCCACAAACAGCTCTGCCACCTTCCGCACCAGATCCTTCTCCTGGCCGAAGTACAGATTCTTGGCAAGCTGCTGGGTGATGGTGCTTCCGCCTTCCACGAAGGCCCCTGCGCAGATGTCGTTCTTGACGGCGCGGCACAGGGCCAGCAAGTCAACTCCCATGTGATCTTCAAACCTCTTGTCCTCCACGGCGATCACCGCCTGGACATAGATCTGAGGCAATTCTTCATATTCTGTGTAGGAAGCCTTCTCCTGGATAGAAGCCACTTTATCCTCAAGGCTTGTCTCCTCCAGAGCTTTCCGGTATACGGAGTATCCCTTGCCTGCCACCACGAAGCCGGAGCAGACGCACAGTACAACTGCCAGCAAAAACACCCTTTTCAACACTTTACAACACATCTTCATCTTTTCCGCTCCCTTCATTCATGGTGGCGCTCTCCAAAATCCGTTCCCGGTTTTCCGGAAAGCGCGGGCAAAACAAGTTTTCCCTCTATTATCCTTATTCTACCAGATTTTTCTCCCTGAGACTTTACCAATCCCTTATATTATCAGTCTTTTTTCTGACGACATTTTACAAAATATTACAATTTTAATGATTCTGTTGATTTTTCGTTACTGATTATGCTTTTTGCTGAGACGGAAATTATATCCTCAGGCAGAAAAAGGGCTGCCCCGGAAAATCTCCCCAGGGCTGCCCCCATCTGACTGTCATGCTGTTAATTATAAAAAGTCCTCCCGCTGAGGGGTAAAGATATCCAAAATCACGGAATCCTCCAGGGCCGCCGCCCCGTGGGCCACATTGGGCGCCACGTAGTAGCTGTCCCCTGCCTTCAGCTCATAAGTCTCTCCGTCTGCCGTGTAG
Organism: uncultured Hungatella sp.; assembly: GCA_910577935.1. Classification (GTDB taxonomy): domain Bacteria; phylum Bacillota; class Clostridia; order Lachnospirales; family Lachnospiraceae; genus UBA3402. Next base: position 29,242 of record CAJTOT010000005.1, on the reverse strand, counting down.
CGGAAGGATCCGGAGACGATGTAGCTGACCTGCTCGTGCTCGTGGCGATGAACCTCGCCTACAGCCCCTTTCTCAAAGGCTGCCTCCACCCCCATCAGCTTTCCGCCTCTGGCCAGAATCCTTCTGGTGATTCCCGGCGACGGGTTTGTCGGGGTGATGTCCTCGTACTTTAAAACCATATTCTCCACCTCACATTATTTGTAATCCTTCGGACAGAGTTAGATAAATGCCTGCCCGCCGTTGATCTGTATAATCTCCCCGGTGAGGAAGGAAGCCTTCTCGGAGGCCAGGAATTCGATGACAGACGCCACTTCCTCCGGCTGTCCAAAGCGCTTCATGACGATGCCCGCCTTCCATGTCTCCATGATGTCCCTCTTGGTGGCCGCGTGGAAATCGGTGTCGATGGTTCCCGGAGACACCGCGTTGACCCTGATCCCGTACTCGGCAAGGTCCTTGGCCAGAGCCCTGGTCAGTCCCTCGACGGCCGCCTTGCTGGCAGAGTAAATACCTGCGCCCGGACCTCCGCCGGAGGTGACCGCTATGGTGCTGTAGTTGATGATGGAGGGATGGCTTCCCTTCTTCAGCAGCGGGATCGCCGCCCGGCTGGCGAAGAATGCGCTGTCAAAGTTCAGGGCCATAACCCTTCTCATGAAAGAAGTCTCCATCTCCTCAAATCTCTGACGGCCTCCCAGGCCTCCCACATTGTTCACCAGCACATCCAGAGAATCGTATTTCCGAGAAATCTCCCGGAAGCAGCGGTTTACATCCTCCTCGCTCATGGAGTCCGCGTAGATGAACTCTCCCTTGATTCCGTTGTCCTCCAGCTTTTTTAAGGCGGTCTCCGACGCTTCCTTGTCGATGCCGGTGATGATGATGTCATACCCTGCCTTGCCAAGAGCCGCCGCCGCGCTCAATCCGATGCCTCTTGTTCCTCCTGTGATCACTGCTCTCATTATCCTCTCTCTCCTTTACTATTCTTTTATTGTCAGATGAAACCTTGGATCTTTCGAATTGCTTCTTATTAAAATGGTGGTCCGTATCTGATTTACCGGATTGTCCATGGTCTTGAGGAGATAAATCTCCTGCCCCTCCTCAAGCTCTGCCGCGATGTCCAGCTTCCATCCGCCGGACTCTGCCCTGAAGGCCACAGTCTTTTCCTCTGTCACAATCCTCCCGGTCTCAAGAATATGCTGATATCCGTTGTCCTCAAAGCCCGGCTCTCCCTCCCTGCACTCCAGGCCGCAGCTTACGTTTATGTCCGATTCAAAGTGGAACACATAGTCGTAGATGCCCTTCTTCCCCCCTGCAACCGTGAATTCATCTTCCACAGACCCTTCCGTGACCGTCAGAGTCCTCTGGTAGTCGATTCCTTCATAGACGTTCCTCGCCAGGGCGGTGATTTTTCCGCCGTCGTAGTACAGGCACTCTCCGGGGCTTACCGACGTGATGTCTGCGCCGTTGCAGCACACGGTGTTGTGAGACAGAGTCCTCCGATGCCATTCATTGCACAGCCTGGACTGATACCCCGCATTGGATAAATCCCTGGAAATCCTGTGATTTTTGTACATCACTTCCACGTTCATGATATCCGGGTGAGCGTGGGACCTGCCGTTGAGACCGTACTTCATAAACACGTTCCAGTTTTTGTTCCTCAGCATGACGAAATTGGACCGGGGGAAATTCCTGGAAGTCCGCTCCACCGGAGTGAACCTTCCGAATTCAAAATCAATGTTGAACAGAAGCTGTTCCAGACACACCTTGTTGCCGCAGTAGTAGGGCTCCGACAGGGGAAGGATGGTCCTTGGCTCCCCGGAAGCCTCGATGATCTTCGTCAGGTTGCCCACCGGGCTGTCCTCGCCGAAGGCCCGCGCTACCGTGTGGTACACATAGCTGAAGGTCTTTAAGTTCAGGTTGGGCCAGCCGTCGTTGGGGTTTGGCAGATACTGGTTGTCAAAGGCGTAGTGGTAAGCCTGGATAAACATGTTCTCGAAGATCCTGCTGCTCTCCTCGCCGAAGTCATACCCGTAGATTTTGCTGAACAAAAACAGGTAGGAGATGCCTTCCAGCAGAAAGAAGTTATAGTGGATGGAACCCTCATACCAGAAGGAATCCTGGGTAACGCCCTGTTTCAGCTGTTCCCGGATATTGAACTCGCTGCCGAAGGCGAAGTCCACCATCTCCTGGTCGCGGAACGCCAGGCCGATGACGCCGATGGCAGACAGATCCCAGCAGCTGATATTGTGGATGGACGTGACCTGGGGAGCCAGCAGATGAAACATTTCCCGGAACATGTTCTTGTACACTCCCGAAAGCCACTGTTCATCCACCTCGTCCCTCAGAAGCTCTATAGCCTGGACAAAGCGGATGGCCACGATGGACTCGTTGAGCCCCTGGGGCATCATTTTCCCGCAGCCCCACGCCATGGTGTCGTAGGAACCGCAGTGGTCATTCTCCTTGTTGTGCAGGGGAAATTCCCTGTAATGGTCTGCATAGAAGCCGATGACCTTCACGGTGTAGTCAAAGTATTTTCTCTCCTTTGTGGCCCGGTACAGCGCCGCCGACACCAGAGCCATGACCACGGCCCTGTTTCTGTAAAAGTAGGTCCACACCCCGTCGAGGATCTCACTTTTATAGACCTTGCCGCACACCTGGCATCTGTGTTCGTGGGGAGAATTCAGATCGAAAATCAGCCTTCCCCCGTCGTCGTCGCAGAAATAGTAGTGGCCCCACCGGCTCAATCTGTCCGCGGAATCGGAAAATCCCGGCATAAACTGGTCCACATCCCGTCTCATGGCCTCTATGAGCTTCTGGTTCTCCTCAGAACCCATGAGCCTGTGAAAATTTTTATTAATATAATCCATAAACTCTTGTTCCCTTTCTACACGTCATAGCAGCGCCGGCTGCCGTCACTGTCCCAAACCTTTATGTATATGGGAGCCATGGAAAGCGGGTCCGTTCCCGGCTTCCCCGCCCGGAACTCATACCGCCTGGTCCCGTGTTCCACCTTCAAGCTCCCGTCCTCCATCTTCACCTCTGTGCCCCTGTCTCTGAAGGTAAAGCATTCGAAAAAAATCTGCTGCCGCTCTTCATTGGCGGAGCTGATGGACAGGGTGCAGATGTCTGTCCGGCACACCTTGTCAGGCTCCTGGGTGGTCATAACGCTCTCAACCTTCTGGGTGTAGCTCCGGCTTTTTATCTCCTTGTCGGAAAAGACGGTGTAGCGAACAGGTTCTGTCTCCATGTCGTAGACAAATCCCTCACCCTCCGCCGCGGCCTCCCGGTCCGTGTTGCAGATCAGTTCATAACAGTGTCTGCCCCTGCTCCGCGCCACATCCACAAACACCCAGAACTCTAAGCCGTCGGTAAACAGAAGCCGGCTTACTTCCTCCATCTGAAGCCCTTTAGGGTAAACCCCGCTGGTCTCCCCCCGGTAGATCACCACCGGCCCGTCCTCCTTCATCACCGTGACCCGGCCGCCGTAGGCCTTCTCCCACCCCGGCTCTTCCTCTTTCATTCTCATCCCGGCGCTGCTCATGTATGCGTCGGACACGTCTGAAGCGTCTGTGTATGCCCCGTCCACCAGAATCACGTTGTGGTTGTCAGGCATCAGGTTCCTGTTGTACCCGTCCTCACAGGTGAGGTACTCCCTCCCCCTGGCGAAGATGTAGGACAGGTTGTCAGGGTGATGATGGGAAAGGCTGAGACACCGGATATTCTCCTCCCGGTACAATCTCCACCCCGTCTCCCACTGTTTTCTCCCTCCCGGATACCCGCACTTGATGGTCAGAACCTTCGCCTCGGGCGTCCAGCCGTCCCGTATGCCCAGAAGCCCCAGATCCTCAAAGTACCTGACCTTCGGGAGCAGCTCCAGCTCTTTCTCCCCCACCTCCGGGTCATACCACAGATATTCGAATCCTGCCTCCGGGAGAATGCCCGGCTTCACCTTGCTCTCCACGGCCTCCTCCATGAGGAACTGGTCAATCACCAGATTGCCGAAGCGCTGGGCAAACCCGTCCTTGTATTCCGCCGCCGCCTTGTAGTAGACACAGGCCGCATGGCCGCTGTGCCGGTCGTGGCAGTCCCCGAAATTCATCTGCTGCCTGAGATCCCCGCAGGACTGATACAGCCGGTAGTAGAAGGTATTTTTCAGATAACCGCTCTCCTTAAAATAGTCCTTCCCTCCCTGGGTCTTGAGAAGATGGGCGTAGACAAACAGCCACATGCCTCCGTACCGCCAGTAGGCCACGCCCTCATAGTTGGAGCCGTCCTCCGCCAGGCAGGAAAAGACTCTGGCAAAATTCTCTTCTGCCTCCCTGATGTACAGGGGAGCGGCCCCGGCGCCCCGGGACCCTTCCTCCTCCCGACTCAGGACGTATCCGGCCGCCGCCAGCCCGGTCATGTTGATCCAGTTGTGGTTCTGGTAAAATGCCGTGGACCATCCGTCCCCGTATGTGTCCCGCCTGTACCGGAAGATGATCTGGGCGTGGCGCAGTATTTTCTCCGAGACTCTCCTCCGCTCCCGGTCTGTCAGCCAGGGCTTCAGCCAGTCATATCCCAGGGACAGGCCGAAGAGTATCCAGGAGGCGGACAGATCCACGTTGACCAGATGGGCGTTGCCCCATTTCTCATAGGAAATCACTGTCTTCATAAACCGTTTTGCCTCTATCAGATACCGCTCTTCTCTGCTCAGGCGGTAGGCCAGGGCAAGGTTCATGATGGCGATTCCCATGTAGGTGGTGCTCTCCTTTGGATGCTCCTCCGGAAGCTCCATCTCCCCATACCGGTCCGCCTGGTCCAGAAGCCGTCTGTACTGCTTCCTCCGCCTGCCGTCCCGCTCTGCCGCATAAGGCTCTAAATCACCTATAAATACCAGTTTCTCCATCCTGGCCACCTCCGTCTTTTCCTCTCGCGTTTCTGATGGTATCCCCCAGCCCCTGGAGCATGTAGTAGTACACCGCGTACAGGGTGGCAAAGCCGAAAGGCTCCCCCGGTATCACCACAGTCTCCTTGGGCAGCCCCCGGATACCGACTATGAGAAGATTCACATTCTGGTACGTAAAATACACCATGGCCGCCAGAAGTATATTTTTAAAAATCTCCCCCAGCCTGTACCCCGCGTTCTGCCATCCCTTCCTCTCATAGTAGGCTTTGTTGGCAATCTGCCGGTTTCTCACGATATCAAACATGCCGTAAGCGATGGGATTGTAGATCACGATGGTGACAAGGCCGATGCCCGCCCCCAGGAAAAATATCAGATCCACCGGGTCGGCGAACATCCCCGCCCTGGTGCCGAAGCCGATGAAGAAATAGCACATCCCGGCAATCCACCATCTGAGAATGGCGGCCTTTTTATTGTCCGATAACCATTTTTTACTCTGCGCCGGATTCTTTCCCATAATCTCTCCTGACCTTTCTGCCCCTGAGCCTATCGCGCCGCCGGACCGTCACGTTTTACCAGTTCCAGGACAAGCAGCCCTCCCGCCAGGGCATAGGCAGCCATGAGCAGGAAGGAAAAGCCTGCTGCCTTCGTGACCATGGCTGTCTCCAAAGCCTTCTGGGCGGCTATGGCCTGCCGGTAGATGGAGGTGAGTCCGAAGCCGAACCCTATGGTGACAAAGCAGAAGGCGGCCGTGAGCGCCTGGCCCGACAGCTGTCCCTCTCTGATCCTGGTCATCTCGAACAGCGTCACCAGCCCAAAAAGGATAAATAGAAACATGAGAAATCCGCATATCTCGTTCTCCAGCAAAAGCAACGCCTTCACATGGATGCCGGCAAATATCAGATGGGCCAGAGAACTGACCGCAATGAGGCCCTTGGCAATTTTACTTTTCATCTTTTTCACCCTCTTTTGCGTACAGCACTAATTCCGTTGTCTCCGTGTCAAAGAAATACAGATGTTCCATCTCAAACCTTATGGAAACCTTCTCCTCAAACCGGTCTTCCATCCCGTCCGCCCGGCATACCAGGACCTGGCCTCCCGTGTTGATGTACAGAATATGGTAATTACCCAGGAATTCCTTGTTCTCCAGGGCGCCGGACACCACGTTCTCTCCGGGACCCTCTGCCACGGCTAACTGTTCCGGCCTGACTCCCATCACCAGCTTCCGGTTCCGGTAAGCCGAAAGCCCTGTCTGCGCCTTCTCTGGCAGCCGAACCCTGTTATCGCCGAACACGAACTCTCCGCCCTCCAGGGTTCCCTGGATAAAGTTCATCTGCGGCGCCCCGATAAAGCCGGCGACAAACAGGTTTCTCGGCTCATAGTAGATCTCCTCCGGCGTTCCTACCTGCTGGATAATCCCGTCCTTCATCACCACCATACGGTCCGCCATGGTCATGGCTTCCGTCTGGTCGTGGGTCACGTAGATGGTGGTCACACCCAGCTCCCTCTGGAGCTTGACGATCTCTCCCCTGGTGCTGTTTCTCAGCTTCGCGTCCAGATTGGACAGAGGCTCGTCCATGAGAAATACCTTGGGCTGGCGGACGACGGATCTCGCCAGCGCCACCCTCTGCTTCTGCCCTCCTGAAAGCTGCCCCGGAAGTCTCTTTAACAGGTTTCTAAGCCCCAGTATCCCGGAAGCCTCCTGCACCTTGTCATAGATCACCGTGTCCTTCTCATGCCTCACCCGCAGGCTCATCCCCACATTGTCGTAAACTGTCATATTTCCGTAGAGGGCATAGTCCTGAAACACCACCGCGATATCCCGCTCCACCGGCGGGCACTTGTTGATCACCTTCCCGTCCAGCGCCAGCTCTCCGTCGGATATGGCCTCCAGGCCGGCGATCATTCGCAGAACCGTGGATTTGCCGCAGCCGGAAGGCCCTACAAACACTATAAACTCCCCATCCTTCACTTCCAGATCAAAGCTGTGGACCGCATGAAATCCGTTGGAATAGATTTTATTCACGCTGCGAAACTGCAGGCTTCCCATATTATCACCCCATCCCCTTGTCACTTTCTGATTGTCTCAGTCGGTCTTCCATCTGTCTTCTCCGGCTGCTTCTGGTCCTGCTGATCACCCCCGCGGCTGTCAGGAGAACCGCCCCCGCCATGTTGGCGGTTCCTATGAGCAGCTGCCTGTCATAGGGCTTTAAGACCGCGGGCGCCAGAACCAGCTGCCGCAGGGCCATATAGACTCCCAGGCAGACAGCGGCGGCGGCCCACCCTCTGTCATAGATATTCATCTTGACGGCGCAGGTGAACAGCGCGAACAGCACCGCGATATTGACCATGACCGTGACTCCCATCCAGAAACTTACCGCCATCACGTCCAGGATTCCTATGACATACACAAGCTCTGCGGCGATGCCGCACAAGGCCAGCGTGTAAGACAGGCTGTCCTTTCTATATAAAGACACCAGGGTCTTTTTTTCTCTCTCCATCACTTGATCGTTCATCTCTCATACGCCCCTTTATTCTGCCGCGCTCAACTTTTTGAACTTCACATGGCTGGCTGCCATGGCTGCCCCATAAGCAGCGCAGGATACAATCTGCAGCAGATAGACTCCTGTTCCCACCCGGAAGGTGGTAAGCTTATGCTCATACTCCGCCATCCCCTCCAGATAGAGGTACTGGAAATCAAGGCCTCTGTAAAAGACCTCCACGGCCTGTATATTGGTGATGGCGTACACCGCCCCGCCGATGCCCGCCGCCAGAAGCGCCGTCAGCGCCACAAGGGCAAACATATCCGGAACCTTACTGAAAATCTCCAAAAAGAAAGAAAATACTATCACCAGAATTCCCAGCAGAGCCAGGGCAAATATCTGCCTGTTGAACGTCTGCAGAACGGAATCGTGAAAAAATGATATCTGGCTGTTCTGCTTCAGCTTCAAGCCGAACAGATCCTTATATTCTGTCATAAACACCAGGGTGTACAAAAATACAGCCAGCGCCGTAACCGTGTAAACCCATGCCGTAATCTTCTGTACCCTGAACAGTTTCTGCATAATCAGCTCCCACCTTCTGCGAGGGAGGGGGAATTCTCCCCCTTCCTCCATATATTACGTTTCTGTCAAAACCCGCTGGTTACATGTGTTAAGATTCTACCCGCATTTAGCGGATTCGGCCTCCGTTAATTCCCCAGAGTCATCACGTCATAAGCCGCCTGGTAGGTTTCCTCGTAGAGGTCAAGTCCTCTCGCCTCAAAGCCTGCCGCGTACTCTTCATAAGTCCGGGCCACCTCCGCGCCCTGGGGGGCATTGCCCTTGGTGCGGTAGCGGACAATGTTAAACATGTACTCCACAATGTCAGCGGACTCGACGGAGGTGGAGTCGGAGATGGTCTCCTTCTGCCTGGAGGTCAGGGAGAATACAGGCGGTATCATCTTGTAGTAGTTGGGGTTGTCCCCTGCAGGGCCTTCTCCCGCGTAGGTGGCGATGTTGAGGGTGGAATTCTGGAGCAGCGCCCAGCCCGCGAATCCTCTCTCAGAAGTATACTGGTACTCAAAGCCGATCTCCTTCTGGTATCCGATAGGCATCAGGCATCCCATCCAGTCTCTGAGGAAGGTGGAAAGGTCTCCCTTCGCCACGGTGCTGCAGGTCTCGGTTACCCATGGAATGAACTTTGGATACGCGATTCCGTCAGGCCCTTCATACTTCTCGTTCTCCTCCAGGATCATGGGAAGGCCGTAGTTCTGAAGCACCGCGCCTTCCTCTGTGAAGAAGTAGTCGAACACCGCGCATGCCCTCTGAATCTGCTCCTTTGTGGAACCTGCGATGGAGATGGCCCAGCCGTCAGGCTTGATGGCCCGCCCGTTGTCCATATAATACTGCCACACGCCGTTGACCTTTGCCACAGGCGGCAGAACCACGATGGTGTCCTTGTTGAGAGAGTCGGAGGTGGAGGAGGCGATAAAGTCGTAGGTCATAAACCCGAAGGAAGGCGCCTCCCCTTCGTCTGTTCCCCACAGGGTTGAGCGGTGGTTGGTCTTGTCTGTCAGATCATAGCAGTCGGAATAGAGCAGGCCTTCTGCCTCCAAGTCGGACAGATAGCAGAGCACATCGTAAACACCTTCCTGGGCGTAGGTATACTGAACCTTTCCGTTCTCGTCGATGTACCATCTTGCCTGGTAGGAATCGGCGCCGTGAACCTTGATCCCGCCAAAGTAGGTGGCCAGCCTCAAGAGCTCCTCCCTGAAAGATGACTGTCTCGTGAACATAGGCCACACCACGTCGGCTTTCCCGTCTGTGAGATAGCGGGGATTGGCCTTGATACACCGCATCAGGGCCACCAGCTCGTCGATGTCGTAGGCTGCCTTTTCCCCTACGTACAGCTCTGACGGCGTGTCGTAGTCATAGTTGTCGTTGATGTACTGGATCAGAGCGCCGGTGAGGGTCTCGCCGTTTTTCACATCAAGGCTGTTCTGAATCTCGATAATGCTCTCGTCTGTCTTCTTGGTGATGCTCACTCCCTCCTTGGGAGTCACGGTGCCGCCGTTGTCTCCGGTCCTCTTGTTGTCCCCTACATAAAAGCCCTCATAGTACACCTGGAAGCTGTCCGTGTCATAGGACGCCTCTGCCGCGTCCAGCAGGGCGGACACCCAGGGCCCCCTGATCTCAAAAGCCCTGCCGATCTGATTGATCTCGGCTATGTAGGGAACATGGTAGATATTGCCGTCATACGCGGTGATGGCGGACTTCACATCCGGATTGTTGTCCAGGTAATTTTTAAAGTTCGGCAGATATCCTGCCTCCATCTTCTCCGTCAGATTCACAAATTTGCCTTCTGTCCCGTAGAACATCAGCCTCTCCGCTATGGACTCGCCGCCGTAGATGTTGGCTCCCGCGAAGTTGGAGGTGGACTCGGTCTGGATCATGTCGCTGGATTTCATGTCCTGCACTGCCACGTCTGTAAACTTGCTGTTTAATTCTTTCTCCACATAGGACCACATGGGTTTAAGCATTCCCGCCGTCACCACGGTTCCGTCGGGGAGAGTCAGAGGCGATTCCTGGTTGTAGGTCATGGTTCTGGACTTGTTTCCCACCGCGTAGTTGAATTTCAGCTCCACCGTGCCGGTCAGATCCGCCTGTGCCTGGACTTCTTCCTGTCCGCCGCCCTCCTCTGTCCCGCCTGCTGCCGCCGTAGTCTGCGCCGCCGTGGTCTGCGCCGCTGTCTGCTGCTCCTGGGCCTGTTCCACCACGGAAGATCCACATCCCGTCAGAACCGCCGTGGCCATCATCACCGCCACAAGAGCGCCTGCTGCCTTTCTTCTCATAAATAATTCCTCCTTCTGCCTTTTTGGGCTGATTTTTATCCCTTTACCCCGCCTACATTCACGCCTTTCGCGAAGTATTTCTGAATATAGGGGTAAATGACTAACACTGGTACGATCGAACAGATGATTATGGCATATGCCAGGCTGTCTGCCGAGTAGGACAGATTCACCGGCGATTCGTCATACAGCTTCTGATAATTCTCGATGAGCTGCCGCAGGTACACCTGGAGAGGCTGCTCGTATGGGTCTGACAACAGCATTCTGGACCAGTAGTACCCGTTCCACCTGCTGATGGCGTAGAACAAGGTCACCGTGGCGATGCTGGCCGTGGACATGGGGATGTACACCTTCCCGAACAGCTGAAACTCGTTGGCCCCGTCCACGATGGCCGCCTCCTCGATCTCCTTTGGTATGCTGCTGAAATAGTTTCTGAGCAGGATAATGTTGTATGCCTGGACGCCGAAGGCGATGACCATGCCCCACCGGTTGTCTACTCCCATGGACTTGTAGTTTAAGTACAGGGGAATCATTCCGGCGCTGAACCACATGGTGAACACCAGGAGAAAATTCCACTGCCTCCTGAACAAAAGCTTTGTCTTCTGCAGGGCGTAGGCTCCTGTCAGGGATATGGCCATGCTCCACGCCGTGCCCAGAACCGTGTAGAACAGGGTGTTGGTGTAGGCGATCCAGAAGCCCTTGTTGTGCAGTACCATGTCATATGCCTGGAATGTAACATCTTTCGGAAGAAGAACAATCTGTCCGCTCTCATATGCCACCTTGCCGCTGATGGACACGCTGAAGGCGTACAATACAGGATACAGCGCCAGCAGCGCGAAGACGATGACCAGGGTGTAGGAACATACCTTAAATATTTTTTCACTTCTGTCTAACCGTTCCATAGTTCCTTCCTCCCTTCCTTACCATAAAGATGTCTCTGATATATTTCTGCTGATAGTGTTGGCCCCGATGACCAGGGCGAAGGCGATGAAGGAATTGAACAAGCTCACCGCCGCTCCCATGCCGTAGTTTCCCGACAGGATTCCCAGCCTCTGCTCAAAGGTGGAAAGCACGTCCGCCGTCACGTAGATGTTGGCGTTGTACAGAAGAAGCACCCTCTCGTAGCCGATACTCAGCATGTTTCCGATTCTCATGATGATCATGATAATCAGCGTGGGCGCCATGCCCGGAAAGGTGACAAAGCGGATCTCCTGGAACTTGTTGCCCCCGTCCACCTTCAACGCCTCATACAGGGACGGGGAGATGCCCATGATGGCCGCAAAGTACACGATGGAGTTGTATCCGCTCTCCTTCCAGATTCCCACCAGGATGTACAGGGGTCTGAAATAGTTGGCCTTCTGCATCATGGAGGTTCCCGCCTCCAAAAGCCCCATCTGCTGGAACAGGGAAGCCACGATGCCGCTGGACCTGACACCGCTGTACACCAGCATCAGGGTGATGCCCGTGATGGTAACCTCTGACAAAAAGTGAGGCAGATAGGTTGCCGTCTGGGCGAATTTCCTCACCAGGTCATTGCCGATCTCCGCGAACAGCAAAGCCAGAATGATGGGAACCGGAAATCCGAATATAAGATTGTAGGCGCTGATGATGAACGTGTTCCTGAACGCCTGCCAGAACTCTGTCTTGTTCACCCCCGACACCAGGTTGATGAAGTTGTCGATTCCCTTAAACTCGCTTCCCCACACGCCAAACTGGGGGTCAAACCGCTTGAATGCTATGAGCAGTCCGCCCATGGGCTTGTACGCCCACACCGCGAACCACAAAATCAGCGGAAGCAGCAGCACATACAGCCGCCAGTCCTTTACCACTGCCCTCCAGATCCTTTTTGTCTGGGAGGTTCTCATCTCGATGTTGTCATGTTTCATGATTTTCCCTTTCCCTCTCCTGAAAATAATACCGCATATCGCAAATCAGCCCTTCCCTGGTTCTCAGAGCCCCGCACACGATCACGTCGATGACCATGATCAGAAACGTGGCTCCCAGATAATCCTTAAATCCTGACGCCTCTCCTGTCAGAATGAAGATCGCCACTCCTTTCCCCACGGCCTGGCATACATGGCACGCCACGACGTACACCGAGAGATACAGGACCCTGCCGCCTATGGCGTCTCTGCTGCGCTTCCCGTAAACCGCCATGGGAATTGCCAGAAATCCGTTGGCCAATATATAAAATATAATTCCCTGCGCCGGGCCCATGTGAGAAAACCAGATTCCCGGCGCTCCCCCGGCCATTCCCACCACGACCCCGGCCCAGCCCCAGCGGATCATGGCGATGAGGCAGACGGCGGTGGCAAAGCTGAAATAGAAGCTGCTGTCCCATATATCCAGCAGACGGCTGCTCATCCATTCTGACAAGGCGGCCAAAAAGGACAGGAAGATCAGATCAAACCACATGAACTGGCAAATTTTTCCATTGTTCATATTTATAAACTCCGTTCACAATAATATGTATTTTTTTAGGCCTCTGATTCAGAAGCCTCTCTGTAAAGGTTGTCGTCTGTCTTCGCAGCAGATTAGTTCATATATATAAACTAAGTTCATAATATAGCTATATTATACACTTCTGTTCTTCTTTTGTCAACCTCATTTGTATGTTTTTTTACCAGCTTTCCCTGGGTCTCTCTCAGGCTTTCGGCAAATATCCCAGACCCCTGGAGATGTCCATGGCCGCTGCCTTCAGCTCCTCCGCCACCTGGTTGTCATCCAGATTCTCGTTGTAGATGTCCGACAAAGAGACGGCTGCCACCACCTGCCCGCTGTAGTCAAAGACAGGCGCCCCGCAGCAGCTGGTGATGTCCTCCAGCTCCCGCACATCCAGGGAGTACCCTCTCTCCTTTGTCTTCTCCAGCTCCCTCACCAGCTTCTCCTTTGAGGTGATGGTGTACTGTGTCAGCGCCTGAAGCTGAAGCCTGTCCAGCAGCCCCTTCTGCTCCTCCTCCGGCAGAAAGGCCAGTATCGCCTTTCCCAGGGATGTGGCGTAGACATCCTTCCTTGTCCCCAGGGCGCAGGAAGCCAGCTTGGCGTTCTGCGCCACATACTTGTACACGTAGACGATCTTGCTCCCGTTGAGCACTGCCACGAAGGCGGTCTTGTTGTACTTTTCCGCCACAGGCGGCAGGTGGATGGAACACTGCTCTACAAGACTCATATCATTGACATACTTCATGCCCAGGGAGAAGGTCTCGATCCCAAGGCAGTACTTTTTGTTGTTGTTCTGGACCGTGGAGATATAGCCCAGTTCCAGAAGCGTCTGCACGATGACAAACGCGCTGCTCTTGGCCATCCCCATCTCGTTAACAATCTCCTGCAGAGTGATCCCCTGCTTTCTGTCGCTGATCAGCTGTAAAATGGAAAAGGCGCGTTCCACTGTTCTGTTCATTTTTCGATTCCCCCATATGGCTTTAGTTTACATGATGCCGCAGAGCGCGGAGCAATCCCCGGGCATCCGGGACCGAAGGTACCTTCCGGTCCCAATATCGTTTATATATATAAATCAAATTCACAATTTTAGTCTATTTTACCCTATTCTCCAAATCATGTCAATGAATTCTCATGCCTCCTGCCCGGAGAACTTACCTATGAGACAAAAAGGGCGGCTGCCGAAGCAGCTGCCCTCCTAAAAAACAAATATATGATCATCTGCCGAATCGTTTTTACATCGTTCTCACTGGTTGTCAGCGGTGATGGCCTTCGCAGCCGTGCGGCCGGACACGATGATCTCGGTGATGGCGTTGCCGCCCAGTCTGTTGCCGCCGTGGATTCCGCCGGTCACTTCGCCTGCCGCGTACAGACCCTCGATCACGTTGCCGTCCTCGTCAAGCACGTGGCGGTCAGTGTCCACAACGACGCCGCCCATGGTGTGGTGAGTGGAGGGAGCCATGAGACGGATGGTCAGCTCCGTGCCCTCCAGCTTGTAGGAATCTACGTTGTAGCTTCCGTCGGCGTTCTTCTCCACGTCGCCGATGGTTCTGGAGGCAATAGCCTTGCCCGCATCCTCAAACTCGCCCTGGCCCATAACTGCCATGTCGTACTTCTCGATAGTCTCCAGAACTGTCTCCGCGTCGGCCTCCACGCCGATCTCGTCAAACAGGGCGTTCAGTTCATCCGCGTCGGCTTTCCTTCTGTAGTATCTTCCCTCAAAGTCCCCTTCAGGAGCAAGCTGGATAGGGCCGGGAATCATCTCGGACTTATTGTAGATCTCCATAAACACGCCCTTGGTTCCGTTGACCTCAATGCCGTTCTTAAACTCGCCGAGGGAGAGCACATCCCGCTCGGAGCCCTCGTCCACAAATCTCTTGCCGGTGGTTGGGTTGATGTAGACCGCATAGTTGCCGCCGCCGAAGGCCAGATTTCCGTTGTCAACCCAGCTGATAGGCATCATCTGAGTCCAGCCCTCTCCTGTCACGGCCGCTCCTGCCTCCTGGGCCATCTCGATGCCGCTTCCGGTGAGGGAACTGCGGTTGGTGGTCTTGGTGGCAGCGGACACATACTCGGGCGACCAGTAGTTGTTGGTCTCCACAACCTTCTCAATGTTGGCTGCATAACCGCCGGTTGCCAGGATCACGCCCTTCGCCGCCTTGGCGGTGACTTCTGTTCCGTCGTACATAGTGGCCTTCACGCCTACCACTCGTCCGTCCTCGACGATGAGCTCTTCGGCGGTGGTTCTGGTCATGATCTGATTCTTCTCGTTATTCTGCAGAAACTCGGTCATGGGAGCCATAAAATAGGTTCCCCAGCGGCCCTTGTACTCTTCAGGAGTGCCGTCGCCGTCGGCGTCCACATTGGCGCCGATAAACTCGTTCTCTCTGTACCACAGCGCGCCGATGAGGGTTGGCTGGGTGTCTTCCACGAAAGTCGCCCCCATTTCCTCAAGCCATGGTTTGATCTCCTGGCCATCCTCGATGAACTGCTTTACCAGGTCAACATTTCCGTAGATCCACTCAGATCCGTCGGCGCTCTGGCGCAGTCCGCCGTAGTAGGTCTGGAAGATGTGCAGGTTCAGGGTGGAGAACAGGGTCAGCTCGGACTCGGAGACGCCTGCGTCAAGCTGAGGCTGGGCCCAGTCAAGGTATGCCTTGATCTCTTTCTTTAAAGCCTGGAGGGTGGGCAGATAGTCCGCGTGCACGCCGTGCTTGGAAAGCTCTGCCGCGTCTCCGGCCACATACTCGTGATCCTTGTAGTAGTCCGCGTCAAACTCCTCCTCGGACCAGTCATAGATCATCTTCAGTTCGTTGATACAGCCGTTGACAGATTTCACCTTGTTGTATGTATTGCCGTCAAAGCCCACGCCTGTGGTGGCGTCGGGATCGCTCTCATCCCATACCAGATAAGGCATGACGCTCTGATACTGACCGCCGGATACAAGGGTGTTGCCTCCCACCTCGGCGTTCTTCTCGATGACCAGAACCGTGTTGCCGTCCTGTGAAGCCTGGGCGGCAGCGCTGATGCCGGCTCCTCCGGCTCCCACGATAACCACGTCCCAGGTATCCTCGATGGCGTCCTGAGCCTTCACTTCAACGGTGTTGGCGGCAAACTGTGAAGCGTTGGTGACGCCTGCCTCCTCCGCCGCGGCGTTCACGGCTGTCTTCAGGGCGCGGGTGGAAAAAGTCGCTCCGGAGACGCCGTCCACGCCTGTTCCGTTTGCCTCGATCATCTGAGGAATCAAAATATCAAAGGCGATGTCGCCTACATGCTCGGTCTCCACGCTGGAGGTGACTTCGATGGCTGTCACTGCCTTCTCGTCGAAGGTTACGCTGACCTCCACCGGGCCGTTGTAGCCCTCGCCGGTGCCTGTGTAAGTGCCTGGGGTAAATGCCAGATCCGCATCTGCCGAAACCTCCCCCTTCGCCTGTCCGATGGCGCCGGCGGCTGCCTTCTTCACCGCCTCCGAAGTGATGGTGGCGCCTGCCACGGCATCTACCTCTTCAGACTGGGCGTCTAAGATAGCCTGCTTCAATGTGTCCAGGGCAGCGCCTCCCACAGCCGGGGTCTCATCGGCTCCCTCGATCTCCACCTCCGTGATCTCGCTGTCGCTGACGGTGACGGTCACTGTCACCGGGCCGCCGAAGCCCTGCTCGGAAGCAGAGTAAGTTCCGGCAGTGTAAAGAGTCTCTGCCTTTGTCTCGGCCTCTGTCTCGGCTGCCGTCGTGGTCTCCGCTGCGGTGGTGGACTCGGGGGCCGCCGTGGTGTCTGTGGCCGCAGGCTGGCTCTGGCAGGCTGTCATGGAAGCTGTCAGGGCGGCTGTCATGGTAAGGGCAGCCAAACGTCTTTTTTTCATGTTTCATCTCTCCCTTTTATTTTTTAAAAAAATGGTTAACGCTGTTAACCTTGTCAAAATTTTATCACTTATCCGCCTTTTATGCAAGCACTTTTTACATGAAATAAACGGTGAAAATAAACGGAGGGAACATCTCCCCGCCTGTCCGCGCCGGCCAGGAGGCGCCGGGCGGAGGATGCTCGACGGGGAATCTGAATTTAAATCAGATTCCCCACTTGGTGACTGTAACCCATATTCTGTTCCAGATTCCTGTAGATGCGCTCCTGCAGGTCCTCGATGCCCGTGGCCAGGTCGCAGCCTTCCAGAAACAGGTTGTTCACCGTGACGAAGGCTGCCCCGTAAGCCAGAGTCTGAAAATTAAAATAATAGCTCTTGTATATATTCTCGGGAATCTGATGCTCCCGGCAGTAGAGAGAAAACTGTCCCGTCATCTTCTTAAAGCTCTCCCACTTTCTGATGCCCGACTGCTTCTCGTCGATGGTCTTCCAGAAGGATTCGTTGATGAGAAAGGGGTTGAGACACAAAAAATTGATGTATGCCACATTCATGTCCAGATGGGCCTTTTTGTAATCCGTCCCCCGCCTTGACTCAATCTCCCCCATGACCTTTAAAAGCATCTGATCCAAATACCTGGATATGGCAAGAAACAGCCCTCTCCTGCCCTCAAAATGCTTAAAAGGAGCGGCGCAGGAGACGCCGCACGCCTCCGCCACCGCCCTGGCCGAAAAGCCTTCCACACCGTTTTTCTGAAGCTGGGCCACAGCCTCTCTGATCAGTTCCGATTCCAGATCTCTTTTCATTTTCCAATAGCCCAATCCTTTTTTGCTGCCGGCTCTCCCTGCGGTTCACCGGCCCTCTATCTGGCAAGCATCATCCGGTCGTTGGCAAATTCCTCGCCGCTGGCCTCGGCAAACTTCTTCAGCAGGTCCTCCACGGTGAGGCCCGTCTTCTCGTCTCCCGCTACGTCATAGATGATCTGTCCGTTGTTCATCATGATCAGCCGGTTGCCGATGTGGATGGCGTCTCTCATGTTGTGGGTGATCATCAGCGTGGTCAGGTGATCCTGGTTCACGATGGTCTCCGTGGTCTCCAGCACCTTCGCTGCCGTCTTGGGGTCCAGGGCCGCCGTGTGCTCGTCGAGAAGAAGGAGCTTAGGCTTCTTCAGCGTCGCCATGAGGAGGGTGAGGGCCTGTCTCTGGCCGCCTGAAAGCAGTCCCACCTTGCTGGTGAGGCGGTTCTCCAGCCCCAGCCCCAGCCTGGCGAGCATATCCCTGTACAGCTTTCTCTCCCCGGCGGCAATCCCTTTTTTCAGCGTCCGCTTGTCACCCCGGCGCAGGGCGAGGGCCAGATTCTCCTCTATGCCCATGGTGGCCGCCGTGCCGTTCATGG
>CAJTOT010000005.1:0-11264 GCA_910577935.1 uncultured Hungatella sp. | reverse complement strand
CCCTCATCTACCTTCCAGGTTCCGGCGATGGCGTTGAGCAGCGTGGACTTTCCGGCGCCGTTTCCGCCGATGACCGTCACGAAGTCCCCGTCCTTCAGGGACAGGCTCAATCCCCGGAGCGCCTGCTTCTCGTTCACTGTCCCCGGATTAAAGGTTTTTGAAATGTTTTTGATCTCCAGCATCAGGAATTGCCTCCCTTCTTCACAGGCTTTGAAAAATACCGCTCCTGCCACACAGGAACAGCCAGGAACACCGCCACCACAAGGGCGGACAGAAGTTTCAGAAGGTCCGTGTCGATGCCCATCCAGATGACCACCTGAAGCACCAGGTAGTAGATGATGGAGCCGAAGGACACCGCCAGCAGCTTAAAGCCGAAGTTGCGGAACACTCTCCCGAAAACCGCCTCGCCGATGATCACCGCCGCCAGGCCGATGACGATGGCGCCCCGGCCCATGTTGATGTCCGCGAAGCCCTGGTACTGGGTGAGCAGGGACCCGGACAGAGCCACCAGGCCGTTGGAGATCATGAGCCCCAGGACCCGGCCCAGATCCGTGTTGATCCCCTGGGCTCTCGCCATCTTGTCGTTGCAGCCCGTGGCCCTGAGAGAACACCCCAGCTCCGTTCCGAAAAACCAGTACAAAAGCCCGATGAGCGCCACAGTGATCAGACACACAAGCAAAATTGTATTTTTATAGAAAGGCACGTTTTTGATAAACCGGAGAGACACCAGCAGATCGTATTTGTCCACGTTGATGGCCTGGTTTGCCTTTCCCATTATTTTCAAATTCACGGACCACAGCCCCAGCTGGGTCAAAATTCCGGACAGTATGGCCGGAATTCCCATAAATGTGTGAAACAGCCCGGTGACAAGACCGGAGAACATGCCGGCGGCAAAGGCAGCTGCCATACAGACCCACACATTGCCTCCGTTTAACATCATCATAATAAAAACCGCTCCGCCGGTGCACATGGAACCGTCCACGGTCAGATCCGCCACATCCAGTATGCGGTAGGTAATATACACGCCGATGGCCATGATTCCCCAGATCAGTCCCTGGGCCGCCGCGCCCGGCAGCGAATTAAATAAAACCATAATATTCATAATCTATCTCCTAGGTGTTGGTGGTCCGCCGGGGGACATACCCTGTGCAAAGCCCCGGGGACGGCGGATGCCCGCCCGGTCAGACCGGACCGGCCCCGCCGCCTCCCTGCTTGCAGCTCTTCTTCCAACTGTTGTCTCAGTTACTCGATGGCCTCGTAGCCGTCGGGAATCTGGATTCCCAGATCCTCGCAGATTGCCTTGTTGTACTTCTTGGTGAACTGAGGCGCGTACTCGATGGGCATCTGGGAAATGTCGGCTTCGCCCTTCAGGATCTTCGCGGCCATCTTTCCCGTCCCCACGCCCAGGTCATAGTAGCTGATGGACAAGGTGGCAACCCCGCATCCCGCGCAGATTCCCTCCTCGCCGACGACGACGGGAACTTTTGCCGGACGGCACACGTTGTCGATGATCTCCGTGGCGGCAGCCGCCGTGTTGTCCGTGGGCACATAGATGACATCGCTGGCCTCCGCGGCTTTCGTCACAACGGTTGACAGGTCGTTGGAGTCAGAGAATGAATAGTACTCGCAGGTGTATCCCATATCCTCCAGGGCAGCCTTCACCGTGTCCACCTGGTACTGGGAGTTGGCCTCCGCGGAGCAGTAGAGGAGTCCCACGTTCTTGGCGTCGGGGAACAGCTCCTGGAGCATGGCCGCCTGCTCGTCAAGAGGAGCCAGGTCGGAGGTTCCTGAGATGTTGCCTCCCACGGTTCCGTCAAAGTTGTCGATTCCCAGCGCCACGCCGTACTCCGTGACAGAGGTGCCCAGGATGGGAATCTCGTTGGTTCCTGCCTGGGCCGCCTGGAGGGCCGGTGTGGCGTTGGCAAGAATCAGATCCACGTCGGCGGACACAAAGCTGTTGATGATGGTAGAACAGGTGTTGGAATCACCCTGAGCGTTCTGCTCGTCAAAGGTGACCGCGTCTCCCAATTCTTCCTTCAGGGCATCTATAAATCCCTTTGTGGCCGCGTCCAGAGCGTCGTGCTGCACCAGCTGGCAGATGCCTACGGTGTAGGTCTTTCCATCCGACGCCTCCGAACCTGAATCGGCAGCTACGGTAGTCGCGGCGCTTCCGCTGCCTGAGCCGGAGCACCCGGCCGCCGAGAGAGCCATGGCTCCCGCCAGCATCATTGACGCCAATTTTCCTGATTTTCTCATAATGCAATTCTCCCCTTCTCTATGAAAGTCTGTTCGCAAATAGTCTTTTTTCGAACTCACGTGTTATCATACTACAAAAATCCTTTAACGTCAATCTTATATAACTTTAAATTCCCAATAATTCAACGCAGTAAAGCGCCGGATTTTACGACAAAATTTCCCTGTATACTCTCAGGACATTGCCGTGGAAGACAGCCTGGATTTCGGAGGGAAGAAAGCCTTGTCTTCTCATCTCCTCCTCCAGAAGGGGAAGGCAGGAGGCGTCCCGCAGCTCCAGGGTCCCGACGATGCCGTCAAAGTCAGACCCAAGACCTACGCATCCGATGCCGCCTGTGTTCTTCATATGTTTCATGTGGGACACCATGTGGGAAAGGCGGCTGACCTTCTCCTCCCCCGGCTTCCAGTCCCGGAGAAAACCGGCATAGTAGTTGATTCCCGCCACGCCGCCTCTCTCCCCCAGACAGCGGATCATCTCGTCAGTCAGGTTCCGCGGATGTCCGGCGAGAGCCCGGGCGTTGGAGTGGCTGGCGACAAAAGGTTTGCGGGTGTGGCTGAACACATCCCAGATGCCGGCGTCGTTTAAGTGGGAGATGTCGATGATCATGCCCAGACGCTCCATCTCGGCCAGAAATTCCAGCCCCCTCTCCGTCAGGCCGTGTTCTGTGTCGGGATAACAGCCCTTCTCCGGGCCTTCCGCCACCGTCCGGTTCGAGTATCCCAGCTCATTGGGAAAGTTCCAGGTCAGTGTCATCATCCGGACGCCCAGCCGGTAAAAATTCCGCAGCAGGCGGACATCCCCCAGGCAGACGCCCCCCTCCTCCATGGTGAGCATGGCGGACATCCGGTTCTGCTTCCAGTTGTTCTCTATGTCTTTATAGGAGGTTACAGGGGAGATTAGGTCCTTGTTGGCCTCCATCTCCCGGCAGAACAGGTCGATCATCTCCATGGCCTGGCGGAAGGGCTCTTCGGTCCTTCTCAGATGGACATACACGGCGAAGTTCTGGAGACCGTAATCTCCCCTCTTCATCTTCTCCAGGTCCAGGTGAAGCCCGCTGGTTCTAAGGCCCACCTCCTCTCCTCTTTTCCGTCCTTCATATATTTCGCAGATGGTATCACAGTGCATATCAACGACTCTCATGAATATCCTCCTGTTTCCTGAAAATAAGAATCTGCCTCTGGCAGATTCTACGCCTGCGGCGGGCCGTATAAGCGGCATAATTCCTCCGATATGAAAAAAGGCGCCGCAGCCTTTTGGCCCCGCGGCACCTTCCTAATTTACCACTATCTCTATGGAAAAGTCAACCCTTTTGCCTCCTACTCGCTTCTCAGGGCGTCTATGGGGTTTAATGCCGCCGCCCTTCTGGCGGGGGCGTAGCCGAAGAACAGGCCGATGGCCACAGACACGGAGAAGGATATAACCACCGCCGACGGGGTGGGGACGGCGTTTAAGCCTGCCGCGGCCCCCACCGCCGTGGTGGCCGCGCTTCCCAGTATAATGCCGATGACTCCCCCCATGGCGCTCTGGACCGCCGCCTCGATGACAAACTGCTGCAGTATCACTCCTTTTCTCGCCCCCAGCGCCTTGCGGATTCCGATCTCCCTGGTGCGCTCCGTCACCGACACCAGCATGATGTTCATAACCCCCACGCCTGCCACCAGCAGGGAGATGCCCGCGATCCCCCCCAGCCCCGCGGACACCATGGCGATCATGGAATTAAGAGAATCCAGCATCTCGCTCATGGCCGTCACCCGGTACAGGTCGTCATTTTTAAAAATTTCCTCAAGAAAACCGCTGATGAGATCCGTGGCCCGGGAGGCAGTGTCCAGACTCCGTATGGTGAAAATGTAGCTTCCGATGTTGGCGTTTCTGGACATTTTCACGGCGCAGCTGTAGGGCATCCACACAAAATCATCATTGCCGCCGTCGTCCATGCCGTCCTCGTCCTGGCGCTCCGCCACGCCCACGATCCGGTAAGCGTAGCCGCCGATCTTCACCGTCTGGTCCACCGCCTTCTCCGGACTCCCGTACAGCTCCGCGGCCACATAGTACCCTGCCACGCACACCTTTTGCCGGGACACGATGTCGGAGTACTGGATATTGCGCCCCTGAGCCAGGTCATAGTCCTTGATGTCCAGATATTCCTCGCTGACGCCCATGACGGTTGTGGAGGACATGGAATCGCTGCCGTGCTTTACCACGGTGTTCACGCTGACCATGGGAGACATGTTGTCAAATATCTCCTCCTGCCCCTCATAAAATTCATACATCTCATCCACGGATACAGACCGGGAAGACAGGTTGGTCACGTTCACGTTGATCTGGTTGGTGCCCAGGCTGGCAAAGCTCTCGGTCATATAGGACATGTAGGCGTTGACCAGGCTCACCAGGATGATCACCGACGCCACGCCGATGATGATCCCCAGCATAGTGAGAAAGGACCGGGTCTTGTTGCTTCTGATGCTTTTCATGGCCAGTTTAAAGGATTGCAGCATACTCGTTCACATCTCCGTCAAAATTAATCTTTCCGTCATGGATCCGCACCACCCTCCTGGCCTCCAGCGCGATGGAGTTGTCATGGGTGATGATAACGATGGTGTTTCCCTCGTCGTTGAGCGCCTTCAGAAAATCCAGAACCTCCCTGCTGGTCCTGGAGTCCAGGGCTCCCGTGGGCTCGTCGGCCAGAATCAGGGACGGGTCTCCCGCCAGCGCTCTGGCGATGGACACCCTCTGCTGCTGTCCGCCGGACAGCTGGGCGGGGAGATTCTTCCACTTCTCCTCCAGCCCCACTTTTCTCAGGGCCTCCATCGCCCTCTCCCTCCTCTCCTGGGCCGCCGCGCCCCCGTAGAGCAGGGGAAGCTCCACGTTCTCCAGAAGGTTCAGCTTGGGAAGCAGGTTGTACTGCTGGAAGATAAAGCCGATCATCTTGTTGCGGATGTGGGCCAGCTGGTCGTCGCTCATCTCGCTGGTGTCCTCGCCGCCCAGAAGGTATTCTCCCTCCGTGGGCACGTCCAGAGCGCCGATGATGTTCATCAGCGTGGACTTTCCGCTTCCCGACTTCCCCACGATGGCCACAAATTCTCCCCGGTTGATGGTCAGGCTCACGTCGTCGCTGGCCCTCACCTCCTCGGAGCCCATGTGATAGATTTTATAAATGTGTCTCAGTTCAATCAGTGCCGTCTCCATGTCAGCTCCCCCTCTATGGTCTTCCTCCGCCTCTGCCGCCTGAAGCGCCGCCGGGGCCTCCCATGCCGCCGCCCTCGCCGCCGGGCGCGCCGCCCATTCCGCCCGGACCTCCCATACCGCCGGGCATCATGTTAATTCCTCCGGACTGGGAGGACTGGGATACATAGACCTGGTCTCCCTCGGACAGCCCGGACACAATCTCCACATAGTCATCGTTCATCAGACCTGTCTCCACCTCCACGGCCCTGAATCCCGCCGGGACGGCTCCGTCGGACTCGGTGACGGACTCGTCTTTTACGTAGACCCGGTTTCCCCGCATCAGGGAATCCACAGGAATCACCAGGACATCCTCTGCCTGCTCCAGGATGATGTTGCCGTCCACATTCATGCCCGGCAAAAGGCCTCCCGTCTCGTCTAAAGTCACTGTCACCGGATAGTTGGTGACTCCGTTGGAGTAGGAGCCGGCAAGGCTTACATTGGTCACTTTTCCGGAAAATGTCTGTCCCTCGAAGGCATCTGCGGTGATCTCCACCGGCTGCCCCACCGCCACGCTGCTGACATCCAGTTCATCCACGGACATCTCAAATGTCAGCTGGGACAGGTCATAGATGACCGCCAGCGTGGTCGTGTTGCTGCCTCCCGCGCTGATCTTGTCGCCTGCCTTGGTGTTCTTGGTGATCACCGTTCCTGAGATAGGCGCGGTGATGGTATAGTTTTCATAGGAATCCTGGGTGGTGGTAAGCCTGTTCTGGGAGGACTCCAGTGATTCCTGGGCCTGGTCCATGGAATTTTTGAAGGTTCTTATGAGATCCTCTGCCGACTTGTCGGTCATCCGGAAAAAGGAACCGCCCTTGCCTATGTAGTCTCCCTCATTTACAAGGACAGCCTCGATCTCCACGCTTCCGGAGATGTCCGCACTCATAACCGTGTTCAGGGAGGGCTCGAAGGTGCTCTCCTGGGCGCAGACAAACTCCCCGATCTGCACCGTGGCCCAGGACGATTCCGTCAGGCCGCCGGGATTGGCCACCTCGATGGTCACATAGCGCACCAGCCGGCCTCCCGCCAGGGTTCCCTCCATGTTGCTCACCGCCGTCACCCTTCCCCCGATCTGCTCTCCCGTGTCGGACATGGTGATCAGGGCGTCGTTTCCCACTCCGATGAAGGCAGCGTCGGTGCTGAGGAAGGGAACCTTCATCTTCATCACCTGGTCATTGTAGATGTCCGCCAGCCTGGTGCCCGCGCTGACCTTGTCGCCTGCCTTCACGTACAGAGTCTTAACAAAACCGCTCTCCGTTGACTTATATGTATTGCCGCTGTAATCCGCCAGTGCCTGGTTGTAATTTTCCTGGGCCAGCTCGTAGCTGGTCCGGGCCCGCTCCACGGAATTCTGGGCCGTGTTCAGCTCCGTCTCCACGGAGGAGGCGTCGATGATGTAGAGCACCTGTCCCTCGGTGACCTGGTCCCCCTCCTCAAAGTCCGCGGTTATCACGTCCCCCGACACCAGGGATGTGATGTTGTATGTATCCTTGGGGGAGAGGCTGCCTGACGAGGACAGAGATGAGACCATGTCCATCCTCTGCACCGCGGCAGTCTTCTGGGCATCCGCCGCTCCCGCCGGGGCCGACGCCTTCATGGAATACTGCCTGTAGCCCGCCGCCGCCAGAATGATCACCGCCGCGCCTGCAATTACCCTCACGGCCTTCTGCTTTCCCGTCAGCCTGCCTCTTCTCTTCTTCTTCTTTTTTCTCCCTGTCTTCGCGTCCACCTGACTGCCGGACTCCCCGGTTTTGGTTCCCACCTGGGTCTCCCCGCCTGTCTCTCTCAGCCCGACCTCATTCTTCTGGTCCGGAAGCCCTGGGTTCACGCTGCCGTTTTTCTTCTTATCTGATCCCGCCATGGTTCCGTCCTCGTCAATATTCAATGTAGTCTGTCACTGTGTAGGAGTCCATGCCGTCGCTGCCCCCCGTCTTCTCGCAGATGAGAATCACCTGATCCCCCACCTGGAGTTCCCCGTAGATGGAAAATGCAAACTGGACATCGGAATCTCTCAGGCGGAACTCCGCCTCGCCGTACTCCTCCAGCATGACCACGCTGGGATTCATCACGCTGGCGGAACTGTAGAAGATCCCGCTGACCTTCCCTTTCACCGCCACCATGTTGGTCCCCTCCAGCTCGCTCTCCCCGTTGGCGCTGTAGACCCAGACGGTCTTTGTGTTGGTGTTGTAGTAGATGACCACGAAACCGTCTTCCTTCGCCTGCTTCACCCGCTCCAAGGCAGACATCTGTCCGTCCAGATAGAAGGTGGCCTCGCTGACTTTAAAGGGCACGTAATCGTCCAGTGTGTAATTCTTTTTCACCACCTTGGGACCTTTCAGCTCATTGTCCGCGATGGTGAGAGGATTCACCTCCCCGTCTTCGGACAGCTCGTATCCCAGCACCGTGCAGTAGTCTTTTCCCGCGGTGGTCCGGGCGCATAGAAGATTGTAGAACAGATTGACACAGTCGGCCTGAGTCAGAACCTCCAAAGGCTCCTTTCCCACGTTCTCCCCCAGCTCCAGATAACCGTACTGGGCCCATCTGCCGTTTATCTGGTTCCCTGAAAAATCTTCGTCTGTATATCCCAGCAGGGCCAGAATCCCCCTGACAGCCTCCTGGAGAGTGATCTGCTGGTCCGGGCGGAACTGCCCTCCCAGATATCCCACCATCCAGCCGTTCTCCGAGGCGATGCGCACCGCGGATGCATGGGCGGCGCCGGCAGGCACGTCGGAGAACACGGCGGTAGAGCTGACCTGGAGGGCCGCCGGCTTGTAAGCGCTGGCATTCACCAGCATCCGGGCGTATTCTCCCCTGGTCACCGGTGCGTTGTCCTCTGTGATATCCATGATCCCGCTCAGGCGGATGACTTTTTTCCTCAGTTCGTAATTGCTGGCTGCCTCCGCAGAAAACGGCACACTCGCGGCAAGAACCGCAGCCGCTGTGACGCAGACTGCCAATTGATGTCGATTCATATGACTCTCCTCCCGGATTCATTGTTTACACTGGTCTGTTTCCATCTACTTTATCAGGGAATTGTGTCTATTGTGTGTTTAATATGTGTTTATTTTCCTGTTTTTCCAGGGGCTACATAAGCGGGGCGATGAGCCTGAGTCCCCGCCCGGCCACTTTTTCATAGAAGGGATAGGATTTGCAGGTCTCCCTTGTGATCTCCTGGCATTGTTCCAAAGTCTTCCGGAAGTCCGCCTCCACATCCGCCACCGCCTGATTCCTGTACATATAGGCGGCGCATTCAAAATGATGGTACAGGCTGCGGAAATCCAGGTTGATGGTTCCCACCACCGCCTTCTCCCCGTCGCTGGTGAACACCTTGGCATGGACGAAGCCGGGGGTAAACTCCCATATCTTCACCCCTCCATCCAAAAGCTCCTGGTAGTAGGTGTGAGCCAGGAAGAAGGCGTACTTTTTGTCCGGAATATGGGGCATGATGATCACCACCTCCACCCCCCGCTTTGCCGCGAAGATCAGGGCGCCTATCATCTCGTCGTCCAGGATCAGGTAGGGAGTCATGATGTGCACGTACTCCTTCGCGTCCGAGAGAATATCCATGTACACGTATTTTCCCACTGTCTCATGGTCTAAGGGCGTGTCTCCGTAGGGCATGACAAACCCCTGTCCCGGGGATGAGGGAGCGGCGGCGGACACCAGATACTTCTCGCAGGGAACAGCCTGTTTCTCCCAGATATTCCAGTTCTGGAGAAACATAACCGTAAAGCTTTTCACCGCGTCCCCCTTCACCATCACCGCCGTGTCCTTCCAGTAGCCGAACCTGGGCTTTTTATTGATGTACTCGTCAGCCAGATTGATTCCGCCGGTGAAAGCCACGCGACCGTCGATGACCACGATCTTCCTGTGGTCGCGGTTGTTCTGATAGGTGGACAGCATGGGCCGGATGGGGGCGAAGGCCTGGCAGCGGATTCCCTTCGCCTCCATCTTTTTCGGGTATCCCCAGGGAAGAAGCGCCAGGGAGCACATGCCGTCGTACATAAACCGCACCTCCACCCCCTCATTCGCCTTCTGCTCCAGAATCTCCAGGATGGAATCCCACATGAATCCCCGCTCCACGATAAAGTACTCCAGGAAAATAAATGTCTCCGCTTTTTTAAGCTCCTCAAGAAGCCTGTGGAATTTTTCTTCCCCGCTGGGAAAGTAGGTGACATCCGTGCTCTCATAGACCGGGAATCCACCCTTTTCCCACATGTATCTGGCCAGGGTGGCCGTCCGCCTGTCCTCCCCGAAAAGATGCTCTGCCACGGTCTTGTCCTGTTTTAAGTAGACCCTGGTGCCCTCCACCAGTTCGCTGGCCCTCCTGGCGTACATGCGGCTTCCGAAATCCGCCTCCACCATCAGATAGAGCAGCGTCCCGAACACGGGAAACACGAGAATCGGTATGATCCATCCCAGCTTGAAGCTGGGGTTATCCCTCTTGTTGATAATATAGATGCAGGTTACGCCGCCCAGGACGATGAGCGCGGCGTAAATATACAGGGAATAACTGCTCAACCACCGTATGATGCCGAACAGGATGCCGATCTGAATCAGCAGGAAGATCACCACATAAGAGGTGCGGCCAAACACGATTCGCAGCAAACTCCTCAGTTTTCTTTTGTAATCCTTCATAAATAAAAAAAGCCTCCTGACCTGTCATTTTCCATTTATTCTAACTCATAACGGAACGAATGACAAGCAGGAGGGAAATCTTTTAGCCGTGGATAATCACGCTGATCCGCTTGTAGATCAGGGTAGTGATCAGGGATACCAAAGCCCCCTTGATCAGGTTGAAGGGCGCCACCGCCAGGAACACAAAGGTCCACACGCTGCTGATGGCAGGGTTGATGGCGGCGCCTGCCTGGAGAATGGACTCCAGAGGCATGAAATTAGAGTAGAAGGGGAGCATGACCACGGCGTTTAACACGGCGCCCACAAGGGCCATGGAGAAGGTTCCCACCACCATGCCTATGGCAGCCCCCTTTTTGGTCTTCTTCATCTTGTAAATAATCCCGGCAGGCAGAACCAGGGCGCACCCGATGCAGATGTTGGCGAACTCGCCTACAAACCCTGTGGAGGTGGGCTTTAACACCAGCTTCACCAGGATCTTCACCGCCTCGATGACAGCTCCGGCCACAGGGCCCATGGAGAAGGCTCCCACCAGAACCGGAATCTCGCTTAAATCCAGCCCGTAGAACGACGGGGCGATAAACGGGAGAGGGAACTCGAACAGCATCAGAACCGCTCCGATGGCCCCCAGCATGCCCATGAGCACCACATTTTTCACGTCTAAAAGTTTTTTTGTCTTTGCTGCGCTTGCTGCTTTCATCTTTACTTATCCTCCTTTGACTTTCGAATCTTCTGTCGAGGAATTGTCCCTTGGCTTTCCACAGACCGGCCGCCCTCCATACGCAAAAAGCCCTGAATACCTTCCGATATCCAGGGCGATACGGCGCACAGACGCGTTCCATTCCATGAAACATGCCGCTTCTTCTCTCGTCCAGACTATACTGTCGGTTTTGGAATTGCACCAAATCAACCGTGCACACGGCTCGCGGACTTTTACCGCCGGTGGAGAATTTCACTCCGCCCCGAAGATTCACATTGTTTTCAACATGTATTATACGACTAAACACAGCAAAACGCAAGTCTTTTGTAGACAGTTAGTTACTGTTCAGGCAGGTCTGCGCACTGGCTGCGCTGACCGCATGATAACCTGGGCAGGCGGGCAAAAATCCCATCGCCGCAGGCGATTTTCATGGATTTTTGCTGGTTGCTGTGA
>CAJTOT010000004.1:98097-121449 GCA_910577935.1 uncultured Hungatella sp. | reverse complement strand
AAGACCTTTACCATGGCCAACGTGATCGCACAGCTTAACAAGCCGACTTTGGTAATAGCGCACAATAAGACATTAGCGGCACAGCTCTATGGCGAGTTCAAAGAGTATTTTCCGAGTAACGCAGTGGAATATTTTGTGTCCTACTACGATTACTACCAGCCCGAAGCCTACGTTCCATCCACGGACACCTACATTGAAAAGGACTCCGCCATCAACGACGAGATCGACAAGCTGCGTCATTCCGCCACAGCCGCGCTGTCGGAGAGGAAGGATGTGATCATCGTGTCCTCGGTGTCCTGCATCTACGGTCTGGGAAGTCCCATCGACTACCAGGAGATGGTGATCTCCCTTCGGCCCGGCATGGAGAAGGACAGGGATGAGGTGATTCACAAGCTCATCGACATCCAGTATGACAGGAATGACATGGATTTTCACCGGGGGACTTTCCGGGTGCGGGGAGATGTGGTGGAGATTTTTCCGGCATACTCCGGCACGGAGGCCTACAGGGTAGAGTTTTTTGGGGATGAAGTGGAGCGGATTACAGAGATTGACGCGCTCACCGGGGAGGCCAAGGCGCGGCTGGGGCATGTGGCCATCTTCCCCGCTTCCCACTATGTGGTGTCCAAAGAGAGGATGGAGGAGGCGGCCAGAGGGATTCTGGAGGAGATGAAGGAGAGGGTCGCCTACTTTAAGAGTGAGGACAAGCTCCTGGAGGCCCAAAGGATTGCGGAGAGGACCAATTTTGATGTGGAGATGATGCGGGAGACGGGGGTTTGTTCCGGAATTGAGAATTACTCCAGGCATCTGACAGGCGGAAAGCCGGGGGAGCCGCCGTACACCCTTATTGACTATTTTCCCGATGATTTTCTGATTATCATTGACGAGTCCCACATCACTCTTCCGCAGGTGCGGGGGATGTACTCGGGGGACCGGTCAAGGAAGACGACGCTGGTGGACTATGGGTTCCGCCTGCCTTCTGCCCTGGATAACCGGCCTCTGAATTTTGGGGAATTTGAGAGCAAAATTGACCAGATGATGTTCGTGTCCGCCACGCCGTCAGATTATGAGGCCGGCCATGAGCTGCTGAGGACAGAGCAGATTATCCGCCCTACAGGGCTTTTGGACCCGGAGATCAGCGTCCGCCCTGTGGAAGGACAGATTGACGACCTGGTGGGAGAGGTGAACCGGGAGGTGGATAAGGGCAACAAGGTTCTGGTGACTACTTTGACCAAGCGCATGGCCGAGGATTTGACGGATTACATGAGAGAGGTGGGGATACGGGTCAAGTATCTTCACTCGGACATCGACACCCTGGAGAGGGCGGAGATTATCCGGGATATGCGGCTCAACGTGTTTGACGTGCTGGTGGGCATCAACCTTCTCAGGGAAGGACTGGATATTCCGGAGATTTCTCTGGTGGCTATTTTGGACGCAGACAAAGAGGGGTTCCTGCGCTCTGAGACATCGCTGATTCAGACCGTGGGACGCGCCGCCCGCAACGCGGAGGGTCATGTGATTATGTACGCGGATACGATTACTGACTCTATGCAGAGAGCCATAAGCGAGACGGAGCGGAGGCGGAAGATCCAGCAGAAGTACAACGAGGAACACGGCATCACCCCCACAACCATCAAGAAAGCGGTCCGGGACCTGATCGCAATCTCCAAAGCGGCGGAGCAGGACTCCAAAGCTGATGAGAAAGACCTTGAATCCATGGACGAGGCGGAGCTGAACAAGCTGATGAAGGAACTGCAGAAGAAGATGCACAAAGCGGCGGCAGAACTGAATTTTGAGGAGGCGGCAGTCCTCAGAGACCGGATGCTTGAAGTGAAAAAAATGCTGCTGGAGTTGGAGTAGGGAAAATGACAATTACTATAATAAGATTGCGGAAAACAGCCTTATTTTTGTAAAATCAAGTAAAGAAAAAGAATAAAACAACATTAATATATGGAAAAATGACTAAAAATATGATATGATGTTTTTGCGATTATAAACAGGCACATATTGGGACATGAATCAAAAACAGCAAGGAGGAATTATTTTATGAAGAGAAGGAACAGATGGTTTTGTCTGGCTTTGTCAGGTGTGATGGCGGTGGTTCTGTCGGGCTGCAATGGTTCCGGACAGGGGACTGTGGCTGCTTCCGGGACCGCTGTGGAAACCACTGGCGCAGAGACTACTGTGGCGGAAACCACTGGAGCAGCGGCGGAGTCCGGGACAGAGGAGACAATGGGAGAAGAGGTCAAGGGTGACGGCGTCTATAAGCCAGGGACATATAAAGCTTCGGCGAAAGGCATGGGAGGAGACGTGACCGTGGAAGTAGTGGTGACGGCGGATGCCATCAAATCGGTTACGGTCTTGGAGCATAACGAGACGGCAGGTATTTCTGACCCTGCCATCGAGAAGATACCGGGCCTCATCGTGGAAGCGCAGGGACTGGGAATTGACACCGTCTCAGGGGCTACCATAACCAGCGACGCGATTCTGGCGGCAGCGGCAGATGCTCTTGGACAGGCAGGCGCTGATGTGGAAGGGCTGAAAGGTATTGGCATAGCAAAAGAAGCAAAGGAAGATGAAAAACTTGAGGCCGATGTGGTGGTGGTTGGCGGAGGCCTTGCGGGACTGAGCGCAGCAGTGTCCGCGGCAGACAGCGGCGCGAAGGTGATTTTAGTGGAGAAGATGGGTTCCCTTGGCGGAGCTTCTATCACTTGTGGAGGAGAGCTGCTGGCGGCAGGAACTCAGCTGCAGGAGGATCAGGGAATCAATGATTCCGTGGAGGCTCTGGCTCAGTACTGGATCGAAAGGGGAGAAGGCCATGTGGATGAGGAGATGCTGACAGCTATCGCGAAGGCCAGTCCGGAGACATTTGTTTGGCTTCAGGACAGAGGCGTAGAATTCGGCGGAGTCACATTTTCCTACAACAATCCCGGTCAGGACCCCCTGCGCAATCATAAGACTGCGGACATGGGAGGAACCGGATTTATCCTGCCTATGGTAGAGGCGGCAGAGAAAGCCGGCGTAGAGATACATTTGGAGACTCCGGCAGTGGAGCTGATCCAGGAGGACAAAACGGTGACGGGCGTGGTCTGCGAAAACGAAGGGCGGAAGGTGGAGATTTCCGCGAAGAGCGTTATACTGGCCACGGGAGGCTTTGCCAACAATCAGGAACTGGTGGAAGAATACTGCCCGGTTCTGGATACATTCGGGACATTTTTAGGTGAGGCGCATCAGGGCGATGGTCTGATTATGGCAAGAGACGCAGGGGCTAACATTATCGCAGGAGGCGGAGTCATCGCCAACCCCATGGACATTGGAGCTACTAAGCTGTCAGACCCGGCAGGAGTGTTCCTGAATGTGACACCTGAGGGAAAAAGATTTGCCAACGAGGCTGAGTACTGGTTTTCTAGAAGCAAAAAACTTTACTTTGATGAAGGCTATACATATTACTACAGCCTGCTGGATTCAGAGTATCAGTTAGAGGGCCTGGAGGAAGCCGTGACGGCGGGGACTGCTTTTAAAGCAGATACTATAGAAGAACTGGCAGAGCAGCTGGAGATGGATGCTTCTGTTTTGCAGGCTACGATAGATGCCTATAATGAGATCTGTGAGACAGGGGAAGACACGGAATTCGGCAAGCCGGTCAGGGGCGACAAGGGCGCCATGGAAAGTACCCTGGAGAGGGATGTGTTATTTTTAAATCCGATCAAGACGGCCCCGTTCTATGGAGTAAAGATAACTACCAACGGACTGACCGGCACGTTCGGAGGCCCGCAGGTGACAATGAAGGGTGAAGTAGTGTCTGTGGATGGCCAGGTTATTCCAGGGCTCTATGCGGCAGGCGAGGTGGCCAATGGACAGCTTCTCTATCATGAATATCCATGCTCTGGGTCTTCTATCCAGTTCTGTGCTACTATGGGCCGGTTCGCAGGCCAGGCAGCGGCGGAAGCGGCGCTGAAATAAAGATATTGACAATTATTCTCAATAAGAGTATGCTCATGGTGATGAACTGATATTTAAAGGAGGTTCAGCCATGAAGCTGAATGAGGGCGAGATAGGGAAAAATTATGTGGTGACAGGGGTGCTGGCCAGGATGCAGGTGGCCAGGCGTTTGGAGGCTCTGGGAGTCAACGAACGAACCCCTGTCACTGTGCTGAATAAAAAAGGGAGCGGCAGTTTGATTATCAAGGTGAGGGGAACTCGTCTGGCCCTGGGAAGGCAGATCGCCGAGGGGATCACCATTGAGGAGGCGGCAGGGCGATGAAGAGAGAAAATTATCCGATTACCGTGGCTTTTGTGGGGAATCCCAACTGCGGGAAGACTACATTGTTTAATGCTTTCACCGGGGCCAAGCTGAAGGTGGCCAACTGGCCGGGGGTCACGGTGGAGAGAGTGGAGGGGGAGACCAGCTACGAGGGACATCCCATCAGGGTCATCGACACTCCCGGGGTCTACAGTCTGACTTCCTACACCATCGAGGAGATCGTCACCCGGAAATGTATTGAAGAAGAGAATATTGATGTGATCATCAACGTGGTGGACGCTTCATCTATGGAGAGAAATCTGTATCTGACCATGCAGCTTCTGGAGCTGAAAAAGCCGGTGATACTGGCCCTGAACATGATGGATATCGTGGAGGAGCGGGGCATGGAGATCGACCTGCACCGTCTGCCGGAGATGCTGGGGCATATTCCGGTGGTTCCCGTGTCAGCCCGAAGACGCAGCGGCCTGGATGTGCTGATGCACGCGGTGGTTCACCACTACGAGGAAGGCCCCCAGGGGATTGTGGTCCGCTACGCCCCGCAGCTGGAGACCAGGATCGCCCAGGTGGAGGCGGCTCTCAGAAACAAGTACGGGAACATGGACAATCTGCGGTGGCATGCCATCAAGATGCTGGAATGCGATGAGGAGGTTTGTAAAGATCACCCTGTTAATCTCAACGGCATCGTGGATTATTCTTATGAAAAGGATATTATCAACGAGAAGTACGATTATATTGAGGAGGTAGTGGCTGAGTGCCTGTTCAACAAGGAGAAGAAGGCGGCCATGACAGACAGGATTGACGAGCTGCTGACCCATCCGGTGTGGGGCATTCCCATTTTTCTGGGAATCATGGCACTGGTGTTTTTCCTGACTTTCACTGTGGGAGATTTTCTCAAGGGGTACTTTGAGACAGGGCTGGAGTATTTTTCCCAGGGATTTCTGGCGGGTCTCCAGGCTATGGGGACCTCCCCGTGGCTTGTGTCTCTGCTGGTGGACGGCATTGTGGCGGGGGTGGGAGGAATCCTCACCTTCCTGCCCAATATCTTCATTCTGTTCCTCGCCCTCGCATTTCTGGAGGACAGCGGCTATATGGCCAGAGTCGCCTATGTGATGAACGAGACCATGAGCCGGGTGGGGCTTTCGGGGAAAGCGTTTCTTCCCATGCTTCTGGGCTTCGGATGCACGGTGCCGGCGGTTATGGCGACAAGGGCTCTTGCCACGGAGCGGGACCGGAGGAGAACGATTCTCATCACCCCGTTTATGTCCTGCTCTGCCAGGCTGCCCATCTATGTGCTGTTTGCCCAGATGTTTTTCGGGGAGAAGGCTCTGCTTGTGGCGTACTCCCTGTACCTCATCGGCCTTCTGGCCGCTATCGGCATCGCCTATGTGGTCCACAAGGCTTCGGGGAATGAGGAGGAGGACGGACTTTTGATCGAGCTTCCCGAGTACAAGACCCCTAATGGGCGGACGGTGGCCATCTATGTGTGGGAGAAGGTGCAGGACTACCTGACAAAGGCGGGCACCACCATTTTCGTGGCCTCCATCGTGCTCTGGTTTGTGCTGAACATGGGGCCGGGGGGAATCGTGGAGGAGGTATCGGGCAGTTTCGCCGCCATGATAGGCCGTTGTCTCGTGCCGGTTCTTCGTCCGGCAGGGCTTGGCAGCTGGCAGATCGCCGTGGCTCTCATCTCCGGGCTGTCAGCCAAGGAGGTGGTAGTGTCCAGCTTCTCCGTGCTCTACGGCATCAGCAATATCAATTCTGCGGCGGGAATGTCGGAGCTGTCCCGGATACTGGCAGGGAACGGCTTCGGGCCGGTGAATGCCTACGCGCTGATGATTTTCTGTCTCATGTACACGCCCTGCGTGGCGGCAATCGGCACCATCAGGAGAGAGACCAAATCTCTCTCGTGGACAGGGGGCATGGTGGTATTTCAGCTGCTGGCTGCATGGCTTATGTCCACGGCGGTGTTCCAGGTGGGCAGCATGATTTTCTGAGGCAGATTTTTAAGCAGATTTTAGGGCGGGTTTAAGGGCAGATATATGGTGGACTGCAGGTCAGGACAAGACAGAGCATACAGGAGAGCCGGCGAAGATTACCTGGTCCAAGGCTCTGGAGTAGAGGTAGACCTGGTCGGAGAGGCGGTCTTCCACGGGAACCTCGGCGCGGTTGATGTGGGATACCATGTGGGCCAGCTCGTCAAATGAGATATGGTCGTCATAGGGAACAAGCAGAACTTCGTGGATACTGGAGGGAAGGATCACCAGATCGCTCTCCAGCATATCGGCGAAGTTTTTCAGCTGATCCGGATAGAGGAGGGCGCAGGCGCCGCAGATTCCGGAAGAGTTGGTGAGAACATAGAGAGGCGAGGCATCGGGGGAGGACATGAGTTCGTCGATAAAATCTTCACGGTAGTCGGTGCCCAGCTGTTCCTGGGCTATGGACTTCATGACATCGGACATAGGCTTCAGATCCGCGGGAAGAAACTCAGGCGTGTTGGCGGAGGCGAGGCGGTAAAGCTCCTCCAGGCAGGTGTTCCAGGATTCCAGATGGTCGTTGTGTATAAGCGCCGTCATCTGGCCGTATTCATTTTTCTCAAGGAACAGATAGAAGACGATGGACAGATCCAGATAGGGGATGCTGGGGATATCCTGGAGCAGTTCCCTGTTGGATGCAGTGTGGATCAACTTGTACATCACCTTGTCTCTTAACAGGGAAAAATCGTTGAGAATGGAAAAATCCAGATGAGTGACAGCCGTGTGTTCCTGATAGATTTGAAGAATTTCCTGGATAATGAAGTTAAATGAGGTCCCTTCCTGAAACCGTTCATAGTAGCTTTCGAGATAGATAGTGGGAGATACGCCTGCGCCTTTTCTCATGATGGACAGGCCGTTTAGGATGGTGCCGTTGTTCTTGGGAACCTTCTGGAGCACCAGCTGATAGTCGCTTCCCAGCTGTGACCGTAAAGAGTCAGCTACTTTTGATTGAAACATCTCGTATACCATAACGTATACCTCCTTTTTTGTTTATGCAGACTGCGCACACGAATATACCACACAAAATTCCTTACATGTGGACTGCCGGCTGGAAATCAGCCTCGAAACACAGAATACCTGAAACGGTGGTTTTATTATAACGGACTGAGGGAGGTTTGGCAAGAAATAATTGTGCACAAAACTGTCAGGAGAAATTTGGAGAAAATGACGAGACGGAAATGTGCCTGTTTTTTCAGTGACAAACTGTGGGAAACGTGCTACCATTAGTAGAGATACAGAATCGCAGGGAGCAATCACACGGGAATGACAATGGAAAAGCAGGAGAAGACAAAATATAAGCTGGCGGCTTCTGTCAAGGAATGTATGAAGAACACGCCTGTGGACAAGATCACGGTGAAGGACATCGTGGAAGGGGCTGGTGTGGCCAGACAGACATTTTACAGGAATTTTCTGGACAAATATGACCTGATCAACTGGTATTTTGACAGGCTGGTGCTGGCCTGTTTTGAGGAGATCGGGGTCAGCCACACGGTGGAGGAGAGTCTGACCCAGAAGCTGATGTTTATTCAGGAGGAGAAATCGTTCTTTATGGGCGCTTTCCGGTCGGAGGACCACAACTCCCTGAAAGAGCATGAC
Organism: uncultured Hungatella sp.; assembly: GCA_910577935.1. GTDB lineage: Bacteria > Bacillota > Clostridia > Lachnospirales > Lachnospiraceae > UBA3402. Next base: position 113,559 of record CAJTOT010000004.1, on the reverse strand, counting down.
TTTGAGCTGATTCTCCGCTTTTACCAGGACCTGATTGCCAGGAAGTCCAGCAGGCCCCTTTAGAAGGACATCCAGTTTCTACTGGAAATGTACTGCCAGGGGTCGGTATATATGACTGTGAAATGGATTATGGGGGGAATGAGGGAGAGACCGGATGAAATGGCGCGGAAGCTGGTGGAGGCCATGCCTCCGAAGCTGGAAGCCGTGTTCAGGGAGCTGGGGCTGATGTAGAGGGCCGGGAGGGATGGTTTTTAGATGAGCGGCAGGAAGCGGGGGCACAGGAATATCCGGCCTTCGGCGGCGGCAAGATACACAAAAGAAGCTGTAAAATTTCACAAATTTACCGGAAAGTGACAGAACAGCCGGATTGTCACTTTCTTTTTTTGTCCGGCATCGTTAAAATTATATCAGAAACAGTTGACAGGCTTAAGCGGCGGCCTGAGTGTCTGCGGGTGTCCGGTTCAAGGGTATCGGGACATTCGACAGGGCGCCTGCAGCCGCGGATTATTTTCCAGGAAAAGGAGATATTATCATGGCAGACAGAATTGTGTTAAATGAGACATCGTATCATGGGGCCGGGGCGATCAAGGAGATCCCTGCTGAGGTGAAGACAAGAGGCTTTAAGAAAGCCTTTGTGTGTTCTGACCCGGATCTGATCAAGTTCCAGGTTACGAAAAAAGTGACAGACGTTCTGGAGGCAGAAGGGCTGATTTATGAGATTTATTCTGACATCAAGCCCAATCCCACCATTGAGAACGTGCAGTCCGGCGTGGCAGCGTTTAAGGCTTCCGGGGCAGATTACATCATCGCTATCGGCGGCGGTTCTTCCATGGATACGGCAAAGGCGGTTGGAATCATCATCACCAACCCGGAGTTTGAGGATGTGAGGAGCCTGGAGGGCGTGGCGCCTACCAAGAAGCCCTGCGTGCCCATCATCGCGGTTCCCACCACTGCGGGCACGGCTGCGGAAGTTACCATCAACTACGTAATCACCGACGTGGAGAAAAAGAGAAAATTCGTGTGCGTGGATACTCACGACATCCCGGTGGTGGCTGTCATCGATCCGGATATGATGTCCTCCATGCCCAAGGGGCTCACTGCGGCCACAGGCATGGACGCCCTGACTCACGCCATCGAGGGGTATATCACCAAGGGAGCCTGGGAGATGACCGACATGTTCCACCTGAAGGCGATCGAGATTATCTCCAGATCCCTGAGAGGGGCTGTGGAAAATACTCCCGAGGGCCGCAAGGACATGGCTCTGGGTCAGTACGTGGCAGGTATGGGCTTCTCCAACGTAGGCCTGGGAATCGTTCACTCTATGGCACACTCCCTGGGGGCTGTCTATGATACTCCCCACGGGGTTGCCAACGCCATCTTGCTGCCGACGGTTATGGAGTACAACGCACCCTGTACCGGTGACAAGTACAAATACATCGCAAAGGCTATGGGCGTGGAAGGCGTGGATGCCATGAGTCAGGACGAGTACCGCAGAGCCGCCGTGGAAGCCGTGAAGAAGCTGTCCGAGGATGTGGGAATCCCGGCGGACCTCAGGGAGATCGTGAAGGAAGAGGATATCCGGTTCCTGGCAGAGTCCGCATTTGCAGACGCGTGCCGTCCGGGCAATCCGAGAGACACTTCCGTGGAAGAAATTGTGGATCTGTATAAAGCGTTAATGTAAATGATTTTAAGAGCCGTCTGAAAACTGAGGTATTGGTTTTCAGGCGGTTTTTGGTTTGACGTGCCTGTGGGCTTGACGCGCCCCGGTCTTCCTCGGCGGAGGCCCGGCTTTTGTCAGGCATAGCCGGGCAAGAAGATGCCCATGAACAATAACATATGACATTTGGTCTTCCAAAAAGTTAAGTAAAAAGTAAAAAACGTGCAGAAAAATTGTGTTATACTTATGACTTAGAGGGGGATTTGACAAAAAAGCAGACAGTGAGGAGATACCTATGAAGAAAAGCAGACATTTGACGAAGCGCTGCCATGCTGCGGCGCTGGCGGGAGTTGTGGCGGCGCTGGCGGGAATTCCGGCGGAGACTGCCTGGGCTGTCGGGCCGGGGGAGAGCACCGCTTCTTCTGCCGCTTCCAGCCAGGGGCCGGGAGGAAGCGGCGGCCCGGGCGCCGGGGATTCGGGCTCCGCGGGAAATACAGGCTCTGGAACCGGAAGCTACGGTCCGGGGGGGAGCACAGGTCCGGGAGGAGATAACTCCGGCACGGGCAGCAGTTCGGGGCAGGATGGCTCTGCGTCCTCAGGAGGAAGCGTCTCCGCTGCCAACCCAAACGCGTGGAAGCGTTCGGGGAATAATTACCTGATGCCTGACGGCTCTGCCATCACCAATGTGCTGCGCAGAGGCATCGACGTGTCCAGATGGCAGGGGGAGATAAACTGGGGTCAGGTGGCGGCGGATGACGTGTCCTTCGTCATGATCGGAACCCGTTCCAGAACCGATGTGGACCCCTATTTTCACAAAAATATCCAGGGAGCTGTCAACGCGGGGGTACAGGCGGGCGTCTATATCTACTCTCTGGCCACTACCCCGGAGATGGCGGAGGCGGAGGCAGAATTCGTGCTGAACCTGATCAAGGACTATCCGGTATCTTATCCTGTGGCCTTTGATATGGAGGATGATGTCCAGGCTGTCCTGTCAAAGGAGGAGCTGGCCGCCATTGCCAACGCGTTCTGCGGCAGGATCTCACAGGCCGGCTATTATCCTATCATTTACGCCAACGAATACTGGCTCAATAACCGCCTGGATATGTCCCTGATGAATTACCCTGTGTGGGTGGCCAGGTATTCTCACAGGCCATCCTATAACTCTCCGGTGATGTGGCAGTGTACCAGCACCGGCTCAGTGAACGGAATCAGCGGCAACGTGGATATCGATTTTCAGTTCCGGGATTTTTCAGGCGTCATACCTGCCGACACATGGAGAACCATCGGCGGCAATACATATTATTATGCCGACTATGCCATGCAGAAGGATACGTGGATCAATGACGGGGACGGCTGGTATTACATGAACCAGGACGGCCTGGCCTCCACCAACTGGCTGCTGGTAGGCGGCGAGAGATATTATCTCGATGAGACCGACGGAAAGATGCAGTATGGCTGGAGAGCGGACGGTGAGGACTGGTACTATCTGGGAAGTTCCGGCGCTGCTGTCAAGGGCTGGATCGATGACGGAGGCACCAGGTATTTCTCAGACAGAGTAACGGGAATTATGAAGACCGGGTGGCTGGAGGACGACGGGCAGATATATTATCTGACAGATTCCGGAGCCGCGGCATCGGGCTGGATCAGCCCTGACGGAAGATGGCGGTACATGGGCGGCGACGGGGCCATGACCAGAGGATGGGTCAGGGACAGCGGGGAATGGTACTATCTTGACCAAAACGGCATCATGGCGACCGGCTGGCTGAGTGACGGCGGCAGCCGGTATTATCTGAAAGACAGCGGAGTCATGGTCACGGGCTGGAGGCCGATCGACGACAACTGGTACTACTTTGACGGCCAGGGGCATATGACTACCGGCTGGCAGATGGTGGACGGAAGCTGGTATTATATGGGCAGCGACGGCTCCATGGCCGAGGGTCTTGTGGAAGTCGACGGGGCATGGTACTGCCTGGAGCCGGGGAACGGACGCATGGCAGCGGACATGGAGGTCGTCATAGACGGCGTGTCTTACCGTGCCGACAGCAGCGGCAGGCTGAGCGTGACGGCACAGGAGGAGAGTCCGGAGGGCGGAGAGGTATCGCCGTAAGTCACCCGGGCATTGTAATAAAATCGTAACAAAATAATGGTTGAATACAGATGAGATACAGGATATACCGGCTTCGCTGATGAGACGAGTGACGGTTCCGACTTGTTGGTAAAAGAAAAATTGACAGGGCGATGACTCTGGCGGGAAGATGATACTCTTCCCGCCTTTTACAATATAACCATGAGAAAATCAATGACGTCTAAAGAAGATTTCGGCTGTCAAATTAAAAATTCTGCTCGTTCCAGAAGTTCCAGGTCAGGACTTGATCATTCCAAAGCTGTAATTATCAGAGATAGTATTTATAAAAGAGACAGTGGAAAACCTCCATAGAAAAGAGTTCGAACGTCGTTATGCGAATTCACCTCTGAAATATTTTCATAAAGAATTGGGGATATAAGCAGAAAATCTTGCACATCCTCCCCCATCAATGCTATACTGTGCTGAGAAGAAGGGGAGCCGCTTGCGGCGGCACCTGAAAGGAAGAGAGCAGGAAGACCATGGAACTTGAAAAAAAAGACGTATGGGAGTACCTTGCAGGCGCGAAGAAGGTGCTGGTGGGAATCGGCGGCGAGTGGAGGGCGGACAGGGTTCCCGGCATAGCGGGGGCCTATGAAGCTCTGGCGGGAATTCTGGCCGGCAAAGATTATTTCATCGTGACCACCAACACGGATGCGGCCATTTACGACAGTCCGCTGGACCCGGAGAAGATCGTGGCGCCCTGCGGCAACGAGACGTGGCGGCAGTGCTCCAGGGCATGCACCAAGGATATCTGGGAGCCGGGGGAGATCCCTGATGACATCTGCCCCCACTGCGGCGCGCCGCTGACGGGCAACACCAGGGAGGCGGAGACTTACATTGAGGAGGGGTATCTTCCTCAGTGGCAGAAGTACACTGCCTGGCTTGCCATGACCATGAACCGGGAACTGCTGGTTCTGGAGCTGGGGGAGGGATTTAAGGTTCCCACGGTAATCCGGTGGCCTTTCGAGAAGACGGTGTATTTCAACAGGAAGTCCCGCATGTACCGGGTTCACCAGACTCTCAGCCAGGTGACGGAGGAGATTGGAGACCGGGCGGAGGCAGTGGGGGAAAATTCCGTGGACTGGATAAAAAGGCTGGAAAATATGTTGTAATTTTATGGGGAAATTTGTATAATGTTTAATTGTGAACGCCAGGTGACGGCCGGAAGAGATCCGGGCGGTGTTTTGCCGGCCCGGAAGCGCCAGGCAGGAAAGGGATAACATATGGTCGCGGTCATAGATTACGATGCGGGAAATTTGAGAAGCGTGGAAAAGGCTTTGAATTTTTTAGGCGAAGATGTGATGATCACCAGGGATGGCAGCCGGATTCTGGCGGCGGACAAGGTGATCCTGCCGGGAGTGGGAGCCTTCGGAGACGCCATGGCGAAGCTGAATCAGTACGGACTTCCTCCTGTGATTCGTCAGGCAGTGGACAGAGGCACCCCGTTTTTGGGGATCTGCCTGGGACTGCAGCTGATGTTTGAGAGAAGCGAGGAGAGCGAGGGCGTGGAGGGTCTGGGGCTTCTTGGGGGGAAGATTCTCAGGATTCCCCCGAACCAGGGGCTTAAGATTCCCCATATGGGCTGGAATTCCCTGGATATCAGACGGGATTCCAGGTTGTTTGCCGGGATTTCGCCGGGAGCTTACGTGTATTTTGTCCACTCTTATTATCTGGAGGCGGAGGACGAGTCCGTGGTGGCGGCATCTGCGGAGTACAGCGTCCATATTCACGCGGCGGTGGAGAGGGGCAATGTATTCGCCTGTCAGTTTCACCCGGAGAAAAGCGGAGATGTGGGACTGAAAATTCTCAAAAATTTTGTGGAAATGTAAAGGCGGCCGGTTGGATACAGCGGGGCGGTGAGGAGGTGCCTATGTTTACAAAACGAATCATCCCATGTCTGGATGTGCACAACGGCCGGGTGGTGAAGGGGGTTAATTTCGTGAATCTGAGAGATGCCGGCGACCCGGTGGAGATCGGGGCGGCCTACGGAAAAGCCGGGGCCGACGAGCTGGTGTTTCTGGATATCACCGCCTCCTCCGATGAGCGGGCCACCATGGCGGATATGGTGCGGCGGGTGGCGGAGACAGTCTTTATCCCGTTTACCGTAGGCGGCGGAATCCGGACGGTGGAGGATTTCAGACGGCTGCTCAGAGAAGGGGCGGATAAGATTTCCGTCAACTCTTCGGCTATAGACAATCCGGGACTCATCTCGGACGCCGCAGACAAATTCGGGCGGCAGTGCGTGGTGGTGGCTATTGACGCCAGGAGGCGGGAGGACAGAAGCGGCTGGAATGTGTACAAACACGGCGGGCGCATCGACACAGGACTCGACGCTGTGGAGTGGGCCATGAAGGCGGACCGCATGGGGGCGGGAGAGATTCTGCTGACCAGCATGGACTGTGACGGTACCAAAGCCGGTTACGACTGTGAACTTACGGCGCTCATCGCGGACAACGTGTCCGTGCCTGTCATCGCGTCAGGAGGAGCCGGAACGAGAGAGCATTTTTACGAAGCTCTCACTGGGGGAAAAGCGGATGCGGCCCTGGCGGCCTCCCTGTTTCACTACAAGGAGATGGAGATTAACGATCTGAAACACTATCTCAGGGACAGGGGCGTGCCGGTGCGTGTGTAGACTACAGGGCGGGGATTTCGGAAAACCCGCACGGAATCAGGAAAGAAAAAGAAAATCGGGAATACAATTTAGAAAAGAGGAAGATCAAGTTATGGGAGCATTGCAGAATGACTGGCTGGAAGCAGTGGGGGAAGAATTTAAGAAACCTTACTATAAAGAGCTATATGAATTTGTGAAAGAAGAGTACAGCACCAACACGGTATACCCGCCCGCGGACGATATTTTCAATGCGCTGCATCTGACGGCGCTTAAGGACGTGAAGGTTCTGGTCCTTGGCCAGGACCCCTACCACGGCGCCAACCAGGCCCACGGTCTGTCGTTTTCCGTGCTGCCTGGCCAGAGGATTCCCCCGTCTCTGCGGAACATTTACCAGGAGCTCCACGATGACCTGGGCTGCGGGATTCCCAACAACGGCTATCTGGAGAAGTGGGCGAAGCAGGGAGTCCTGATGCTGAACACGGTGCTGACCGTGCGGGCCCACAAAGCCAACTCCCACCAGGGAAAGGGCTGGGAGCATTTTACGGACGCCATCATCGAGGCAGTCAACGCCCAGGACCGCCCTATCGTGTATCTTCTGTGGGGACGGCCGGCCCAGAAGAAGAGTTCCATGCTGAACAACCCCAGGCATCTGGTGCTCAAGGCCCCTCATCCAAGCCCCTATTCGGCGGACACAGGCTTTTTTGGCTGCCGCCATTTCAGCCAGGCCAATGAATTTTTACAGTCACACGGCATTGCCCCCATTGACTGGCAGATTGAGAATATTTAGAGGAGAATGGAATGAGCATTGTTGAAGTGTTGAAGGTTCTTGTATTCGGAATCGTGGAGGGATTTACAGAGTGGCTTCCCATCAGCAGCACGGGACATATGATCCTGCTGGATGACCTGATCCACTTAAACGTGACCGAAGAGTTCCGTGAGGTGTTCATGGTGGTCATTCAGCTGGGAGCGATCCTGGCGGTAGTTCTCCTGTATTTTAAGAAACTGAATCCCTTTATGATGGCCCGCTCCGCCCGGGAGCGGGATATGCCGAATGTCTGGGAGATAGGAGGAACCGGGATCATGGTGAAAAAGCATACCATGGTCTTGTGGATGAAAGTGGTTGTTGCCTGTCTTCCGGCAGCTGTCATCGGCATTCCCCTGGATGACTGGATGGAGGCTCACTTGAGAAGCAGCTTTATCGTGGCGGCCATGCTGATTCTGTACGGAATCCTGTTCATCGCGGTGGAGAACAGAAACTATGGGCAGAGGCCGAGAGTCGAGCGGACAGGTCAGATGTCCCTCCGCCTTGTCTTCTGCATCGGCATGTTCCAGGTGCTCTCCCTGGTGCCGGGAACTTCCAGGTCTGGCGCCACCATTCTGGGTGCCATGATTCTTGGATGCTCCAGAAGCGCGGCGGCGGAGTTCTCCTTTTTCCTGGGGATTCCCGTGATGTTCGGGGCGAGTTTTCTGAAGCTGATAAAATTTGGGTTTCATTTTACCGGCGCTGAGATTTTCACCCTCCTCTTCGGGATGGTGGTGGCGTTTCTGGTGTCGGTGTACTCCATTAAATTTCTTATGAGTTATATCCGGAGAAATGATTTTAAACTCTTTGGCTATTACCGCATCATTCTGGGAATCATCGTAATTTTGTATTTTGGAATAAAGGCACTCATAACGTTTTTCGGATAGTATTTACCACGATATCACAAAATAAAAGGTGAATGATTCATGAGATATTGAATCATTCACCTTTTGCCGTCTTACAGTTCATCATCATATATCACGGAGCGAAAAGCCGCTGAATCCGCTTTTCGGCATATTGTTCGTCGGTCCCGTTAAAAAAAAATAATTGGTTCTGCGCCTGTGTGTCAAAGTTTCGTATCATCGCTTCATAGTCTTTCACGTTTACTCTGGATGCTTCATATTCCACAAATATATCGCAATCACAGGAGTTTGCAGTCGTGATAAGTACGGTCAGTGGAATGGGATGATATCTTTGACGAATATCCATCGTTTTCCGTAACATAACCCCAGCCTCCTTACTTGAAAATACCTATAAGTGACATTCGATATACTACCAGTCCATTGTAGCACACCAAAAAATAAAATACAAGTGAGAAGAGAGAAAAAAAATAAAAATATCGCAAGAATTTAGTAAATAATCTTAAAATATTAAAATTCACAGGCAAGGAAGTTGAAAAATGTTTTGTCACTTAACAGACCATGATATATAATGATGTCAGAGACAAAAGGTGGGAAGGGACAACAGAAAGCAAAGTCAGGAAGGCGGGAAGGTTCAATGGGTTTATATCGCATTATGCTGGTAGATGATGAGGAGGAGGTCCGCAAGGCCATGATCCGCAAGATGGATTGGGAGGGGCTGGGCTTTACCGTGGTGGGGGACGCGGAGAACGGACAGGATGCCCTGGAGAAGCTGGAGCAGCTGGAACCGGATGTGGTGATGACAGATATAAGGATGCCCTATATGGACGGCCTGGCGCTGACATCCTATATCCGGGAAAAGTATCCTTCTGTCAAGGTTCTCATCTTCTCTGGATATGACGATTTCGAGTACGCCCAGCAGGCAATCAAGCTGAACGTCACCGAGTATATTTTAAAGCCGGTAAACGGGCAGGAGCTGGGGGAGATTTTAAGCAGGATCCGGGTGAGCCTGGACCAGGAGATCGAGCAGCGCAGGGATATCGACACTCTGAGGGAGAGCTATCTGGGCAGCCTGCCGATTCTCAGGGAGCTTTTTTTAAATAACCTTGTTGGCCGGACCACGGATGTGGATGCCGTGGTCCCAAAGCTGAGGGAATACGGCATAGATATTCTCGACGCCCGCAAGTGGCTGGCGGCGGTGATTCACGTGGAGCAGGTGGAACAGACGGAGGGCCAGGTGCTCTCCCAGCACCAGGAACTGATTCCCATCTCTGTCAAAAGGCTGGTGGAGGACCATCTAAAGCCTTACTGCCGCTTTGCCATCTTTAACTCTGCGGACGGCATCACGGTCATCGCGGCCGTAGATGAGGATAACTCCCAGACAGGCCTGATCAATGTGTTAAATGATACCTGCAAAGAGAGCAGGCGGATGCTGGAGGTGGCAATCACCGTGGGGGTGGGGCACAGCTGCAGCACCCTTCAGGAGATCAGCCGCTCCTACCAGGCGGCTGTGGACGCCCTCGGATACCGGGCCATCGTGGGCGGCGGAAAGATCATCTATATAAACGATGTGGAGCCGGTGAGCCGGGGAAAGCTCCAGCTGGACGCCAAAGGGGAGGCAGAGCTGACGGCGGCGGTGAAGTTCGGCCCCAGGGAGCTGATAGGGAGCGTGATCCAAAACTTAGTTTCCCGCATGGACGACGTGAGAGTCCACGCCAGACAGTATCAGGTCTACATGCTGTCCATCGTAAATTGTCTCACCAGGCTGATGCAGCAGTATGATCTGAACATGGACGAGATGTTTGCGGACCAGGGACCATACGCAGATATCCTGGCAGGAATTCACCGAAGGGAAGATTTCGCGGCCTGGGTTGTCCCCATCGCCTGCCGGGTGAACGAAGCTATGAACAGGGAGAGGGACAACACTACCAGGAAAGTGATTCTGGAAGCCCAGCGTTATATCCAGGAAAATTATTCTAATCCGGAGCTGTCCGTGGAGATGTTGTGCCGCCACCTGCACATGAGCCCGGCGTATTTTTCCACCGTGTTCAAGAAGGAGACTGGCCAGACTTATATCAACTATCTCACAGAGGTGCGCCTGGAGAAGGCGGTGGAGCTGCTGAACACAACCGATGACAAGACTTACATCGTCGCTCAGAAGGTAGGGTATCAGGAGCAGAATTATTTCAGCTACGTGTTTAAAAAGAGGTACGGAGTATCACCTACAAAGTACAGGGGGACCCAAGGCAATGGATAAGGAGCAGCAGGCGGGTTTCTGGAAAAAGACAGGTATCCGTTATACTATATTTATATACTTCACAGTCAGCGCCCTGGCCGTTCTGATCCTGGGCGGGGTGGCTCTCTATGTCCAGATGTCCCGCCAGCTGACGGCGGCGGTGCAGGAGGAGAACCAGGCCGTTCTGGGGCAGGTGAGCCGCTCTGTGGACTCGTACCTGCGGACGATCATGAAGCTGTCCGACAGTCTGTATTATGGCGTTATAAAAAATGCAAATCTGTCTGTGGAGCCGGCAAACAGCCAGATTACGCTGCTGTACAACAACAACAAGGACAGCATCGCCAACATTGCCCTGCTGTCCAAGGAGGGGGAGCTGCTGGAGTCGGTGCCTGCCGCCAGGTTGAAGACGGGGCTTGACGTGACCGGGGAGGAGTGGTTCGGCAACACCCTGGAGAGGACGGACAACCTGCACTTTACCACGCCCCATGTGCAGTATATATTTGACAACAACGAAAATCAGTACCGGTGGGTCATCACTCTCACCAGGGCGGTGGAGATCACCCACGGCACCTCCACGGACCAGGGAATCCTCCTCATCGATATCAGATACAGCAGCCTTCAGCAGATTCTGGAGAATATTACACTGGGAAACCAGGGATATCTTTACATGATCGGCAGCGACGGGGAGCTGATCTGGCACCCCAGGATGCAGCTTATCGGAACCGGGCAGATGGAGGAGAATGTGGCCGCGGCGGCGGCCTACAGGGATGGCAGCTACCGGGAGAAGTACGGCGGCGAGATAAGGGATATAAATGTCAAGTCCGTGGGCTATACAGGCTGGAAACTTCTCAGTGTCACGCCGGAAAAAGGGCTGCCCCTGAACAACCTGAAGATGCGGCTCTTCGTGGTGTTTGTGGTGGCGGCGTTTCTCCTGGTTCTGGTTCTCATCAACGCCTTTATCTCGTCCCGCATCACCAATCCCATCCAGGAGCTGGAAAAATCGGTGAACGCCATTGAGGCGGGGGAGCTGGACACCCAGGTGTATACCGGCGGTTCCTACGAGATCCGCCATCTGGGCCGTTCCATCGGGGATATGGCCAGCCGCATCAAGGCTCTGATGGAGGATATTGTGGCCGAGCACGAGTCCAAGAGGAAAAGCGAGTTTGACCTTCTTCAGTCCCAGATCAACCCTCATTTTCTCTACAATACCCTGGACATCATCGTGTGGATGATCGAGAACGAGCAGAAGCAGGAGGCGGTGAAGGTGGTGACGGCGCTGGCCCGGTTTTTCCGGATCAGCCTCAGCAAGGGGAGGAGCATTATCCCGGTGCAGGATGAGCTGGAGCATGTGCGCAATTATCTTATGATTCAGCAGATGCGCTTTAAAAACAAGTTTGCCTACGTCATCGACGCGGACGAGGAGGTGCTCAATCTGGCCAGCCTAAAGCTGATGCTGCAGCCGCTGGTGGAGAATGCCATCTACCACGGCATGGAATTTATGGACGGCGACGGGGAGATCCGCATAAAGGTGTATCAGGACAAAGAGGAGCTGTGGTTTCAGGTCAGTGACAACGGCTTGGGCATGACCGGGGAGCAGGTGGACAATCTGTTAAGCGACAAGCCCCATATGTCCTCCAGGAGAGGCTCCGGCATCGGCGTCAAGAACGTAAATGAGCGGATCAGGCTGTATTTCGGCGAGAACTATGGGCTTGACATCCAGTCGGAGCCAGACGAGGGAACCATTATACGGATTCATCTCCCGGCGAAAGCCTACACGGAAACCATGGGGAGGGAGAGGATATGATGGGGAGACGGAGCAAAACAGCGCTGCTGCTGTATATGGTGTTTCTGATGGTCCTGTTTCTCATGTGTTCCACGGATCTGATCATCCGGGAACCGGAAAAAGAAGTATATCAGATAGCGGTTATTATTGAAGATATCCGGGACGACAATTACGGCAATTTCAAAAAAGGCATGGACCAGGCGGCGGTGGAGCTGAACGCAGATGTGCGCTTTATCACGCTGTACGAAAAACTGGACAAGGACCAGCAGATGGAACTGATTCTGCGGGAGCAGCAGGACGGCGCCGACGCCCTCATCGTGGTGCCCGCCGATGAGGAGATGGTAGTGGGAGCCGCATCGGAGAGGCAGGTGACGGTCCCCTTGATTCTCCTGGGAACAGGCCTCGCCGGCGAAGGAGTCACCGGAACCATTGTCACCGACTACAAGTATATGGGGGAACAGGCGGCAGAACAGATTCTTCAACGAGTGTCCCCGGCTGCCACAGTCCTGATGTTCTCGGACCCGGCAAGGCAGAGCTTCATGAGCCGTCTCTTTCTGGAGGGCGCCTCCGCTGCTTTGGAGGAAGGCAAAGTCAGGTGCCAGACAGTGGCAAGAGACGGGGAACAGGGGTTTGCAAAGCTCGTAGGCGTCCTGGAAAATCTCCCCAAAGGGGAAATGGTGATTTTGGCAGAGAGTCAGGAAATTCTCACGGAGACCGCGGGAATTCTGGAGGATAATCCTCATCTCAGGGACAAGATTTCGGGACTTTACGGGCGGGGAAGTTCTCTGTCTATCCTCAATTATCTGGATCGGGAAATCATCGGGGGAATCTGTATTGTGGATGAGTACAGCGTGGGATATTTCAGCGTCCTCATGGCGGCCCAGGCGTTTGAGGGCTCGGGAGGACAGAAAACGCGGACGATGGATTCCTATTATATAGAAAAAAAGGATCTGCGGGAGCCGGCGTACGAGAAAATGCTGTATCCCATAGAGTAGCGGGGAGGGAAGAGTGATGCGGGGAAGAAAAATATTGCTGCTGTGCGCGGTCTGCATGGCGCTGTCCGGCTGCCAGGGGGCCCAGAAGGAGGAGGAGAAGACCTCTATCCGGATAGGAATCAGCCTGTACCGGGGGGACGACACATTTATCAACAACATAAGAAGCGTGCTGGAGGAGAGGGCCAAAGAGTATGAGCGGGAAAATGGCATCAAGGTGACCCTGGATATCCAGGACGCGAAAGGGAGCCAGAACACCCAGAATAATCAGGTGGAGCGGTTCATCTCCCTGGGCTGCGACGTGCTGTGCGTCAATCTTGTGGACCGCATGGACGCCTCGGTGATCATCGACAAGGCGATGACCGCAGGGGTGCCGGTGGTATTTTTTAACAGGCAGCCGGTGGAGGAGGACATGAACCGGTGGGACCAGCTGTACTATATCGGTGTGGATGCGAAGGAGACGGCGGTTCTCCAGGGACAGATGGTGGTGGATCTTTACACAGACAGGCCTGAGGCGGTGGACATAAACGGCGACGGCGTGGTGGGCTACGTCCTTTTAGAAGGGGAGAGCAGCCACCAGGACTCCCTGATCCGCACCGAGTGGTCCATACAGACGTTAAAAGACGGCGGCGTGCCAATCGAGAAGATCACCGGCGGCATCGCCAACTGGGAGAGGAGCCAGGCATCGGCGCTGATGGAACAGTGGCTGGCGGCATATAAGAACGATATAGAGCTGGTGGTCAGCAACAACGACGACATGGCCTTGGGAGCCATCGATGCGCTGGAGAGAGCGGGGGCCGTTGAGGTCAACGTGGTGGGGATCGACGGCACCACCCCGGGGCTGGAGGCTTTGGAGAACGGGAAAATGCTGGGAACGGTTTCAGCCAACAAGGAGGTCTACGCCAGCGCGATACTGGAACTGGCCGCCAGCTGCGCCATGGGACAGAAGCCGCCTCAGGAGTACCCGCTGACAGACGGCGCTTACTACTGGGCGCCCCAGGAGATTCTGGTTTATGAGGACATCGAAGAAAATCAATAAAAAATCAAAGAAAAACTTATGGAAAATGAATGCTAAATCTTCTATAATAACTTTGTCGGTGGTCATAATACACAAAACGGAAAACACTTACATGACATATACTGACAAAATCGCTCAAGGACTGAGCAGAAAATGGGAGGATTTTCAACTATGAAATTAACCAGAACATTAACAGCAATGGCTATGGCATCAATGATGGCAGTATCTTTGGTTGCCTGCGGCGGCGGTTCATCCGCTTCCGACACAACGGCAGCGGCGGCAGACCAGCCAGGCGGAGCAACCGAGGCGGCAGCCCAGGCAGCGGGAGGCGCTGAGGCGGCAGCTCCGGAAGGCGGAACTATCGGTGTCTGCATCTACAAGTTTGATGACGCGTTTATGACCACCTACCGCAACGCCCTTCAGGAGATCTTAGAAGGCAAGGGTTATACCGTTACATTCATGGACGGCAAGAACGACCAGGCGGAGCAGAACAACCAGATCAACAACTTCATCGCCCAGGGTGTTGACGCTCTGATCATCAATCCGGTTATGACTTCCGCAGCAGACCAGATCATCGCTACAGTGAAGGATGCCAATATTCCTACTGTTCTCATCAACCGTGAGCCCACTGCGGATCAGATGAGTGCTTATGACAAGCTGGTTTATGTCGGCTGTGACGCGCGCCAGTCCGGTACGATGCAGGGTGAGCTGATCCTGGATACCGAGAACAAGGGCGACATCAACGGCGACGGAAAAGTTTCCTATATCATGATTCAGGGTGACCCGGAGAACGTAGACGCTCAGTATCGTACAGAGTTCTCTGTAAAGGCACTGACCGACGCAGGCATGGAGGTAGAAGAGCTTGACCTGCAGCGCGGCGACTGGGACAGAAACAAAGGACAGGAGATCGCGCAGAACGACCTTGCCAAGTTCGGCGACGAGATCGAAGTTATCTTCTGCAACAACGACGATATGGCTATCGGCGCCCTGCAGGCAATTCAGGCAGCAGGCCGCACGGTAAACAAAGATATCTATCTGGTAGGCGTTGACGCTCTGGATGCGGCTCTCAACGAAGTTGTCAACGGCAACATGACCGGTACTGTTCTCAACGACGCAGTAGGTCAGGCAGAGGGCGCTGTGGAGGCTATGGAAGCTCTTCTGGGCGGCAAGACCTATGCGGCCGGCGAGCAGTCCATCTATGTTGACTACGTGAAAGTCACCCCGGAAAACGCAGCTGATTTCCAGTAAAGAATAGTTGAGCGCGTCCCCGCGCGAAACTATTCGCTACCCAAACGCAGTGAAGCGGAGTTTGGGTTTCCCGTGAGGCGCGTCCCCGCGCGAAACTATTCGCTACCCAAACGCAGTGAAGCGGAGTTTG
>CAJTOT010000004.1:46767-97998 GCA_910577935.1 uncultured Hungatella sp. | reverse complement strand
GGGTTTCCCGTGAGGCGCGTCCCCGCGCGAAACTATTCGCTACCCAAACGCAGTGAAGCGGACTGTCGGGATTGAGACATGGGAGTGCGTGTGCATTGGCGCACGCGCTCCTTTTAATTGCAGCCTGCAGCCAGGATCAAGCACCTGCATGCAGGATTATGAAAATGATAGAAGGGGGTCAGCAAATTGTCACAGTATCGTTTGGAAATGCACAATGTCGTTAAGACATTTCCGGGCGTCCGGGCGCTGGACGGCGCGCAGCTGAATCTGAGGCCGGGCACGGTCCACGCTCTCATGGGTGAGAACGGGGCCGGGAAATCCACTTTGATGAAGTGCATGTTCGGCATCTACCACATGGACGAGGGAGAAGTGATCTATGAAGGAGAAAAGGTTCAGATCAAAGGTCCGCTGGATGCCTTAAACCGCGGCATCGCCATGGTGCACCAGGAACTGCAGCCAATTCCCGAGAGAAGTATCGGGGAGAATATTTATGTAGGCAGGTATCCCACAAAGAAGCTGGGGCCGATTACGGTAATCGACCACGATAAGATGTACGAGGATGCCGCCAGAGTGCTTGAGGAGGTTCATCTGAATTTTGAACCGAAGGCAAGGCTGGGCAGCCTGTCCGTGTCCCAGATGCAGCTGGTGGAGATCGCCAAGGCCGTGTCCGCGGACTGCAAGGTGCTGATCCTGGATGAGCCAACGTCTTCTCTGACAGCCGCCGAGGTGGAGGCGCTGTTTACCATCATCAATGAGCTGCGGGCCAAGGGGGTTTCCATCGTCTATATCAGCCACAAGATGGATGAGATTCTCCGCATCAGCGATGAAGTGACCATCATGCGCGACGGACAGTATATAGGCACATGGTCCTCCAAGGAACTGACCACAGACTTCATCATCACCAAGATGGTGGGCCGGGAGCTGTCCGAGCTGTATCCGGTCCGCGAGAATGAGCCCGGCGAGGTGGTATTTGAGGTAGAAGATTTCACCTCCATCAATCCAAAGAGCTTCCGCCATGCCTCCTTCCAGCTGAAAAAAGGCGAGATTCTGGGGGTGGCAGGTCTGGTGGGCGCCCAGAGGACGGAGCTGATGGAGGGCCTGTTCGGACTGAGAGCCCACACGGCGGGAAGGATTATGTATAAAGGGCAGGAGTTAAAGATTACCCAGCCCAAGGACGCCATCAACAACGGCATCGCCATGCTGACAGAAGACCGCCGGGCCACCGGTATTCTGGGAGTTCTCTCTATTGCGGACAATGTTTCTATCGCGTCCCTCAACCAGTATCTCATCGGAGGAGTGATGCTGGACGATGCCAAGATAGAAAAGCTGGTGCAGGACAATGTGGCAAAACTCTCCATCAAGACGCCGTCATCTAAGACACAGATCCAGTCTCTCTCAGGCGGCAATCAGCAGAAGGTTCTCATAAGCCGCTGGCTGGCCAACGATCCGGATATTTTTATCATGGATGAGCCCACCCGAGGCATCGACGTGGGAGCCAAGTACGAGATCTACTGTATCATCGCCGAGATGGCAAAACAGGGCAAGAGCATTATCATGATCTCCTCCGAGATGAGCGAGCTCATCGGTATGTCGGACCGCATCATGGTCATGTGTGACGGCCGTGTCACCGGCTTTATCGACGGACATGAGGCCAACCAGGAGAACATCATGGCACTGGCAACCCAGTTTGAATAGAGGAGGGAGAACATTATCATGCAAAAATCATTTGATCTGAAAAAATTTATGTCCAATAACGCGATTATTATCCTGATCGTGCTGCTGGCCATCTTAACCGGTTTTACCACCAAGAATTTCTTTACGACCACCAACTTTAAGAACCTGGTAGTCAATGTGTCTCCCCGGTTTATCATCGCCTGCGGCGTGTCCGGATGTCTGATCACCAAGGGAACAGACCTTTCGGCAGGACGCGCGGTAGGTCTTGCGGCATGTCTCTCGGCAATGATGCTCCAGAGCCTTGACTATGCTGCCCGCATGCTGCCCTGGCTGCCGGATATTCCGTGGCCGGTGGCCCTGGTGATCGTTATGGTCATCATGGGAGCTTTCGGAGCAGTCAACGGTATTGTCATCTCCATGCTGAAGGTTCCTCCTTTTATCGCGACACTGGGTATGCAGACCATCATCTACGGCCTCTGCTCTCTGATTACCAACAACCAGCCTATGGGCGGATACAAGAAGAGCTATCTGACCGTGGCCAGCGGTTCCATAGGCCCTATCCCCTACCTGATGATATTCGCTGTGATAGTAGGCGTCTATTTCCTGTTCCTGTACAACAAGACCCGCCACGGCAAATATATGTACGCCATCGGCGGCAATGAGAACGCGGCTCAGGTTGCCGGCGTCAATGTCCAGGGATCTCTGATCCGCATCTACATTCTGGCAGGCTGCATGTATGCTCTGGCAGGTTTCCTGGTAGGCGCCAAGGCCGGCGGCGCTTCCACAGCCACCGGACAGGGCTACGAGCTGGAGGCCATTGCGGCATGTACCATCGGCGGCGTGTCTGCCAACGGCGGCGTGGGACGTGTAGGAGGAATCCTCATCGGTGTTCTGGTGTTCGAGATCCTGAAGATCTGTCTCCAGTTCCTCCGCGTGGACCCGGCATACACCTACATCGCCCAGGGCCTTGTCATCGTCATCGCCGTTGCCCTTGACTTAAGGAAGTATCTGCAGAAGAAGTAATTCTCCGGAAGCAGTAATTCGGACAGCAAGGCGGCTTGAAGACGAGAGAAACAACAGGCAGCGGGAAGCGGACAGGAGACAGCAGGAAGCTGTCAGAAAAGGCGGACGGCAGACAGAATGCAGGCAGAGTAACCGGAGGTGAGAGAATATGGAAGAGACAGGCGGAGAACTCCGGCAGGAGCATGTCCGGGAAACAAGTGACACACAGGAGAAAACGGAAGAGACCGGAAAGCCGGCAGCAGCTTTTGAGAGCATCTACCAGCGTCTGCCAGACATCTCCCTCAAGTCTGTAGACCGCTTTATCATCATCTGCGTCATTGCGCTGATTTTGGTGGTTCTTGTGGGGATTCTGAAATCGCGCCATATGATCTGAGGATCATAAGGTTAGCTGCCAAAATGAATAAAACGATTGAAAATCAATAGACAATTAACACCCCGGGGGGCTGGCCTCCCGGGGTGTTTGTGTTATGCCTCAGAGCTGCTGCGGTTCAGCTCTGTTCCTCTAAAAGTCTTTGCATATTTCCATATCTAACGGGTCGCTGTCCTTTTCAAAAACAGTCTCTATAATCCCTCCGCAATCTCATAAATCAGTCTTTCGGAATCCGCCCATCCCAGACATGGATCGGTGATGGACTTGCCGTAGCAGTGTTCCCCGATCTTCTGGCTGCCGGGCTCGATGTAGCTTTCGATCATGACGCCCTTCACCATCTCCTTTATTTCCTCGCTGTGGCGGCGGCTGTGGAGGACTTCCTTCACGATTCGAATCTGCTCAAAGTACTGCTTGCCGGAGTTGGAGTGGTTGCCGTCCACGATGCAGGCGGGATTTGTCAGATTCCGTTCCTTGTAGAGCCTGTGGAGCAGGATCAGGTCCTCATAGTGGTAGTTGGGAAGGTTCTGACCGTGTTTGTTGACCGCCCCGCGAAGGATGGTGTGGGCCAGAGGGTTGCCTGGAGTCTTTACCTCCCAGCCCCGGAAGATGAACTCGTGAGACCCCTGAGCTGCCACGACAGAGTTGAGCATGACGGATAAGTCTCCGCTGGTGGGGTTCTTCATGCCCACGGGAACGTTGCAGCCGCTGGCCACCAGGCGGTGCTGCTGGTTCTCCACGGAGCGGGCGCCCACGGCGATGTAGGACATCAGGTCGTCTAAATATCTTAAATTTTCCGGGTACAGCATCTCGTCTGCGGTGGTCAGTCCTGTCTCCTGAACCACGTGCATGTGCATCTTGCGGATGGCGATGAGGCCCTCGTACATGTTGGGGCGCTTCTCCGGGTCGGGCTGGTGGAGGAGTCCCTTGTAGCCCT
The DNA here is from genome assembly GCA_910577935.1 of uncultured Hungatella sp. Taxonomy (GTDB): domain Bacteria; phylum Bacillota; class Clostridia; order Lachnospirales; family Lachnospiraceae; genus UBA3402. Next base: position 93,997 of record CAJTOT010000004.1, on the reverse strand, counting down.
CTCCCGTGGTCCGCGGTTTGTTGGTGTAGACGCGGGGGATGATGATCAGCTTTTCCTTCACCTTCTCCTGGACGGGAACCAGACGGCTGGCATAGTCCAGCATGGCATCCTCGTTGTCTGCGGAACAGGGACCGATGATCACCAGAAAGCGATGGCTTTTTCCGGTGAGCACGTCTTTAATCTCCTGATCCCTTGTCTCTTTTAAGGCCGCCATCCCGGAAGGAAGCGGGAATTGTTCCCGGATCTCGGCTGGGGACGGCAGCATGTTCATGAATTCAAGTCCCATATAATGATTCTCCCTCAATTTGCTTACACACTTTAAAGTGTCAGCTTATTATAATAATCGTGTTAAAAATGCAAAGCAGATTTTATGGCGCAGACCGGCGCCTTCTTGCTGCCTGAACGGCTGCGGGCAAATGCTTGTCCCTACATGGGGCGATGATCAATATCGCAGCAGCCGTCGTCGTCCGCGTCCACATGCTCATGCTCGTGGCTGGGGCCGCCGTAGAATTCTTTGCCCACCACATTGCGGGACTGACGGCATTCCTCGATGGTCTGAGACAGAAGACGGCGCACCTCCATGGGCCGCTTGATATTCCTCAGAGTGATCTCAGGGGTGGCATCCACCTTGGTCTTCAGAATGATGTCCCCAGTGCCGAAGATCTTGCCTGCCAGTGTCTGGCGGAAGGTCAGATCCACGATGCGGTACAAGAGAGTTTCGTCTAAAGTGGTGTTGAAAAACCCCTCTCTGATCATCAGTCGGTCGTCTTCAATGTAATAGGTGGTAAAACTTATGGGAAACCACAGATGATGCTTTTTATCTTTCCATAAATAGTTGTCTGTCATATAATTGCCCTTTCTTTTCGGCTGTGTTTTACGGTTTCTGGAGAATATCCAGCGCCTTGTACGCCTCCGCCCGCCGGGCTGCCTCCTCCCAGGTGACGCCGGAGCAGACAAAATCATAGTCGCTCTCAATGCGCTCCAGTTCAGCCTTGATCTGAGGCACCTCATCCAGATCCGCCGCTCCGATGCGGACGTAGTAATCGGGGAGCAGGACGCAGCCCACCATGGAGACTTCTGCGGCAGGAGGTTCCTGGTTCTGGCTCAAAGCGCTTAACAGACGAAGATGATTGTCAAGATAAGTGTTGAGTTCCAGGTGCACGCCCATCATTCCGTTTAGGTCGAAAACCTGGAAGGGCGCGCCGCCGGGGACCTCAATCTCACCGCCGGCGTAGAATGCCTGGGAATCTCCCAGGTCATAGAGTTCGTTGCAGATGTCCATCAGGCCGTTGTATTCTTCCAGGGTGATGGGTTCCAGGAAGGACTTAAACATGGTATCCACGGCCCAGCCCAGGCGGCCCAGAACCTCACAGCCGGGAAGTCTGCCGAGACGTTCCCCCAGCGTGACCAGGCGGGCGATGGACAGCAGCCCCCACATCCGGACCTGGGGATCGCTCAAGTCCTCCCCTTTCTCCTCCATTTCTTCCGGGATGCGGTTGTAGAGCAGCGGGGCCTCCTCAAGGGTTCCGATGCGGTCGGAACAGTCGCTTACGATTTCCTTGTGGAACAGCCGGTTTTTGCTTGTCTTTTCGAAAACCGGATCGCTTGCGCTGTAGACGGTATCGGCCCTGTTCAGCCACAAGACAGCCTTGTTCAGATCTCCTTTATCCATAGCGGCCGTCCCAAGATCATAGTAGGCCCGGGCCAGGCCGTCCCAGTCCTTTTTCTGAAGGCATTTTTCCAGCTGTTCCTGAGGATTTTTCTTTTCAAATAAACCAAACATATTGAGCATCTCCTGTTTTTACATAGATTTGGCGTGGGCTGGCGCACAGCCCTAGAATTATTATAGATGAACAAGCCTGCAAATGCAACATCAGGATGCGTGTGGCAGTTCACGAGGCGCGGTTCTGGTTACTGTTCAGGTAGCATGTGAACAGTAACCCCGGTTCTGCCGGCGCATTGACAAATATTTTACCGACAGATATAATATGGGTAAGGAGGGGCGGGGATGAAACGAGAAGAGCCAGGTATTTTGCAGCCCGTGAAGGGGGCTGGCAGCAGTACAATTTTTGACGATGTCTTTCGCACAATCGCGCAGAAGATGCCGTTCCTTCTCATTCCTCTGATCAACGAAGTGTTCGGCACAGAGTATTCAGAGGACCAGGAGTTCGAACAGCTGAGGAACGAACACTATGAGAAATTCGGAAAGGTAATTACGGACTCCATTATAAAAATCGGCGGGCACATCTACCATATTGAATGCCAGTCCGAAAAAGACGGCAGGATGGCGGTGAGAATGATGGAGTACGATTTTGCCATTGCCATAGAGCGCTCTTCCCTGTCAGGGGATGACATAGCGGAGATTGATTTTCCGGAATCCTGTGTGCTGTATATCCGGAATCATAAAGATATGCCGAAATATCATGAAGTCAGGGTGCGTTTTTCCGATGGCCAGTCGGTGCTCTACCGCATCCCGGTTATCATGGCGAAGGATTACACGGTGAACAGCATATTCGAAAAAAGGCTTCTGCTGCTGCTGCCGTATCATATTTTGAGATATGAACATTTCCTCAAATCCAACGGCGCCAGCCAGAAGAAGATGGAAGGGCTGTTAAATGATTACAGGGAGATAAACAGCCGATTGTTGAACATGCAGGATCGGGACGGCAGGGAGCCGCTTTACGTTGATTTGATGGAACTGATTGGCAGGATCGCGGATTATGTGATCCCCGGAGACAATCCGTCAAGGGAAAGGCTTGGTGAGATTATGGGCGGACAGATTTTGGAATTAAGATCAGAGAGACTCAGAGAAGAGGGAAGAGAAAAAGGAAGAGAAGAGGGAAGAGAGGAAGGCAGAGAGGAAGGCAGAGAGGAAGGAAGGACCCTTGAGATATATTCCATGGTTCAGGATGGTGACACATCCCCGGAGCGCGGAGCAAAGAGACTTGGAATCACTGTGCCGGTTCTGAAGAACCGAATGGCTGCTTCCGGATACCGATATCCCGAAATATAAAAATAGAATAAGGAACAGCAGCATGAAAATCCTGATCATAGAAGACGACCATACACTGGCGGGGGAGATATCCTCCGCCCTCGTCCGCTGGGGTTACGACACGGTGATCGCCGCGGAGTTTGACAATCTTTTAGAAGAATTTATCCGTTCCAGGCCTCAGCTGGTGCTGATGGATATCAATCTGCCGTTTTATGACGGCTTTTACTGGTGCGCAAAAATACGCCAGATTTCCAAGGCGCCTGTGCTCTACATCAGCAGCCGGGGCGGAGACGGTGACAAGATTATGGCCATGGCCCAGGGTGGGGACGACTATGTGGAGAAGCCTTTTCATCTGGAGCTTTTGAAGGCCAAGATCCAGGCCATGCTGAGGCGGGCTTACGAATACAAGGTGAAAGAGCAGATTTTTCTGGGTGGGGATCTGCATTTTGACTGGAATCAGCAGACTTTCTACCAGGGAGACCGAGAGATCAGCCTGACCAAATCAGAGCGGATGGTGTTTGCGAAGCTGGCGGAGGAGCGGCCTGACGTGGTGTCCAGGGAGGACTTGATGATGGTCCTGTGGGAGACCGACGAGTACGTGTCCGACGGAACCCTGACCACCTTGGTCAGCAGATTGAGAAGCCGGCTCCGGACCCAGTGCGGCCAGGAGATTATAGGGACCAGGAAAGGCCAGGGATATTATCTGTTATGAGCTATATCAGGAAAAGAGGGGGGCAGATTCTTCCGTGTGTGGCGGTTTTTGCCGCTTTCCACCTGTATTTCTTTTTCTTTATACAGGACGGGCAGACAGGGCTTCTCCTGTATCTGGATCTGCTGATTCTGGCTCCGGGACTTCTGTGGATGGCAGCGGACTGCAGAAAATTTTGGAAGACCAGAAAAGAGATACAGGGGCTTCTGGCGCAACAGGAGATTATATGCCGCGTTCTGGAGGATTTTGAAAACCGGGACGTGGCGGAGCACGATGTGCAGGTGATGGAACAGCAGGTGAGACGGCATTTTCAGGAAAACAGGGATCTTCAGGACTATGTGGCAAAGTGGTGCCATGAACTGAAGCTTCCCCTGGCCTCTGCGCTGCTGATGAACGAGAAGATACAGGACCCGGACTTAAGAAGAGGCATGAGAGAGCAGCTGGAGAAGATGAACCGGCAGCTGGGCTCCATGCTTATGGGATGCAGGCTTCAGAGCCCCCTGGTGGATATTCAGATAAAGAAAGTGCGTCTGTGGGACTGTGTGAAAATGTCTGTCCGAAACAATCAGTTTTTTCTTATCACTCATAAATTTGAGCTTGCGGTGAAGACGGGGGAGGAGGAGGTCTATACGGATCCCCAGTGGCTGGTCTACATACTGGACCAGCTCATCGGCAACGCCGTAAAATACGGGAGGAGAGAGCCGGGGTGGAGCGGGACGGCACAGAGACAAGAGGCGCCGGTTCTCAGGATATGGGCGGAGAGTCAGGAAGAGGCGGTGACTTTGTATGTGGAAGATCACGGCCAGGGGATCAGGGAACAGGATATAGGCAGAATTTTTGAGAAAGGATATACGGGGAACAATTACCACAACGGGAAATATAAGTCCACAGGCATGGGGCTCTATATGGTCTCTCAGATAGCAGACAGGCTGGGGCACCAGATTGCGGTGGAGAGCCGGTATGGGGAGTATAGCAGGTTTGGGGTGAGATTTTGTACAAGATTATAAAAGCGTCAGACACATATAGGGTGTCCGGCGCTTTTGTAATGTGGATGTAAGGATTTTCGGAAATATTTATTTTATAATGGACAGGAAGTCAGACTTCATGTTCATCTGTAAAAACCTGAAATGAGGAAATCGCGAGGAGACAAGTTATGAATCATAATGTGGAAAAAGAAAATATGGCTTCCGGCCCGGCACGGAGAGTCCATGTGGCGGTGGTGAAGGATCTGGTGAAAACCTACGGGGGAAAGGGAGTCCAGACCAGAGTGCTGAAGGGCATTGATTTAGACATCTGCCGCCATGATTTTATAGCCATCATGGGGCCGTCGGGCTCGGGGAAGACTACCCTTTTGAATATTCTCTCCACCATCGACAAGCCCACCCAGGGAACGGTGATTCTGGACGGGCAGGATATAACCAAGGTGCCCAACAAGGAGCTGTCCAGGCTCAGGAGAGACAAGATCGGTTTCGTGTTCCAGGAGTACAATCTTCTGGACACCATGACCCTCCAGGACAACATAGCTCTCCCTCTGTCCTTAAGCGGCGTTTCTGGGAGCGAGTGTGTGGATAAGGTGCAGCGCCTGGCCGCTCTCCTGGGGATAGAGGAGCACTTGAAAAAATACCCCTGCCAGCTGTCGGGGGGACAGAGGCAGCGGGGGGCCACCTGCCGCGCCCTGATCACGGAGCCGGAGATTATCTTCGCCGACGAGCCCACAGGGGCCCTTGATTCCAAGTCGGGGCGGGATCTTCTGGAGTGCTTCAGGATGGTCAACGACAGCGGTCAGGCTACCATCCTCATGGTGACTCACGACCCGTTCTGCGCCTCCTACGCCAAGGATGTGTATATGCTCAACGACGGAAAGATTCTGTGCAGACTCAGCAGGGGAGAGGACAGAAAGGAGTTCTATGACCGGATTATAGACGTGCAGACTTCCATGGGAGGTGATTTCCTGTGTCAATGACCAAGCTCGCCTGGATAAATTTTAAAAGCGGATTTAAAAATTATCTCTCCCTTGTGGTTTCCCTGGCATTTACGATCCTGGTGCTGTTTAATTTTCAGAATCTCATCTACTCCGGCGGGTTTGAGATTCTGGGAACCAGGAACAAGGAGTATGTGGAGATAATTGTCAACATGATCACCTTTGTGCTGGTGTGTTTTATGTTCTTTTTCATATGGTACTCCACCAACGTGTTTCTCACCAGGCGGAAGAAGGAGATCGGAATCTATGTGTTTATGGGGCTGTCCAATGAAAAAATCGGGAAACTGTATTTTCTGGAGACGGTTTTTACAGGGCTGTCGGCTCTGGTTCTGGGGCTTTTTTTTGGGGCGTTGAGCTCCGGGCTGTTTCAGATGATTCTGCTGGCAATCTCGGATCTTGCGGTGGCGGTGCATTTCCGTCCGGGCTTGAAGCCGGCGCTTATAACAGCCGGAATCTATGGGGCGGTGTACATGATTTTCGCGGTGAAGGGCTATGTAAATCTCGTCAGGAGCAGCGTGCTGGGGATGATCTCGGCGGCCAGGCAGAACGAGTATGTCAGGCAGCGCAGGGCGGTTCTCTTCATAAAGTCCATAGTGGGAACCGGGATTTTAGGCAGCGGCTATTATCTGGCGGTGAAGAAGGACCAGGGGGGAACTATGGGAAATGCGTTCGGGGCCGTGGTACTGGTGACGGCGGGGGTGTATCTGCTGTTCGGAGGCCTGATTCCCCTGATTTTTCAGGCTGCGGCGGGAAATAAAAGATTTCTCTACAAAAACCAGAGAGTCTTGTGGGTGAACAGCCTTATTTTCCGTATGAAAAAGAATTACCGCACCTATGCCATGGTGTCCATCCTGCTGCTGTGCTCCGTCACAGCCCTTGCCACCAGCTTTGCCATGAAAGGGAGGTATGACAGCATCATCCAATTTGAGAATACCTATACATTTCAGCTGATCAGCCCAAGGGACGACTTGGATGAGCAGGCGGCAGCGGTCATCGGGGAGGGCAATGAGATCTCGGCGAGAAGCCGGATTCCCATCCTGTGCCTGGATAGTTCCTATGTGGATTCGAGATACGGGGGAAGCCATTACGCGATTCTGCCCTGGTCCGGCCTGAAGGAGCTTGCCGGGGAGGCAGGGCTGGACTTTCCCTTTGAGCCGCTGGAGGACCACCAGATCATCAAAGTGTCTCATCTCCATCTCATGTCCCTGCTCACGGACCAGTCCAACGTGACTGTGACCATAGCCGGAAAGAACTACAGACAGGTGGAGGATACCAGCATCCCCTATCTGGGATATCTCCAGGAGCCCATGAGTTTTTATGTGGTAAATGACAGGGAGTACGGAAGGCTTAAGCCTTTTGGGGAGGAACTTCATACCTATAATTACAGAATCAAGGATTCGGGAAATTTTGTGCAGACCCGCGACAGGCTGGACCGGTTTGTGGCGGGGCTGGAGGGGGACGACACCGCCAGGATCGCCATAGACCCTGAGAGCAACGAGCTGGACTGGATCAAGGTCATGTATTCCATATGTGTCTTTATGTTTTTCGTGTTTGTTCTGGCCAGCGGCAGCATCATGTTCATGAAGCTGTACAATGACGCATTTGAGGAGAAAGGCAGGTATCAGGTGATGATGAACATGGGGATTGGCCGGGAGGCTCTCAGAAAATCGGTGAAAGCCGAGATGGCCGTGGCCTACGGCCTTCCCTTTGCGGTCATGGGAATCTCGTCATGTTTCTCCGTGGGAGCCCTGGCAAGAATGATGTTCACGGATCTGACAGGGATCAACGTGGTCAGCGTGGCTGTGGTTTTGGGGATTCTGGCGCTGTGGTACGGGCTGTCGGTGAGGGCGTATGAGAGGAATGCAGGGATATATTGACCAACGAAACATGTCATGAGTTTAGCGGTTGCGGAAATTTCCAGTGACGGCGGTGGTACTATTTTGTTCGTTTCCTATAACAGTAGCATATTTCCCGCAAATACACTATAATAGAGTCTCACCATGAAATGATTCAGATTTTAATATCAGGGAGGATTTCGTATGGAGTGGGAAAAACTGCTTTCAACAGAACGATTTGCGGGCCGGGGGCGGGACCGGGAGGAGTCCTGCCGCAGCGACTATGACACCATCATCTGCAGCACTTTGTTCCGCCGGCTCCAGGACAAGGCGCAGGTGTTCCCCCTGGAGGAGGATGACTATGTGAGGACCCGTCTGACCCATTCCCTGGAGGTGTCCGCCATCGGGAAGAAGCTGGGGGAGGCTGTATTTGGGCGGATGAAGGCGGAGAAAAAGGATGTGTGGTTTGAGAGCCACTGGGAGAAGGAATTCTCTGACGTGCTCCTGTGCGCCGGGCTGGTTCACGACATCGGCAATCCGCCCTTCGGCCATTTCGGGGAGTACGCCATGAGGGAGTGGTTTCAGGCAAATTTAAACAGTCTGACTCTTGGCGGGAAGCGGGTGACGGAGCTGCTGTCCTGGGGGCAGATCCAGGATCTGTACCATTTCGAGGGAAACGCCCAGTCTTTGAGGCTCCTATCCAAGACCCCCTACCTGGGAGAGATGAGAGGGTTCAATCTGTCCTGCAGCGTTCTGGCGACTATCATGAAGTACCCCATATCCTCGGAGGATCTAAGTGACAACAACCCCCGACATTACAAAAAGATAGGATACAATCAGGCGGAGAAGGAGCTGTTCTCCGGAATCAATGAGATCACAGGCATGGAAGGCCGCCGCCATCCCCTGTCCTACCTTCTGGAGGCGGCGGATGATATAGCCTACAGAACTTCGGACCTGGAGGATGCCATGGTAAAGAAGGTGCTGAGTCTGCCCAAGATTATAGAAGGGCTTCACCGGTACGTGAGGGAGATGAAGAGCAGTCCTGAAGTGAAGGAGCAGGTAAGGGGCTGTATCCGGAAGCTGGAGGACCTGTACGACGAGGAATTGAAGACTGGAGGCAGAAAACCGGAACTGACGGCGCTGCAGAGGTGGAATCAGCACATGCAGAAGGTGATGGCAGCGGATGCGGTGGACAGGTTTGTGGACAATTACAGCCGGATTATGGACGGAACCTTTTCCGGGGATCTGTTTGAAGGCACGGTATCAGGCCGCATTATCGAAGCCATCGCCGCTTTGAGCGAGGAGAAGATTTACACCAGTTCCGTGAAGATTAAGACAGAGCTGTTTGGCCGGAGGGTCATCGAGTCTCTCATGGACCAGTTCATGCCCGCGGCGGTAAAGTACGACACAGAGGAGCCTCAGACGTTCATCCAGCAGAGAACCATGGATATTATATCCGGCTTTTACAAGTCCATGTACCACGCCGAGGCGGCAGGAAAGAGCGGGCGGGAGCGGCTCTACCTGCGCATCCTCATGGTTACGGACTATATAAGCGGCATGACGGACAGCTACGCCAGACGGCTTTACAAGGAACTGTTCGGATAGTTCTGTCCCTCCATGTCCAGGTTGGCCTGGGCCGCTGGGTGTCCAAGGCGGGGATGGCTCTCCCTCAGACGGCCTTTGTACCAGCCGCACACCCCGTCCTTTTTTACAAGATATCCCTGAGAGGTCTGCGCTGCCAGAGACAGCCGGTCTCCCACGTTCACAGGCAGAAGATAGTCGGTATAGTGGCCGGAGACCCACTGACCGTCCCGCCGGCTCATACAGCTGTTTAAAATGTCCAGCACACGCCCGCTGTCCACATGTTCTGCCCTTGAAAATTCTTCCCCATGCTCCAGAATCCTGAGCTTTCCGTTGAGAAAATGGAGGTTGACTGAAAGGGCAGAGGGTTCCTGGGAAGTCAGCGCCTCAAATATGGGAAAATCATCGCAGAATACATGGGAGATTCTGTCAATGCTGCAGTCTGCCTCAGGGAGAATCACCATGTTAAGCTGTCCTTCGTCGTGAAGTCCGCTTCCGCCGTCGATGGATATAATATGGCGCTGTCTGTCGATAATGGGATTGAACTGCATAATCCGGTCATTGCAGATATTTACGGGCCAATGCCCTGCCACCACGTATTTGTCGAAAGAGAGTCCCGACGCCATAAAATTGTCGAATTTCAGCACTCGCCGGATATCCATGTCTCTCACCGCCTCCAGGTCCTCCCAAGGCAGCCCTCCATGTACCAGAATGTAGCCTTTCGGCACAAGGTTTGGGGAATCTGCTGGGAGTTCAGGTGTCTGTGGGGAGCCGGACGGCAGAGCCTCATTTGTGATCTCCACAATAGTGGGGAGGCTGCGGATAAAGTCGAATTCCCGGCGAAAGCCCTCCAAAAGCGTGGATTTGGAGGCAATGATTTTCTCCGGGGAATCCAGGGTGATGCCCAATTCCGCCCCCATCTCGTCGAATATGCTCGTGCCTCTCCAGCCCCGCATCTTGAGAAGATATTCGTATAATTTCTTGCTGCTTTCTTCCCTCAGACATTCCAGCATCTCCAGCCTGGACAAGTCCACATTTCCCATGAGAACCGTCACGTTGTCCCTCTGGGAGAGCTTCATCACATACCGGAGAGAAGCCAGATTCTCCCGGCCTTTTTCAATCAGGTCCCCTAGGATGAAAAGCATGTCATTGTCACAAAATCCTACTTGTCTCAGCAGCCTGTCCAGCCGCCGCCAGCACCCGTGAAGGTCGCTGGTCATCAGAAGCCGGCGGCCTTTCTGCGCTTTGATCTGTTTTATGGAAATCTTCATCTGCTCTATCCCCTTCCTGTGCCGCCCCCCTTTTCCGGCATTAGGTTTTGGCCGGAGTGTCTGGGTTTACAGGCATAGCTTGATTATACAGAAAACCAAAAATAATGTCGAGAACATTTTAAGGCCGCAGTTCATGCCAGAGACGAAGAAGACTAATTTGTTAGAAGGCATGGCATTTCTTCTGGCATGAGATGTCCATCTGATGCGGAATCCGGCATGAATTTCGGACACACCGTGGACATGAGGGCGGTTGTGGTATAAAATGGAACAGGTATTTACTGTAGGGCAACTACGGGTAAGGCAATCACGGAATAAGGTAATCACGGAATAGGATAATCACAGAATCAGGAGGAATCTATGGAAGACCGTATCTGGCTGCTGCCTCGGGAGGGGCAATTTTACAAGGCGAATCTTCACTGCCACACAGTGTTGTCTGACGGAGAGAGGACGCCGGAGGAGATCAAGGAGATGTATCAGAAGCGGGGATATTCGGTGGTGGCTTACACGGACCACCGCCGCTATGAGTGGCATGAACATCTGATGGACACTGCATTTATCCCCCTGGCCGCCTATGAGGTGAATATCGACGGTGAGACGCCGCCTTCGGGAGATAAATCCAGGCGCAAGACCTATCACATCAACCTGTACGACGAGAATCCCTGCGCGGGCCAGGAAGAGAAGAGGGCCTCCATACTGCCTGAGCATCGCTATGCAGACATAAAGTATATCAATGAATACCTGAAACATATGCGGGAGATGGGATTTTTTGCCTGTTACAATCACCCCTACTGGTCCATGCAGACCATTGAGGACTACAGGGATCTGACTGAGGTGTGGGCCATGGAAATATACAATCACGGCTGTGAGTTGGACGGCATGTACGGGTACAATCCACAGAGTTATGACGAGATGCTCAGGACAGGGAACCGGCTGTTCTGCGTGGCCACAGACGACAACCACAATCCGGCTCCGCCGGAGGACCCCTTCAGCGATTCGTTCGGTGGATTTACCATGATCAAGGCGAGGGAACTGACTTACCCGGCTGTCGTAGAGGCCCTTTTGAAGGGGAATTTTTACGCATCTATGGGGCCTGAGATCAGGGAACTGTTTGTGGAGAAGGACAGGCTTGTAGTGAGAACCAGCCCGGTGGAGAAGATCTTTGTGGTGACGGAGGGGCGGCGGTGCCACAGAAAGATGGCCGGGCCGGGGGAGACGCTGACCGAGGCGGTGTTTGAGCTGACGGGGACAGAAGGGTATGTCCGCGTGGATGCCAGGGACAGCAGAGGGCTTCATGCTAACTCTAATGCGTACTTTTTATGATTGGAGGAGACGCCGCCATCGTCGTAGAAGCCGCTGGCAGATTTGAAGCCGGCGGCAGGTTAGAAGCCGCGGCAGGTCGAGAACTGGGAAGAAGCAGAAGAGAAAAGGGGAAAATTTATGGTAAGTATCAGGACAGATCATTTCAGTTTGGAACAGATATGCGTGTCGGGTCAGTGCTTCCGCATGAGCCGCCTGGAGCAGAGCCGGGGGAGGTCAGAGGAGCCGGGGGCAGATGCCGGGAGTTCTCTCCCTGTCCCCGTCAGGGAGGGGGCTGCCTCTTCGATGAATGGGGAGGCATATCAGGTAATTGCGGGCCAGAGATATCTGAAATTGTCTCAGCAGGGGGAAGAGTGCATGTTTCACTGCAGCCAGGAAGAGTTTGAGTACTTCTGGAAGGTATATTTTGACTTGGAAAATGACTATGGAGCTTACATAAGCCAGATTAACCCCAGAGACGCCTATCTTCTGGCAGCTGCGGATTTGGGGCAGGGAATCCGCATTCTGCGCCAGGACCTGTGGGAGATGATCGTGTCCTTTTTGATATCACAGCAAAATAATATCCTGCGGATACGCCGGTGTATTGAGAATATCTGCCGGGAATACGGGGAGAAGATGAGGGCTTTGGAGGGAGAAGAATATTTTGGATTTCCGAAGCCGGAGGCTTTGGCGGGGCTTGATGAAGACGCTCTCATGGAGTGCAATCTGGGATACCGGAGCAAGTATGTGGTGCGGGCGGCCAGGAGCGTGGCGTCGGGGGAGCTGAACCTGAACAAGGTGAGGGAGATGCCCTACAGGAAGGCCAGGGAAGAACTGCTGAAACTGTTCGGGGTGGGAGAGAAGGTGGCTGACTGCATCTGCCTGTTCGCTCTCCACCATCTGGACGCGTTTCCCGTGGACACCCACATCAGCCAGGCTCTGGCGGCGCAGTATAAGAGAGGATTTCCCAACAAAAGATACAGGGGGTTCAGAGGGGTGATGCAGCAGTATATCTTTTACTATGAGCTGCACTCCGACAAGCGTTATCATGGTAAATATTCCTGGCCGCCGCAAATGTGCGGCCTGTGAAATGTTCTCCCTCCATTAAGACCGGGGCTGTACCGGGGCGCCGGACTGGATTGTGGAGATCATTTCACCCGGAACCCCCAGCCATGACTATATACGCAAGCTGATTCTATATGCAAAGACCGGAGTAAAGGAGTACTGGATCATTGATCCTCGTACTGAGAAGGTCTTTGTATACCATCTGGATCAAGCAGATGTCAATGCAGACCCAAAAGCCCCCAGACAATTCCTGGGAGCCTTTGGTAATTTATAGATTAGGGGATTTATCGGGGTACCGGCAGCTGACTGTGTTATTTCTTGAATATTGTTTTCAGCGCGTCGATTAAGTTGTTGGAATCCAGCGTGGCGCCGGAGATGGCGTCCACTTCCACGGTCTGGTTATCAATAACCTCATTAAAGAAGGTTTCCAGCTGGCCGTCTTCCATAAACATGTTGTCACGTCCGCTGACGATCTCCATATCGGTGATCTGTCCGCCGGCCACGTCGACTTTCAGGGTGTATTCGCCGTGGTTGCCCTTGATCAGGTGCTCATAGCTTCCGTCGGGTTTGCCCTGGATATCATACTCTTCCGTCTTCATCAGAAGCTCGGCGGTGACTGAGGAGCGTCCGCCAAAGGCGGTATCGGCGGCGGCGCGGCCTGTGGCGATGGCCTCGGCCAGGAATACGCCGTTCTGGTACAGGTTGGACACATAGGAGCCCAGCTCGCCGGCCTCGTATAAGTTGGGGATAGGGGTGCCGTCCCACTTGAGAACCTGGGCTTTGGTGTTGCGCTCTGCTCCGCCTGTGGTGGCCACCAGCGCGGGGGTGATGCCCACGGCGTAGAAGGGCGCCGTGTCTATGGGGCTCATGCTCTCGGGATTCCGCCCGAAGTCGCTGTCGTTGTGGGAGGCGGCCATCTGATTGTAGCGGTCTATGGAAGCCTTCAGCGCTTCAGGGTCCCGCCCCAGCTTTTCGGCCAGCTCCTCGATGGTGTCTGCCTTGATGATCCAGCCCTTCTCGATCTCGGCGCTGTTGTCGTCGGACCATACGTAGCCTTCGGTGGTGATGGGCCAACTGAGCCACTTGGTGACGATGGCCCCGGCTGTTCTGGTGTTCTCGTCAAAAATCATATGTACCGGAAGAGCACGGTCGTGGGGAAGATCCACATAGTGGCCGTATTCTTTGTATTTCATGTGCTGGCGGTGATAGGCGCCGGATTCGTCGTAGAAGCGCTGGCTGTCCGCAGCCACCTCCAGCCAGGAGGTTCCGGCCATGGAGAAGTTGCGCATAAATACGGCTTCGTAATCGGGAACCTTGATTCCCAGCCAGAATCCGCCGGACTGGGTCTGGTTGTTCATATGCCACATCTTGGCTCCGCACGCCATGAGAACCTGGATGGCGTCTCCTGTATTGCCTGGGGTTCCTCCGGTGTAAACCATGTCCATGCCGTGGAAATCCCGCTGCATCTCCAGATTGTTCTCAAAACCCCCGCATGCCAGAAGCACGCCTTTTGCGGCCTTGATCGTTATCTCTTTGCCGCTCTCGTCTGTGGCGACGGCGCCTGTGACAGCTCCGGTTTCGTCCTGAATCAGGGATTTGAAAGCAGTGTTGAAGCAGAGTTCCACATTCTCCCTTGCCCGCACGGCCAGGTCAAAGCCCCTCCACACGCCGCCGTATTCAAAGGTGGTGCCGGCCTTCCTCACGTGGGCGGAACATCCCTTAAAGCTGGCTCCGTCCAGATCGGGGAATTCCGTAACCAGCGATCCCCAGTTTAAGGGGCCGCCGCCTACATAGCCCAGCTCATAGTCTACAGCCGCCACAGTGGCCTGAACCCAGCCGGCCTGTCCCGCGAATTCATTGACCAGGAAATCCATGTATTCATCCTTGATGGGGTTGGGGCTGCTGCAGGCTACCAGATAGCGCCTGAAGGTGTCCAGATCGTCGGGGGCAGGAACGATGAGCGTCTGCCCGGAAGCGATGGAGTTTCCTCCCGCGTTGGCCTCGGACATTTTCTCCAGGATGCATATTTTGGCGTTGGGATCGATGTCATTGGCTTCAAGGGCTGCTGCTTCCCCTGCCAGGCCGTAACCTACGATGAGAAAATCCACTTCCTTGTCAAAGGTCGGCTCCGGTTTCTGGTTTTCCGGGGGATTCTGGGGGGCGGCGGTGGTCTCAGGGGCAGTGGTGGTCTCAGGAGCAGCGGTAGTGGCGGCGGTGGTAGCAGCGGTAGTGTCCGCGCCGGTCCCGCAGGCATTCAGTATCCCGGCAGATGCCAGACCGGCCATGCCCGCCACGCTTCCCTTCAAAAAGCTCCGGCGGGAAATTTGTTTTGACATAAAGGTTCCTCCCTTCATTTGCACATGTTAAAATAGTTGATTTTATTATATCAGGAAAGAGGAATAAAGAACAATTTGATTATTCGATTGATTGAAAAAATATTTTTATATATTATTTTTTGAAAAAGATTTTCTCTCGTATGTTTTGGGATTTTTTTGTGGTACAATAAATAGGATGCGTTTACACTTGAGGAAAAGTTATGGGGGAGGGTCAGAGTTTTGAATTCCACACAGGTTACCTGTTTTTTGGAGGTGGCAAAAAGTCTTAGTTTTGTCAAGGCGGCGAAAGCCTTGTATACTACCCAGCCAGTGATCAGCTATCAGATAAAATCCCTGGAGTCCGAGCTGAAGCTGCAGCTTTTTACCAGGGATAACCGGAACGTGGCGCTGACGGAGGCAGGGGAGTATCTGTATATCCATCTGGAATCACTGAGCCAGAAGCTGGAGGAGAT
Source organism: uncultured Hungatella sp. (assembly GCA_910577935.1). Taxonomy (GTDB): domain Bacteria; phylum Bacillota; class Clostridia; order Lachnospirales; family Lachnospiraceae; genus UBA3402. The sequence continues at coordinate 78,479 of CAJTOT010000004.1, read as the reverse complement.
CATCGGCGTCGCCAGGGAGATGCAGAGGGAAGCCCAGCCGGCTGTCCGCATTCTGGTGCGGCGTCTGGTGGATTATTCCTGTCTCACCAGGACGCTGAAAGTGTTTTCTGACAACTATCCCCTGGTTCAGGTAGATATTCTGACTCACAATGAACACCGGACTCGGGATCTTCTCCTCTCGGATGAGATACAGCTGGCCTTTGGCTACCGGTATGAAGCCGGTCAGAATCCCAGGCTGGGGTTCCTCCCTCTCGACCAGGCATGCTACTATGTGCTGGTCAACAGAGAGCACCGTCTGTCGGCTTACAAGTACCTGACCTTTGAGGATTTGTCAGGGGAAAAATTGATTTTGGCCGACACAGAGCTTCAGAAAAACAGAGATTTGATTTCCCTGAAAGAATTGAAGAAACTGAACATAGAAGCCTGCCATCAGTACTCTTCCTTCGACAGCATGCTGCTGGCTGTGGAGGCGGGAATCGGAATTACGGTTCTTCCCTGCGGCAAGGCGAAGAAGTTTTCAGGGCTCATGAAGATTCCCCTAAAAAATGTTCCGCCCATAGAGCTTGGCCTGGTCTGGGCCCGCGCCGGCGGCCAGGAGGGATCGGTGATCAGGCAGTTTGTGGACACGGCGGCCCAGTGCCACGGAGCATAGACAGATTTCCGATTCTATTTTAAGGCTCTTCGTCATATCCTTTTTCTATAAGTTCTTGTCTCTGCCAGGAGCTGGCAGGGCGGGAGTGGAGAAAGGAATCTGAGTATGAACAGCAGCCGTCCGCCTAAGTTTATAAATCTGGTTATAGCGTTGGAGTGTGCGCTTTTGGCGGCATTCCTTATATTGTTGTCCCCTATGGGAGATCTTATTTCCGACAGCGTCCCCGCCGGCGGGCAGACAGCAGAGAGCGGGGAGGGGACAGACAGGGGCGAAGGCCGGAATATGGGTGAGTCTCAGGAAAGCTGGGAAGAGCAGAAAGCCGGGGAAGACCGGCAGCGGGGAGAGAACCGGGAAAATGGGGCAGATCAGGAAAGCGTAACAGGCCGGGAAGAGGGAGAAAGCTGGCAGAGCGGGGAGTCCCGAGGCACGGGTACGGAGGAGAAGAAGGACTTTATCAAATGGGTGGATTTTCAGGTGACCAAGGAGGCCCTGGAGAAGGCATTCCGCTATGATGTAGATACCTGCCAGTCCCGGATTCACTTGAGCTGGATAGAACTGCTGGCCTGCTTAGGGGCCCGGTACGGCGGGGATTTCTCCAGATATAAGGCGGCGGACATGGAGAGCATCGCCCAGCGGCTCATGGACGGGGAGAAGATGGAGGATATCACGGCGGATATGAAATACTACGCCTATTACCTGGAAGCGTACACGGCGGTTCTGGGAGGCATGGTGGGAGAGTTCAAGGTGGAGATCCCGGCCTCCAAGGCGCCGGACTTTGTCCTGAAGGCCGGCGGGGAGACGGAAGATGGGGGGGATAGTGAGGAAGACGGCGACAGGAAAGTGTGGGTGACCAAATATGGGCTGAAGGCATTTTCCCCTATCGCTAAAAATTATCCCTACAATGACTATGACGACTTCGGGGCGGCAAGAAGCTACGGATTCAAGAGGCAGCACCTGGGCCATGACATGATGGGGCAGGTGGGGACGCCGGTGATAGCTGTGGAGTCCGGCTATGTGGAGGCCATGGGCTGGAACCAATACGGCGGCTGGCGGCTGGGAATCCGAAGCTTTGACGGAAAACGCTACTATTATTACGCCCATCTGAGAAAAAACTATCCCTATCACAAATCTCTCCAGGAGGGCAGCGTGGTGCAGGCAGGGGACGTGATCGGTTACCTGGGCCGGACCGGGTACAGCCGGACAGAGAACACCAACAATATCGACCAGGCCCATCTTCACTTCGGGCTCCAGCTGATTTTTGACGAATCCCAGAAGGAGGGAAACAACGAGATATGGATCAACTGCTACGAGCTGGTAAAATTCCTGGCAGTCAACCGGGCGGAGACGGTGAAGAAGGAGGAGACAAAGGAGTATTACCGCATGTATCAGATGGTGGACCCGGCTGTTCCCGGCGGGCCGGTGGAGCAGAGGATACCGGAGGAACAGGCGCTGTATCCTCCGATGGTACAACAATAAAAAACCACAAGGCAACAGGGGCAGCTGACGATCTTTCGCCGGCCGCCCCTGCATCATGTTCTCAGTCCCGCGGTCAAAGCTCCGCTCAAAGGTCGATGACGGTCTGATCTTCGGGGACATACAGTCTGCCGGAAAAGCAGGGAGCCCCTTCTTCCAGGTACAGCTTCTGGCGGCTGGCAATGTTCTTGTCTTCGGTGTGCCACAGGATCAGGTTCTGGATGCCAAGCTCCTCGCCCAGTTCACAGGCGTCTTTTACCGTGCTGTGGTGTTTTTCGTAAGGCTTGAATTGATCCCTCTGGCTGTACAGGCAGAAAGCCTCGTGGGTCAGCCAGTCGCTGCCCTTCACATAGTCTAAGCAGTCCTGGTTAAAGGGCTCGTCTCCGCAGCAGGTAAAGCGCCGGCCGTTTTCCAGGACGGTGGTGAAGCCGTACTGCCTGGCCTTGGTGGAGTGGATGTCGAAAAATGTCACCGGGTATTCCAGAATCTGCGCAGTCTCTCCGTCACGGACCGGTCTCAGGTGAATTCTGTCGCCGATCATCTTGAAAAATTTGCCCTGGACCGTGAGACGGCAGATGGTGGTGATGGTCTCCGGCAGCTGGTCGTGGCAGTAGATGTTCAGATCCCCTTCATACTGGCCGTTTTTCATGCGGGTGGCGATGACGCGGATGAGCCAAACGATTCCCAGAAGATGGTCCGTGTGCTCGTGGGTGATGAAAATGTGGTGGATTCGGCCGAGATCCACATTCATGTCCTCCAGAATCCGCAGGATGCCGTTGCCGCCTCCTGTGTCTACCAGAAAGAACCGGCCGGCCGGATTCCTGATGGCAAAACAGGTATTGTAGCAGCGGGTCACGGTGGCGTTGCCTGTCCCCAAAACATAAAGCTGTTCCATAGTCGCTTCTCCTTTTGTTCGCGGTTTAATACTGGTGAATTATTATGTTTTATGTTACTATATTAATAGAAAAGATGCAACCTTAATGTACCCCGGTTACGTTTTGCGGGCGGGAAGATGCCATCCGTGAACCGTAACGATACCCCATGATAAGCGGAGGAACATACAGTGAGAGATTTATCCTATCTGAAACTTTTGGCCAGGGAGTATCCCACGGTGAGGGCTGCTTCCAGCGAGATTATCAACCTGACGGCCATCAAGGGACTTCCGAAAGGAACAGAATATTTTTTCAGCGATCTTCACGGAGAGCACGAGGCGTTTATCCACCTCCTCAAGAGCTCGTCGGGAATCATCAGGGAGAAGATCAAGGAGACCTTCGGGTACGTGATTCCGGAGGAGGACCAGGAGACGCTGGCCAACTTGATCTATTATCCGGAGAAGGTGATACACCAGCAGGTCATGGAAGGAAAGGCCAGCGACGAGTGGAAGCGGATCAATATCTACCGTCTGGTGGAGATCTGCAAGGTGGTGTCCTCCAAGTACACCCGGTCAAAGGTGAGAAAAAAACTTCCCCAGGAATTTTCCTATATTATTGATGAACTTCTCCATGTGGATTATAATGGTGAGAACAAGAGAATCTATTACAGCGAGATCATCCGCTCCATGATCGACATCGACGTGGCGGACAAGTTTATCATTGCCCTGTGCCGCCTGATTCAGGGTCTGACCATTGACAATCTTCATATTATAGGAGACATATTTGACAGAGGGCCGAGAGCGGATCTCATCATGAACGAGCTGATGCAGTTTCACGACGTCGATATTCAGTGGGGCAACCACGATATCTCCTGGATGGGCGCCGCCACCGGCAACCGGGCCTGTATCTGCAATGTCCTCCGGATCGCCATCAGTTACAACAGCTTTGATGTCCTGGAGGATGGGTACGGCATCAACCTGCGGCCTCTGTCCATGTTCGCCGCCGGCACCTACAGAAATGACCCCTGCGCCAGATTTGTCCCCCATATTCTGGACGAGAATATCTACGATGTGGTGGACCCGGGGCTGGTAGCCAAGATGCACAAGGCCGTCGCCGTCATGCAGTTTAAGATCGAGGGGCAGATTATCCGGCGCCATCCGGAGTATCAGATGGATCACAGGCGGCTTTTGGAGAGCATAGATTTTGAGAAGGGAACCGTGACCGTGGAGGGGAAGACCTATGAGATGCTTGACATGGCATTTCCCACGGTGGACCCCAAAGATCCCCTGAGGCTGACAGAGGAGGAGGAGGAGCTTCTCCACACCTTGAGGCTCTCCTTTAAGCACAGTCAGCTTCTCCACAGACACGTGAAGTTTCTGTATTCCCACGGGGCCATGTACAAGTCCTGCAACCAGAATCTGCTGTATCACGGATGCATTCCCATGAAGAAGGACGGGAGCTTTGACGAGCTGGAATTATTTGGGATTCCGTACAAGGGGAAGGGGCTGATGGACATGATCGACAAGGTGGTGCAGAGCGCCTATTTCCTGCCGGAGGGAAGCCCGGACAAGGCATTTGCCAGAGATTTTATGTGGTATCTGTGGTGCGGGGAGAAATCTCCTGTCTACGGAAAGGATAAAATGACCACGTTTGAGCATTATTTTATTGGAGAGAAGCAGACTCACAAAGAGGTGATGAATCCCTATTACCAGCTGAGTGTGAAAGAGGAATACTGTGACAAGATCCTTGAGGAGTTCGGTCTTCCCACCGCCAGCTCCCACATTATCAACGGCCATGTGCCGGTGAAGATCAAGGACGGGGAGACGCCGGTGAAGGCCGGAGGAAAACTGTACATCATAGACGGCGGTCTCTCCAAGGCATATCAGAGCAAGACGGGAATCGCAGGGTACACCATGATTCACAACTCCAGGCACCTGGCTCTGGCGGAACACAAGCCCTTTTGTCCGGGAAAGGAGAACACGCCCAAGGTGACTATCGTAGAGAAGATGAAAAAGAGGGTCATGGTGGGGGACACCGACCTGGGCAGAGAGCTGACGGAAAAGATTGAAGATCTGACAGAGCTGGTAAATGCTTACAGAAAAGGCATATTAAAGGAAAAGATGGTCTGAAAAAATTACATTAACAGAGATTGAAGGAGACGCCATGAGAAAAGATGAATTCCTCCAGACACTGCGCCGGGCGCTGACAGGAGATGTCCCGCCGGGGGTAGTGGAGGAGAATGTACGCTACTATGACGGATATATCGCGGACGAAGTGAGAAAAGGCCGCACCGAGGAGGAGGTCATCGAGGAGATCGGTGATCCCCGCCTCATCGCCAGGACCATTGAGGATACCACGGACGGCACAGGAAGCCGATACCAGCCTGAAAGCCCATATGAGTACGGGGAGAGCGGGGGATATGAGCGTTCTCCTTACGGCGGAGGCCAGAGCTTCCATCTGATCCGGCTGGACAAGTGGTACTGGAAATTGCTGCTGGCTCTTATGGTACTGGGAATCTTTTATCTGCTGATCATTATAATCGGGGGAATATTCAGTCTCTTGGCGCCGCTTCTGCCGATTCTGCTGATCATTTGGATCATATCTACACTTATAAATAACAGGCGCGGTTAGACTTAAACAGGCATCGAAACTGATCTGTAACAGTTTCGGTGCTTTTTTTACTTGACAAAGTAATATCTATGAAATATAATATTTACAAAAGTTAACAGTTTTGTAATAAACTGCAGAAAAATCAAGATTATCACAGTGACCTGCCGGGAGGCGGAGCTGAAAAGAGGATTGGAGAAGCGATATGAAGAAGATAGAGTTGAGATATGGAATCTGTACCCTGGCGCTGTGCGGCATTATGTCCATGGGAAGCGTCATGGAGGCCAGGGCGGACTATGAGACGCCGGAGGGACCGGCATTCAGCCAGGGTGATTATGTGGCCAGCATCGAGAAGGGGAACCACTCCGTTTACGTGTCCATGGATTCCAACGAGGTTCTGGGAGAGGCATCGGAGGGAGAGGCGTACCAGATTCTTGATGCCGAGGGCGACGGCTGGATGGAGATTCAGGTGGGAGAGAAGACAGGCTATATCTCCGTGGAAGAGGAAGGTGTTGTCATCATAAACCAAGACGAGATGGCCCAGAACAATATTATACTGAACACCAAGATTCCGGGAACTTCCTTTTCCGAGGTCAAGAGACAGGAGCTGGTGAATTTTGCCCTTCAGTTTCTGGGCGGAAGATACCGGGCGGCGGGCAATGACCCCCGCACCGGCGTGGATTGCTCCGGCTTTACAAAATATGTGATGCTCCACGGAGCCGGCGTGACCATTGAGCGCAGTTCCGCGGCCCAGTCCCAGCAGGGCGTAGACGTGAGCGCGGATCAGATGAGACCGGGGGACCTGGTCTTCTACGGCAGCGGAGGCCGGGTGAATCATGTGGCTATGTATATCGGCAACGGTCAGGTGGTACATGCCTCTACATATGAGACAGGAATCAAACTGTCTCCGTGGAATTACAGGGCTCCCGTGAGAATCAAGAACGTGCTGGGAGATTGATTTGAGATAAGGATAAAGGAAATAAGGATAGAGGAATAAAAGAGAGCCGGACAGGGGATGTCCGGCTCTCTTGGGCTTCGCAGGGGACGAAGCCCGCTTTACTTGAGGGGAGTATCAATCGCTATAAGGATTATTCAGGTCTAAGGGAAACCTGTACTCCGCTTTTTATTATAATATATAGATGAAAAAAAAGCAATTGCAAGTATAAACCTATAAGAAAAAGCCATACTAGTCCTGTAACAAATAACTTTTTCAGGAGGTATGAATACCATGGCAAACGATTTTAGAAACTGCAAGAACAACAACCAGAATAACAATCAGAACAGCAGCCAGAACAACAGCCAGAACAATAGTCAGAACAACAGCCAGAACAGCAATCAGAACAGCAGCAGAAACAGCAGTCAGAACAGCAGCAAGAACAGCAATCAGCGATAAGCTGCCGTTTCAGAAAGCCGCCCCATGGTCATGGGACGGCTTTTTACATATACTGATAATAAAAAGGACAGGTGATGAATATGAATTACCCGACGATCAGTATGAGAGAACTGGAGTGCTGGATATGCTGGGGCCGCCCCATGGAGCTTATTGACTTGAGGGACAGAAGATCTTACAGATATTCCCATTTGATAAATGCTGTCAATATTCCCTTCCAGGAACTGGAGGACATGATTGAACAGGGGGAGGTCATCGATTACCAGCCCGGGGTGCCCATGGTGTTTTATTGCGCCAGGGGGAGTCAGAGCATGCTGGTGTGCAATCATCTCTCGGTTCGGGGATACCCGGTGGTCAATACTGCCGGCGGCCTGGCTGCCTACAGGGGAAACTGCCTGATTCGCCCATAGAATCAGTTGACAGATGGGGGGCGGAGTTTTAAAATGACTATGAAAAGTATTGTGTACAGGAGGACCACATATGAAATACATGTTTGCGTCGGATATTCACGGGTCGGCGTATTACTGCAAAAAGACTCTGGAGGTCTACAGACAGTCAGGTTCCGCCCGCCTGATTCTGCTGGGCGATCTTTTATATCACGGGCCCCGCAACGACCTGCCGAAGGAGTATGACCCAAAGCAGGTTCTGACGATGCTGAATGAGTATAAAGACCAGATCTACGCAGTGAGAGGAAACTGTGATTCTGAGGTAGACCAGATGGTGTTGGAATTTCCCATGATGGCGGACTATGCCCTGCTGTCTTTGAACGGAAAGACTTTCTACGCCACCCATGGCCACGTCTATCACCAGGAGGCCCTGCCCCCCATGAGGCCGGGGGATATCCTGGTTCACGGGCATACCCATCTGCCCGCCGCAAAGGCAATGGGAGAAGGTTATCTTCTCAATCCCGGCTCTGTTTCTCTTCCCAAGGGAGGCAATCCTGCAAGCTATGGGATCCTTGACGGGACGGTTTTCGCCATCTTTGATTTTGAAGGCGGGAAGCTGGCAGAGATTGAACTGTAGCCCGGTGTACTGCCAACAATAAGGAGAAGCAGGTGAAAAAAATATATGAACTCATCGCCCCCTGCCATTTTGGCCTGGAGGCGGTGCTGAAAAAGGAGATCACAGATCTGGGCTACGATATTGTACAGGTGGAGGACGGCAGAGTCACGTTCGCAGGGGACGAAGAGGCTGTCTGCAGGGCTAACGTGTTTCTGCGGACAGCGGAGAGAATCCTCTTGAAGGCGGGAAGCTTCCAGGCGGAGACCTTTGATCAGCTTTTTGAAAATACAAAGGCGCTGCCGTGGGAGGAGATGATTCCCAGGGACGGAAAATTCTGGGTGGCGAAGGCGTCCTCTATCAAAAGCAAGCTGTTCAGCCCGTCGGATATCCAGCGCATCATGAAGAAAGCCATGGTGGAGAGACTGAAAACCGCCTACGGAGTGTCAGTGGTTGCGGAGACGGGGAGCAGTTACCCTCTGCGGGTATTTCTCTACAAGGACCAGGTGACTGTCGGAATCGACACATCGGGAGATTCCCTGCACAAGAGGGGCTACCGGACCCTGACCAGCAGGGCCCCTATCACGGAAACCCTGGCGGCGGCTCTCATCCTTCTGACGCCGTGGAAGAAAGACCGGATTCTGGTGGACCCTTTCTGCGGCAGCGGCACATTTCCCATTGAGGCGGCTATGATGGCCGCCAACATGGCGCCGGGGATGAATCGATGGTTTGTGGCGGAAGATTGGGACAATCTCATCGGAAAGAAGCGGTGGTACGACGCCATGGACGAGGCAGGCGACCTTCTGGAGGACACGGTTGAGGTGGACATCCAGGGGTATGATATCGACGGGGATATTGTCAGGGCAGCGAGGGCCAACGCGGAGGCGGCGGGGGTGGGACATCTGATTCATTTTCAGCAGCGCCCCGTAAGCGCCTTGAGCCATCCCAAAAAGTACGGTTTTCTCATCACCAATCCTCCCTACGGGGAGAGAATCGAGGAAAAAGAGAATCTTCCTGGGCTGTACAGAGAGCTGGGAGAGAGGATGAGAGCATTGGACTCCTGGTCTTCTTTCATCATCACGGCATATGAGAACGCAGAGAGATACATCGGAAGAAAGGCGGACAAAAACCGGAAGATATACAATGGCATGATGAAGACTTATTTTTATCAGTTTATGGGTCCCCGGCCGCCGATGAGAAACAGGAGCAGGGATGAGAGATGAGGGCAGCCTGCGCAAAGCGGGAATCACGGCGATGGCGGCTGTGGGCGCGGCCGTATACCTCCTCGGAAGCAGCGTGAAAGAAGCCGGAAGAGAGCCGGCCGGAGACATGGGACAGCCGTGGGGGGCAGAGAGACAGAGTTTTTTTCCCCGGCTTTCCGGTTCTGGCATCAGGCAGGTTCTGGATGCGAGACAGGCGGGAGGGGATTTCTGCCAGGTTTTGCCGGCTGGAAACGGAACCTTCAGCATTCTTGTCCCGGCAGAGTTTTTAAAGCAGCAGCTGGAAATCAGTGTCCTGGAGTACCGGGATTCCCGAATCCTGCTTCAGCAGGGTGAGACCGTGGTGGGGATGAGGCTGGGGGACAGGGAGCTGTGGGCAGTCTCCGGCGCCAGCCTGATAGCCAGCGGGCCGGAGAAGCGGGATGGCAAGCTGTACATTCCTCTTGAGGCGGTCTGCCGGGGCTTTGGTTACCAGGCGCAGGGGGCGCCGGACAGTCAGATTATTCATCTGAAGGATGCCTGGACAGGAAAAAAGAGAGGTCTTCCCTCTTCCTATGATTACAGGGACGTGGGGCGGAACACCAAGGTCAGGAACCAGGGAATCTACGGAACCTGCTGGTCATTTGCATCCCTGACGGCGCTGGAGACGGCCATGGACCCGGTGGAGAGGAAGGAATTTTCAGCGGATCACATGTCTCTGCGCAACAGTTTTTCTCTGAATCAGAAAGACGGCGGAATGTACACCATGTCCATGGCCTATCTTCTTGGATGGCAGGGGCCTGTGCTGGAGGAGGAGGACCCTTACGGAGACGATGTTTCCCCGGAAGGACTCACCCCGTCGGTCCATGTTCAGGAGATACAGATTCTGCCTTCCGGCGATTTTGAGGCCATCAAGCGAGCCGTGTTCCTGTACGGGGGAGTGCAGAGTTCCCTGCACACGTCCATAACTGGTTATCAGAGCCGTTCCGTCTATTATAATGCGGAGGAAAGCGCCTACTGCTATGGAGGGGACGGCGAGCCGAACCACGACGTGGTGATCGTGGGGTGGGACGACGGGTATCCGAGACAGAATTTCCCCCGGGAGCCGCCGGGAGACGGGGCGTTTTTATGTGTCAGCAGCTGGGGAGAGGAATTTGGCGACGGCGGGTATTTTTACGTGTCTTACTATGACAGTAATATCGGAAAAAACGGCCTGGCCTACACGGGAATCGAGAGTGTCGACAGGTATGACAGGATCTACCAAAGCGATCTGTGCGGCTGGGTAGGGCAGGTGGGATACGGCGCGCCTGCGGCCTACGGCGCCAACGTGTATGAGGCCAGGGGGACCGAGACTCTGGAGGCGGCAGGCTTTTATGCCATGAGAGAGAACACTTCCTACAGGATCTTTCTTGCGCGCCATGTGGAAAGCGGGGAGGATCTTCAGGACAGAGAGCTGGTGGCAGAGGGGAGTGTGGAGTACAGGGGATTCTACACGATTCCCCTGAAAAAACCGACGGCGCTTGAAGCCGGAGAACGGTTTGCCATTATTTTGGAGATTGACAGTCCCTCTGCAGTCCATCCCCTGGCTGTGGAATACAAGGTGGACGATGCCACCGCCGGGGCAGACATCGGGGACGGAGAAGGATACATCAGCTTTGACGGAGAAACCTGGGACAGCCTGGAAGAAAAGTATCAGTGCAACCTTTGTCTGAAGGGATATACTACTGTAGGCGGAATACAGTAGACATAAGCAGCGGCGGCAGGATTGTTCGTCTGTCCGCCCAGGAGGAAAGGATATGATATGAGACATAAGATTATATTTGCCACAGGCAACGAGGGAAAAATGCGTGAAGTGAGAATGATTCTGGCGGATCTGGGTCTGGAGGTGCTCTCCATGAAGGAGGCAGAGGCAGTCTGCGACGTGGAGGAGAACGGAAAGACTTTCGGTGAAAACGCGGAGATCAAGGCCCGGGCCGTGTGGGAGAAGGCGCGCGCCGTGTGGAATAACGAGGGCCATGTAGTGCTGGCTGACGACTCGGGGCTGGTGGTGGATTATCTCAACGGGGAGCCGGGGATCTATTCGGCCCGCTATCTGGGGGAGGATACTTCCTACGAGATCAAAAACCAGGTGATCATCGACCGGGTGGCTGAGGCGAAGGAGGAGGAGCGGACGGCCAGATTCGTCAGCGCCATCGCGGCGGTTCTCCCGGACGGGACGGTTCTTCACACAGAGGGTGTCGTGGAGGGCGTCATCGCCCACAAGCCGGCGGGGAACGGAGGCTTCGGCTACGATCCCATTTTCTATCTGCCGGAGTACGGCATGACCTCGGCAGAGATTCCCATTGAAAAGAAAAACGAGATCAGCCACAGAGGAAAGGCCCTGGAGGCCATGAAAGAGAAATTGAGAAGCTTGTACGGGGAGGAAAACCGATGAAAATATTGGTTGTCAGCGATACCCATCGGAAGGATGATAATCTGAAGCTTGTTCTGGAGGAGCAGAAGCCTCTGGATATGCTGATTCATCTGGGAGACGCCGAGGGCAGCGAGCACTGGATTCCGGAGTGGGCAGGAGAAGGCTGCATGATGGCCATGGTGATGGGAAATAATGACTTCTTTTCCAGGCTTGAGAGAGAGCTGGAGATAGCTATCGGGCCCCACAGGGCCCTGCTGACTCACGGCCACTACTACGGGGTGTCCATGGGATGCGAGGGGCTGGCGGAGGAGGCCAGAAGCAGGGGCTGCGACATCGCCATGTACGGACACACTCACAGACCATTTCTGAGTGAGATGGGAGGAGTCACGGTGCTGAACCCAGGAAGCCTGTCCTATCCCCGCCAGGAAGGGCACAGGCCCTCCTATATGGTCATAACCGTGGAAGATGACGGGACGCTTCACTACGACCAGCGGTATCTTTAAAAAGAGGCTTGGCGGTTACTGTTCAGGCAGGTCTGCGCACTGGCTGCGCTGACCGTATGATAACCTGGGCGGGCAGGCAAAAATCCCATCGCCGCAGGCGATTTTCATGGATTTTTGCCGGTTGCTGTGAACGCATGTGGACAGTAACGCTTGGCGAGAAGAAAAAAGGTAAAATGTGCAAAAAAAGGTTGACAACAAATAATGGTTAGTATATAATAATTCTTGCGTTGCGGAAGAGTACATTTTTGCACACGTCGGGGTGTGGCCCAGTTTGGCTAGAGCGCCTGGTTTGGGACCAGGAAGTCGCAGGTTCGAATCCTGTCACCCCGATGGAATGAATATAAATTCCGCGGGTGTAGTTCAATGGTAGAACACCAGCCTTCCAAGCTGGATACGTGGGTTCGATTCCCATCACCCGCTCTTGGTTTTGTATGAGTCTGTAGCTCAGCTGGATAGAGCAACGGCCTTCTAAGCCGTGGGTCGGGGGTTCGAATCCCTTCAGGCTCGTTTCATACAGAGAATTGAATATCGGTTTTTTGTATGACCTATGGTGGGTATAGCGCAGTTGGTTAGCGCGCCAGATTGTGGCTCTGGAGGTCAAGGGTTCGAATCCCTTTATCCACCTTAATTCCTTCGGGAATTATTTTTTTATCCAAAAGAATTATCAGAATATTTTGGGCCATCGCCAAGCGGTAAGGCACAGGACTTTGACTCCTGCAGTTCGCTGGTTCGAATCCAGCTGGCCCAGTTCCTGAAGCGAAGCCTTGGAGACACGGGAGCGTTCCCTGTCTCCAGGGCTTTTGTGCTGTCGGCTGCGCTGAAGCCCAAGGTTTTCCGAACCTTCTGGGGCCGATTCCCACGGTTCTTGTCATAAGTTCTCCTCTCTGTGCTCCATATATTTCCCCGCCTCTATTATATACCGGGCAGATGACAGGTTCAAGAAATTTCCGGGCCTTCGGCGGTACCGGGCGCCGGGCAGACGGCACAGACCGCCGCAAATGCCGAAAAATTCGGGGCCTGCAGAAATTGGCACATAAAAAAAATACTGTCAATTTACAACTTATTAGTAAAATGTTATGGTTGATATGGGAAAGTTGAAAGAGAATTGAGCAATAATAGACAAGCGGAAGGCTTAAAATTATGGAAAAAGTAAACATTCTTCTTATTGGAATCGGCGGTTATGGCAGCAATTACATAAAGGAACTGACAGAAAGAAATGTCCCTCAGGCCAGGATCGCGGGAATCTGCGAGGTGATGCCGGAGGCATGGACAAGATTTCCGGTGATAGAGGAGAGGGGGATTCCCCTGTTTAGGACACCGGAGGAGTTTTACAGAAATTGTCATGCGGATCTGGCGGTAATCTCCACCCCCATCCATCTGCATTTTCAGCAGATCATCACCTGCCTGCGCCAGGGGTCCCATGTGCTTGCGGAGAAGCCTGTGTGCACCACCCTTGAGGAGGCAGAGGCGCTGCTGGCGGCAGAGGCGGAGACGGGACGGTTTGTGTCCGTGGGCTATCAGCTGAATTATTCCAGGGACGTTCTGGCCATGAAGCGGGACATTTTAGACGGAAGGTTTGGGAGGCCGGTGATGATGAAAGCCCTTCACGCCATGAGCCGCGGGGAGAAGTACTATGAGAGAAATAACTGGGCGGGAAAGATTCAGGTAAACGGGTGCATGGTAAACGACAGCCCCTTCAACAACGCCTGCGCCCACCAGTTTCAGAACATGACATTTCTGCTGGGGGATGCCATGAACCAGGCAGCCAGACTTAAGCAGGTGGAGGCGGAGCTGTACAGGGCCAACGCCCAGGTGGAAAATTTTGACACTGCGGCCGTGAAGGCTGTCACTGGGAGCGGGGTTCCCATTTACTATTATACCAGCCATGATCTGAAAGAGAAAAAGCTGGGACCCGTCAGCGAGTACAGGTTTGAACACGGAACCGTCTATTATGGAAAGGATTACGGGGACGGCCCGGTGATGGAGTATGTGGCGGAGCTGGAGGACGGAAGCCGGAAGGACTACGGACAGATTCCCAAAGGGGAGCGGCTTCAGAAGCTGTATGACGCCATAGACTGTGTCAGGGAAGGAGGCCATCCGGTGTGCTCTGTGGGGTGCGCCATGCCCCATCTGGAGGCGGTCAGCGCTCTGGCGCAGATGCCTGTATGGCAGATCGGGGAGGAAGAACTGGAACATGTTGAGGAGGACGGAGACCGGTACTGCCGGATTCGGAATCTGGAGAAAATATTTACCGCATGTTATGAACAGCAGCTGATGCCGTCTCAGGCGGGAGCGCGCTGGAGTGATGAACAGCGCAGGAGGCCTTGGTCGGTGGAGGAATGCTGAAAAAAGAAAAGGAGAGGTAAGATTATGAGGAAAACGAAAAGACAAGTAACTGCTGTGGCCATGGCTGCCGTTATGACAGTTGTGACACTGGCCGGCTGCGGCGGATCGTCCGACAGCTCCGCCACCACCGCTGCCCAGGGAGGAAGCACCGACACGACGGCGGCCCCACAGGCCGCAGGCGGAGACGGGCAGACGGCTGCAGGCGGGGAGATGCAGGCCGGGGAGGCTTCCGACAAGCCCTATGCGGGAACCAAGCTGACCTGGTGGACCAAGCTGAACGCCAATGTCTCTGCTACATACCCTAATCTGGGAGATACTCCGTGGGCCCAGTATGTTATGGAACAGACCGGGATTGAGATCGAGTTTATCCACCCGACCGTGGGTTCCGAGAAAGAGGAATTCTCCATCCTGGTGGCCAGCGGCGAGTACCCGGATATTATCGAGCACACATGGACCAGCTATTCAGGAGGCCCCGGCGCGGCCATCAGCGACGGAGTGATCATTGAGCTGGACGATGTGATGGCCCAGAACGCGCCTAACTTTACAAAGATGATGGCGGATTACCCGGACATTGACCGCATGGTTAAGACCTCTGACGGACATTACTACTGCTTCCCGTTCCTGAGAGGAACCGAGCAGCCTAACGTGACACAGTTCAGCTCCGGTATGCTGCTGAGAAAAGATATTCTGGACGAGATGGGCATGGAACTGCCGGAGACCATCGACGAGTGGGAGAAGGTGCTGAGAGCATATAAGGAATATGGCTTTGAAGTACCCTTTGTGACCAGAAATGAGTGGCTGAAGGATGTGTGGTCGCCGGGATTTGACAACTGGGGCGATTTCTATGTAGATAACGGTGTGGTAAAACACGGCCTCATCGAGGACAGCAGAAAAGAAATGATCAGCAGGCTCCGTGACTGGTATGCGGAAGGCCTTATTAACCGCGACTGGTTAGTAGATGACAAATCCTCCAACCAGACCTATTTTACCACAGAGAAGAGCGCGGTGGCCTATGCTCCCTTCGGACAGGGTCTTGGACAGTATACCCAGATCATGAATGAGGCGAACCCTGAGATTACCCAGGAGGATATCCGCGCTACCGTGCCGGTAACCTCCGCTAAGGGAAAGAACGCGAAGTTCTCCAAGATGAACCAGGTATTTGATAAATCCGGTGTGTCTGCTGCGATCACCAGCCAGTGCAAGAACGTGGAAGCCGCCGCATGGCTGCTGGACTGGATGTACAGCGAAGAAGGAAACCTGTGCTGCAACTTCGGTATCGAGGGGATTACCTTTGAAATGAAGGACGGCGAGCCGGTATACACGGATGTGATTATGAACAATGCTGACGGAATGTCTGTGGCCAACGCCCTGGCTGCCTACACAAGGGCATCTACCTCCGGCGTGTGCATACAGGACCCGAGATACATCGAGCAGTACTATGAGCAGGATAACCAGAAAGAGGCTCTGGAACTGTCCAAGAAGACAGACATGGGCGAACATTTCTTCCCGCCTGCATCTGTCGCCAGCGAGGACAGCGAGCGCTATGCGGATATCATGAACAATGTAAAAACTCTGTCTGACGAGATGGAAGCCCAGTTTATTGCCGGCACCGTGTCCATGGACGAGTGGGACAGCTACATCGCGCAGCTGAAATCCTTCGGTATTGAAGAGGCTATTGCTATGATGCAGAAGGCTTATGACACATATATGGCTAACTAAGTCAGATGAATGAATAGAAGGTGCCGCGCCTGGGGGATGGGTTTGCCGCTCCCGGGCGCGGCATGTTTATTCCGGCAACAGGAACTTATTCTAAAAATCCGCAATACACAAGGAAAGGAACATGTCATGGAGAGAATGACTGAACTGCTGAACCGGCTGGATTACAGTGTGCCGGGGCTTGAGAAGGCAGGAAAATTGTATGAGAAAGGCGATCTTGAGGGATGCATGGACGCGGTGGCGGAACATTTCCGCACAAGGAAGGAACCGAAATACCTGTTCGACGTGGAGGATATGAAGGGATTCAGGGATGATAAGATCCTGGACGAGGCCCGGGAGGTGATGGCGCACAAGATCTACGGACACCAGTTTCCGGGGGAGATCCAGTGGTCCTTCAACCCTACGGCGGACACCTCCAGGGACAACGAGTGGAGCTGGTCTTTGTTCCGCCACATATACTGGCAGCCTCTTGCCAGGGCCTATGTGATGACGGGGGATGAGAAGTACACAGAGGAATTTCTTCATCAGATGAAGGAGTTTGAGATCCACTGGCCGGCTAAACCATTTATGGAGGACGACACCTTTGAGACAAAGTTTAAGTTTCCGGGACACGCTTGGAGAACCATTGAGACAGCCATGAGAATCTACACCTCCTGGCTTCCCTCCATGGAAGCATTCAGAAGGTCCGGGCGCTGGGACCGTCAGGGCTGGGTGTCATTCCTGACCCAGGTGTGCGACCACGCGGATTTTCTCATGACCCACTACAGCAACCACAACCGCTCCAGCAACTGGCTGACCATGGAGTCAGGGGCCCTTCTCCAGTGCGGCATCATGTTTCCGGAGATACGGTCGGAGTGGAAGATCACAGGCTATGAGCGGGTGATGCATGAGGTGAAATATTCCTTTGACAACGACGGAATCCACATGGAGCGGACCCCCATCTACCACATGGTGGCGGCGGGCGTGTATCTCCAGTGCTGGAGGCTGTGCCGGTTAAACGGGATTCCTGTGGCGCCCTACGCTCTTCCCACTCTGGAGAAGGCGGCGGACTTCCTCATGAGCCTGGTGAAACCGGACTTTTCCACTCCTATGATCGGGGACGCCGACCGGGTGGACCTGCTGACCAGGCGCTGCGACACCTCCCTCTATGAGGGCATGAACCTGACCTTTGACCCGAGAGATCTCAATGAGATGAGAGCCTATTTCCGGATCCTGCATGAGATTACGGGGAGACAGGATTACTTATGGCTGGCCACCGGGAGAAAAGAGGGAAAGAAGCCGAAGAGAAGAAATTTTGCCTACCGGGCTGCAGGCGTCTATGTGATGCGCACAGGGTGGGGAGAGGAGGACAGCTATTTTCACGTTCACGGCGTGCAGCTGGAGCGGGGGGAGAAGAGCACCCATTCCCACAACGACACGGGGCATCTGGAGCTGCACATCAAGGGCGAGGATATCCTCACAGACAGCGGCCGGTATATCTACAACAGCTCCTGCTGGAAGGACTGGAGGCACTATTTCCTGTCCGCCAAAGCCCACAATACCCTCTATGTGGACGACCACGAGATGGGCACGGTTCCGGGGGTGACCAGGGTGAGAGGAGTAAGAACCTACTGTCATCGGTTTGAAGAAAATGACCGCTTCCGGATTATCGATATCTCCCACAACGGGTATGTGTACCGGGAGGACCCTGTCTATCACAGGAGACGTGTGGTGAATCTGCCGGGGGATGTGTTTGTCATCGACGACCAGGTGACCGGGCTGGGGCTGAAAGAGCACGATATCAGGCTGTATTTTAATTTCGCCTTCGGGTCTCTCACAGACCGGGGAGACGGACAGTTTGGCTATGAGTCACAGAAGGGGCGCAGCTATGACATGACTGTCTGCGCCACAAAGACTGTAGAGTATGAGATTCTCCGGGGCAGCGAGGACCCTATAGGCGGGTGGATTTCCCACGGATACGCCTGGAGAAAGGAGATTCCCCAGCTGGCGGTGAAGACTGCCGGGCCGGCGCCTGTCCGGTTTGTGACGGTTCTTAAGCCGTCGGGCAGCCAGGTGGAGGTCCAAGTGACTGAGACAGAGGCGAGAGTGCGTGTGGGAGACGGACCGGAGCTGGTGCTGGGCGAAGACGATGTGAGGACAGAGGAGTGATCATATGAGGTATGGGATCTGTACGGGGCTTGAAAATCTGGAGCTTCTTGAGAAAATGGGTTATGATTATATAGAAGTATCGGTGACAGCCGCCATGAAGCTGGAGCCTCAGGCGCTGGAGGAGTACCGCGGGAAGCTGAAGGCCTCCAGGGTGAAATGTGAGGCGTTTAACATTTTGTTTCCCAAGACTATGGAACTTATCGGGGGAAATACTGCCGAGAAGGAGCTGAGAGAATATCTCCACAAGGCCATGGCGCTGATTCACAGCTTCGGCGCCGGGGTGGCAGTGTTCGGAAGCGGCAGATGCAGGCGGTGCCCGGAGGGGCTGGAGTTCAAAGAGGCATACAGGCAGCTGGTGAAGGTGTACCGGACTGTGGGGGACATCGCTGCCGGGTACGGGGTGAAGGTGGTGATTGAGCCTTTGAGCCGGAAGGAGACCAATATGATCTGCACCATGGCGGAGGGCGCTATCCTGGAGGCTGACGTGAATCATCCCAATGTAGGTCTGCTCTCCGACTATTTTCATGTGCGCGCCAACCATGACTGTATTGAAGATATAAAGATGATCGGGAAATTCGGCCATATCCACATGGCGTCAGGCGGCAGAAGGCAGTATCCTGTGTCAGAAGAAGGGGAATGCTACGGGGAATTCATGAAGGCTTTAAAGGATATCGGGTACGACGGAAGAATAAGCATCGAGGGAAAGACAGAGGACATGGAGACAGACGGCGTCAGGGCGCTGGCTCTTCTTAAAGAACTGGAGGGCAGAAGTTATGAGTAAGGTGAGACTGGGAATTATCGGTTATGGAAATATCGGGAGCCAGCACGGGCGGAGCATCAAGGCGGGGAAGACCCCGGCTGTGGAGCTGGCGGCGGTGGCGGATATCAACCCTGACAGGCTGAAGATCGCCAGGGACACTTTCGGAGAGGAACTGCCGGTGTTTGAGAGCGCCGGCGGGCTGATTCATTCCGGACTCTGCGACGGGGTTCTCATCGCCGTTCCCCACTACTATCACCCGTCTATGGCCATGGAGGCTATGGAGGCAGGACTTCATGTGCTGGTGGAAAAGCCTGCGGGAGTGTACACGAAACAGGTAGAGCAGATGGACGAGACGGCAAAAAGGCATCCGGAGCTGGTGTACTGCATGGATTTTAACCAGAGAACCAACCCTCTCTACCAGAAGGTAAAAGAGCTTTTGGACAGCGGAGAACTGGGGGAGATGAAGCGGGTGATCTGGATCATCACCGACTGGTATCGGTCCCAGAGCTATTATGACCAGGGGGGATGGCGCGCCACCTGGGACGGGGAGGGCGGCGGCGTACTGCTGAACCAGAATCCCCACAACCTGGACCTGTGGCAGTGGATGTGCGGCATGCCAAAGAGGGTGAAGTCCAATGTATATTACGGTAAGCACAGGAACATAGATGTGGAGGACGACGTGACGGCCCTGGTGGAGTACGAAAACGGAGCCACAGGCTGTTATATCACCACAGTAGGGGACGCTCCGGGAACCAACCGTCTGGAGATCGACGGAGAGCGGGGCAAGCTGGTGGTGGAGGACGGAAAGCTGAAATTCTGGAGGCTGCGGGTGGCGGAGCCGGAGTTCAATGCCTCCTACAAGGGTGGCCTTGGAAAGCCGGAGGTGTGGGAGTGCGAGATTCCGGTGAAGGGCACATATACATCCCACCCCGGAATTATCAACAATTTCTGCAGTGCCATTTTAAAGGGAGAGAAGCCCATCGCTCCAGGAGAGGAAGGCATCAAGGGGCTTCAGATCTCCAATGCTATCCATCTCTCCTCCTGGCTGGGGGGCGAGTGGGTGGAGCTGCCGGTGGACGGGGAGCTGTTCCTGGAGAAGCTTAAGGAGCGGTGCAAGGAGCCGGTAATCGGCTGACCCCCGGCTTCCGGCCTGAGCCGCCGGTCCGCGCCAAAGCGCCGGCTGTGGCGGATAGCGCGGGAAAAAGCGTCGGCCGTGGCCTGAGCCGCCGGTCCGGGCAGAAGAGGCGGGCGGCACATGAGAGCAAACAGAAGGAGGCGCAGAGGGAGATGGAGAAGAAGGGAAGGAAGCTGTATCGGACA
This sequence comes from uncultured Hungatella sp., assembly GCA_910577935.1. GTDB lineage: Bacteria > Bacillota > Clostridia > Lachnospirales > Lachnospiraceae > UBA3402. The sequence continues at coordinate 58,081 of CAJTOT010000004.1, read as the reverse complement.
TTTACCAGGTGGAGCCTGTCATATGTCATCTTGTCTACAGTGGGAATTCTGGTCATTTTCTTTTGCACTATGAAATACAGCGAGGCCCTGCGGGCGGATCTGGAGTACACCAACTCGGTGCAGCTGGAACTGGTCCAGCTGCAGATGGACAGGAATGTGCGGAACTTAAGGGCGTTTGCCAGCAAGGCAAACCTAAATAAAATGGTAGACGACTTGAGGGGGCTGAATTCTTACGAGGATGTGTCCCGGTACGATCTGTATGTCCTGATGAAGGAGCTGGCCGGCGAGATGCTGTGGGAGAGCGGAAGCCAGGATACATATCTGTATTTTCCAGCCATGGACCTGCTGCTTTCAGGGAGCTACTACAACAACAGCCGGGAGTATTATGAGATTGCCTTTGAGTCCTACGGGTTTGTCTATGAGGACTGGTATGACGTGATCTCCAAGGATTACCGGACGGCACAGATATTTTCCCTGGAGACCCAAAAAGGAACTCCTCTCATCGTCCTTGTGAAACCTTTGGACAGCAGCAGCCGGCAGACTCCGGCGGTGAATGCCATCATGATTTTGGATATGGAAGAAATTCTCAGGGCTTCCCAGTGGTTGAGCCAGGACCGGGACAATATCTGCATCATCGATAAGAGCAGCAGGAAGGTGGTGTCCCACAAGGCCCTGGAGCCGGAGCTTGAGGAGATACTGGCAGGTTCCAGGGCGGCAGGGGATAAAAACAGCCGGTATGAGACAGGGGACTCGGTGATCTCCTGTATCTCTTCTCTGTATGAGAACTGGGACTACGCGGTGATTACCCAGGAACAGGGCATGGTAGCGGTCATCGGGGAGCTGCAGCGTCTGGTGATTCTCCTGATTCTGGTCTATCTTGTCATCAGCGCCGCCATCATCGGGTACGCCTCCTTCAGACATTATCTGCCCCTCCAGAAGGTGGTCAGCATTCTGCAGCAGCAGGACGACAGGGAAGAAGACCACATGGACGGGGACACGTATGAGTACATCAGCAAGTCGGTGAACAAGCTGGTGGATGAGAATAAGGAGCACACCAGCGTCATAAGCCGCCAGAGGAGCGCCATAAGCCGGGAGCTGCTTCACCGGCTTCTGACGGAAAAGCGGGCGCTGGAACTGATAGACCAGGAACTGCTGCGGCAGTGCGGAATCCAGGTGGGAGACTGTCTGTGCGGAATCCTGTCTTACCGGCTGGAGGCGTCTTCGTCCTTCGACGAGGGGACGGGAGATACCCAGGAAATGTCCTGGTTTATTCTCCAGAACGTGACGGAGGAAAATCTGGCGGCAGAGAATCTGGAATTTCTGTGTTTCAGGGAAGGCCGCCAGGAGCAGATATTTCTGTTCTGGTCTGAGCAGGAGGAGCACGTCGTCTGGGAGGCAGCGGGGCGGGCGCTTCAGATTTCCGCGGAGTTTGTGGGAAGCCATTTTAAGATACCCTACCGCATGGCGTTGAGCGACCTCCATCAGGGCACGGAGGAGATTTACATGGCGTACCGGGAAGTGAATCAGGTGTTTGAGTATCAGAGACAGGAGGAAGGGAGAGAGGTCGTCATCTACCGGGACATCAATCTTCTTCCGGTGGACACTCTGCTGAGATATCCCATGGATGTGGAGAACCGTCTTGTCCACTGGGTCAGCACAGGGGATGACGAGGCGGCGTGCCGGGAAGTGAGGCGGCTTCTGGAAGACAACCAGGTGAACTGTCTGGCGCCGGAGGCCATGCAGTTTCTGGTGAGCAACATTGCTGCCAGCGTTATCCGGGTGGCGGGCAAGGTGTCAAAGGAAACGGCCCTTCCCATCTCCCAGAAGGCGCTTATGGAGGCCTGCCGGCAAGGTGAATCCGGGAGAATGAGAGAGGAGCTGGAACGGCTGGTGGTGACTGCCTGCCGGGAGATCGGGGAGTTTAATAAAAGAGAGCGAGACAACCAGAAAGGGAAGCTGTATCTGGATATCAGAACCTATGTGGAGGAAAATTATTCCAACCCGGAACTGAGCGTCAACTCCATGGCGGAGCAGTTCGGGGTTCAGGCGGCCTATCTCTCCAGGGTGTTTAAGGAGGCGTCGGGGGATAAGCTGTCCCAGTATATTCACGCAGTCCGCCTGGCGCATGTGAAGGAGCTGCTTCTGGGAGATACCAGGCTGGAGGACATAGCCGCCCGGTGCGGGTTTGGAAGCCAGAGGACATTTTTAAGAATATTTAAGCAGTACGAAGGGGTGACTCCCACCCAGTACAAGGAGCTTGATGAGAAAAAACGGAAGGAGGAGCAGGGGGTATGAGGGAATTGCGAGGAGCTGTCATCGGGTGCGGCCTCATCTCGAAGAATCACTTGAAGGCCCTGAAAAACGTGGAGAACGCAGTCTGCGGCGCGGTCTGCGATATTGTGAAGGAGAAGGCCCGGACGGCGGGGGAGACCTACGGAGTGGAACGGGTGTATGAGGATTATCACGATGTGCTGAAAGACCCTGACATCCATGTGGTTCACATCTGCACTCCCCACCATCTCCACGCCGGCATGGCGGTGGAGGCGCTGGAGGCGGGAAAACATGTGCTGTGCGAAAAGCCCATGGCTCTCACGGTCTCTGACGCGGAGAGGATGATCAAGGCGAGGGACGAGTCCGGAAAAAGCCTGGGAATCTGTTTCCAGAACCGGTACAATGAGTCTTCCCGGTATATGAAAAGCCTTCTTGACAGCGGGGAGCTGGGACGGGTTCTGGGAGGAAGAGGACAGGTAACATGGGACAGAAAGCCGGAGTACTATACCAATTCCCCCTGGCGGGGGCGATGGGCCACAGAGGGAGGCGGGGTGCTGATCAACCAGGCCATCCACACCTTTGACCTGCTGCAGTGGCTTTCCGGGCCGGTAGAGCAGGTGGAGGCAGGAATCGGAACCAGGAGGCTGAAAGAGGCTATCGAGGTGGAGGACACGGTGGATATCCTGATGACCGGGGCAGGGGGAAAGAGAATTCTGTTTTATGCCTCCAACTGTTATGTGAAAAATGCTCCTGTGGAGCTGGAGATCATCTGCGAGAGGGGCAGCGTGAAGATGGTGGGGAACGTGGTGGTCACGGAGAAAGACGGCCAGACCTCCACCAGGGACTACTCGTCGGGAACGGTGCTGGGGAAGGATTACTGGGGAAGCGGACATGGGTTCCTCATCGATGATTTTTACCGCTGTATCCGGAAGGAACAGACATTTCCTGTCAGCGGCGAGGAGGCTTTGGCCAGCGTAAAACTCTTGGAGGCCGTGTACCGCTCCGCGAGAGAAGGCGTTGTGGTTTTTGTGGGAAAGGAAGGTAATTTATGAGAAAAACCAGGGAGAAAAGCCGTGGCGTGATGGTCAATGGCAGAAGGCTGTCATTCGGGGAGCGCGTGGCAAGGGATTTTCACCACAACTGGATGCTGTATCTGATGCTGCTCCCCATTATTGTGTATTATCTGATATTCAAGTTCGGTCCCATGTTCGGTCTCAGCATCGCGTTTATGGACTATAAGCCTGCCAAGGGATTTCTGAACAGCAGCTGGGTAGGGTTTAAGCATTTTAAAAATTTCTTTTCGGACTACTATTTCGGGCGTCTTCTGAGAAATACCATACGCATCAGCGTGTTTTCTCTTCTGACGTTCCCGGCGCCGATTATTCTGGCGCTGCTGCTCAACGAGCTTCGGAGCAAATGGTTCTCCAAGTGGGCCCAGACCATCACCTATATTCCCCACTTTATTTCCACGGTGGTTATCTGCGGCATCATCGTGAAGCTGACCAGCAGCACCGGCGGCATCACTGCGATCTTACATACATTGTTCGGGATGGAGAAGGAGACCCTCCTGAATCACACGGAGTATTTTCTTCCCATCTACATTCTGTCGGACTTATGGCAGACCATTGGCTGGAACTCTATCATCTATCTGTCGGCGCTGGCGGGAATCGACCAGGAACTGTACGACGCGGCCAAGGTGGATGGGGCCGGGCGGTTTATGCAGGTGATTTACATTACCATCCCATGCCTCATGCCCACCATTATCATCATGCTGATCCTGAAAATGGGCAAAATTTTCGATGTGGGCTACGAGAAGATCATGCTTTTGTACAATCCGGCCATCTACAGTACGGCAGATGTGATCAACACCTATGTGTACCGCAAAGGCCTCATTGATGCCCAGTACAGCTACAGCGCGGCTGTAGGCCTGTTTAACTGCGTGGTCAGCTTTGCGCTGGTCACCATCACCAACAAATTGAGCAAGAAGGCCAGCGGCAGCGGTCTGTGGTAAGGGAGGCGGGAGTTTATGAAGGAAAAAGGAAACGCAGTAGTGAAGCACAGGATGAGACAGAGTCTTGGAAGCCGGATTTTTGACGTGTGCAACGTGATTTTCATGTTGTCTCTGATCGTTGTGATCCTCATTCCCCTGCTCCATGTGGTGTCGGCTTCGTTCAGCAATCCGTCGTCTTATGTGCGGCATGAAGGGCTTATGCTGCATCCGGTGGATTTCAGTCTCGAGGCATACAAGGCAGTGGCCCGGAACAAGAATATCTTCACCGGATATATGAATACCATTTTTATCGTGGCGGTGGGGACCACCATCAGCATCATTGCCACGCTGATCGCTGCCTACTGTCTGTCCCGGAAGAACGTGATGTGGACCAATATCCTGATGATGGGCATTGTGTTCAGCATGTATTTTAACGGCGGCATGATTCCGTTTTATCTGGTAGTGAAAGGGGTGGGATTAAATAATTCCATCTGGTCCCTGATCATACCACCTGCGGTCAGCACTTACAACCTGATTATCATGAGGACGGCCATGGTGTCGGTGCCGGACAGCCTGGAGGAGTCGGCGAAGCTGGACGGCGCCAGCCACTGGACGATTCTGTGGAAGATTATGGTTCCCCTGGTGAAGCCCACCATCGCGGTAATCTGTCTGTATTATGCGGTTTCCAACTGGAACAGCTGGTTCAACGCCATGTTGTTTATCCGGGACAAGGCGGGGTATCCCCTGCAGCTGGTGCTGAGAGAAATTCTGCTCCAGAATGACACCTCGGCCATGACCGCGGGAGCGGGAGCCGACGATTATCTCATCAGCGAGACCATACAGTTTGCCACCATCGTGGTGGCCACGCTGCCGATTCTGACGATTTATCCGTTTATCCAGAAGTATTTTGTGAAGGGCGTCATGATCGGGGCGGTGAAAGGATAGGCGGGAAGGAGAGTTTAAAATGAGAGTTCCATATGATGTCATGTGTCAGGAGTTTGCCAGAGTCCTGATGAAGAAAGGTTTTGAGAGAGAGAAGGCTGAACTGTCGGCGAAGCTGTACGCGGACGCCAGCCGTGACGGGGTGCACACCCACGGACTGAACCGGTTCCCCAAGTTTATCGCCAGCATTGACAAAGGCTGCGTGGATATCGGGGCGGAGCCGGAGCTCACGCAGTCTTTCGGATTTTTTGAGAGGTACGACGGGAAGAGGGGGCCGGGAAATCTCAACGCCCACGCCTGCATGGAGAGAGCTGTCAGGCTGGCCAAGGAGCACGCCATAGGGTGTGTGGCCCTTAAGAACACCAACCACTGGATGAGGCCGGGAAACTACGGTCTCATGGCGGCGGAGGAGAACTGCATCGGCATTCTGTGGACCAACACGGTGCCCAATATGCCGCCCTGGGGCGGAAGGGATGCCAGGCTGGGCAACAACCCGGTGGTGTTCGCCATCCCCAACGGCGACGGGCCGGTGCTGGTGGACGTGGCCATGTCCATGTTCTCCTACGGCAAGCTGGAGAGCTACGCCCGGTCGGGGCAGGAGCTGCCGGTGGACGGAGGGTTCAACAAGGAGCAGAAAATTACCAGGAACGCGGCGGAGATTCTGGAGACCCACCAGAGCATTCCCATCGGGTACTGGAAGGGCTCGGGGCTGTCTCTGGCCCTGGACTTAATCGGGGCGGCGCTGGCCGGGGGAAGAACCTCCCGCATGGTGGGGGAACTGCCGGCGGAGACGGAGCTTTCCCAGGTGTTTGTCGCCATCAGCCTGGACAAGCTGGGAAATCCCGAGGAGCTTAAGAAGAATATCCGGGAGACTCTGGAGGACATGAAGACCTCCGCGCCGGTGAACCCGGAGAGGCCGGTGTACTATCCCGGGGAAAATATGATGCGCGTCAGGAAGGAGAGCATGGAGAAAGGCGTTCTGGTGGACGAGGGCATATGGAAGAGTGTGGTGGAGATGTGACTGTGGTGGACAATTGGCCGGGAAGTTGGTATTATGGAAGTACTCAGCCATAGTCTGGATTTTGTAATTGTCCAAAGAGATGCAGAAGAGAAAGAGAGGTAGGCTTATGATCATACCGGGAATGGTGTCGGCTACGTTTCGGAGCAAGCCGGCCGGGGATATTATCCGCCTCTGCGGGCAGGCGGGGCTTAAGGCGGTGGAATGGTCGGAGAATGCCCACGTGATGCCCGGGGATCCGGAGGGCGCCGGGGCGCTGTATGAGAGGACCAGGGAGGCGGGGCTTTCGGTGGCCGCCTACGGTTCCTATTACAGGCTTGGGCAGAACGAGGATGTGGAGAAGACCTTCGGGGCTTCCCTTTCTTCGGCGGCAGCCCTTCACGCGCCTCTGATCCGCGTGTGGGCGGGCACGGAGGAATCAAGGGCCGTGTCCGGGGAGACACGGAAAAGACTGGCAAAAGAGGCGGGAGAGATCTGTGACATGGCCCAGGCCCAGGGGCTTAAGGTGGCCCTGGAGTGGCACAAGAACACACTCACAGATACCAATGAGTCGGCCATGAGGTTTCTGGGCGAGGCGGGCCACGGGAATCTGTACTGTCTGTGGCAGCCCACGGTGGCGCTCAATATGGCCCAGAGGACGGAGGGGCTGGACCTTCTGGGGGACAGGCTTTTGAATCTTCACATATATTACTGGCTTGACGGAGTGAGGAGGCCTTTTGAGGAGGGGCTTCATGAGTGGCGGCAGTACCTGGAGCATGTGAATATGAAGGAGGACCGGTACGGGCTTCTGGAATTTGTTATGGATAACACCGAGGAGCAGTTTTTGGCAGATGCAAAAGCGCTCCATGAACTTTTGGGAAGCATAAATTTGGAGTAGGAGGAGTGAGGGATTATGGCTGATTTATACGTAAAAGAATTTGATATGATCAATCCCTTTGTGGTGGCGTCAAGCCCGGCCACCCAGGGGGCAAGGAACGTGCTGAAGAGCGCCGCCATGAGGCCGGGGGCCATCGTGCTGCGCAACTTCGGCCACGGGGCAGGCGGCGGCAGCTACATAGGGCCGGACAGCAAAGCCATGTTTTCAGGCCAGATGAGCATCCACAGCCATGGGGTGGGCAGGCAGATCAAGGACAGCATCCATACACTGGAACAGTACTGCGAGGAAGTGGAGCGCATTAAGAGGGAGATGGACCGTGACATCAAGCTGTGGGTGTCTGTGGGCCATTACAGTGACATTAAAGGCGGCGGCGACTGGGAGAAAGAGTGGGCGAAGCAGGCGGGGGAGCTTGAGCGGGCCGGGGCAGATGCCATCGAGCTGCATTTTAACACGCCGGGAGTGGCGGTTGCCAAGGACAGGATTTTTGATTACCATCAGCTGCTCCGCCACAGCATCCAGGTGATGAAAAAGGCAGTGCCCCATATGCCGGTTATGGCGAAGCTTGCCATCGAGTCCTGCGACGTGCTGACCTCCATAAGGATTGCCCAGGCAGCCGGAGCGGCGGCAGCGGGTCCTACCGCCAGATGGAAGGCGTTCTACTTTGACCTGGACTGGAGAACCACCCAGGCAAGGCCGGGCGCCGGTTACGGGGGAACCCAGGCGACGCCTCTTGTGTGTTATTCCGTCGCCGAGGCCAGGACGGAGGGGCTGACCATTCCTCTGTACGGCGGCGGCGGCGTGTTCAGCTATGACCAGGCGGCCAGGATTCTCATGTCAGGCAGCCAGGCGGTGCAGCTGGGGGCTCTGGCCTGCGCCGGCGGGACTCAGGCGTGCAAGAAAGTGATCAGCGACTTGAACCGGTTTATGGACGAGAACGGCTATAAGGATATGGACAGTTTGTGCGGCGACGCCCTGAAACTGTTTTCCATGGATAAGGAGCTGGCCGGCATGCGGCAGAACCGGCTGGCAGACGCCTACCAGGAGGCCCAGGTGGCAGACAGCTGCATCGGCTGCGGGCGGTGTGTGGACGTGTGCTGGCATGAGGGCATTGAGATGAAGGGGAAAGCGGCGGCGAAGACAGACAAGTGCATCGGCTGCGGCTACTGCTTCCAGGTATGCCCGACAAAGGCCCTCTATGTGGAGAAAGAGAAGATTCTGGCCTCGGCTTTCCAGGAGCGGGGGATTGTGAGAGGAAACTGATGTATTTTCAATTATCCAAATGCACGTTCATGCAGCAGTTCCAGTACCGGGAAAGTGTATTGTTCCAGTTTATCGGCACATTTATGTGGGTATATATCCAGCTGTGCATCTGGAGGGCTCTCCTGGAATACCGGGGTGAGGGGCGGAGCTTAAGGCGGCAAACGCGGCGCTGTTTGCCGTGAGCACAGGGCTGGCGGTGGTGCTGAATTTTTATTTTCTCTATGTGGTGGGGCTTCTGGCTTTCTGGTTCAAGGACGGAACCTATGCCCGGATGCTGTGCAATGGCCTGATGACTCTTTTTTCAGGAAGGCAGATTCCTCTGTGGTTCTATCCGGCGTCCTTGTACGCGGTGTGCAGAGTCCTTCCTTTCCGCTTTATGGTCTATGAGCCGGCTGCCATTCTGTTAGGCCAGTATAACATAGGAGAGGCCCTGGGAGTGGCGGGAATCCAGATGGGGTGGATTGTGGTGTTCTGGGCAGGAGAGCGCATGCTCTGGCGCAAGGTCCAGAGACAGATTGAGGTGCAGGGAGGTTGAGCGCGATGGTCTGGGAGGGCATCAAAGAGAGCGCTGGGTTATATCTGGCGTTCGCGAAGATTACGTTTTTGACCCAGCTGGAGTACCGGGGACAGTATTTTATGAGGCTGTTGTCCAAGGTGATTGCGTGGTCTTCGGGATTTATTATGATCCTGGTTCTGCTGGAGAGGTTTCAGGTCATAGGCGCCTGGGGAAAATATGAGGTGCTGTTTTTGTATGCCCTGGATATGCTTTCCTATTCTATAGCGGCAACTTTTTTCATGGGGCCTTTCGGAAAACTGCCCAGGCTGATTCAGCGGGGGGAACTGGACCAGATTCTTCTGCGGCCCGTGAATCCTATGGTGTATCTTGTGTGCACCAAGGTGAGCGCGGGATATACCAGCAACTATGTGATCGGGATTGCCATGATTGCCGTCTGTGTGAGAAAACTGGAGCTTCCTTTTGGAGCAGGAAATTTTCTGTGGCTGTGCGTCGTCCTCCTGGGGGCATCTCTGATTCAGGCGGCGGCTTTTATCGCCACCGCGGTCCCGGCGTTCTGGATTTTGAAAAGCGACGGGCTGCAGGAGATTTTTTATAAGAATCTGGAGGACTTTATCGCCTACCCCCTGTCCATTTACAACAGAGGGATTCAGATTCTTCTCACATTTGTGCTGCCTTACGGGTTTATCAATTTTTACCCCAGCCAGCATTTTCTGGGAAAGCAGGAATTGTTCCACCCTGTCTTTAAGTATCTGACCCCGGCAGTGGGGCTTGCGATGTTTTGGGCGGCTTACAGATTCTGGGAAAAAGGGCTGAACGCTTATGAGGGAACGGGCTCGTAGGAGGACATGATGGAGATGATCGAGGTAAATCATCTGAGAAAGGATTTTATGGTATTTCAAAGGCCCAGGGGCGCGGTGAACGCGGTCCGGTCTTTGTTTGTGCGGAAGTTTGAGAGAAAAGAGGCTGTGAGGGATATCTCGTTCTCCATCAGCGAAGGAGAGCTGGTGGGATATATCGGGGCCAACGGGGCGGGCAAGTCCACCACCATCAAAATGCTGTCGGGAATTCTTGTGCCCACGTCAGGGACTGTTCTGGTCAACGGTCTGGAACCGTATAAAAAACGTAAGGAAAATGCCATGAATATCGGCACTGTATTTGGCCAGAGGTCCCAGCTGAACTGGGATCTGCCTATGGAGGACACATTTTACCTGTACAAGAAAATGTACCACGTCAGCGACAGGCTGTTTCGGGAAAATGTGGAGATGTTCACGGAGCTTCTGGCCATGAGGGAATTTTTGAGGAAGCCGGTGCGGCAGCTGAGTCTGGGGCAGAAGATGTGCGCGGAGCTGGCCATTGCCATGCTTCACGACCCGAAGATTCTCTATCTGGATGAGCCCACCATCGGGCTGGATGTGCTGGTGAAGGACCATATCCGCGCCTTTATCCGGGAACTGAGGGAGAAGAAAGGCACCACCGTGATTCTCACGACTCATGACATGAAAGATATTGATACCATCTGTGACAGGGTGATTTTCATCGATAAAGGGCAGGTGCTGGCGGACACGTCTCTGGCGGATTTTAAGGCAAGCCACAACGAGGCCTATTTTGTGAAGGTTCAGTTTGAGAGACAGAATAAGGCTGTCCTGTGTCCGGGAGTGGAGCGTGTGGATGAGAGGGATCATGAGCAGACTTACTGGGTGGACAAAAAGACGGTGTCGCCCAATGAATTCTTGAACATATTGACAGAGGCTTTTGTGATCCGGGACATCGATATCAGACAGGAAGGGATTGAAGAGATTGTGAAGAAGGTGTATCAATGGGAATCGAAGAAATAGTTTTGAAGGGAAATACCCTGTGGTGGAGGATGCCCGGAGGGCGCAGGAACATCAGCCATTATAGGTGCTGAAAGTTGAAAATGGAATCGGGGAGAAGCCATAACCATCGACCATTTTCAGCATCCGGAGTACAAAAAATACCATGAACTCTGGGACAGATGCTGCCATGCCCTGCCGGCTTTTGTCTGAGCCTGAGCTTTTACAGACCATATTCTTTATAAAGCTGTGCCTGGAACAGCTTATCGCTGGTGGCGCGGGCCAGGTCGTCAAAGCGTTTCTCGGAGATGAGGCGTGAGTTGAGCAGGTTTACACGGGTCTCGCCTTCCGTGCGTCCCTCCGTGCGCCCCTCAGCGCGTCCTTCCGAGAGTCCCTCAGCCCGTCCCTCTTCCCAACCTTCAGTCCGCATTGCCTGGGCGAATGCCTCCTGGTTAAATTCAGTCAGTAACATCAAGCTCACCTCGGCTTTCAATATATCTGCTTTTCATTTTTCAGGTGATTGAATCCGGCGGGCAACGGGTCAGGGTCTTTACAGACCATACTCTTTATAAAGCTGTGCCTGGAACAGCTTATCGCTGGTGGCGCGGGCCAGGTCGTCAAAGCGTTT
>CAJTOT010000004.1:46586-46670 GCA_910577935.1 uncultured Hungatella sp. | reverse complement strand
TGGGCGAATGCCTCCTGGTTAAATTCAGTCAGTAACATCAAGCTCACCTCGGCTTTCTTTTTTAAGAGATAATTTTTCAAATAA